>NZ_CP021106.3:0-652217 GCF_000355765.4 Nitrosospira lacus | reverse complement strand
ATATCGCCGCAACCCACAATTAAAAGTGTTCGTTTCATAACATTTATTTACTGCCTGTAATTCTTATCTTTGTTGACTCACTCGTAACCGAATGTCGCATCAAATAACCATCCAGCCCAGCGGGCACGTCTTACGCGCCCAGCCCGGCGAAACAGTGCTGGAAGCCGCGCTGCGCGAAGGTTTCCCGCTCCCCTACGGTTGCCGCAATGGAGCCTGCGGCACTTGCAAGGGCAAAATCATACAGGGAACGGTCGATTTCGGCAGCCATAATGAAGATGCGCTGACGGAAATTGAGAAGCGGGCGGGCATGGCATTATTTTGCCGCGCCGTGCCGTTATCGGACCTGGTAATCCAATGCCGCGAAATCGGCGCAATCAAGGACATCAAGATCAAAACCCTGCCGTGCCGCGTACATAAGCTGGAACGCGTCGCGCCTAGCGTAATGGTTATTTCCCTCAAGCTTCCCACCAATGAACGATTGCAGTTTCTTGCCGGGCAATATATCGATATTTTCATGAAAAATGGCAAACGCCGGAGTTTTTCGCTGGCTAACGCACCTCATGACGATGAACTGCTGCAGCTGCATGTCCGCAACTACTCCGGCGGCACATTCGCCGAACATGTGTTCACGCACATGAAGGAACGGGATATCCTGCGTTTTGAGGGACCGCTCGGTACGTTCTTCCTGCGCGAAGATTCAGACAAACCGATTATATTCGTGGCCAGCGGCACCGGCTTTGCGCCGGTTAAAAGCATACTTGAACACGCCTTTTACGTGCGAAATCTGCGTGGCAGCGAGCGGCAAATGGTACTTTACTGGGGCAATCGCACAAAAGCGGATCTGTATATGGCGAATCTGGCGGGAAGCTGGCAGCAGGAACACGACAATTTCACTTTTATCCCGGTTCTATCGGAAGCACTTCCGACGGATAACTGGCACGGAAGAACCGGCCTGGTGCATCAAGCCGTGCTGCAGGACTTCGAGGATCTCGCCGGATATCAGGTATATGCCTGCGGCGCGCCGGCAATGGTCGAGGCCGCCCATACGGATTTCATCCGACTGCGCGGCCTGCCAGAAGATGAATTCTTTTCCGATGCATTTATCGCATCCACCGCTTCGACCAGCGCCCCAGGATCCTAAGTTCTTAGCTCGCCCGCATTAACAGTTCGGGCTGGATAATTCCGCTGGTCTTATCCCCCCATACGCTCCAGCCGCTTCAACGCAAGTTCCAGTCCTTTACTGTAGTGATCCTTTGCCAGTTCGGGTCTGCCAATTTTCTCATTTAATTGGGCCAACATGAGATAGGTTGGATAGTTCGGTTCCACCGACAAGCTCGCTTCCAGATAATTCTGGGCTTTACCCCACAGTTCGCAATGAACGCAAAGTTTGCCGAGAACAAGCAGCAGACTCGCATCATTGGGATGAGCCTCAAGCCATCCTTCGGCGCGCTCAATCTGACTGATTGCATCGGCTTCCAGACATTCCGCATAGAGCCCGGCCAATTCGGAATCCCACTGTCTGTCCAGACTCTGCTCGATAATCTGATGAGCAGTCGCGCAATCGCCTATCGCCGTGCACGCGTGAGCCGCAGTAGCGGCGAGTTTGCTGTCGTTCTTATCCGCCGGGGATATTGTTTGCCAGTATTCCTTCAATGCATTCGGATTCAATATCCTGCTTTTGAGATTTTCCGCATGAGCGCTGCATCGTAATTGCCGTATCAGCGTCTTATCGAAGGCATTACGCTGTTCCAGTTGCCGCAGCAGATCCAATACCGCATCCCAGTTTTTGGACCCCTGTTGCGCCTTCAATTCCAGACGCAGTGCGGCAGTGTGCTGACGCGCGCCCGTTGCACGCAAGGATTGCAGTATTTTCAGGGCTTCTCCAGGGCGGCGTTCATCCAGCAGTAGTTCGGCTTGCGTCATAAGGCGCAGCACAACCTCTTCTGGTGCAATATTTTCCGCAATGGCTATAAACTCATCACGCTGAGAATATTTTCTTAGTTCATGTGCGGAACGCGCGGCAACCATGGCGTTGATCGCACCAGCCATGGGTGATTCTCGCAGTTCCAGCGCCGTAGCGGATGCTTTCTCCGCCTTGGCGTAACGGCCCTCAAAGAAGGCCTTGAGACCATCCAGCAACATCTTTTGTGCGTTTTCGCGACGCCGGCGCAGGCGCAACTCGCTTACCTCTGCTGGCAGTCGCAGGGCGATGATCGCCAGGCGCACTACGAAATAGGCAATAAAAACCAGTATCACCAGCAATACCACGAGCAGATTGAGTGATAATTCAATGCGATAAGGCTGGGCCACCACCAACACATAACCGCTGTTGTATCGGGTTGCAAGCGTTACTGCTACCGCCGCGGCAAACAACGCCAATAGCCAGAGCACCCACTTCATGCTGGATCCGGTGGCAGGCTGACCACATGGATGACGGTCGAGTAATACGTAAAACCTTTGTGAATCATCATGCTAACCTGATAAATACGCGATCAACCACCAGATTCAGGATCATCTATTTGCCCGTTCGTGCGCAAGACGGTAATTGCGCACCGCATCGAGGCTCGCGGAAATACCGGGCAATTCGATGCCAATCTGACTGTCTTGCAACTGATACAGTACTTCCAGCATATTGACGACTGCTTCCGATTTGTTGTCGTAATACCGGTTGATCCAGTCCAGGGAAGTGTTGATATCAACCTTGAAACTGGCTCCATCGCGGGCAAGCAACGCATGCCGGGCCGACAATAAGCGCAATTTCAAATTCTCACGCAAAAAATAGGCCTGGGTGGGCGATAACAGCGCGACATCCGGCTTATCCATGCGCTGGATACGCACCAACCGCTTCACGTCCTCCCATGCCTCACGCAGAAACTTGAGCCACACGTTTTCCGCTGCTGGAGCCTGGGCCGGGAAAGAACTGCGTTCCGGCGGACGAAGCTCCATCGCCAATGGCAATGTTTCGGATGCAGCAGCGAGATTGTCCAGACGCAGGCTGATTCCCACGGTATCGACATATGGCGCCGCTTTCAGGAGATCCATGTCTTTTGCCAGGATTTTACGCAAGGGAGATAGCTGCGGGCGATCGATACGTTGCAGGCGGGCATCGGCCTCTTGCATTGCGATCAGGGCAGCCTTGACATTGCTTGCCAGTTGCAGTTGTTGACTGGCGATAAGCAGCAATTGCTCCACCTCCTCCAGCGTCACTTCATCACGATTACGTGTAAGCTCCTGGTAGAGTGCCTCCAGGGCGAGTTGCTGGCTCTGCGATTCGGCCAGCCTGGCCTCGAGCATGCTGAGTTTTGTTTCCGCACGGCGCCCGGCCTCGGTCGCTTCCGTTGCAAGATTGCGCGACTCTTTTCCCGAGGTATTCGCCTCAGCCAGGCGTTTTGCCAACTCAAGCTGCAAGCCCGCAATCTGATCACGGGTGTCGTACCACTGCCACGCTACAATGAGGGTAAAAATCAAGACAAAAATCAAAACCGGATTGATATGCTTGGGCAATATCCTGGGTATTCCCTTGCGTAATCCACGCGGCTTATCGGTTTCGGTCTGTTGAATTTCCGCACTCATGATTTTCTGGAAACACAATCGCCGCCGTTGCCTTCTAGCCGGAAATAATTTAACAGGCCTTGCAGCAAACCTTCATCTCCTGCAGCGGTAAGAATGACTTGATCAAATCCGAGTTTTCCTGCGATTTGTGCTATGCGTTCATGGGATGCGAACAATGGTATTTTCTTGAACCATAATTGACCTGGCTCGCCAACCATATCGAATAAATTGCGCAACCCTTCACTACTTGTTATGGTAATCGCATTTATCTCGCCTCTTGCCCCTGCTCGCAGTAGCGGCTCAATATCGGTATCAGGCCGGACGCGGCGGTAACATTCCGCATACTCAAGCATGGCGCCCCGTTTCAGCAGGCTATCCCCCAGCAACTCGCGCCCGCTGTCTCCACGAAAGATGACGACGCGTTTACCTTGGACCCATTGCAATTCGGTCATTTCGAGTAACGCCTCGCTATCAAAACGTAAGGCCGGCACGATTACCTCATCGATGCCAAAATTTCCCAGCGCCTTGGTGGTTCCCTGGCCAACGGCGGCCACTTTCAAGGTCGGCGGCAAGGACCGTTTTGCCTGTATCACGCTCATCGCCTTGTTGACCGCGTTGGGGCTGATAAAAATCGCCAGATCGAATTCATCGAGGCGCGCAACCAGATCCAGTAACGGACGCTGGTCCCCTATATCGACGATCTCAAGCACCGGAAACAGGACCGGGTTACCTCCCGCCAGACGAATCCTGGCGGCAAGACCCTCCGCCTGGTGCGCCGGGCGCGTGACCAGGACACTGATCCCGGTCAGCGGCTTGCTCACGGATGGCTCACGGGTGCAACCATGGTCGATTCCAGCGCTGCCAGAATTTCCGCCGCTCCTTGCTCCTTCAGATTCCGCGCCAGTTGCGCACCCATACCCGTGCCCGCTTCAGGCTCACCGCTTAATTCGTTACTTATCATGCGGGTTCCGTCAGGACTCGCGACAAACCCTCGCAGCCGCAATACTCCCGCGGTAATTTCCGCAAAACCACCCAGTGGTACCTGACAACTTCCACCCAACGCCCGGCTCATGGCGCGTTCGGCCTCCACGCACTGAGCAGTTTCAGGATGATGCAATGGCTGCATAAGCTTGATCAAGTCCGCCCGATCGGCCCGGCACTCAATTCCTAACGCTCCCTGGCCCACTGCCGGTAAACTCAATTCAGGACTCAATAGTGCGGTAATACGATCAGCCAGACCCAGTCGTTTTAGACCCGCCGCGGCCAGAATAATCGCCGCGAACTGTCCGTCATCCAGCTTACGCAAGCGGGTCTGCACGTTGCCACGTAGAGGCTTCACCTGCAAATGCGGAAAGCGCGCGCGCAACTGGCTTTCGCGTCGCAGACTGGAAGTCCCCACTACGCCGCCCGAAGGAAGCTCGGAAAGACTGGCGTACTGATTGGAAACAAAGGCATCGCGCGGATCTTCGCGTTCAGCGATGGCGGCCAGCACGAATCCTTCCGGCATATCCATCGGTACATCCTTCATCGAATGTACCGCAATATCAGCGCAGTTATTCTCCAGCGCTTGCTCCAGTTCCTTAATGAACAATCCCTTACCGCCGATCTTGGAGAGGGACATATCAAGTATCTGATCGCCGCGAGTAGTCATCCCGAATATGTTGAACTCGGTTTGTGGGTATAATTTCGACAGTCGCTCCCGGATGAAATTTGCCTGCCACAAGGCAAGAGCACTTTCCCGTGTAGCGATAATGATTTTTGCGGGGATGGACGAATTGGACATTATTATTACAGTAAGTAAATTACGGGATCATTTTCCAGTGTTCATTTTAGCACGCCGGCCGCCAGCCTGGATTGAAGTGCTTAGGGCATCTGCTCGCCTGTACGTCACAAGGGAAAACTGAGTCATGAATTCATTTGCTACGCAGAATGGAGGTATCGATACAAATCATACCGATGAAAAAGACAGGCCGGTAAAGGATGATCCCTTGCGTGAGGACATCCGCCTGCTGGGACGCATGCTGGGCGACACATTGCGCGAGCAGGAGGGTGAGCCCACTTTCGATCTGGTCGAAAATATCCGCCAAACCGCGATTCGCTTTCGCCGCGAACAGGATCCCAAGGCGCGGCAGGAGCTGGATATGATACTCAATCAGTTGAGTAACAAGGCCACTGTGGCGGTCGTGCGCGCATTCAGCCACTTCTCTCAGCTTTCAAACATTGCCGAGGACATGCATCACAATCGTCGACGCCGTACTCATCTTCGAGCAGGGTCGCCCCCCCAGGCGGGTAGCGTGGCGCTGGCGCTTGATCGAGTCTTCTCCAGTGGAACCGATGGTGCGGCCTTAACCGGATTCTTCGCCAAAGCGTTGGTTTCACCGGTTTTGACCGCCCATCCCACAGAAGTACAGCGCAGAAGCATACTTGATTGTCAGTTGACCATTGCGCATCTGTTGAATGAGCGTGATCGCATTCAGCTAACACCCGACGAATTACGCAGCAACGAAGAGGGGTTGCGCTCCGCCATTCAGATATTATGGCAAACTCGCATGCTGCGTCCGGAACGTCTTTCAGTGTATGACGAAATCAAGAATGGCCTGGCCTATTACCGATATACTTTTCTTACCGAGGTACCGCGTCTTTACGCGGAAATTGAGGATTTGCTCGAACGCCGAATGGGCGCGGATGCACCACACATTCCACCGTTCTTACGCATCGGCAGCTGGATAGGAAGCGACCGCGACGGCAATCCCTTCGTTACCCATGAGGTAATGCTGCACGCGGCTGAACGTCAATCGGCGCTGGCGTTGGATTATTACATGGGCGAAGTGCACCTGATCGGCCGCCGGCTGAGCCTCACAGAGCGCCTGGTAGGCGTGGATGACGAGCTTGCGGCATTATCCGAGACATCTCCGGACCGCGCTCCCAGCCGCATCGATGAGCCCTATCGGCGCGCCTTAATCGGTATTTATGCGCGTCTTGCCGCTACCAGTCAGGAACTCGGTCACGTCATTAGGCAAAGGCGGCCCGTCGGCCCCGCCGCGCCTTACGCGGAAGGCACTGATTTTGTTCATGATCTGGAGATTGTCATTCACTCCCTGAAGCAGCACAAATCAGACTTGCTGGCGCGCGGGGATTTACGTCATCTGCGACGGGCTGCAGAGGTCTTCGGCTTTCATCTCGCACCGCTGGACATGCGCCAGCACAGCAATGTGCATGAGCAGGTAGTGGCGGAATTGTTCGAGTACGGGGCACATCAAAGAGGCTATTCCGAGCTGACAGAGGCGGAACGCATACGGTGGCTGCTGAGCGAGATCACCAGTCCTCGCCCCCTGCGTTCGCCTTATCTGGATTATTCCGAGCTCATCCAGAGCGAACTATGCATACTGCAAGCGGCAGCGGAAATTCAACGGCGCTTCGGCCGTGCCGCGCTGCCAAATTATATTATTTCCAAAACTGACGGCATTTCCGACATACTCGAGGTTGCATTGCTGTTGAAGGAGGTGGGGCTGTTGCAAGCCGGGGAAATCCCCCATCTTCATGTCAATATCATTCCTTTGTTCGAGACCATCGCGGACTTGCGCGAGTGCAGCCGTGTCATGGACGATTTGTTCTCGCTGCCCTATTATCGCAAGCTCTTGGATTCACGCGGCAACGTTCAGGAAGTCATGCTGGGTTATTCCGATAGCAACAAGGATGGTGGCTTTCTTACTGCCAATTGGGAGCTCTACAAAGCCGAAACCGAGCTGACCAAGGTATTTGCCAAGCATAAGGTTGAATTGCGCCTTTTTCATGGGCGCGGCGGCACCGTCGGACGTGGCGGGGGTCCGAGCTACCAGGCGATACTGGCTCAGCCCCCGGGTAGCGTCAATGGTCAGATACGCATCACCGAGCAGGGTGAGGTCATCGGCAGCAAATATGCCGACCCGGAAATCGGGCGGCGCAATCTCGAAACGTTAGTCGCCGCCACGGTCGAGGCCACGTTGTTAAGCCACGACCCCCTTGGTGAGCGCGCCGCCGAATATTACCTGATCATGGAGGTTCTGGCCCGCGATGCGTTCGCGGCTTATCGCAATCTGGTCTATGAGACCCCGGGCTTTAAACGTTACTTTCAAGAGTCCACGCCGATAAGGGAGATCGCTGGACTCAATATCGGCAGCCGCCCGCCATCACGCAAGCAATCCGATCTTATAGAAGATTTACGCGCCATTCCCTGGGTTTTCAGCTGGAGTGTCAATCGTGCGATGATTCCCGGCTGGTACGGCTTTGGTACGGCCGTGGAAGCATTTGTCCGGCGCGAAGGCCAAGGTGAAAAAGGACTTGAACTTCTACAGGAAATGCACCGCACCTGGCCTTTCATGCAAACACTGCTTTCCAACATGGACATGGTGCTGGCAAAAACGGATATGGGTATCGCCTCACGTTACGCTGAACTGGTTAGCGATATCGGGCTACGTGAGGAAATTTTCGGTCGCATCCAGGCGGAGTGGGATCGCAGCGTAAAATGGTTATTCGCGGTAACGGGCCGCACAGAGCTGCTGCAGGACAATCCTACGCTGGCTCGCAGCATTCGTAACCGCACCCCCTATATTGATCCGCTCAATCATTTGCAGGTAGAACTGTTACGCCGTTATCGCTCGGGTGATGCCGCCGATACCGTAAAGCGCGCCATACAGCTTACCATTAACGGTGTGGCTGCCGGGTTGAGAAACAGCGGATAACCAAGTCACGTAAAGCCATGCTGTCGCACGCATCGGCAGCGGCATCCTCAGGATAAATTAATAAGGCTCCCGGTACATTCATGGTAAAAAAACTTTACATCAAAACCTTTGGTTGCCAGATGAACGAGTACGACTCGGATAAAATGGCGGACGTGCTGCATGCTGCGCAAGGCATGGAGAAAACCGACAATCCCGCCGATGCCGACGTAATTCTGTTCAACACTTGCTCAGTACGAGAGAAAGCCCAGGAAAAAGTATTTCACGATCTCGGACGTGTCAGGCATCTGAAAAAATCCAATCCCAATCTGCTCATCGGCGTGGGGGGTTGCGTCGCCAGCCAGGAAGGGGCTGAAATCGTGAAGCGCGCGCCATATGTGGATCTGGTATTTGGTCCGCAAACCCTGCACCGGTTGCCGCAATTGATTTCGGCACGTCATGCTACCGGTCGTCCGCAGGTGGATATCTCCTTTCCCGAAATCGAAAAATTCGATCATCTGCCCCCCGCACGGTCCGAAGGCGTGACTGCCTTCGTTTCCATTATGGAGGGGTGCAGCAAGTATTGCAGCTTTTGCGTGGTGCCTTACACGCGGGGTGAGGAAATCTCGCGCCCTCTGGACGATGTGCTGGTGGAAATCGCGAGACTGGCAAATCAGGGAATCAAGGAAGTGACGCTACTGGGGCAGAACGTGAACGCATACCGAGGGGCGATGGAGCATGCGGAAGAAGGTGAAATTGCGGACTTGGCGCTGTTGCTTGAATACATCAGTGAAATTCCCGGTATCGAACGCATTCGTTACACAACGTCCCATCCCAGAGAAGTCACTTCGCGGCTGATTGATGCCTATATGAAATTGCCGAAGCTGGTAAGTCATTTGCATTTGCCGGTTCAGTCGGGCTCGGATCGGATACTGGGGGCGATGAAACGTGGCTATACCACGCTGGAATATAAATCCATCATTCGCAGGCTCCGCGCCGCCCGCCCTGATATTTCCCTTACATCCGATTTTATTATCGGCTTTCCCGGTGAAACCGAAGCCGATTTCGAAGCGACCATGAAACTGATTGAAAACGTAAACTTCGATGATTCCTTCAGCTTCGTTTATAGTCCGCGCCCCGGCACGCCCGCCGCGGGGCTGCTTGACGATACTCCCTACGAAATCAAATTGGAGCGCCTGCAACGCTTGCAGGGGAAGATCGAACAGCAGGCGCAAGCCATCAGCCAACGCATGATTGGTTCAATACAGCGCGTTCTGGTGGAAGGTGTATCCAAAAAGAACGCCGACGAGCTTTGCGGGCGTACCGACAACAATCGCATGGTGAATTTCCCGGGAGATCCGGTAAAAGTCGGTCATTTTATGAATATCCAAATTACCGCCGCGCTATCCCATTCATTGCGGGGTGAAATCTTAAATGCTGAGTGCTAGCAGCCTGCCGGACTTGATGAATTAAAGCAAAAAATAATGGGTAAGAACGGATTTTGAAGGCCCATAGTTTTTCTGCCACTCAAAAAGTGGTGAAATGTCGGCTGATCAGACGCTTTTGCAGCTAGTTTTCCTTCAAATCGGGCAAACTGCTGACTTGGATATTTCGCCAGCCCGGCCCGAAAATTATCTCGAGCAGCATGGGCAATGGCATATGGTGAATAGTATTGAAATCCGGTTTGTATCTTCATTTCTTGCAAAGCGCGCTGGTCACTGCGAGAATTAAGCCCTTACAATCGCTGCACCGAGCCTTTGAAACCCCAGCCTGTCGAAATCTCATTTTCACCGATCGATAATCAGCGCCTTGCCAACCTGTGCGGGGCGCTTGATGAGAATCTCAAGCAGATCGAAACCGTGCTTGATGTCATTATTGCACGCCGGGGAGAGCATTTCAGTTTGCATGGCAAATCGGCCCAAACCGCGCTTGCCGCAGAAGCGCTGCGAAATTTTTATAGTCAGGCGCAACATCATCTGGGTATCGAGCAAATTCAATTGGGCTTGATCGAGGTGATGAATCCTCATCCTTCGGTAAAGGCCACCGTCGACACCAGGTCAAAAGAACCGGCCGTGCCGGTGCTGATTACCCGGCGCAGCGATTTGCGCGGCCGGACGCCGCGTCAGATTCAATATCTGCAACAAATCCAGAAGCATGACATTACATTTGCCATTGGTCCGGCCGGCACCGGCAAAACGTATCTTGCTGTGGCAAGCGCGGTCGACGCGCTTGAACGCGACATGGTGGCGCGCATTGTTCTGGTGCGCCCGGCGGTGGAGGCGGGCGAACGTTTGGGTTTCCTGCCGGGTGATCTGGTGCAGAAAGTGGATCCCTATTTGCGCCCACTCTACGATGCACTTTACGATCTGATGGGATTTGATAAAACCGGCAAACAGTTCGAGCGCAACGCAATTGAAATTGCACCGCTGGCTTTCATGCGCGGACGCACCTTGAATCAGTCGTTCATCATTCTTGATGAAGCGCAAAATACGACTCCGGAACAGATGAAAATGTTCCTGACCCGTATCGGCTTCGGCTCCAAGGCAGTGGTGACCGGCGATGTCACGCAGATTGATCTGGCCAAGCATCAGAAAAGCGGCCTGGTAGAGGCCAAGCAGGTTCTTGGAAAGGTGCGCGGTATCTCCTTTACCTATTTTGGTGCTGAGGATGTGGTGCGACATCCGCTCGTACAAAGAATTGTAAACGCCTACGAGAAATATGAAAAACAGGAGTAGCGTTTCCAAGCTTTCCGAAGGGGTTACTCACAAGGAAGCCAAGCTGAAATTGACAACCCAATACGCAACTCGCGACAAGAATGTTCCGGCCCGGTCGCAATTCCGCAGGTGGGTCAAAGCTGCGCTGATGCAAGATGCCGAGATTGTGCTGCGCATTGTGGATGAAGCAGAGGGTCACAATCTCAACCGGGATTTCCGCGGTAGAGATTGCGCTACCAACGTGCTGACTTTCGTATATAGCGATGTT
The DNA here is from genome assembly GCF_000355765.4 of Nitrosospira lacus. Lineage (NCBI taxonomy): Bacteria > Pseudomonadati > Pseudomonadota > Betaproteobacteria > Nitrosomonadales > Nitrosomonadaceae > Nitrosospira > Nitrosospira lacus. The sequence goes on along the minus strand of NZ_CP021106.3, from coordinate 640,986 downwards.
CCACCTCTGTCCGGCGATGTCGTGCTGTGTGCCCCCATCATGGAAAAGGAAGCGGCGCAGCAGGATAAAACTCTGGCAGCACATTATGCCCACCTTACCGTGCATGGCGTTTTGCATCTGCAGGGCTATGACCATGACAGTGATGCCGGCGCAATGATAATGGAGAAGCTGGAGACCGATATTGTCATGAAGCTGGGACATGACGATCCTTACAAAGATACTGGAGGGAACGCTGAAGAACCCTGATTCTGAACGGAATGGCTTCCTTATCCATGCCACCCTCGATTAACCTACATCTTATCTATTAACCGGCACATTAATATGGATGATCCTCCCAAACCTGGCTGGCTCGAGCGCGTCAGTGCTTTGGTTCTGCGCGAACCTGGAGACCGTGAGCAGCTGGTGGCATTACTGCACTCCGCCTATGAGCGAAATCTGTTTGATTCCGATGCGCTGAACATGATCGAGGGGGTAATACAAGTATCTGAAATGCGGGCACGCGATATCATGATCCCGCGTTCGCAAATGGATGTCATCGACATCAGCGAACCTCCGGACAAGTTTATTCCCTTGATTATCGAAACCGCTCACTCGCGCTTTCCTGTCATCGAAAATGATAAAAATAATGTGATCGGCATCCTATTGGCAAAAGATCTGCTGCGTTATTATGCCAGCCAGGAAGAGTTCAACGTGCGTGAGATGCTGCGACCGGTGGTATTTATTCCGGAATCCAAGCGCCTCAACGTGTTGCTCAAGGATTTTCGCAGCAGCCGCAATCACGTAGCCATCGTTGTGGATGAATACGGGGGCGTGGCGGGGTTGATAACCATCGAAGACGTACTGGAACAAATCGTCGGCGATATTGAGGACGAACACGATTTTGACCAAGTAGAAGACAACATCGTACCGGATCCCGGCGGCGGTTACCGGGTGAAAGCCGTGACCGAAATCGCAGATTTTAATGAAAGGCTTGGAGCGGAGTTGAGTGACGTGGACTACGATACTATCGGTGGCCTGATACTGAATAAATTCGGCAGGCTTCCCAAACGTGGTGAATCGGTTACCGTTGGCGCTCTCAAGTTCATTGTGTTGCGCGCCGATAGCCGCAGATTGCATACCCTGCTGGTGGAGAAAAATGAGGGTGAGGTCCGGGAGTCCGGTTGAGAATACGACAAACGTTGAGGGGATTCAGACCGTGAGTGCCACGGATTGCTATCCCCCACACGCAGACCAGGGGACGCCGCCCGAACCCCCGGTAGTGGAGGTGGTAATCGAGGTTCCGCGAGGCAGCTTCCTTAAACGTGGCTCCACGGGCAGCATTGATTTTATCTCACCCTTGCCATGTCCCTTCAACTACGGCTCTGTACCGAGTTACGTGGGCCTCGAGGGTGACCTTCTCGATGCAGTGGTGCTGGGTCCACGCCTGCCGTATGGTACACGGATACGAGTCAAGGCCTGGGGAGCCGTAATTTTGACAGACCGCGGCATGACGGACGACAAGCTCATCTGCAGTAATCATTCTCCAGACCTCCTGCAACGCCGGCGAGTCATGCAATTTTTCCATTTCTATGCGAGGTGCAAGGGGTTGTTGAATATCTGGCGCAGCCGGCCGGGACGCAACGCGTGCGAGGGGTGGTGCGGCGCAATTCAGGCGCTCGCTCGCGCGCGGCCGCGAGACGGTATGTGGCAGGGGCCACCGCTTGACTTTTGATGAAGCCCGCTCCGTCAGCGAACAAGGCATACCCCGATACCGAAGAATAGATTTTGCCAAGGCGTGTCAAGCATGGCAGAATTGCGCCCCCTGTTAATTATGCTGAAATAGCGCTTCCCCATCATGCCTCTCCTCACTCTCGAAAAAGTCAGTCTGGCTTTCGGACATCATACATTGCTTGATCAGGTGGATTTGCAGCTGGATTCCGGCGAGCGTATTGGCCTGATCGGCAGAAATGGCGGCGGCAAGTCAAGCCTGCTGCGCATTCTGGCGGAAGAAAGCAAGGCGGACGATGGCAAAATCTGGCGTGCGCCCGCCTTGAGACTGGCTTACGTGCCGCAGGAGCCGGAACTGGATGCGGCTCTCACCGTATTTCAGGAAGTCTCCAAGGGATTAGGTGCGGTCAGTCAAACATTACTCGATTACCATGCAGTTTCTCATGCCTTGAGCGACGGCACGGGAGATACCGGCGCACTTCTTTCTCGTCTACAGGATTTGCAAACCGAGCTGGAGACCCAGGATGGATGGCGTATTCAGGGAAGGGTGGAAACCGCCATTGACAAACTCAACCTTCCCACCGATGCGTTGATCGGACAGCTTTCCGGCGGGCTAAAAAAGCGGGTTGCACTGGCCCGTGCGCTTGTGATATCTCCCGACGTGCTGCTGCTGGATGAACCGACAAACCATCTTGATTTTCTCTCTATCGAATGGCTGGAAGGACTACTTCGAGATTTTATCGGAAGCGTACTGTTTGTTACCCATGATCGCCGCTTTCTTAATAACGTGGCAACGCGAATTATCGAACTCGATCGCGGAAATTTAACGGTTTTTCCCGGTAATTTTGCTGAATATCAACAGAAGAAAATGGAGTTGCTGGAAGTTGAAGCCACTCATAATCAAAAATTCGACAAAGTGCTGGCGCAGGAAGAAGTGTGGATACGCAAGGGGATCCAGGCGCGCCGTACCCGGAATGAGGGGAGGGTGCGGCGGCTGGAAACGTTGCGGCTGGAACGTGCCGCTCGCCGCGAACGGGTGGGAACCGTTCGTCTCAACGTCGACGAAGGCGCGAGATCAGGCCGGATGGTCGCCGAGCTGGAACATGTCAGCAAAAGCTACGGCGATAAAATCATCATCGAAGACTTTTCCTGCCGCATCCTGCGTGGCGACCGCGTAGGGTTGCTGGGGCCCAATGGTGCGGGAAAATCTACCTTACTCAAGCTGATACTGGGTGAGTTGCAGCCTGATGCGGGAAACGTACGGCAAGGGACCAAGCTCACGGTCGCCTATTTTGATCAGATGCGCGAACAATTAGATGAGGAAGCGACACTGATCGAGACGATTAGCCAAGGCTCCGATTTCATCGACATCGGCGGGATAAAGAAGCATGTTATCAGTTACCTGGAGGACTTCTTGTTTGCACCCGCGCGGACGCGTTCGCCCGTAAAATCGCTGTCTGGCGGAGAACGCAACCGGCTGCTGCTGGCAAGGTTGTTCACCCGCCCGGCTAACATACTGGTCCTGGATGAGCCGACGAACGATCTGGATATCGAAACACTGGAGCTGCTTGAGGTATTGCTGCAAAACTATTCCGGCACACTGTTCCTGGTAAGCCATGACCGGGAGTTTCTTGATAATGTGGTAACCCAGGTAATCGCATTCGAAGGCAATGGCATACTACGTGAGTACGTGGGGGGCTACGAAGATTGGGTCCGGGCAAAAAGCCATTTGAAAACAGCAATAAAGCCACAAACGACCAAACCACGATCTCCTATCTCGACCGAGAAAATGCAAGAAACGGTCACCCGCGTCAAATTGGGTTACAATGAAACGCGCGAACTTGACGAGTTACCCGCAAAAATCGAGACTCTGGAACGCGAGCAAGCCGATATTACCCGCCACTTATGCTCCCCGGATATCTACCGTGACTACCCGGAGGAGGCCAAATCCCTGCAGGAGCGCCTTGCTGTCATTGAGGCGGAACTCATGAAACATCTCACCCGGTGGGAAGAACTGGAAGCGAAACAATCAGCACCAAGACAAAAAAAGTAACAATAAGTTCACATACATCCTGCTATTTTATTCGTTGACCAGGAATGACACATCGTTTAGAGTCGCTCTTTTTGAAAAGAGGGCACTTATAATGAAACGACCAGCAATTGTGAATATATTTGCATGGGGTTTGCTTCTGGCATTTGCCGGCGCCGCTCATGCAGCCGGTGACCCGGTAGCGGGAAAACAGAAAAATGCCATGTGCGTCGGCTGTCATGGCATAGAAGGATACCGGACATCCTATCCCACGGTATATAACGTCCCGCGAATCGGCGGCCAGCATGCGGAATACCTGGTCAAGGCGCTCCAGGCATATAAAACGGATGCCCGCAATCATCCCAGCATGAAGGGCATCGCTGCCACCCTCTCCGACCAGGATATGGAAGACTTGGCTGCTTATTATGCAGGTTCCGGAAAATAATTTATTTATTACGCAAGGAAGGCCTTATGAAAAATTTTGTTATTGCCGCGGTGAGCGGTGCATTGCTTGTGATTTCCGGTCATGGGATAGCAGCCAATATCGAGGCTGGCAAGAAGAAGGCGGCTGAGGTTTGCGCTGCGTGTCACGGCCCTGATGGCAACAGTCCCGCCCCAGCTTTCCCGAAGATTGCCGGACAGCATGCAAGCTATGTTGAAAAATCCCTGAATGAATATAAATCAGGTGCCCGTAAAGATCCCATAATGGCAGGCATGGCTGCGGCGTTAAGCAAAGAAGACATTGAAAATCTGGCGGCCTATTTTGCTACTCAATCTGGTCTGAAAACCAAATATTGATTGGGAGCCTGAATAGATACCAGGCGGCCCGCGCGACGCCTTTGCGAGACAGGGCACGCGAACGGTGACGGCGAAAGTGGCGGACCTTCCGCGCCAAGCCTTCTGACAAAGCCGACCACCCTTTTGTGCGGCTCAAATGAGCGGCTAAATCTGACGCTCATTTGAGGCTTATGGTGTTGCGCTTCTTGGGATCGTAGTTAAGTATGGTCTTCATCGTATGTCTTGTGGGTATTCTTGTTTAGCCGCAATACGCTCCACGGAAGTCCGGAAGCTCCAGCGAACAGGAAGAACTTTTTCCTGTCCGCTCACCAGTGTGCAGATAAACAAGATCGCGCGACTCATCAAGTACGGATCAATTACCCCACCGATCCAGGCATTCGAAGTAAACCGTTGCATCCAGCGCTGATCGGCTGCGTTGCGCTTGCCAGATCATTTCCGCCAGACACTCCATCACTTGATGCATAACGGCATGTTCATCGCCGGTCTTGGTTAGCAATCGCTCAAATCGCTGGCGAATTCCCGCAGGCTGGTCTATCGAAAGTTGTTCCCTGATGGCGATATGCATGCTCATATGCAGAAAAGGATTGGTATCGCCCATTTCGGGCAAGTAATCCTTGTCTTGATAATGCTCTATGTCGTCAAGCAGGGTATGGTATTCCGGATGCTGCAAGATCACCTCAAGCGCCATGCCTTCCATCGCGGAGAGCATCTCTCGCTCCCTGTATTTTTGCCAGGTATCGAAGAAAAATTGGCGCGCTTGTTCTCTTGAGGGATTAAACATTCAAGACGTAACCAAAACAGGGATGTTTTTCATCAAAGATTTTTGTCCTTGTACTCGCACAAATCATTAATGATGCATATGGCACATTTCGGTTTCCTCGCTACGCATACATAGCGTCCATGCAAAATGAGCCAGTGGTGGGCATCGTGGCGGAATTCTCTTGGAATGCACTTCAGGAGTTTCAGTTCCACTTCGAGTACGGTTTTGCCGGGTGCGATTCCCGTTCGGTTGGCGACACGAAAAATATGGGTATCCACTGCGATAGTGGGTTCACCAAATGCAGTGTTTAGTATTACATTGGCGGTCTTACGTCCCACGCCAGGCAATTTTTCCAGTTGCTCTCGAGTTTGGGGCACTTTGCTACCGTGGTCCTCAATGAGCAGAGTGCAAGTCGCCAGAAGGTTCTTTGCTTTAGTTTTATATAGGCCGATGCTCTTGATGGCATCCCGCAATCCTGCTTCACCCAGGGCGAGAATTTTCTCCGGTGTATTGGCCTTGAGAAACAATTTCCGGGTTGCCAGATTCACGCTCTTATCGGTGGCTTGAGCGGAGAGCACCACCGCTACCAGCAACTCGAATGGGGAGTCGTATTCCAACTCGGTGGTGGGATGAGGATTAACCGCCTGGAAGCGGGTAAAAATTTCGCGGCGAATGGTTGAATTCATATATTTTTGGGGAAATAGCTACTACGATTAGTACTATTAGGCTCTTCAGTTATCCGTCAGCCTTGGCACGTTCCAATACAGCCTGGATGGCAGCTTTCTTCAAATCACCGTTTGAGGAGCCATTTACGGATTTCACTACTCCGTTTTTTTGTGCAAGCCTTTCTTCCTGTTCCTGCTTTTCACGCTCAAGCCTTTTTAATCTGAACCGGTAACGCACACGTGCGCGATCGGCGGCTTTTCTTTTCTGGTCCTCGTACGTCAGCGAATCATCGAGCAGGGCATAAGGGTCAGCCCAGATGCTGCTGCCCGGCTGCTTAAGGGGAATCATCTTGATGCAATCCACCGGGCAGGGCGCGACGCACAGTTCACAGCCGGTACATTCCGCGGCGAGCACAGTATGCATTTGTTTGGCCGCGCCCACGATGGCATCGACCGGACAGGCCAGGACGCAAAGTGTACAACCAATACAGACTTGCTCGTCGATAACCGCTACCGCCTTCGGCTTTGCCACGCCATGTCGGGTATCTAGCGGGAGTGGTTTCACTCCCAGCAGCTCCGCCAGTTTGTGTATCCCTCGCTCCCCGCCGGGAGGGCACTGGTTAATATTGGCGCGGCCTTCCACAATGGCTGTCGCGTACGGTTCACAACCAGAGAAGCCACATTGACGGCACTGTGTTTGCGGCAGGATGGCATCGATATCCGCTATCAGCAAATCTCTGCTCATCCCGAACCCGGGCATAAAAGATCTGGCACGGACGATGCGCAGAGCGCACGAGCAACTTCACTCACGAGCTGGGGGCCACGATAAATCAGGCCGCTGTAAATCTGCACCAGGCTTGCGCCCGCGTCGATTTTTTCCTTTGCATCCGCCGCGCACATGATGCCGCCCACGGAGATGATGGGTATCGCCCCTTGCAGTACACCATGCAGGTGGCGAACAACCGCGGTGGCACGTTCTCTAAGCGGAGCACCGCTTAACCCACCCTTCTCGCTGGCGTGAGGCAATGCTTCCACACCAGTCCGGGAAAGCGTGGTGTTCGTGGCGATAATGCCGTCAATCTGATGTTTCATCAGCAAGGCCGCGATGGACGCGATTTGCGGCGGCTCAAGATCGGGAGCAATCTTTACCGCCAGGGGCGTGTATTTGGCGTGTTCGTCGGCGAGTTCCATTTGCTTCGATTTCAACAGTCCCAATAAATGATCCAGCTCCTCGGCATTTTGCAGTTGACGAAGATGGGGCGTGTTAGGGGAAGAAATGTTGACGACAACATAGCCTGCATGGCGATAGATCTTGCTCAAGCAAATCAGATAATCATCTGCGGCTCGTTCCACCGGCGTATCGAAATTTTTGCCGATATTAATACCGAGTATGCCATAGTAATTTGACCGCCTGACATTCGCCACCAGATTGTCCACACCCTGATTATTGAAGCCCATGCGATTGATAATGGCGTTTGCCTCAGGGATGCGGAACAAACGTGGCCGGGGATTTCCCGGCTGGGGGCGAGGTGTAACGGTGCCAATTTCAATAAAACCGAAGCCGAGCGACGCAAGCGCCTCAAGATGCTCACCATTCTTGTCCATTCCGGCGGCCACTCCGACGGGATTGGGAAAATCCAGACCCATGACGTTGCGCGGCTGGCAAGGTATCGGGCCACCGGTTAGCAGTCCAAGCCGGTGAACTTTCTCAATCGCATTGAACGTAGCACGATGCGCTGTTTCGGGATCGAGACTGAATAGCAACGGACGGATCAATGAATAGAGCATGGTCCCATTTTAACCCGGAACTATAGTGAGCCTGCTAAACGATTATTCTGGGATGGGTGACAACGATCGAAAAACGGTGTCTACCGAAAGGAGTCGGGGCATTGCACCTCGGGTAATATGTAAAGAGATCTTGCGTGGGATATATTGCCGCAATCCACGGGATCTATTCAGAGTATCCTTGGTTACATCCGATCCGGCTATTTCTGCTCATGTTTATGGATATCATCGCGGATTATTCACTATCTTCACTATCATCCGCGGGGTTTTTAGGGGGACGCACTTATGAAGCAGGTTTTTTTTTCTCTTGTTCTCGTTCTGCTGACCCTTGGCGGGTACGCCCGTGCCGCTGAGGAATGGGAGATGCTCAATTCGGAGGTAGAATCACTTTATCAGCAGGGGGACTATGCCCGTGCCACTGCAACCGCGAAGAAGGCGCTGCAAACAGCCGAACAAATCCGGAACCCTGATCATCCTGACGTGGCCACGAGTTTGAATAGCCTTGCCTTGTTGCATAATGCACAAGGTCAGTATACGCAGGCTGAGCCGCTTTTCAAACGCGCACTGGCTATTTTTGAGAAATCCTTTGGCCCGGAGAGCCCGGAAGTCGCTGCAAGCCTGAATAATCTTGCAACACTGTACAGAAATCAGGAGCGATATACGCAGGCCGAGTCGCTCTATCAGCGTGCATTGGCAATTGATGAAAAAACCCTCGGCCCGGATCATCCCAATGTCGCCATAAGCCTGAATAACCTGGGTCAGCTATATCAAGCCCAGGAACAGTATGCGCAGGCCGAGCCGCTTCTCAAACGCGCGCTGGCAATTTTAGAAAAGGCTCTCGGCCCGGATCATCCCAATGTCGCCATAAGCCTGAACAACCTGGGTCAACTATATCAGGCCCAGGAACAGTATGCGCAGGCCGAGCCGCTTTATAAACGTGCATTCATCATTTCAAAAAAAGCGCTTGGCCCGGATCATCCGAACGTGGCACTCAGTCTGAATAACCTGGGAGGATTGTATAGAGACCAGGGGAAATTCCCGCATGCTGAGCCTCTTTTCAAGCGCGCACTAGCTATTTCTGAAAAAACGCTTGGCCCGGATCATCCAAATGTTGCGACGAGCCTTGAAAATTTGGCGCAGCTATATCGTGATATTGGCTACGCAAGCAAAGCAGCGCCTTTGGAAAAACGTGCGGCAGCCATACGGAAAATGCAGCGATAGAACTGCTATCAGACGCCTGCTTATCGTTGAGCCCAACATCGACAGTTTCTATGTGCGACCTCTGTCTTGTACATTGCTCAACGGCCCCCATTGTCCATCAGTCAGGCCTTGTAACGGCCCAAAGCCGGCTTTGTAGGCCATTTTCCGGCTTTCCTTGATCCAGTAGCCGAGATAGAGATAGGGGAGCCGTAGTGTGAGACACTGCTGCGCCTGCCACAAGATATTGTAGGTACCAAAGCTCGCCCCTGGCACATCCGGATCGAAGAAGGTATAGACAGATGATATACCATCCGGCAATTTGTCGATGATGCTGACCATGCGCAGCTGTCCGTTTTCGTGAAACTCGACCAATCTGGAATTGACATTGCTTGGCAACAAAAAATGACGGTATTGTTCGCGACTGTCGCGATCCATGCCCCCGCCGTAGTGGCGCCGCATCTGATAGCGCAGATAGAGTGCGTAGTGGTCGGCGTGATAATACAGATCGTGTTGCGTTGCAACCAGGTGCTGGTGCCGTTTCCAGGAGCGGCGATGAGCACGCCTGAGAATCAATTCGTCAACGACGATCCGCACGGGCACGCAGGCGCGACAATTATCGCAGTAAGGACGATAGGTAAAGGCACCACTCCGGCGGAAGCCGGCCTTCACCAATTTGCCATAGACGCCTGTATCGATCAGGTGACTGGGAGTCGCCACCTGGGACCGCGCCAATTTCTCCGGTAGATAGCTACACGGATAGGATGCGGTAGTGTAAAACTGTAGTACCGATGAAGGCAGATCATTCAATTGGCTCATGATCAAAGCACCATTTTTCAACTTGCTCAGTGTAGTTTACCAATTCTTTTAATTTCTGACCAAATTCGTGCCGGGAAATTTCACGTCCGCCGAGAGAAGCGAGATGTGCGGTTTTCATTTGGCAGTCAATCATGTGGAAATCCCGGCGCTCCAGTTGTCTTACCAGATGCACGAATGCGATTTTGGAAGCGTTCGAGATCCGGGAGAACATCGATTCGCCAAAAAATACTTTCCCCAGGGCAACACCATATAACCCACCCATTAATTCGCCACGCATCCACACTTCGACGGAATGCGCCACTCCCATTTCATGCAACGCAGCATAGGCTGAAATCATTCCCGCATGAATCCACGTCCCGGGCTGGTCTCCGCGTGGCGCGGCGCATGCCTGCATGACCTCTCTAAAAGCGCTATCGACACGAATTTCATAGTTGCTTTTCTTCAGCGTTTTTCTTAGCGATCGAGAAATTTTAAGCTCGCCCGGAAACAGCACCATGCGCGGATCCGGGCTCCACCATAGAATAGGCTCTCCCTCGTTAAACCAGGGAAAGATTCCACAGCGGTAAGCTTCGATCAGACGCTGTGGCGAGAGATCGCCACCTGCGGCAAGCAAGCCATTGGGCTTGAGAAGTGCGGAGTTCAACGGGGGAAAACGAGATTCAGGAGTAAGCCAGGGAATCATACGGAATGGAATGACCTGTACGAATTATCATCGCAATTCTCAGGTTTGCAGCTATCAATCAAATTGAATGCGGTTTTTACCGAAAACGGACTGGTGGACAAAAGTCTTGTGAATCATATCATTAAAATTAAATACAGGGCCTCAGCCGCCCGATCCGAATTGATAACGTGTCACATCCGGCACATTCGCTGATTCAAACCCCGCCTGGCGTAATCGGCATGAATCGCATACACCGCAGGCCAATCCGGTGTCATCCGCCTGATAACAGGATACCGTCAGGCTGTAATCCACGCCCAGTGAAATTCCCAGCAGAATAATCTCCGCCTTCGACAAATTGATAAGTGGTGCGTGAATGCTCAGCCTGGCGCCCTCAATTGCAGCTTTAGTGGCCAGATTCGCCATTTTTTCAAATGCCGCGATATATTCCGGCCGGCAATCCGGATAACCCGAGTAGTCCACCACATTAACGCCAATAAAAATATCGCGGCTTTTGATTACCTCGGCCCAAGCCAGGGCAAGCGATAGCATGATGGTATTCCGGGCGGGGACGTAGGTGACGGGGATTCCCGCTTTCGTTCCTTCGGTAGGCACGGCAATGAATTCATCGGTGAGCGCCGATCCGCCGATCTCGCCCAGATCGACTTTCATGGTTTTATGCTCACGAGTGCCGAGAAACCGGGCCGTTGTCGCCGCTGCCGCCAACTCCGATTCATGGCGCTGTCCATAGTCCACGCTCAAAGCATAACATTCATATCCGCGACTGCGAGCGATGGCAAGCGTAGTGGCGGAATCCAGTCCGCCGGATAAAAGCACCACAGCCTTTGTCATAAGGTGGCAGGTGGCGCTAAGAATCCGGGTTTGCGAAGTGCTTCCGCCTGCTTCTCATCGCCCCGGCCCCTCACCCCACAACAGCTTGTGCAGCTGGATCTGGACCCGTACCGGCAGACGGTCGCGTAGCACCCATTCCGCGAGCGTTGCGGGATCAAGCTTGTCATAAACCGGTGAGAACAGGATGGGACAAATGAGATCCAGCTTACGCTCACGTATGGCTTCAACCGCCCATTCATAATCCGCTTCATCGCATAATACAAACTTGACTTCATCGTGGCGGGTAAGATGATCGAGATTGGACCATTGGTTTTTTTCCACTTCGCCCGAGCCAGGTGTTTTGATGTCCAGGATTCGGGAAACACGCGCATCCACCCTGGAGATATCCAGGGCGCCACTGGTTTCAAGCGAAACCGAGTAACCGGCATCGCACAGTAGCCTGAGCAATACCAGGCATTCCTTCTGCGCCAGGGGCTCGCCACCCGTGACCGTAACATAATGGGGCACATAGCGGGCAACCTCTGCCAGAATGGTGGAAATTGACAGGCTCTTACCCCCGTAGAACGCATATCCGGTGTCGCAATAACCGCAACGGAGCGGACATCCGGTAAGACGCACAAATACCGTGGGTAATCCGGCGCGGCTGGTCTCTCCCTGCAGGGAAAAAAATATTTCGCTGACGCGTAAATTTACCGCATCAGCAGGTTGCGTAATGGAGTGCTGCAATGGAAAAGGGGTATGAACCATCTAAGAACGGTACGCCATTACCACGAAAGGATCCTGGTGCACTACTTTCTAGTGGCCAGCCGCTGCTTGGCTTTTTGTGCCGCGTCGCTCCCTGGATATCTGGCAATAAGATTTTCCAGGGTTTTCTTGGCAGCAGCTTTTTGATTCATTTCCTGCTGGCTACTGGCAATATTGAGCATCGCATCAGGAGCCTTGGAGCTGGCGGGGAAAGCGGCGATCAGTTTTTCCTGAGTATCGATGGCGTTCTTGAAGTCACGCTTCGCGTAATAAGCATTACCGGTCCAGTAATGAGCGCTCGGTACAAGACTGGATCCGGGGTAATTTTTGATAAATTGCTTGAACTTTGAAATGGCCTCTTGATACTTGGCATTCCTGAACAGGCTGTAGGCAGCCTCATAGTCACGGCTTTCCGTGGTTTCCGTGGGTGCAGCACCTGCCGCAGGTGGAACCACCGCAACAACCCTGGCCGGAGCCTCAACGGTTGGTTCCGGTGCGACCTCAGACCGGGTAGCTGGTGCCGCAGGAGATTCCGGAGGTGGGGATTCCGAAGCGGCGGATTCTTCCGGCTGTTCTATCCGCCTTAATCGGCTATCCAGATCAATGTAAAAATCCTTTTGCCGCTTCTTTGCCAACTCGTTCTCGTTGACCAGTACTTCGATCTGCCCCTGCAGTTTATTCAGGTCGAGCCTGAGAGTCTCGATCTGATTATGAAGTTCCAGCAGCGGTTGATCATTGAGGGCTGCCTCCAGTTTGACGAGGCGCGTTTCCAGCGTCCGCCCCTGATTGCGCAGATCTTCAATCAATGTCTGCTGCGTAGCAATCTGCTTGCGCGCTTCCTGGTCGTCGAACAGCCCGGCGTAACTTGAATTACAACCGATCAGGAACAATAACCAGAAAGCGCGCAACCGCACCGTTACTCGCCCTGATAGCGGATATCAGTGCGGCGGTTCTCCGCCCACGAGGATTCGTCATGACCTGTTGCCCGTGGTTTCTCTTCGCCCAGGCTGACAGATTCGATCTGGGATTCCTTGGCGCCTGACAACGTCATGGCGTTCCTTACCGCGTCGGCACGGCGCTGACCCAGTGCGAGGTTGTACTCCCGGCTGCCGCGTTCGTCGGCGTTGCCCTGCAATAGCACTCTGGCATTTCCGTTCTCGCGCAGATACTGGGCATGGGCCTGTACCAAAGATCGATATTCATCCTTCACGACATAGCTATCGAAGTCAAAGTAGACGCTGCGTTTGGAGAGGATATTGTTTGGATCGGTAAGCGGGTTCAGGTTGGGTACGGCCCCGGTTGTAGGACCGCCGCTTTCCACCGCCCCCGACTGGGTGCCGATGGACTTGTCCTCCACTTCAGCGGAGGGCTTCGTACTCTGGCTGGAGCATGCCACCAGCAAACTGATCAATAACACGCCAAATATGTTTTTCATGGGCATTCCTTTATAGTTGAACTAAATATCGGATTCGGAACTACTGCAGCCTTGGCAAAGGACCCCACGCCGGTTCTCGTACATCACCGGCTTGCGTTGAAAGCTGCTGTCTTGTTTTGCCATCACTTGATACCGCAGATAATATACCACGGCCTTTTACCTCGGTTGCATACAAAATGATTCTGCCATTGGGCGCGAAACTGGGCGACTCATCGAATTTCGAATCGGTTAGCAGTTGCACCTGCCGGGTTGCCAGATCCTGTGTCGCGACATTGAATCTATCACCATTGCGATGAATAAAAGTAAAGCTTTTTCCATCGCGGCTGTATTCGGGACTGACGTTATAGCTACCCTCGAAGGTAAGGCGCTCCGCCATTCCGGATGGACGTCCCGTTATTTGCATACGATAGATTTGCGGACTGCCGCCACGATCGGAAGTAAAAATGATCGACTGGCCATCGGGCGAAAAACTGGGTTCGGTATCGATTCCGGAACTCTGGGTGAATCTTTGCAAGCCGCTGCCATCGGTGTTAATCAAAAAAATCTGCGAACCACCTACCAGTGATAACACCACTGCCAGTCTCTTTCCGTCCGGCGACCAGGCCGGTGCGCTGTTGCTCCCCCTGAAATTCGCCACTGCCTTGCGCGTCCGCGTGGCAAGGGTCTGGATGTAAACCACCGGTTTCTTGTTCTCGAAGGATACGTAGGCCAGTTGCTTGCCGTCCGGTGACCACGCGGGCGAAATAATCGGCTCGGTATATTCGATCACCGGCTGGGCGTTAAACCCATCGGCGTCCGCTACCTGCAAAGAATATCTTTTACCGTCTTTCACCACATAGGCGATACGTGTGCTGAATACCCCCACATCACCGGTCAGTTTCTCATAAATCAGATCCGCTATCCGATGCGCGGCGGCACGCAACTGTCCTGCAGGAACGGTTTCAGTATAGCTGGCCAATTGCACCTGTTTTGCGACGTCCAGCAGACGGACGCGCACGGCCACCTGTCCGCCGGGCAGGGCTGTAGTGCTGCCGATAACCAGTGCATTGGCACCGCGATTGATCCATTCTGAATAAACGACCTCGACCGGTTCGTGTGGCGCAAGACCCGCTGGATCAATCATTCTGAATAAGCCACTGCGCTGTAAATCTGCGGCCACCACCGGTGTAATGCCTTGATTGAGCCTTTCTTCCGCGGCGAAGGGAACAATAGCCACAGGAATCTGTGTCGCGCCCCCGCCAAAAATCTCGATGTCGAGCGCGGCATGGGCAGGCGCACCGATCAACCACAGGAACAAGACAAGGATATACGGGGAAAATTCAGGCGAGCGAATCTGCATGGAAATAGCTCTCAAGGAGTTCGCGATAGTACCGTGGAGTATACCTCAGTCATTCGCGATAATGTACCTTGAGGCTTAAATTACGGAATTTTGGAAACATTGCGGGGTCGGGCGGCAAGGGGAGCGGCTTGGCCAGAAAGATGGCGCGTTCCACCGCACTGTCAAAGGCGGCAAACCCGCTGCTTCTGCGCAATTTGACATCGAGAATGTCGCCCCCAGGCAGCAGGGTAACGTCGAATTCCGCCACCGGGTTTCCTGGCAAATCGGGCGGCATGATAATATGGCTTTTGATTTTAGCCAGTATTCTGGCCTTGTATTCCGCTATCTCGTTTCCTTGGCGGGACTGCGCTGCCGCCTGCGCCTGAAGCTTGTTTCGCGCTTCCTGCTCTCGCTGAAGCTGCTCTATTTCAGCGGCCACCCTTGCCTGCTGGTCCTTCAATTCCTTTTCTTTCTGGGCCTTCAGGTCTTGCTCTTTCTCTTTTTGAGCTTTCAGTTCTTTTTCTTTCGCCTCTTTTTGATCTTTTTGTGCCGGTTGCTTTTTTTCTATGGGTTTGGGCTCAATCTTTTCCTTGAGGGCGATATCAGGCTTGGGGGGCGGTGGCGGCATCTTTGGCTCCGGCGGCAACGGCTTTGCGTCGGGCGGCGGCTGGACCGGCTTGGGCACCGGCGGAGGTGGCGTTGCTTTGATCACCGGTGATTGTTCCGGCTGAGGCAGATTACTCCATAAATCCACCATCATGGGTTCCGGCGGATAGGTTTTCCAGTTGAGGCCAAAAATCATGAACGCAAAAAAAATGATATGCACCAATACCGCCAGCACGCCTGCCGGTACACGCCCTGGCTCAATGTGCGAGGAACCTCGCAATGCCATCCCGCTCATCAAGATTTCGGCCTGGCCAGCAGCCCCACCTTCTTTACCTGCTGCTGTTGTAAAATGTCCATCACATTCGTCACTTCCTCGTAACGCACACTTTTGTCGGCGGCAATCACCACTGCCTGCTCAGCGTTTTGCGCCTGCTTCCGTTTGATTGCCTCGACCAGCTCCGTCCGGCTGACCTTTTGTTCGCCGCCCGACGTGGCACGGTCGTGCAATCTCAGGCTGCCGTCGGCTTTTATGATCACTTCCAGTGGCGCAACAGGGGGCGTGAGGGATTTGCCAATTTGCGGCAATTCAATCTGACCGGGGCTGATAAGCGGCGCCGTAATCATGAATATCACCAGCAATACCAGCATTACGTCGATGTATGGCACGACGTTTATCTCGTTCATCAGACGGCGTTTGGCGCGGCGCTCAGTCACAATATCCGTCCTCTGAAATCCTATCCGGTTGCCTGCCGCTGTAACACATTGGATAACTCTTCCATGAAGCTCTCGAAACGGGTCGCCAGCCGGTCTATGTTATTAGCATAACGATTATAGGCGATGACCGCGGGAATCGCCGCGAACAAGCCCATCGCAGTCGCTATCAATGCTTCCGCAATGCCCGGTGCGACATGAGCGATGGTAGCCTGGGTTACGTTGGACAAACCCCGGAAAGAATTCATGATTCCCCAGACGGTACCGAACAGGCCGACGTAAGGGCTTACCGATCCTACCGTCGCCAGAAAGGAAAGGTGCGATTCAAGACTGTCCATCTCCCGCTGGTATGTGGCCCGCATGGCCCTGCGGGTGCCGTCCATCACCGTGCTGATATCCATCCCCGGCTGGCGCTTGTGTTTGATGAACTCGCGGAACCCCGCCTCAAAAATCCGTTCCATGCTCCCTGCCGTATGGCGCGAACTGGCGGCGCTTTGGAAGAGCGCATTGAGATCGGGACCTTTCCAGAAAACATTCTCGAATTCATCGCTCTGCTTCATTGCCTGACGGATGACAAACAGCTTGCGAAAGATGAACCACCAAGACAGAAATGAAGTCACCAGCAACAGCGCCATCACCAGCTGCACCGGCAAGCTGGCGCTGCTGATGAGGTGAAAAAGGGACATATCCTGCGTTACCGATGCGCTCATGCGAATTTTCCAAGTTTGTGGCGCAGCGGCGCTGGCACGCTCACTGGCTTGAGACTGTCGGCACCCACGCATACCGCATGGACAGTGGCACCGGCCAAGGTGACAGTACCACGCAGTATATGTTGGGAGAGTGTTATGCGGCTTCTGCCCAACTCTGTAGGCTGCACGGCTACCTGTAAAGAATCGTCCAGCAAAGCGGGTTTGAAGTATTCGATATTGAGCGAACGTATCATGAAAATAACCTTGTGAACCTGAATCAGCGAATGAATATCAAATCCCAGTTCCCGCAGCCATTCGTAGCGGGCCCGCTCCATGAAATCAAGATAAGTGGAATGATAAACCACTCCGCCCGCATCGGTGTCCTGATAATAGACCCGGACAGGCAGGGTGAAAATAGTCTTGCTCGAATTAACCATGAATGAGCCGCTTTCCGCTGCTGTTCTCATACTTTCAAAAAATTGCGAATCTGAATTTGAAAACAAAGGTGCCGGAATGAAATAAATAGAATGAATCCCTGATTATTCCTACCGATTCCAATGTTCTACCGAGGATCACTATTGCTATTGATCTTCCCACAGCTCTCCGCTCAACCCATTCTTTGGCAGCGCCATGCCGAAATGCCGATAGGCGATGACCGTGGCCATGCGGCCGCGCGGCGTGCGCTTCATGTAGCCCTGCTGGATCAGGTACGGTTCCAGCACATCTTCAATGGTGCCACGCTCTTCACTGATGGCGGCAGCGAGATTATCCACGCCCACCGGTCCCCCACCGAATTTTTCCATGACGGCCAGCAGCAGCTTTCTGTCCATCACGTCCAGGCCAAGGAGATCCACATCCAGCATGATCAATGCCGCGTCAGCCACCGGCCGGGTGATGTAACCGTCGGCTTTGACTTCAGCGAAATCGCGCACCCGCCGCAGCAGGCGGTTGACAATGCGCGGCGTGCCACGCGAGCGGCGCGCGATTTCCAACGCCCCATCCGTCGAAATTTCCACATTCAGCAACCCCGCTGAGCGCGTCACGATTTTTGTCAGCTCTTCCACGGTATAAAACTCAAGCCGCGAAATAATGCCAAAGCGGTCACGCAATGGGTTGGTCAGCATGCCCGCGCGCGTGGTGGCGCCCACCAGGGTGAATGGCGGCAAATCGAGCTTGACCGATCGTGCCGCGGGGCCTTCGCCGATCATGATGTCAAGCTGATAATCCTCCAGCGCGGGGTAAAGAATTTCTTCCACCACCGGAGAGAGACGGTGGATTTCGTCGATGAAGAGCACGTCGTTGGGCTCAAGATTGGTCAGCAGCGCCGCCAGATCGCCGGGGCGCTCCAGCACCGGGCCGGAAGTCTGACGCAGGCTCACGCCCATCTCTCTGGCAATAATGTGGGCAAGTGTGGTTTTGCCCAAGCCAGGTGGACCAAACAACAGCACATGATCAAGCGCTTCCCGGCGCCGCCTTGCTGCTTCGATAAATATCTGCAACTGCCCGCGAATTTTTTCCTGACCGACATATTCGCTCAGATGCTTGGGGCGCAGCGCTCGCTCCAGCTCTTCTTCCTGAAGAGAAACGGATGCGGAGGCGATTAATCGATCGGTTTCAATCATTCAAATTATGCAATTGCAATTCGCCCGATGTGGCTTGATTGCATATGGCAGGTAAATTCATGAGGGCAGGCTTAACCTTGGAACTCAGTTAAATTACTTTTCTTTCGATAGAAGTTTCAATGCCTGGCGTATGCCATCGGATACGGCAACGCCTGCGGGTAACTGCCGCGTCGCCCAATTGGCTTCCCGGTCATTATATCCCAGAGATAACAAGGCATTGAGCACGTCGCTGCTACCCATTGACGTTGGCATTCCTCCCCCAATGGGGCCCGTCATGCCGGCATTGAGCTTATCGCGCAACTCCAGCAATAAGCGTTCGGCGGTTTTTTTTCCGATACCGGGGATCTTGATCAGCCGTCCGCTATCCTGAGCAGCCACCGCTTGCTGCAAGTCGGCTACGCTCAGGCCGGACAGCAAAGCCAGCGCGGTTCGCGCACCGACACCGGAGATTTTTACAAGCTGGCGAAAGGCTTGCCGCTCCGCTTCGGTGGCGAAACCAAAAAGCAAATGCACGTCTTCGCGCACTACGAGATGAGTATGCAGCGTGATTTGCGCGCCGATGGCGGGCAGGTTATAGAACGTGCTCATCGGTACATCAATTTCATATCCCACACCCTGCACGTCAACCAGCACCAGTGGCGGCAACTTTTCCACCAGCAGCCCTTTAATCCTGCCGATCATACCAGCCGCCCTCGTTTCATGCGGTAGCCCGCTGTCGAAATTCCCCCCAGCCCCAGTCCGCCATGGGCATGGCAAATCGCGCAGGCAAGCGCATCCGCTGCATCGGGGCTGGGGCTGCCGGCGAGCTGCAGCAACCGCTTCACCATATCCTGCACTTGTTCTTTTTTCGCATGACCTTTGCCGACAACCGCCTGCTTGATCTGCAGCGCGGTGTATTCGGCCACAACGAGATTATTCAGCACTGCGGTGCAGATCGCGGCCCCCCGCGCCTGTCCCAGCATCAACGTGGATTTCGGATTGACATTGACAAATACTTGTTCCACCGCGACCTGATCGGGACGGTGCTGCACGATGACTTCATTTAGATGGTCCATGATGGACTTCAGACGCGACGGGAGCTCACCGTCCACTGTCTTGATACAACCGCTGCCGACATAGGTCAGCTTGCTGCCGGTTTTATCGATGACCCCGAACCCTGTAATGCGCAAGCCGGGGTCTATGCCAAGAATACGGATTTATGGACTCCTTTTTCACCCGCAGAATAAGAATCTATTCATCAATTACCGCCGTCGTATAGACTTCCTGCACGTCGTCGATATTTTCCAGCGCATCCAGCAGTTTTTGCATTTTCACCGCCTCGTCACCTGTCAGCGTGGATTCACTGGCCGGTTTCATTGTCACTTCGGCGAGCTCCGCCTTGAAACCGGCTTTCTCCAGCGCCGCCCTGACGCCGACAAATTCATATGGCGCCGTAATGACTTCGATACTGCCATCGCTGTTGCTGATGACATCTTCCGCACCCACCTCCAGCGCTGCTTCCATTAGCTTGTCCTCACTGGTACCGGGCGCAAAAAGCAGTTGCCCGCAGTGTTTGAACATGAACGCGACCGAGCCGTCGGTGCCGAGGTTGCCGCCGTACTTGGTGAAGGCGTGGCGTACATCCGCGACCGTGCGCACGCGGTTATCAGTCATGCAATCGACCAGTACGGCCGCACCGGCGATACCGTAACCTTCATAACGTATCTCTTCATAATTCACGCCCTCCAGATCGCCGCTGCCGCGCTTGATTGCACGCTCGACGTTGTCCTTGGGCATATTCTGCTCGTAAGCCTTGTCGACAGCCAGACGCAACCGCGGATTACTGTTGGGATCGCCCCCGCCGAGCCGCGCGGCGACGGTAATTTCCTTGATGAGCCGGGTGAAAATTTTGCCGCGCTTGGCGTCCTGCGCGGCTTTCTTGTGCTTGATATTCGCCCACTTGCTATGACCGGCCATGATACGTATGCCCTTATGTCTCTTTGTTGAAGTGGATGCAATGTTACCATCCCGCATGCCGTGGATAAAGCGCGGGGAAAGCGTTATTCGAAACAATGGTGTGCCCCGAAGGAAATTACTCTCGGTTGTCTCCGTTGTTCATGCCGGCCATCGATAGGGTGTAACGTCGAGCGACTGGAGCTTGTTCAGAATCATGTTGGATATAAGCTGCGCGCCGCCTGGTGCCATGGTAACGCCGTAGCGGTAATGACCACTGTTCAGATACAGGTTTGTAATGACGGGATGGCGATCGATAACCGGTATATTCCCTGGCGAACCTGGACGCAGACCCGCCCAGTGACCGGTCAGAATTTCTTCGGTCAATGCAGGCATCAGCCTATGCGCCTTTTCCAGCAGTTCTTTCCGCACAGGAGCGGTTGTACGTTTGTCGAAAGCGGCTTCCTCCACCGTACTGCCGGCTAGAATATATCCGTCCCGGCGTGGTATCAGATAGAAATTATCGGGTTCCTGCAATACGATCGTGGCGAGCAAACCGGGCTGTGTCTTGAACAGCAGGATCTGTCCCCGCACCGGCCAGATATCGAGCTTGAGCGCATATTCGCGTAAGAGCTGGCGGCTCCATGCCCCGGCGGTAACGATGTAACTGGCTGCGGTATATTCCTCGCCATGGCTGGTACCGATCGACTGGATCTGCTCATGCGCCATCTTCCAGCTTGTGATTTCGGCATGTTCGATGATGGTGCCTCCTTTCATCTCCACAGCTTGTACCAGCGCCCGCAGCAAGCGGGGATTGCGCACTTGGCAGACTTCAGGCAGCCAAAGCGCCGGCTCGTCGAGCGCAAGCACTGGCACGATTTCGTGAGAGCGCACGCTTCTTATGGGGAAGTCATGCCGGACACACCAGGCTTCCGCTGCACGCAGGCGATCTTCCTGTAGCCCCACCCCCGGTTCGCTGGAGAAGGCGGGCAGCACCAGCATGCCACTCACATGAAATTCCGGGTCGATGCCTGTTTCCGTACACAACGCCTGGATAAACCCAGGATACAAGCTGTTGCTCCATTGCGTCAATTGCGTTACCGACTCGGAGTAATCCCACGGCAATAGCGGTGAAAGTATGCCCGCGCCCGCCCAGGACGACTCTTCCCCGCAGCGATTGCGCTCCAGTATGGTTACACTCGCTCCCTGCTGTAATAATTCGCGTGCCGTAGCCAGCCCGGCGACCCCCCCGCCAATAACGATAACGTCGTTCAAAAATTGATTCCTCGCATACGGGCAGTTTAAAGCAAATTTTGCAGCGAAACAGAACAGGGAGGTGCTCGTCCGACTGGCCTGATCCAAAAAACTTTATATCGGAGGGGCGAGTCGGTATAATGCACGTCCCTTGCGTATCTTTGGGTCGTTAGCTCAGCCGGTAGAGCAGCGGACTTTTAATCCGTTGGTCGCCAGTTCGAATCTGGCACGGCCTACCAAATCAATTGCTTAGCTCAGTTCACTGACTAAGTGATTTTTGTTGCCGAAGCGCTAGGTTCAGCCCCATATCTCAGGGTAGATCTCCTTCTTACCGCTGATTCCCCAAGAACCGATTAATACCTTCAACGAGCCTGGAGTCCTGGCTTTGAACAAGCCAAAGCTTGACTCTGACCATCCCGCTGTCGAAGAATATTACACCCGGGTATATGTTAAAAAATGATACACGCGCAACTCGTTTAATATTAATGATATTTCATACCTGGCATGGAAAATGCTTAATACACTACTGTGAATGAGAGCGAGTTTATAGCGCTCCTCTAGAAACTATTACTTTTCCAACAGGAAATAAAATGCGATTCGTACCGAAGACAATGAACCAAAAAATTGCCCTCGCATTGAGCGCCTTGGCAATGATTCCATTGCCAGCCAGCGCTCTTTTGATCAATACCGCACCGGTGGGTTTTAGCAACTCCGCAAGCGTTACCGACGCTGAGGGCGGAGGTGCCAGCAATAATAATGGCGCCAGCCTCGGGACCAGCGCCGTTAGCCAGTTTAATCCAAATCAGGGTGTGCTGATGGGTACCACCCTGAATCTCACCTCAACGCGGACACAAAGCACCTGGGTTCGATCCACTGATGGAGCCAATACCAACGGTAACGGTACCGTCACCTCGAATGGTACCGGCAGCAGCACCGCCAGTATCTCTGGCCCGGGCGTAAACGCCAGCTTCTTACCGGCCATTAATGGTAGCGATTCATGCGCGGATCACCGTCAGGGTGCCTGTACCGGCAGCGCCACCACGAGTTCCGCTACCGCAACCAGCCTGAATCAGGTTGTGCCATCCGCCAACCTTGACAGCTATGTCGGCAACGGTGATGTAACACTGGCACGCACCGCCCCGACACTGACGGCAACGCAGACAAGTGCCCAATTCACCGGCGCGGAGACAACACAGTATGCGGTCACCTGGGCGGGTAATGTTGGTGCGACCTATGACTACCTGCTGCATGCCGCGCCGTCCTTCGATGGTTCGTCAACGATGCTGACCCTGAACCTGGACTTCGGAACTTTCTTCGTGGGTGATGCCGCCACCCTCGGATTCAGCCTCTTCAATCTGGCAGATGCCAATCGCGTCGGCCTGGATCTCGACAACATCTCCGGCAGTGGTAACATCAGCACGCTATTAACCAACCTGGGTGGCTTCAGCGGGTTGGGCCAAGGTTCGAGCAACAGCTGGCTGGCCATGCTGGATACCTCCTCAGCCGGAATTTTCAGTGCCAGCTACATATTGGGCCTGTCAGACGCGGATGTCGGTGCCGCATCCAGCCGGGCTGCCTATAGCCTTACCCTGAATCTGACTGGCACAGTAAACGAGATACCGGTTCCAGCAGCGCAGATCGGTGAGGTACCCGAACCTGGCACTCTTGCTCTTCTTGGCCTCGGCTTGGCGGGTCTGGGTTTCAGCCGCCGCAGGAAATCGTAAAAGCAATTCGCAAGTCAAAAACAGACCCGCTTCGGCGGGTTTTTGTTTGCATGGGGGAGAAGTATTGCATGATATTTTTACTCAAGGTTCTGCCGCTAAAAAGGAAAATATAACGCTCATCCTCAATTGAGAAGCAGTGCGGTGCTGCACTGGCATCGCCGCGTCCGCCTTTGCCATGGGCCGAAAACAACTCGCCATAACTGACAATGAGCCCCGCGTGTTATTATGTGTGATCGGTTCTGATAGTTCGTTGTATTGTAACTTATTGATTGGCATGATCTTCAGTTTATTGGCCACCGGTTGGAATGTGACAATGCCTGATAAAGACCTCGCGTGAAAATTTCCACCCTTCCGTTGCGCACCACACCCTACATGGCCCCTATCTGGCTGCGGGGGGGGCATGCGCAAACCATTTATCCCTACCTGTTGGCACGCCCCTTGATTGCTTACCGGCGTGAACGCTGGGAACTGGATGATGGCGACTTCATCGATATCGATTGGCTGGATAATCCTGCCGATGCGCCGCTGGTAATACTGTTTCACGGGCTTGAAGGAGATTCATGCAGTCATTACGTTCTGAGCATGATGGCCATGCTGCGGGATCTGGGATGGCGCGGCGGGGTGGTACATTTTCGCGGCTGTTCGGGATCCCCCAATCGCTTGCCGCGCGCTTATCACGCCGGCGATTCCACAGAAATCGATTGGATACTACGCAGGATAAGCGGACAAAACAAGCTGTCGGGCTCCGCGCCGCTTTATGTAGCGGGGGTATCACTGGGTGGCAACGCTTTTCTGAAATGGCTGGGTGAGCAAGGTCGGCAAGCCTGTCAGTTGATCGATGGTGCCGCGGCGGTTTCCGTGCCGCTGGATCTGGCCGCCGCGGGCAGCGCTTTGGCATCAGGTTTCAACCTGCTCTATACCCGCCACTTTCTCGATACGCTGAAACGCAAGGCGCTGGAGAAGCTTGATCGCTTTCCTGATTTATTTGACGCTGCCGCAGTGGCCGCATGCACTACATTGCATCAATTCGATAATCTCGTGACCGCACCGCTGCATGGCTTTCAAGATGCCGAAGACTACTGGCATCAATCCAGCAGCAAGCCGTGGCTCAAGCATGTCCAAGTGCCCACCCTTGTCATCAATGCCTTTAACGATCCTTTCATGCCGGCCTCCGCATTGCCTGAATCGAATGAGGTCTCATCCGCGGTCACGCTGGAATTTCCCGAAGAGGGGGGGCACGCCGGATTTCTGAATTCGCCTTTTCCGGGCAGATTGACATGGCTCCCCGAGAGAATTATCAGTTTCTTCGCGGAGCAAGAATCCGAGATTTACCGCAATTCCCAGATGAATTTAACTGAGCTGGGAGCCCCGTCGCCCGGATGATTATAAATTCGGATTAGATATCCCCTCGGGTTTGAGGATGGGGCAATTGGTGTAAAATCGAATCCGATTTTCAATATTGCCTGAGGGTCCAGCCGGGAGTCGAGTCCCATGAGAGTGGGTACCATGGCCAGCACCCATGCCAAACATCAAGTCAGGATCACGGCAACATGTCTACATCCCCCACCTTTGTCCACCTGCGCATGCACAGCGAGTATTCCATCGTGGATGGCATTGTGCGTATCGACGACGCGGTGGCAAAAGCGGCGTCCGACGGTATGCCGGCATTGTCGCTTACGGATCTTTCCAACTTGTTCGGCATGGTGAAGTTTTATCAGGAGGCGCGAGCCAAAGGCATAAAACCGATCATCGGCTGCGATGTCTGGATAAGCAACGAAGATGACCGGAACAAACCCGCGCGTATTTTATTGTTGTGCCAGTCCAACTCGGGCTATCTCTTATTGTGCCAGCTGCTGTCCCGCGCCTATCGCGAAAACCAGCGCCAGGGACGGGCAGAAATCAGAAAATCCTGGCTTGCCGAGAGCCAAACGGGGACGGCGGGACTGATTGCCCTGTCCGGGGCAGACCTTGGCGATATTGGCCTGATGTTGATGCAGAATAATTTGATTCAGGCGGAAATGCTCGCGCGAGGGTGGGCGGATTTGTTCCCAAACCGTTTTTACATCGAGGTACAGCGGGTAGGGCACCCCAATACCGAGACGCTCGTGCAGAACTCACTGGCGCTGGCATCCGCATTGCATCTGCCGGTAGTGGCAACCCAATCGGTACAGTTTCTAAATCCCGACGATTACAAGGCGCATGAAGCGAGGGTGTGCATCGCCGAAGGTTACGTGCTGGGTGACCGCCGCCGCCCAAAGCATTGCACTGAAGAGCAGTATTTCAAGACCCAGGCGGAAATGGCGGCATTGTTCGCTGACATACCGGCGGCACTCGCCAACACCGTGGAACTCGCCAAGCGCTGTAATCTCGCCCTGGAGTTGGGAGTCAATCGCCTCCCATTATTTCCGACGCCCAACAACCAGAGCCTGGAGCTGTATTTGCGCGCCCAAGCGGAAACCGGCCTCGAAGAGCGCATGCAAGCTCTTTATCCCGATAGAACTGAGCGCAATGCGCAAATGCCCAAATATCGCGCGCGGCTGGATTTCGAGGCATCCACCATCGTGCAGATGGGGTTCGCGGGCTACTTCCTGATCGTTGCCGATTTCATCAACTGGGCCAAGCACAATGGTGTGCCTGTCGGCCCTGGCCGAGGCTCCGGTGCGGGTTCGCTGGTCGCTTATTCCCTTGGCATTACCGACCTCGATCCGCTTCGTTACGATTTACTGTTTGAACGCTTCCTTAATCCGGAACGTGTTTCCATGCCTGATTTTGACATCGATTTCTGTCAGGATGGGCGCGAACATGTCATAGATTATGTCAAACAGAAGTATGGCGCCGAGAGTGTTTCGCAGATTGCCACATTTGGCACCATGGCGGCAAAAGCGGTAGTGCGCGATGTCGGGCGGGTGCTGGATCTGCCTTATAACTTCGTCGATCAGTTGGCGAAGCTGGTACCGTTTGATCTTGGCATGACGTTGAAAAAGGCGCGTGCGGAAGAGCCACAACTGAACCAACGCGCGCAGGCAGAAGAAGAGGTGCGTAATCTGCTGGAACTGGCCGAACGCCTCGAAGGGCTTACACGCAATGTAGGCATGCATGCCGGGGGCGTCCTGATCGCATCGGGAAAGATTACTGATTTTTGCCCCGTTTACTGCACAGACTCGGGTAATTCGGTAATAAGCCAGCTGGACAAAGATGATGTTGAGAAAATCGGCCTGGTGAAGTTCGACTTCCTCGGGTTGCGGACGTTGACTATCCTCGACTGGACCGTCAGATACATCAGGCAGGGAAATGCGCCCCCCGGCGTACAGGGGTCCGGGCGCACCGTACCGAGTGCCGATGGGAACATTGCTGAAACCGGAATTGGAAGCATGCAATCCTTTTCCCTGGAGAACCTCCCTCTGGATGATCCGGCCACCTACGCGCTGTTGCGGCAGGGAAACGCCGTAGGGGTATTCCAGTTCGAATCGCGCGGCATGAAAGATCTGTTGCAGAAAGCAAAGCCCGACTGTTTTGAGGACATCATCGCGCTGGTGGCGCTGTACCGTCCGGGACCGATGGCCCTGATTCCCGAATTTACCGAGCGCAAGCATGGCAAGCGCGTGGAGTATCTCGATCCGCGTTTGCAACCCATACTTGAGCCCACATATGGCGTGATGATTTACCAGGAACAGGTCATGCAAATCGCGCAGGTGATAGGCGGCTACAGTCTAGGGAGTGCCGATCTGCTGCGGCGGGCAATGGGTAAGAAAAAAGTCGAAGAAATGGCCATGCAGCGCGATATTTTCGTTGCCGGCGCCACCAGGAATGGTTTGACAGAGCGCGATGCGACCGAACTGTTCAGCCTGATGGAAAAATTTGCGGGCTATGGTTTCAACAAGTCGCATGCGGCGGCTTATGCCTTGATTGCATTTCAGACCGCCTACCTCAAGGCACATTATCCCGCTGAATTCCTGGCCGCCACACTGTCCGCCGATATGGACGATACGGACAAGGTGCATGCTTTTTTTGAGGATGGCATTGCCAATGGGCTCACCATCCTGCCCCCCGACATCAATCTTTCCGGTCACCGTTTCATTCCTGTGGAGGAAAAAACCATACGATATGGTCTGGGAGCGGTAAAAGGGACGGGCGAATCGGCAATCGCTGCAATTATCAAGGCGCGCGATCAGGGTGGGACCTACACTGATTTGTTCGATTTTTGCCAGCGGGTGGACAAGCGCATTGTCAACCGCCGCGTGGTGGAATCACTCATCCGCGCTGGCGCATTTGATTCTGTCAATAGCCATCGGGCGGGCTTGCTGGCATCGGTCGGCATTGCCCTCGAATCGGCCGAACAGGCCGGCCGTGCGGTCAACCAGGTGAGTTTATTTGGTGAGGGTGACGATTCGATGGAACAGCAGAGTTTGATCAATGTGCCGCAGTGGGTGGAGAAGGATAAGCTGAAGAATGAAAAAATGGCGCTGGGATTCTATTTGAGCGGCCACCCATTCAATGCCTGTGCGGAAGAACTGAAAGACTTTGTACGCACGCGGCTGAATCGGTTGAATCCCCAGCGAGAACCGCAACTTCTGGCAGGAATCGTCTATGCCGTACGCACTCAAATGACCCGGCGTGGCAAGATGGGGGTGATCGTATTGGATGACGCCAGTGCGCGGGTGGAGATAGTTGTGTACAACGAGTTATTCGAGTCTGCCCGTAGTTGGCTGAAAGAAGATCAACTGCTTTTGGTAGAAGCCAGGGTGAACAGTAAAAGGGGTGACGACGGGAATGGCGATGAACTGCGTATTTCCGCCGATCAGCTCTATAATCTGGACAGTGCCCGCTCGCGCTACGCAAAATGCATGAAGCTCCACTGCAATGGCCTGTCGAACGCGGCCAAGCTAAAGGAATTACTTGCACCCTATCGTATCAACGCTAATACCGTCAACGCCGGCAATAGTCAACATGGCGATGGGTACTGTCCGGTATCGGTGATTTATCGCAATAAGGATGCGGTTTGCGAACTGAAACTGGGAGATGCCTGGCGCGTAAGCCTGCAGGACAATTTGCTGCAATCCTTGTCAGCGCATTTCAAGGCGGAAAATGTCAAGGTGATTTACTGACGGAAGGTACCGGTGCCTTTATCCGAGCATCCTTGTTTGGGCGCCTTATTCTTGACCGAATAGTTCAGGAGTTCTACTATGCTTCCGCTCACTCGATATTTTTGCATTCTCGTAGAGAACATTGCTGGGCTACGGACCAATTAAAGATCCGCCTACGAGCCCCGGTTTGGGGCTTATGTAGAATGGATAAGACGTAACATAACCCATCAAACCCGGACATACATAATACGATACACATCCAACCATGACCCACGACAAGCACCGGGCTCTATTTCCTCGCGGACCGGGGCTATTCCTCATGCTGGACTGGACCAAAAGCACTGAGTTGAGAGCGACGGCGGGTTGTAAGGAACAAGACTTGCCAAATGACAGGCTGCGCTTTGCTTCCCTCATCCCACTGAAATGACATGGAAACATCATAAAAGGTAAAAAATGGAACCCAATACCACAACTATTGCCTCGGGCTTGCAGAAGGTAAAAGCCCGCATAAGCGAGATCGCGGACAAAGCGGGCCGGCAACCCGAAGCCATTACGCTTTTAGCTGCAAGCAAAACCAATCCTGTCGAGTGCCTGCGTGAAGCCTTTGTCGCCGGACAGACGATTTTCGGAGAAAATTATCTTCAGGAGGCGCTGGGGAAGATTCCGGCGCTCGCAGATCTGCCCATCGAGTGGCATTTTATCGGCCCCATACAGAGCAATAAAACAAAACGCATCGCAGAAAATTTTGCCTGGGTACATAGCATAGACCGGAAAAAAATTGCCGGCCGTTTATCGAAGGATAGACCCGAATCATTGCCTCCCCTTCAGGTATGCGTGCAGGTAAACGTGAGCGGAGAGGACAGCAAGAGCGGTGTGGCGCCCGATGAGGCCGCCGATCTGGCGGCGTATATCGTGGAGCTGCCCCGCCTGAAGCTACGGGGAGTCATGGCCATTCCCGAGCTTACCCAAGCCACCGCTCTGCAGCGCAGCCAGTTCCGCATGCTGAAAGAAACGTATGATCGGCTTAAGCAGGCCGGCTATGATCTTGACACCATCTCGATGGGTATGTCGGAAGACCTGGATATTGCCATCGAAGAAGGCGCAACCATGGTCCGCATCGGTACGGCAATCTTTGGACCACGACGCTATGCTATCCCCGAGGAGCTTGCTATCCGGCAAGGGAAGCCGGAGTGACCTCCCATTTTGTTGGCCGGGCGCTGCCCGGAATACTTGCTCAGACGTTGCCCAAGGCAAGATACTTTTCGTGTAGTTGCGCTTCGGTCTCAACAATATCCGGATTAAGGATGATGCAGTCCACCGGACATACTTCCACACATTGTGAAACTTCATGATGCCCTATGCATTCGGTGCAAAGGTCGGCGGCTATTACATAGATTTCCTCGCCCTGAGAAATGGCGTCGTTGGGACACTCCGGTTCGCATACATCGCAGTTGATGCATTCATCAGTGATCATTAAGGCCATATCAACCTCAAATATTACAGATATTACAGATATTACAGTTCAATTTTCATCCGTAGCTGCGCGGCGACCAGCGGGTGCACAAATTTGTCCACGTTCCCGCCCAGTAGCGCAATTTCCCGCACGATCGTTGCGGAAATAAACATGTATTGTTCCGATGGAGTCATGAATACGGTTTCAATCCCGGGATTTATGCTACGGTTCATCCCGGCCATCTGAAATTCGTATTCAAAATCGGATACTGCGCGCAAACCACGCAAAATGACCCTCGCGTTCTGTTGTTGCGAAAATTCCATCAAAAGACCGGAAAAAGCCATTACCTCGACATTGGGGCAATCGGCCAGCACCTGACTTCCCATCCGCACTCGCTCATCCTGGGTAAAAAACGGCTTCTTGCCACTGCTTGTAGCCACCGCAACCACCACCCGGTCGAATAACCCCGATGCGCGCCGGACCAAATCCTCGTGCCCGCGCGTGATAGGATCGAATGTGCCAGGGTATATCGCTTTATCCATTTTTTGCGGATTTCAATAGTTGATAATATACTTTACCTGCTTGTCCCTTGCGCCAAACCAACCAGTCCACCCCTGACCCCAAAAACTTATCGTCTTCTACATAAACCAGTCCATCTTCCGTAAGGTGTGAGGGAAGCAGAGGCAGCAGTTTGGGCAGCAGGCCCAGCCGATAAGGGGGATCAAGAAAAATCACATCAAACCGCCGTCGATCGGATTCCATGAATTTTAACGCATCCATTGACATCAATTGGATTTGCATGGCTCCCAGTTTTTGCGAGTTGGCTTTCAGCACCTTCAATACTTCAGGGTCGAGTTCCACCATGAGTACCTGCGCCGCTCCCCGGGATGCAGCTTCAAAGCCCATGGCTCCGCTGCCCGCAAACAGGTCAAGACAGGCCTTGCCGCTCAGATCCTGTCCCAGCCAGTTGAACACCGTCTCGCGTATGCGATCGGGGGTGGGGCGCAAATCCGCGCCACCAGGAAAAGTAATAATACGGCTGCGCCATTCCCCGCCTATGATGCGG
Source organism: Nitrosospira lacus (assembly GCF_000355765.4). Lineage (NCBI taxonomy): Bacteria > Pseudomonadati > Pseudomonadota > Betaproteobacteria > Nitrosomonadales > Nitrosomonadaceae > Nitrosospira > Nitrosospira lacus. The sequence continues at coordinate 610,078 of NZ_CP021106.3, read as the reverse complement.
ACTTTGTTTCTCATTCAGGCAGGCATTTGGTAAGGAAGTGAAAATAAAATAATTTTTCTATTTCTTTTCCAGTGCCCCCACCACAACGCTCACCATCCCTTCGGGTTTGATACGGCGCTGAAATGCTTCCTTGACCTGGGCGACTGTCACATTCCCCACCGCCTTCAGGTAGTCATCCAGATAGGTAAGAGGCAGATTGTAAAAACCGATCACGGCGAGATATCCGAGAATTTTCCTGTTGCTGTCTAGGCGCAATGGAAAACTGCCGATAATATTCTGCTTGGCTTCTGCGAGCTCTTTTGCTGTGGGACCACCCGACACAAAGTCCGCCAGAACTTTTCGCGTCAGTATCAATGCCTCTTCTGACTGCTCCTTTCTGGTTTGTAAGCTGATTTCGAAGGGCCCGTTCTCACGGAGTGGTGAAAAATGGCTATGAACGCTGTAGGCCAGTCCACGCTTCTGCCGGATCTCTTCCATCAGACGCGAAGTAAATCCGCCCCCCCCCAGCACATAATTGCCGACGAGGAGCGGAAAATAATCAGGATCGTCACGGCGCAGTCCCGGATAAGCAAGCAGAATATGACTTTGTGTTGCAGGATGCGCAATTCTTTTGGTCTCAGGAACCGGATCTGTCACCATCGGCACCCCATCCGCAGGCTTGCCTTGCGGCAGTTCGTTCGTGAGCGATTCAGCGATAGCGGCCGCTTCCGCACGGCTCACGTCACCCATGATGGATACGACAGCACCCGGCGCCGAATAACGAGACCGGTAAAAATCCATCAGATCGGCGCGTCGCAGTGCGCCCACTGTCTCAATCTCGCCCGAGCCTCGCAATCCGTAAGGATGATTGCCGTAGAGCATCTTCATCAGCGCGCGGTCAGCGATGATGTCTGGCTTGGTGTCGGCTTCCTTCAGCCCGGCGATTATCCGTGCCTGCTCTCGCTCCAGTACGGTTACAACAAATTCGGGGTGTTGTATGACACGGCCGAGTATATCAAGCGCTTGCTTTCGTTCCCGCGCGCTGCTCAACGTGCGCAGCGTAACGCCCGCGCGGTCCTGATCGAAATGAGCGCCCAGCTGGGCGCCGACGTCCGCTATCGCTTTGGCAATCTGATCTTCGGACAACCCGCCCGCGCCAAGACTCAGCAGATACAGTGCGAGTCCGGCGCGTCCGGATTTATCCGGCGTGTCGGTGCTGCTACCCGCGCTGAAATCCACACTGACATCGAGTATCGGCAAATCGCGGCTTTCCACAAAATATACCTGTGCGCCGGAAACTGCCCGCCAGTGCTGAATCGGTAGCGTGGCCGATGCCCATTGGGAGCAGGCGCCCAAAAACAGAATAAATACGCAACGTGCTACTTGCATCAAAAACTCTCCGGATAATTCTGAATGACTTCTAACTCGATAACTGATCAGCGTCGTTGCTGATCAGCAGTAATTTGTGACGGACCGCAGTCATCCCGCTCAGTGACGCAACCCGCCAGGCGCGGCAAAAGGGGTCTTCTGTTCCAGTGGCTGAGGGTCGAGTACGGCAACTGTCAGACCGTCATCCTTCAAATATTTTTTTGCCACCTCGCGCACCTGTTCGGCGGTAACAGCTTGCAGTTTCTTCAACATCGTATCCACATCACGGTGGGACATTCCGATACTTTCCAGCTGGCCGATCTGCATCGCTTGATAAAACATCGAGTCAAGCTGAAAGACATGACCAGCCACGACTTGGGCCTTGACTCGCGCAAGCTCTTCTTCGGTTACCCCCTCGCGCACGAGTTTTTCCACTTCGGCACGTAGCGCAGCTTCCAGATCAGCCGCCGTTCTTCCTTCGCTAGGCGTGCCATCGAGATAAAACATGCCCGGGCCGCGCGCGGTGGAGTCGTAACCTGCGCCTGCCGAGCTGGCGATGCGCTGCTCGCGCACCAGCGCCTTATTGAGGCGCGCGGATTCGTTGCCATCCAGCACCCCGGCAAGCATTTCCAGCGCATACGGTTCCCAATCCGTGCCGGGATTGCGAATTACCGGCGCATGATACCCCATCGCGAGATAGGGCAGCCGCGCCGGCGCTTTTACCGTAAGCCGCTTGATGCCGATCTGCGCCGGTTCAACCTGCGGCTTGCGTTTGTCCAAGGGCAACAGCAGGCGGGACTGTATGGGACCATAGTATTTTTGCGCCAGAACGAACACATCTTTGGGGTTTACGTCACCCACCACCACCAGCACGGCATTATTGGGTGCGTACCAGCGGTCATACCATTCCTTGGCGTCCTGGACATTCATGTTTTCCAGATCGTTCATCCAGCCTATGACGGGATGCCGATTTGGATGCGACTGAAAAGACATGGCAGTCATTTTTTCGTGCACCAGCGCACGCGGCTGGTCATCGGTACGCAGGCGCCGCTCCTCCATCACCACCTTGATTTCTTTGGTAAATTCGCCTTCGGTCAGCACCAGATTTCGCATCCGATCGGACTCCAGTTCCATGGCGAGCGGTAGCCTGGATTTTTGCAATTGCTGGAAATAAGCAGTGTAGTCGCGGCTGGTGAATGCATTTTCGCGACCGCCCGCCGCTGCGATACGCCGGGAAAATTCACCGCCGGGAACTTTATGGGTCCCCTTGAACATCATATGTTCCAATACATGGGCCACCCCTGTAGTTCCATTCAACTCATCTATGCTGCCCGCCTTGTACCAGATCTGTGAAATGACCACGGGAGAGCGATGGTCTTCTTTGACGATCAACTTGAGCCCGTTGGCGAGGGTGAACTCATGCGTAGTGGCGGACGCTCCCGAAGAAACCAGGAGTAGCACCAGTAGCGCCACCATTTTTGCGACAGGCCGCGAAATAGAAGAAGGAACGGTGGCACGACAATAAACTCTCATTTTTTAATAACCTAAATCCGGGTAAACGGAATAAAATTCCGGGATGATAGTCTGCTCGCAAGCTTTCGCCCACGTATTTCGACAAATGTAGACAGCCTAACAGAATGCCAAGTTTCTTCAAATCCAAAAATAGCGCCGTGCCCGCGGACGTGCAGCCCGCGAGCTGGGCGACCAGGGTTCGGCAGGGCCTTTCCCGCACCCGGGATAATCTGGGCAAACAGCTATCCGGGTTATTAGGCGGGGGCAAAATCGATGAAGCCCTCTATGAAGAACTGGAAACCATATTGCTGACAGCCGATACCGGCGTAAACGCCACCACCTGGCTGCTTGACGAACTGCGGAGACAGGTCAAACGCGATGGCCTGACTGATGCGGCACAACTCAAGGGTGCGTTGCAGCAAGCACTCATCAACCTGCTCGCGCCACTGGCGCAGCCGCTTGATACGGACACAAACAAACCCTTTATCATTATGCTGACAGGCGTGAATGGGGCAGGTAAAACCACCTCGATCGGCAAGCTCGCTCATCATTTTCAGTCACAAGGGAAAACCGTGCTGCTTGCTGCGGGCGACACCTTTCGCGCCGCCGCGCGTGAACAACTCATGGCCTGGGGTGAGCGTAACAACGTCGCCGTGATCGCACAGGAGACCGGCGGTCAACAAAAAGGAGATCCCGCGGCAGTGATATTCGATGCAGTAAGCGCCGCCAAGGCACGCGGTATAGACATTGTACTGGCGGACACTGCCGGACGGCTCTCCACCCAACTGCACCTGATGGAAGAAATCAAGAAGGTGAAGCGTGTAATCGCCAAAGCCGAACCGGATGCGCCTCACGAGGTACTGTTGGTGCTCGACGCCAATACGGGGCAGAACGCGGTCAACCAGGTGCAAGCCTTCGATGACGCGCTGGGTCTTACCGGCCTCATCATTACCAAGCTTGACGGTACCGCCAAGGGGGGGGTGATTGCCGCCATCGCCAGACAACGCCGGCAAAAACAGCCACTGCCAATACGCTTTATAGGCGTAGGCGAAGGCATGGATGATTTGAGACCGTTCGACGCGCGTGAATTTGTCGAGGCGCTGTTTGACTGAGGATAGAATAATCCGGTACCACGGGTTTCAATCCTCATGGGACGCAGGCACGCTTGACGGGTTAAAATAAACCCTTTGCGGCGAAGACCTTTCCATGATCAGCTTCAATCAGGTCTGTAAGCGCTATCCCAATGGTTTCAATGCGCTCAGAAATATCGGGTTTACGCTCGAGGCAGGCGAGATGGCGTTGATTACCGGCCATTCGGGTGCGGGCAAAAGTACGCTGCTGAGACTCATTGCCGCCATCGAGCGCCCTACTTCAGGCAGTATTGTTGTCAACGGCCAGAATATCAGCGCGCTCAAGAGCGGCGCGATCCCGTTTTTGAGACGTAATCTCGGGCTGGTTTTTCAGGATCAAAAAATCCTGTTTGACCGCACCGTATTCGATAATGTGCTGCTGCCACTGCAGATCAGTGGTTTTGATTCCAGGGCGGCAACCGGGCGGGTGCGCGCGGCGCTCGATAAGGTAGGATTGCTGGACAGGGAAAAAACGCGGCCCATCACGCTCTCCGGAGGTGAGCAGCAACGCCTTTGCATCGCTCGCGCAATCGTAAACCGGCCTTCCATACTGATCGCCGATGAACCGACCAGCAACCTTGACGCTGATTATGCAAGAGACATCATGGCGATGTTTAAGTCATTTCATCAAGTGGGCGTGACTGTCCTGATTGCCACCCACGATGTGAATTTGCTGGGCGACATGCCGCTGCGTATTTTCACGCTCAATCATGGTGAATTGACGGTATGAGCGTATGGTTTGCTCATCACTGGTATGCTTTCGTACTGGCGCTTAAACGGCTGATTGGCGCGCCCATCGGGAACCTGCTCAGCATTATCGTGATCGGGATTGCCTTCAGCCTGCCAGCAGGAATTTACATGCTGCTGGGAAATCTTCAGGCGTTCTCCACGCAGGTTTCAGGTGCACCGCAACTGAGCCTGTTTCTTGAGCTGAATACGGACGGCGACGAGGTGGCACAGATTGAAGCCCGCCTTAAGGAGCATCCGCAGGTGGCGAGCTTCGAGTTTATTCCCAGAGAGAGTGCTCTGGAGCAGCTCAAGCAAAATAATGGATTGGCGGATCTCGTGGATGGTCTTGAACGAAACCCCCTACCCGACGCTTTCGTGATTAATGCCGGGAGTCTCGCGCCCGCGGCGCTGGAAGAACTTCGTGCAGAGCTGCAGAAATGGCCCCGGATCGAACACGTGCAACTGGATTCGGCATGGGCAAAGCGGCTGGACGCACTGATCAATCTGGGCCGGCTGGCGGTGCTGATGCTCGCTGCCTTGCTGAGTTTCGCCTTGGTGGCCGTGACTTTCAATACCATACGCCTACAGATTCTCACTAAGCGGGATGAAATAGAGGTATCGAAATTGATCGGAGCTACCAACGGTTTCATCCGCCGTCCTTTTCTGTACTTCGGGGCTATCCAGGGAATGGCTGGGGGGGCGGCGGCGTGGCTCATCATCTCTCTGGGAATCCACCTGATAGACGATGAGCTAAGGAATTTGACGCAGCTCTATGTGGTGGATTTTCCTCTCTATCATCTTTCACCGGAGGACAGCCTGACGCTGCTGCTACTTTCGACATGCCTGGGCTGGGCGGGGGCGTGGCTGTCGGTGGCAAACCATCTGTGGCAGATAGAACCAAGTTAATTCATAAAGTTAGCCGCTTCCCCCAGGGAACTTTTCACGCGGTTGACTTTCTGATTGGGAAAGGTTACTTTTTGCAGAATTCAAGGAGAACATATGACTTTCGCTTTAGCCATACCTTCCGCTGGCGGCAGCATTGAAAGTTACATTCAATCTGTTAATCGCTTTCGCATTCTTTCTCAGGAAGAAGAAATCCGTCTGGCACGATCCCTGAGAGATGAGGACAATATAGACGCGGCCCGTCAATTGGTTTTATCGCACTTGCGCGTGGTGGTTGCCATTGCTCGCGGTTACAAAGGCTACGGTCTGCCCCAGGCGGATCTGATCCAGGAGGGCAACATCGGTCTCATGAAAGCGGTCAAACGCTATGACCCTGAGCGTGGCGTACGGCTGGTATCGTTCGCGGTGCACTGGATCAAGGCGGAAATTCACGAATTCATACTGCGCAACTGGCGACTGGTAAAAATCGCCACAACGAAGGCACAGCGGAAATTGTTCTTTAACCTGCGCAGCATGAAGCCGGTTCTGGATACCATGAATCCTGCGGAAGTTAACACCATGGCCAAACAGTTAGGCGTCAAGGCCGAGGAAGTGGTAGAAATGGAAACCCGTTTCAACGGGCGCGATATCTCGCTGGAACCACTATCTGAAGACGATGACGATACATTCAGTCCCGTCGCTTATCTTACCGATGGCTCGGAACCGCCACAATTGCTGGAGGCCGAACAAACCAGGCGTTTGCGTGGGGAAGGGCTGGAGCGGGCGCTGGCAAGCCTGGATGCACGTAGCCGGCACATCATCGAGGCGCGCTGGCTGCGTGAAAACGATAGCGCAACGCTGCATGATCTTGCCGGTGAATTGGGCGTATCTGCCGAGCGGATACGCCAGATCGAAGCCAAGGCAATGGAGAAAATGCGGGGGGCGATGGTAGCGGTTGCATAATAGTCAAGTAATCGGGAACGGGAAGTCGCATATCGGGCCCGATTATTGATGTCATAAAATTAACAGCGGCGAAACGAGCTCGCGACCCTTTTCCTTTTCCTTGTGACCGTAAAAGAAGTCTTCATTTTTAGCGTAGCGTTATTGCTGTCCGGCTGCGTTACACCGCAAGTCACGCGACCCTCCATGGATCCTGTGAATTTGAAGGGATTCCAGAAAATAGAGTTGATCGTAACCGATTCCGTCAACACCGCCTATTCCAAAAACGGCCTGCCCATGTTTGCAGGCCGGCTCAGAGGCAGGCTGCAATCCATAGGGTATGCGCTGGTCGACGCGGCCCCCCAAATGATTCTTGAGGTGAACGTACATGAATTTGATCCGGGAAACCGGGCTCTGCGTACACTGATTGGTTTCGGGGCGGGGCGGGCGGTCTTGAAGTACACCGCCCGTTTCAAGACCCCCATGGGTAAGCTGTTGGCGGAACTTGAGGGCGGCAAAGCCTACCATGGTCTGGAGTTGGTGGATAATCCCACGTTCAAGTCCGACGAGGCAACGCGCATGGGATTGATCGCATATTCAGTCAGTCAGATTGGGGAGTTTATCGAGAAGAACGGGAGCCAGGAGTGAGGAATAACACGCTGCCGATGAAGGTAGGCGGTCATATGTCTAGCCTTCTCAACCTTCATCGTCCGGTCCTGACAGAAAATTGGCGCCATTTGACTATTTCCGTATAGCTTTTCAGCATAACTGACGATCCCGATACTGTCTAATTGCTTTCCGCCCACTGTTCCGGGGTGAGGGTTTTCATGGACAGGGCATGAATCTCCTGCTTCATCCTGTCACCCAGTGCGCGGTAGACCAGCTGGTGTTGCTGCACCATATTCTTTTCCCGGAATTCAGCGCTGACGATGATGGCGCTGAAATGACGGCCGTCATCGCCTTCGACACGCACCAGCTCGCATGGCATTGAGGCTTCAATATGATTTTTTATGCTTTCTGGTGTGACCATTTTTTCTTCCTTTATATTAATGATTCTTCAATCTAAATCTGGTAGTTGGACGGGATGATTTAGGTTTAATGCCAAGCAATTATTCCGATTTCGAATAATTGCTACTCTGGCGATTCGTCTTCGATCCGTAGACTGTGCGCTATCTAAACAAGCGTATTTATCAAACCTGTGAAGCGGATCGTCACAAAATATGGATTTTTATGATGCCCTTAATGGCGGATCTTATAGCCCGCCTTAAGCATCCCCAATGTCAGCCATGATACCGCCAGAAAGCACGCCAACACAATCCCGAGGCTGACATAGGGTGAAATATCCGACACACTGAAAAAACCGTAGCGGAAGCCATCGATCATGTAAAAAAACGGATTCAAGTGTGACAACCCCTGCCAGAAGGGAGGTAACGAGTGGATTGTGTAGAACACTCCGGATAAAAACGTCAGAGGCAGAATGACAAAATTCTGAAATGCGGCCAACTGATCAAATTTTTCTGCCCAGATACCGGCAATAATGCCTAGCGCGCCCAGTAACGCGCTGCCCATCAGGGCAAACACGAATACCCATAGAAATGAGCTTACCGGTATTTCGAAAAATCCGAGTGTCACCAGGTAGACCCCCAGTCCCACCGCCAGGCCGCGCATCACCGATGCCAGCACATAGGCCAAAAATATTTCCTGGTAGGAAAGCGGCGATAACAGGACAAAGACGAGATTGCCGGAGATCTTCGATTGAATCAAGCTGGATGACGAGTTGGCAAAAGCGTTCTGCAACATGGCCATCATCACCAAACCCGGAACCAGAAAGACGACGTATGCCACACCGGGATAGGCCTGCACGTGTTCTTCCAGCACATGAGAAAAAATCAGCAGATAGAGCAACGTCGAAAGCATCGGCGCCAATACGGTCTGCAACCCGACTTTCCAGAAGCGCAGCAACTCCTTGTGGAGCAGGGTAAGGAACCCTGTCATCGTACTGGCTGCGGATTTTCGGTATGGCCCATGACTTTCACGAATACTTCTTCCAGATCAGGCTGCAACACCTGCATTTCCAGGACTTGCGCCCCTGCCATGCGCAACGCCGCCATTACACTTTCCAGCTGGGAATACTCTCTGATCGCCAGGATGTAGCATTCGTCCTCATGGCTGCTCATTAACGATTGTAGCGATAAAGGCAATATATCGGGCGATAACCGCAATCGCACCAAAAATCCGGAAACGCTATTAACAAGATTCCTGATGCTGTCGAGCGCGACGATATTACCATGTTTGAGCATCGCTACGCGGCTGCATAAAGCTTCTGCTTCCTCGAGATAATGGGTTGTAAGCACGATGGTGTGGCCGTCGTGGTTCAACCGTTTGATGAAACGCCAAAGCGCCTGGCGCAATTCCACATCCACCCCGGCGGTGGGTTCGTCCAGAATGATCACCGGGGGCTTGTGCACCAGCGCCTGGGCCACAAGCACGCGTCGCTTCATGCCACCGGACAACGTACGCATGTTGGCATCGGCTTTGTCGGTAAGATCCAGATGGTGGATTATCTCCTCTATCCAGGAGTTGTTATTCTTCAGGCCATAATAACCTGATTGAATAACGAGCGTTTCCCTGACGGTAAAAAACGGATCAAATACGAGTTCCTGCGGCACCACGCCCAACATGCGCCGCGCTTCCCGGTAATCGGCAACGACATCGTACCCCATTACCCTGGCGCTGCCGCTGCTGGCAAGAGTCAGACCCGCAATAATGTTGATGAGCGTGGTCTTGCCCGCACCGTTGGGACCAAGCAGCGCAAAAAACTCGCCGGTATCGATTTCAAGATCGATACCGCCCAAAGCCTGCAATGCACCGAAGCGCTTATGTATCTGCTTGACTTCAATTGCCGGCGTCATTGGGATGTAATCAGGATAAGGAATATCGGAGGAGGCGTGCGTAACGGGCATGGGTAGCGATTTTGGGTATTCCCCATGCGAGCCGCCCGCCGCTGGCCGGGAAGTGCCAGTTTTTGGCACTTCATCCCACGCATAGCCGATTTTTGATTTACGCCTGAAGTATCAATTCGGAAACACCATACAGTTGAGCCAGGCCTCGCAGGTTTTGCGGCATGTTGGCGAAACCCATCCGGTGATTACGGCGACCAGCCTCGCGCTGCCATTCCAGCAACATGCTGACGGCTGAAGAGTCCACTTCAGTCACTCGCGCCAGATCGATTACCAGATTATCATGATTGAACAATGCAATGCCCTGCTCGACCACCGTAGCCACATTATTGAAGTTGATGGATCCCTCGACGCTCAGTTTGCCGTCGCCGGACAGAACTACTTCAGCCATTCTGCCGCATCCGATAGTTGACGGAAAACGTCGACGTGCAAAACATCTCCATGGATCATAGCGCCAAGCTGAAAAATGAGTGAAAAGCAGGCAGATCAGCGGACTGATTCAGGATTATCGATTACTGCGCATCAGCCTTTTTATCCGCGGCTATCAGCGAGCGATTTTTATCCACCAGTGTTTTGAGTAATTTATCGACGCCGCCATCGCGAACCTGGTTATTGAAAGTGCTGCGGTAATTGGTTACCAGACTTACCCCCGCGACCGTGACGTCGTACACTTTCCAGCCCTCACCGGTTCTTTCCATGCTGTAGTCGATGGGAACCGGCTGCTGACCGTGATCTTGCATCACCTTCGTCTTGACTGTGGTATCGGTTTCATCCGCCGCAGTTTTGAGCGGCTCGACCTTGATGGTATGGTCGCGATAATCGGTCAGTGCGTTGGAATAGGTGCGCACCAGAAGGGTACGGAACTCCTTCACCAATTGCTGCTGTTGGTCAGGCGTCGCCTTGGACCAGTTCTTGCCCATCGCCAGGCGCGTCATGCGGGTGAAATTGAAATGCGGCAGTATCTTGGCCTCCACCAGGTCAAGAATCTTGGCGTGACTGCTTTGCAAGCTCTTGTCCTGCCTGACAATTGTAAGCACCTCCTGAGCGGTGTTATCCACCAGCTTATCGGGACTGGTGGCTTCCATTGACCATGCGGGCAGCGCAGGCAGCCACACCGCCAGCAATACAAAGATACCAAGGTATTTTTTCATGATTTCCTCACTAGAATTTAGTTGAACCGCTCATTTTAACCGCATCATAAGCCGCTGCACCGTGAATATATGACTATTTCTTGCCGCCATTTTCGCTGTCATCGGCCTCAGATGCCTTATTTTCCGATGCCTTATCAAATAGGAATCGTCCGATCATTTCTTCCAGAACCATTGCGGAGTTGGTTTTCATGATTTTATCGCCATTCTTCAGCACTGTCTCGTCGCCACCCGCTGCCAGACCAATGTATTGCTCGCCTAGAAGCCCCGATGTGAGAATGCTGGCGAACGTATCCTTGGGAAATTGATAACGGCGGTCGATATTCATGGTTACCGCGGCATCGAATGTCTGGGTGTTAAACTGAATATCCGCTATACGTCCCACGACCACGCCAGCGCTTTTGACTGGCGCCCTCACCTTCAAACCGCCGATATTCTCGAAATTTCCAATAAGTGTGTAGGTCTCCGCCGTACTGTAGGTACCCAGGTTTCCCACCTTCAGAGCCAGTATCAGCAATGCGCCGATTCCAGCCATGACAAATACTCCGACCCACAAATCCATTGTTGTTCGCTGCATCAGCTCATTCCCCTGAACATGACCGAGGTCAAAACAAAATCCAGTCCCAGAATCGCCAGCGAAGAGGTCACCACGGTGCGCGTGGTCGCGCCGGACACTCCTTCAGCCGTGGGCGATGCATCATACCCCTCGAACACTGCGATTGCTGTTACTGCCACACCAAATACACAAGTCTTGATGACGCCGTTGACGATGTCGTACCGGAAATCCACCGCGTTTTGCATCTGAGACCAGAATGAACCCTCGTCCACACCGATAAGTACCACCGCCACCAAATAACCGCCAAACACGCCAACCACCGAAAACATCGCCGCCAGAAACGGCATGGATATCACACCCGCCCAGAACCGGGGAGCAACCACCCGCGCAATGGGGTCCACTGCCATCATTTCCATTGCCGCCAATTGATCGGTAGCCTTCATCAAGCCGATTTCGGCGGTAATGGCGGAGCCGGCACGGCTGGCAAACAATAGCGCCGCCACCACGGGACCCAGCTCCCGGACGAGCGACAGTGCAACCATCGTACCTACAGCCGATTCGGCGCCGAATCTCTGCAACGTCTCATAGCCCTGCAAACCCAGCACCATGCCGACAAAAAGGCCTGACACAATAATAATGATCAGTGACAGTACACCCGTAAAATATAGCTCACGGATAATCAGGCCGAAGCGTCGAAAGCTGATACCCGACTTCAGCAGCGTCAACAGGAAAAAGCGGCTGGCATAGCCCAGCCGCCAAACACTGTCTATCACGCGGTGACCGACACCCCTGATGCCGATGACGATGCGCTTAGGCAAACCCACCCTCCAGTTTCAGATCGCTTGCGTAAGTCTCTGCCGGGTAGTGGAATGAAACGGGCCCATCTTCTTCGCCATGCACGAACTGGTGGACAAAGGGCATTACCGATCCGCGCACTTCGGCGGGTGTACCGTGTGCTACGATGACTCCTCCTGCTATGAAATAGACATAATCCACGATTTTTAACGACTCCTGTACATCGTGCGTGACTACAATGGAGGTCATGCCGAGTGCGTCGGTCAGGCGACGGACCAAATTGCCGATTACGGTCAGTGAAATTGGATCGAGCCCGGTAAACGGTTCGTCATACATGATAAGCAATGGGTCAAGTGCAATCGAGCGAGCCAATGCCACCCGCCGCGCCATTCCTCCCGAAAGTTGCGCAGGCATCAAATCATGCGCGCCACGCAAACCGACAGCCTGTAGTTTCATCAGCACCAGATCACGAATCATGGATTCGGACAAATCGGTATGTTCACGCATCTGGAAAGCCACATTGTCGAATACCGACAGATCGGTAAACAGCGCGCCGAATTGGAATAACATGCTCATTTTCCGGCGCATCTGGAAAAGTTCATCCCTTTTTAGCTCATGCACCACCTTGCCCGCAACCTTGACGTAGCCCGAGGATGGACGCACTGCACCACCGATCAGACGCAACAGCGTAGTCTTGCCGCTCCCGCTGCCGCCCATGATGGCGATGACTTTGCCACGCAACATGGTCATGTCGATCCCCTTCAGGATGGAACGTTCTCCATAGGAGAAGTTCAAGCCTTTGATTTCAATCAACGTCTCGGAGCTCATTTTTGCTTGAAGGCAGTTGCCGGATTTGACAGGGTTTCAATTTTAATTCAAATGGACTGCGAACACAGCCCATAATTTGATGCGGTGCAATCCCGTTATGATGTGAGCCGTTTGATTTTGATTCCGGTCGTATGAGCCTGCGCCAGATAAAATGAGATGGGTACCGGCTGCATTCAACTTACATCCGGCAACTGGGCAGGTTGGAGCGTGCGATTCCCGGGGTATGGTCGGCAATCGTAAATTCAAACGACGGAGATGCCTGGGAGATAAAAAGCGCCGTTACGTACAGCGGCATCAAGTGTAATGACATTGAAATGTCGTATCGCGGCCGGCATTTTGGATGAACCGTTCAGCACTGCATTCTGTGGCAGCGGAACTGTACATCCCAATAATTCGCAGTATTGTTCCAGATAGGGTCGGGTAGCGGGCGCGATGACAGAAAGCTCGGCACGATAAAAATAAATGGCCTGCGCGACCAGCACGACAAGCAAAAACAGACTTCCCATACCCCATGCGGGAGAAGTCTTGTGCGACGGTGCCACATCGGGGGCATGGTCATCTGCGTAATCGTTCTGGGAGTAATTTTCCGCTGATTCGCTCTCCGGCATGCTGGCGGGGTACGGTTCTTGCAAGGCCGGTTCTTTTATACCCGGCGCTTCCGGCGCTGGCACCCGAGCGGGGCGCTCCGGTACGGTTCCGGTCTGCGCTGTTTCATTACCGGGCGCCTGGGAGGAGACTTGTCGATCAGTTAAAGCCGTTCGGGGCGAATTGCTTACGGAAGGAATCTCCGGGCTTCCCGCTTGGTCCGAAACCGTCTTCCGGGATAAATCAACGGATTCCGGCCCCTTCATGGTGGCCAGCGTGGCAAACCCATGGAATATATGCGCGCAGCGTCCGCAACGCACATCCCCGCCGTGCGCCTGCAACTGCAGTGGCGTTACACGGAAAGCCGTGGCACAGTTAGGGCAGCGGGTAATAAGCGCCATGGCCCTTATTTTACAAGAAATTCAAATTCACGTTCTGATCCCTGTCAGCAATACCCAGCCCTCCCGCACGTCGGCGACATGCATATTGCACCATTCTCGATAGGCATGCCTTACTTCCTCCGCCTGCTCCACGAGTATGCCTGAAAGGACTATATGGCCTCCCGGCCGGACAGCGCGCGTCAGTATCGGGGCCAGCATGATCAAAGGATTGGCAAGAATATTGGCGAGAACCACATCCGCCCAGGCTTCACGTGCGGAATCTTCCCAAGTCGCCAAATGCGCCGCATGAAACTCAATTGCTGTTTCGTCACATTGATTAAGCAATGCATTTTCGCGACTGGCTGCAACCGCCTGCGCATCTATGTCCACGCCCACCACGTAGCGGGCGCCGAGCTTCGACGCGGCAATAGCAAGTATGCCGGAACCACAACCGTAATCAAGAAGATCTTCGCCTCCTTGCAGATTTTCGTCAAGCCAGGCAAGGCAAAGCTGGGTGGTAGGATGACTGCCTGTGCCGAAGGCCAATCCGGGATCGAGTGCCAGGTTGATGGCGGCGGGATCGGGCGCCCGATGCCAGGTGGGGACGATCCACAAGCGTGACGATATCTGTATCGGATCGAATTGCGATTGCGTTATCCGTACCCAATCCTGCTCTTCCACAAGCGCCAGGTGGTAGGCAGGCGGGGTGGGAAGCTGAGCCGCTTGCGCCGCAGCCTGCACAATGGACGCTATATCGGCATCCGCTTCGAATAAGGCGGTAAGTTCTGACATGGACCAGATTTCCCCGGCTAACTCACCGGGCTCGTCAAATAATGGCTGCTCTCGTTCAGTCCCTGCAGCCGCATCGTGGATGTCCGTTGATAACGCACCGAGTTCAAGCATTGCATCGCTCAGAATTTCGGCATGCAAATCATCGGTTTCCAGGGTGAGAGAAATCCAGGACATATATCGCGCTACTCAGAAAAACTCGCCGCCACGCGGCTCACCGCTTTTAGCCCGGCTTATTGTAGTTGGCAAGCTTCTGCTCAAGATAGTGGATGCTAGTGCCACCCGTCAGAAACGCGGCGTCCGACAACAGATCGAGATGCAACGGGATATTGGTGCTGATGCCTTCCACCACCATTTCCGACAGCGCAATGCGCATTCGGGCGATTGCCTGGTCGCGGTTATCCCCATAAGCAATAACCTTGGCGATCATGGAATCATAATAGGGCGGCACCATGTAGTTATGATAAATGTGAGAGTCGACACGAATGCCCGGGCCGCCGGGAGCATGATACTGCGTGATACGGCCGGCGGAAGGCGTGAGCTTGTAAGGGTCCTCGGCATTGATGCGGCATTCGATGGCATGACCCTTCCATGAAACGTCTCGTTGGCGAATGCTCAATTTCTCGCCCGCGGCAACACGAATTTGTGCTTTTACCAGATCTATCCCGGTAATTGCCTCCGTAACGGGATGTTCCACTTGTAAACGGGTGTTCATTTCGATGAAATAAAACTCGTTTTTTTCAAACAGGAACTCGAACGTTCCCACACCACGATAACCGATACGGCGGCACGCATCGGCGCAGCGGCCCCCTATCCTGTCGCGCAGCCGGGGGGAAATGCCCAGAGCAGGTGCTTCCTCCAGAATTTTCTGATGGCGGCGCTGCATTGAACACTCACGTTCACCCAAATGGATTGCATTGCGGTGTTCGTCAACCAGTACCTGGAATTCGATATGACGTGGATTTTCCAGAAATTTTTCGGCATAGACCGTCGGATTGCCGAATGCTGCCTGTGCCTCGTTGCGGGTGATTATGACCGCATTCGACAACGCGGCCTCGGTGTGAACCACGCGCATCCCGCGCCCGCCACCACCGGCTGATGCCTTGATAATGACAGGATAGCCAACAGCACGGATAACCCCCCGGACCTCATCGAGGGATTCCGGTAATGCACCGTTGGACCCTGGAACACAGGGAACTCCTGCTTTTTTCATTGCATTCTTGGCACTGACCTTGTCGCCCATCATACGGATCGTTTCGGGACGCGGCCCGATGAAGACAAAACCGCTGCTTTCCACGCGCTCGGCGAAGTCGGCGTTTTCGGAGAGAAAACCATAACCGGGATGAATCGCTTCCGCATCGGTCACTTCGGCTGCACTGATGATGGCGGGAATATTAAGGTAGCTCTGAGCCGATGGCGCCGGTCCGATGCACACGGACTCATCGGCGAGCTTCACATATTTTGCATTGGCATCCGCCTCGGAATGCACCGCCACCGTTTTAATTCCCATCTCACGGCAGGCCCGCTGGATCCGCAGGGCGATTTCACCACGATTGGCTATTAGAATTTTTTCAAACATGGAATATCTCTATTGAACTACGAGGGTTCTGGCCATCTTTTCTATTCTGTGGCCCCTGTAAAGAAAGATGGGAGATAGCGCTTACAATCATTCGATCACAAATAGCGGCTCGCCGTACTCGACCGGCTGCCCGTTTTCGACGAGAACCGCCTTGATAATTCCATCCTTGTCCGATTCAATCTCGTTGAGCAGCTTCATTGCTTCAATGATGCATAAGGTATCGCCAGCCTTCACTGCCTGTCCTATCTCCACGAATGGGTTCGCACCAGGGGTAGAGGTGCGATAAAATGTTCCCACCATGGGTGACTTCACCACGTGGCCTTGCGTCAATAACTCGGCAGGTGCCGCAGCGGCCGGCACGGGTTCGGTGGCGGCGGGCGTGACTGCCTGCATGACGGGTGGCGCAGTTACATAAGCCTGCGTGGAGGATACGGACTTGCTGATGCGAACTTTTTCCTCACCTTCTGTAATTTCCAGTTCGCCAATACCCGATTCTTCCACCAGCTCAATCAGTTTTTTAAGTTTTCGTAGATCCATAAAGACCTCCTGGAACAACGCCCATTTTGGGCATTTCTAATTATCCAAACCTGCCATCAGCCCTGTAGCATTTTCTGCTTGCAGCATTCCATCGGCCGGTAAATCGGCGGAAATGGCTTCTATCTTCTGCCAATTCCACTCAGTGAACAGGCACCGTCAAAAATATTGAGGATTTTCCGATTTGAGGAATGCGCGCTAACGAGCTGTCAGAGCATATTTCAAGGCCAGCTCATAACCTTTGGCGCCCAAACCGCTGATAACGCCAAGCGCCAGATCGGAAAAATACGACTCCTTGCGAAAAGACTCCCGGGAAAAAATATTCGAGAGATGAACTTCGATGAATGGCAATCCTGTGGCGGCAAGTGCGTCACGCAAGGCAATACTGGTATGCGTATAAGCCGCCGGGTTAATAATAATAAAATCGACATCGTCATCCATGGCCTGCTGAATACGATCAATTAATTCACCCTCCATATTACTTTGGAAAGCAACTAACTCTATGCCAGACTTCTTTGCCAAATTCAGCAAATTCTCGTTAATTTCTTCTAACGTCATGGATCCGTAGACTTCAGGCTCACGTCTGCCTAAAAGATTGAGGTTAGGGCCATGAAGGACTAAAATACTTTTAGACCCATTTGCTTTGGTTTTCATCCGATAAGTGTGCCGCAACCCGCCAAGAATGTCCAGATGTTAGGTGACAATCGGCGAAAATAGAGGAAAATATCCATACTTGAGCATGCGGATGAGAGATATGGTGAAATGACCGACCACAATGGAATTAAGGCTTTGCTGCGCGCCGCCCGGCGCTTCCTTCCCCGTCTTCTCGATAAAATGAGGTGATAAATCCGGTCAATCATGAGAGACTGAAGACTACTTTCGAAGGAGCGCAGGTGCGATGTGTCCCTCGCTTGACGGCACGAACTTGCCACATCTCGTGACGTCCACATTCCATTCACGCGCTGGATTTCAGACATCAACCAATTTGCCCGCTGTTTCCCAAACCTCTATAATCGTAATTCAATTTTTTCTTCGAAGCTGTTGTAGCTCAGTTGGTAGAGCAACTGATTCGTAATCAGTAGGTCGGAGGTTCGACTCCTCTCAACAGCACCATGTTTATCAGCATCTTACGACCATTCCAAGGAGATAGAGTCTAGGAATGTAGACGAGGTGTAGACGATAGCCGTACTAATTGACTGTTTAACGGCATTATTCTCGCCTGATGTAAACGCGCGCGCCCTTTGAGTTTCCAGAAGACGGTACGGTCCAGCCTGCCAAACAGGGTCGCCGTATAGTCGGTGTATTGATAGAAGGCGGCCCAGCCGGAGTGAATAGCTTTACGAGATTTTCAACGCTGTCGCTCATGAGTCGTTCTCAACGACGGTCCTAAAATAATTCCAGATACCTGTTTCATTTAAGGACCTTGTTTACAGTATTAATTAGATTTCGCCACTGAACTGTCTCCGTTGGAGTCAAATCAGCTGCCGTATGGTCACGGCTCCATCGAACAAATGCCTTTGCGAGTTTGTATTTCGAGAAGTTGTCAATTTCCTGGGCGAATATTTCTACAATTGATCTTGAGATGTCCTGTGCCGCAACGCTCGAAACATCCCATGCGAGTTCCTTCGCCACCATAACTAAGGTATCTCTAAGTAATTCCTCAATCTCCGGTTTAGCAACGCTACCGACGTACACATCTTTGGTCCGAAGGATTGCTTTATTGCCGAGTCGATGAACTAAGATCTGTTGCTGTGCGGCTTGATCTCCCGCGCTGTCTGAGTCAAGAAGCGCAGCCACTTTCAGTTTATGAGCATGGAGAATCGTCGCAAAGTAGACGACTTTTCCCGCACTTTGCGCAGGTACAAGCGCGATTTTATCGTTTAGACCTCCGTCATTTGCTTCGCGAAGAAGTTGAGAAACTGCATCAAGATACCAATAGTCGGTTAACCCTTCTAAAATTAAATTGCGCTGTTGGGTGAAAAGACTCTGAGCAAGGTCGTACCCCAGCGATTCTTGAAGGGGTAAAAGTGCTGCAGGATCGTCCGAAGTTACCTCCGAATGAATTTTTGTTCCAGCTGTTCGATCCGGCATCTCAACCACGCGCACAAAATCCAGTTCATCTGGTCCCACCAAAAACGGTGAGTGAGTACTGTAAAGGGTTTGGTTCTTCTCCGCTAATCGCGAAAGAGTCTTTCTAAAATCTCGCTGCTTGAGTCCGTGCAGGCTCAATCCCGGTTCGTCGAGTAGAAGGACCGCATTCTCATGTTTGTCAACGGCTTCCGCAAAAAAGACTACAAAGAACGAGACAAGCCACTGGAAGCCCTCAGATCGCTGGTCTAATTCGATATTTACTCCCAAGGAGTCTTCGACGACAACTTTTAGATATTGACCGTCGGCAACCACACGTAGGCGGTCTGCCTCCCCACGACTTGTGTCTGGTAGCCAAACAGCTCGTATGTCATTCGTAAGGCGAACTTCAGCCCCATTCAGCTGATATGACCGTTTATCAAGCTGATCTCGGTAAGCTAGCAGAGCCGCCGGATCGTGGGCGGGGGGTTCGGGCGCCTTTCCAAGATTCGACAATTCACGAGCAGTGAATCCTAAAAGCTTTAACAAACACTGATTGCCATAGTCGTATTGTTCGTCATCCATAACTCCCGTTTCAAGACGAGATGCGAGATGCTCCAAATGGATGACAGGGCGCACACGGAAATAATTACTGAACAAAACGAAGACGGGCACACGATCGTCTAGAATCGCAATAGTATTCTGTCTTGCTTCAGATACGATACATGCATCGAGAAGTCGCTGATGACGCGCCTCCTCTTTTGAGTTGCCTTCCTCTATATACTGAAAAATACTTGAGAGCCATTGCTTCAGTTTCTTTGCGAGTTCACCGCTAATCAGTGTCGTGCTAGTCCAATTATTCGTTATCACCTCTAGAGTCGAACTGGGCTTTGTCTGCGGCAAATCGATGCCCTCTACCGATGACACGCTAGAATCGACGTGGGCGCAAAGTCGTGCTAGATCTTTATCGATATCCCCATATTTATGAATTTCGGGCGCTCCGATGAGCCGGTGCCATCGCCGGTTATCAAGAGTTCTTCCACGAATATAAGTACAGCCCTTAAAATCATCTGCAAGTAAGGCCTGATCTTCTGGCTCAAGAGTAAAATGTCCTTCCACAATAGTTACTTTCGCCGGATCCACTTTCCCCAGGGTTATATCGTTGTACTCGGAGCGCGGGTAATCACGTAAGATGTCGAACGCTCGCACGTCATCGGGCGGATTCAACTGCTGAAGTGCCCGAAGCACCGCAGTCTTCCCAGCTTCGTTTGGCCCCACCAATATTGTCTTATCGGACTCAACATCGAAGAATCCTGTGTCGCGTATGCTGCGATATTTTTGTATCCGTGCCTTTGTTAGTCGCATTCAAATATCTCCGTTGTTGATATAAATACATGGAGGAATTTCTCCATCCCGATATTTTTATATGGGCATCATATTTTATTTATGCACAATTTTCTGATTTTTGGCGTCGGTATAATAACTTCTCTATTGCAGCAGCGCTGAATAAAATAGAGAATTACACCATCCTAGAACAAGTCGGCTTGCATCTTGTCCGTTCCATTAGCTCCGAGGATGTTGCGGATCTGCCGCTCAGTTAGACCGAATTTTAGCGCTAGCTCGCGTTGACTGGTCTCGCTTCTGGCGTCTTTAAAGTCTCATCACTGACGTACTTGCCTTTGCGGCGATGTACCAATCCAAAGCGGATTGCGCTATGTTCAAAGTGCGGGACATGAACCGTACGCAATACCTGTCGCCACCAGTATTCATCCGCGAGACGCGTTAGAATTCCCATGTCGGCAACTCCTGCACCAGTATCAGTTACAGGACCGGATTTTCCCATTACGGTTACAGGAAAAGAAGGATTAGATTCCCTGTTACCGTTACAGGAGCCTGTCTGTCTGTAACGGATGCCGCTATGGAACTTTGCCCACCGCTTTTTCCTGTACCTGTTACAGGCTTCTCTTCCAATGAACTCGCTAAAGATGCCGATTCTTCCGTATCGGATACGGTTACAGGAAATAGAAATAGCCGGGGCTTGCTACAAGCACTGTCGCCGAGAAAGGCTGTAATGTCATCACGCTTACATACAGATGGAGATACCTTACCGCTGGCTTTGTTCATCCCTGGTGGGGTAACGTCATATTTCGTCTAAGCGATATGGCAGAGAATCGGGCCTGCAACGGCAGAATTCGCGAACCAGCGTTGCAGGCGAAAAAATTGATCTGCAAGCTTGCGGGCAAAGGCGTTGATTTCCTCATCGGTTGCACCAAGACTTAATGTTTTACTTGTGAGCTGGTTGCTAATCTCATGAAGAAAGGCTTCGGCTTTTTCTTCCCATGAGCGTTATATAGGCGCACATATTCTTCATGCATGGGTATGGCTAAACAATCAGGATGACGGCGCCCAGGCATAGAGCAGCTTCTTTCGTTGTAAGTAAATTTCCTTTCATGTTTCTGTCCCCATGGATTGTTAATTGTTGAAGGCAGAATGCAAGAATTGGAAATAAGATGGAACGTCCTATTGCAGACGATTGACAACCTAAAAGCTTGGAGGGGCGTTAAATACTTCCACGAGCCGGTGGAAAGATAACAGATAAGCGTTTGAATTGGCGTTGTTTGCAATTCTGCGCTTGGGCTAGCGTCACGCAGTTAAGGTGCCGAGCCAGCATTTGATAATTAAACTCGTGCCTTACGTTATTGCTATGGCACATCGGAGCAAAAAAATTAATATTTTTTAGAAAAAGCTGTATGAAATGTGCAACAGATGGGATTGATGTTTATACTTCAAGCTTGCACCGCAGAAAATTTCCTATTGATGGGGTTCACAAATGGGACAAGCCCGTGCCCGTTCCATTTCCAACTCGATCAACGGCCTCTGCCCCTTACCTACTTCGCCCATGTTACCTTTGCGGGCGGCATAAACCCAACTCTTCAGCGTTCCCTACGGCAGCGATGGCCGCTTCGGGAACCGTGAGGCCATCCATTTCATGCAATCGTACTGCTCCACCTCGAAATTCCACTCACAAGGAAACGGCCGTTCGAATCGCGAAGGGACATCCAGCTATGCGTTAATTCGCGCTACAAATCTTAAGCTTTTAAACCTACGTCAGCCCACAATTGATCTGAACCGATAGATTCGCCGCGCATCAGTTTAACCTGATGGCGAGGGGAAAGCGTCGACAAGGGGATTCCGCTCCCTGGAGTCACGCGGCAAAACTCTTCTGATACAGAAGTCTTATCGGGAACGGTGCTAATATTAGCAATCCTTATGCCGTCTTTGGTCATTCTTGAGTAAAAAATCTTCATATGGCACCTTCACAAAATATAATCTAATTTAAATTGGACACCAAAAGTGGAAAAAAGATTCTAACACTTTTACGTTCTATTACGGTTGAAGCATCGTTCTAATACATGTGCTGACACGTGTTCAAGGGTAGACTCCAAAGCCTGGGCCTGCTCCTCAATATCCGAAGTTGCTGTCTGTAGTCCAATTCTGAGCAAAGCAGCGGCGGAGCCGCCAAGGGTTCTTCCAAATCCGATAGGAACCAGTGCGATTAGAGTCTCGCCATGGACAGAAGTTATCTGGGAATCCGAGTCTTCAGGCGCCCAAATACGCAATCTTCCCCACCACGCTGCCCTGGCTAAAGAATCAACGGCTTGGAGGGAAAGCGTTTCCGGTGAAAGGTTTCTTGGCGTCACGCATTCTAGTACATTAATCTTTATTTTGTTCTGTAATGGCAAATAAAGCGCAACATTACTGGTTTCTGGGATTTTCCATTCGCCCAATATTCGCATTATATCAGTCAGTATCTGTGAGCTTGCATCGCGAATATTTTTTGCTATAGCAGAATCTCTTTTATCGACGGGTAATTTTGTTACAACTGGCCATGATAAAATATATTTATATCTTTTGTATGGGTACGGTATTCTTAAATTAAAGATGCCGTTTCCATATTTATTAACATGCTTTCTTAGTGATTCATGAGGCTGTGCTTTATCGTTATCTAGTTGCGTGAAAACACAAATTTCATCAACATCAGGAGCGAATTGTTCGGGAAGCTTCACCAAAATGTTGAGTTCTTCCAAATCAATATCGACAAACGCGGCCACAAATTCACGATTTTCCTTCCTGAACTCTCCTGAATCAGGGATTGACTTAATCTCTTCAACAGAAAAGACCGCGCCGCAGTTCCATTTCCATTGCTTACTCAAACGGCGAACACCATGAATACGGTCGTCTCCAGTGAGGTTTGCGAACACGGCTTCGTAACTGTTGTTGCCGTCGTTAGTCCGTTTAAATTCGCTGGACTGTTCGGTGGAGGCGCCCGTGTACCATTCGATGTCCATGGCCGCATCGGTCAGGAAACCGGAACGATTGCAAGTATGCGTCACATACGTGTTTTCAACGATACATTCTGTGCGAGTCTCAGTAATCAAGATATCGCGATTGTCTCGAAAATCGAAAAACTTGCTTATTCGGCTCCTCGGGGTATCCAGGCTTGTACTCCTTTCTCTGGCACATTGGCGTAAAAAACTCGCGCGCCGCACATCTTCGGCGCTCAGCAAGGCAATCGGCACCTCCTCGGCATGGTCGACGAGCCGCTCAGATGTGCTGTCGTATGTGATTTTCTTGAGTTTTACGGTCCGGTCCGGGTGTAATTCTATGACGTTGAAACGAGTTCTCTTGATGTCCCATCCTATACCTGTTTCGGTGCCTGTCGCAGAACCTGCGGCAACGACCACTACTTGTCCTTGTAAACCGCTAAGGGTTCCAAAACGGGCCACGCTGCTATGGTGTTCGTGACCGTGCAATGCGATGTTGACGTGAGATTCGGCCAAAGAGTTTAGTAATCTCCCGGAGTTGAGTAGACCCGTGAAATTCACCAGCGAACTCAGATTGGTGACTGTTGTCTCAAGAGCTGGTATTGGTAATAAATGGTGATGAAGTAAGAGAAAAACGATGTCGATCTTTTTTCCTTCTTCATCCTGATCGAGAGCACTCTTGCGCAATGCATCGATGGTTCCCCCATCTACAGCTCCTTGTGCAAAATATTTTTTTTTGTCGTTGTCTGAGGTATCGCAGCCGAGAAACCTGCAGCGCCATTCGTTGCCCGGTTCCCTAAATGTCTTGGTATATGAAGAATGGGGTACTAATACCTTGCCACTAAACGTTTGGTCAAAAAATGGCGCATCCTTTATGCTAAATACATACTCGGTGCTGGCGAAAAGTTTATTACCTAAGGTGAAGCGATCATGATTGCCTGGACATACGCGATACCCTCCATCTAGAACTAGTCTGTCCAAGTGCCTCTTGGATCGGGTGTATAAATCTTTATTTGGGGTATTTACAATATCGCCAGTTACAAGAACGAAATGTGGCTGCAGACTGTCGGTAAAGTAAGTTACCAGTCTATCCCAAATCCTTGTTTCTTCCTCGGAACTGGTAGCACCAAAATGTAAGTCGCTGATATGTGCTATGCGGATTACGTTATTGTCTTTGCTCATAGCGGCGAACCTTTTATCGTTTGACGAACCTTGGCTTGGTTTTAAGTGTTGCAAATTCAATATAGTACATATTATTCCCGGTCGCCAATCGTGCATACGTGCAAGTCACCCGATTCCCCAACCGATGACTCTTTTGCTATCGATAGCAACCGTGGGGGCAATGATCGCCGTTAGGACACGGAGCGACGCTCCGGCCTCTGAGACTGGATGTTAATCGACTGTTCTGAAGAAGGTCAGCCGTCCGTTCGGGGTCGAAAGCAGTAACTTACGATCGTTTGCCGGATTCGCTCGACGATTAGTTAAAGCTATTCGGGACTAATGATTCTAAGTATATAATTGGTTATTCTTTGCATCGGCTCTCGCAGCCGTTCCACATCATTAACGATATAGCCCGCTGTCACGTCATTGCTCATTTTATGATTCACCAGACGCTTCAAGGCATAAGCCGAGATGTCGATACTTTCGGCAGTGGTAATATAACTACGGCGTAGATCATGCAGCGTAAAGGAAACGCCGGACGCATCTCTCACCTGCTGAACCTGATGACGAGGCTCGATCAAATACCCGGCCTTTCCGTTTCCGGCAAAAACATACTCAGAATCTGCGGCAGCTTTTCGGCTTTCCAATAAGCTGCAAACAAAATCTGTAAGCGGCAATGTGAGCGGTTCCCGATTCTTGGTGTCACTGACGGTAAATGACCGGCCGTGTAAATCGATATCGGACCATTTTAGAGTTGCAGCTTCTTGACGGCGTAGCCCGGTAAACAGCAGGAAGAGCAGATAATCGGCTACCAAGCCCGACTGTTGAGAAGTTTTGTCATGCTTGAGCAGCATGACCCCTTGATACCACGGTGCGACCTGGTGTGACTTAATGACGGTCTGGCGGCGTTCTACCCGATACCATGCGCGGGTCTGCGTAAGCCGCACCACTGGGTTTTCCCGCAAAATGGCATCGCCGCTGCCGTCTTCATACTGTGCAATAGAGAAATTGAATAATGCGCGCAAAAACGCATGGATAGATTGGCGTAAGCTTCGCCATGTTCCGTACCCACTTTGGTGTGACGCTTGGCAACCATTTCTTTGTTGATTTCAACCAGCGCTTTATTTTGCCAATCGGGAAACGGGATTTTCATTAGTCGCTTATAGTCATAGAGCGTGCGAGGTTTAAGGGTCTTTCTGGCGGTCAAGAAATCATCGAAGGCTTGTTGCAGGGTTGTGCCTTGCAGCGCTTTTTGCTTTTTCTCGGCAGTAGGATTGCGCCCGGTAGCGATATGTCCCAAGAGCCTATGCGCTTCTTTTCGGGCTTGCTCGACCGTCAGTTCAGGATAGCGACCAAGAGTAAGCCGCTTTACTTTGCCGTCGATACGTTTTTCCAAAATGAACGACTTGGCACCAGAGGCAGTAATGCGGACCGCAAAACCTTTTAGTTCGGAGTCGCGGGTAAAAACTTGCCCTGCTGCTGGAGCGTGCAACCTATCCACAACGGATTTTGTTATCCTAACGGGGAGTGCTGAGACTGGTGTAGACATGACAGCAGCACCAATAAGTTCTTTTCGTTTATGGTTGGAGCCGGTCTGGGAAAATGTATCGCGGCGAGGAACCGGAAACCTCCACTTAGCTGAAGCAGTTGAGGATCGAAATCTCTAAAGCGTTCACCATATATCTGAGAAGCTATCCGTATAAGGATGGAGCGAAATAAGGTTACTGTTTATTACGATGGCGCCTGCCCGAGTTGTGTCAAGGACAGGCGCAACTATGAGCGGCTCGCGGGCGGAAAGAATAATGATGTGGTCTGGGTCGACATTACCGGCAGAGACGACGAGCTGCGTGCATGCGGCATCGATCCTCGCAAGGCATTGACCGAGCTGCACGTCAAAGATGAGCACCGGGGAATTCTTTCAGAGCTGGATGCCTATATTATCCTCATGAGCAAGGTGTCGGTATTGAAGCCGCTGGCCTGGCTTATCGGGTTGCCTCTCGTTCGGCCTTTGCTGAGCCGGTTTTACCATTGGCAGGTCAATCGCAGGCTTCGCCGCGATAAACGGCTATGAAGCCGCGACATGCCTGTGGCCGCCCGCGCTAATGGCTGTGGTATGGAGGCTTCACCCTATTCAATCAGGTACAGGAATGCGGGGTGGAATTGTTGCCTTCTGACTTCGGCGTGGGCGAGCGATAATCCGGCAAAGCTTACACGAAGGGATTTTCCTTGCGTTGCGTTGCTGCCGCCGACAGGCGCCGCTCCCGCCAGAAGCACATCACTATCATATCGATGCAACGGGTCAGAAAGCTGAGTATATGTGAAACCACCGGGTCGAGATTTGTATGCATGATGGGGCTTCCTTTTAAGTGGTTGCTGCACCAGCCAACCGGTTAAAAAACCAGGGAAGAATCAAGCTATCCTGCGATACTAACGTTCTTGCCTGAGATAGGTTTACGCCATGGTTTCATCTTACGGATTTTGTGGGCTTTGCCTATTGGACTGAGGTACTAGGAAATTTTCTCATTGTATTGTTGTGTCATAGTGCCGGTGAGATAGGGGGATCATGTCTCCAAGTGATTCATCATCGCACCTCACGACGGGCGTCAGCCGACGTGAGGTTTGGTCGTGGGCGATGTTCGATTTTGCCAACTCTGGCTATACAACGGTGGTCATCACCGCGATTTTCAATGCTTATTTTGTTGCGGTCGTAGCAGGTAACCAGGAATGGGGAACATTTGCCTGGACGGCGGCGCTGGCGGTTTCGTATGCGCTGATCATGCTAACGGGGCCGGCGTTGGGCGCCTATGCTGACGCGTATGCCGCAAAAAAACGCCTGCTTCTTCTTACGACCATAGGCTGTGTCATCTTCACCGCAATGCTTTCGCTGGTCGGACCGGGGGATTTATGGCTGGCGGTGGTGCTGATCATTCTTACCAATTTTTTCTTCGGCTGCGGCGAGAATTTGATTGCCGCATTTCTGCCCGAGCTCGCGCAGGGCGAAGCGCTGGGGAAGGTGTCCGGCTGGGGATGGAGTCTCGGCTATGTCGGTGGGCTGGTAAGCTTGGGTTGTTCGCTTGCGTATGTGACCTGGGCACAGGGGGAGGGAATGCAAGCTGCACAGTTTGTACCGATAACCATGCTGATCACCGCTGGGTTGTTTGTGGTCTCCAGCGTCCCCACCTTTCTTTATCTGAAGGAGAGGGCGCTGCCTCAGGCACATCTTGCCGGTCGCAGTGTCGTACGTGAAGCATTTTCCCGGCTGGGCGAAACATTCAGCCATATGCAGGATTATCGTGACTTGGGAAGATTTCTCGCCTGCCTCGTATTTTACCAGGCAGGAATCCAGGCGGTCATTACGCTGGCGGCGATATACGCTCAGCAGGTAATGGGCTTTAGCACGAGCGACACCATGCTTCTGGTTCTGGTTGTCAATATCACCGCCGCCGCAGGGGCATTTGCGTTTGGTAACCTGCAGGACCGGATGGGCCATATTCCCACCATTGCACTAACTCTCGTCGGCTGGATCATCATGGTGCTGGTAGCATGGATGGCGGATAGCAGCGCCATGTTCTGGCTGGCTGCCAACATCGCAGGCATATGCCTTGGCGCCTCTCAGTCAGCGGGAAGGGCGCTGGTGGGATACTTCAGCCCTCGCCCACGCCGCGCGGAATTTTTCGGGTTATGGGGACTCGCGGTAAAGCTGTCGTCGATATTGGGCCCCGTGACATACGGTCTGGTAAGTTGGATTTCACGAGGCGATCATCGTCTTGCCATGCTGATCACCGGCATCTATTTTGTTATTGGGCTGATGATACTCATGGGTGTAGACGTACAGCGGGGACGTCGAGCCGCGCTGCAAGGCGAAGCAATTCCGGAAGGATAATGGATATCGGTTTCGATGTTATGCCTAGTACCTGCCGGCTTTTATCCCTTCCGGGCTACGATGTCCCTTTCAATGATCGTGATGGTGGTGCCCACCGTGCTCACCCGCTGATTCTCCGCCGGTTTCGGTTTTTTTCGCGGGTTTCTTCGATTGCGCCTTCGGCTTTGGCTTGAGCGGCGTAAAGCGGGCGGACTGCGCCTCCTGGTCCGGCAGCTTGATGAATACGATGATTACTGTTTCCGGAGTAACGGAGAAGTCTCCCGCGCCCTTGAGTGTATTGTCCTCTCCTGGCTCCAGCTTGATCGAGATTTTAGGCTTCGCCTTTCCAACTTGAAAAGCTGCCTTGCCTACGCCGCCGTTGGTGCTGATCTTTCTATCGGCATGATCCGTGACATAGAGCATGATTTCGTTTTGCTGGGTGACAAGCTCCAGGTGATAGGGTCCCGCCATGCGCATCTGGCCGCCATGCGGCGCAGTGATGGAATCGAAATATGCTTCGGTATGCGCTCCGGCAAGTGATGAAACGGCCAACGTAGCGCTAATGAAAACGGCGGCCATCGATTTGTTCATTTTTTAACTCTCCTTGACTGACTGTTGACCAATTTGTGAAACAGGAACACTTGATTTACGGAAGCAAAATATTGCCGTTTATATTCTTTGGTGAGCCTCAATGCACATGATCGCCGGGTGGAGGGAGGATTTCCTTTTCGCGGTTGAGCTGGGCGAGCTGCTGCATGAGCATGCCGGTATTGTCCCATCCCGGGCCATCGGCTTCGGGGATCCAGCGCGCGCGCAGGTAGCCGAAGCGGTCGACCAGGAATTCCATGTGCCTGGGCAGGGTGCCCTCGCCCAGCAGGTCGGGCTTGTTGAGCGTGCGCCGGAACAGGGTGTAGCTGCGCACGATCTCGGGGGCCCCCTGGGTGATCACCGGGAAGGGAACCTGGGCGATGATTTGCGCGATTTCCTGCGAATCCGGGTCATCCTCCGGCACCGCCAGCAGCACCGTGCTGGCAGCCCCAAGCTGGGCATGGAGCGTGCTCAGCTGCTCCAGCCGCTCGCGCGAGGCCGGCCAGGAGAACAGGACCAGCAGCACGTTCTTCTGGTTGCGGAAGTCTTTGAGGGTGCCGCTTGAGCCGTCGTGCGCGGTATAGGAGAAGTTGGGCGGGCCCAGGGACGGCTGGGGCTGGTCGGGCACGACGCGCGGGCTCATCAGGCGTGCCTGGTAGCCGCGCGACATGGCGTGCAGGAAGTTGACCACGTCCCAGCGCTCTTCTTCCGAGAGTTTGTCGGCAAATACCGGCATGCCGGTATCGGGAATGCCGAAGGTCAGCCAGTGGAAGAAGTCGCCCGCGGTATGCTTGGCGGTGTGCGGTTCGGTCAGCATGTCCACCGGGGGCTTGGCAAAGGTCTTGGCCAGCACGCCGTTGCCCTTGCCCTGGAGGCCATGGCAGGCCACGCAGTTCTCGGCGAACAGGGTGGAGCCGTTGGCAATGGAGATGGTGTCGAACGGCACCGGGGTCTTGCGATAGGTTTCCGGGTAGGCATCGATGGCCAGCGGCGGCAGGCCCACCGCCAAGGCAAGCACCGCGACCAGCGCCGGGATGCCGATGCGCCGCTTCCTGTCCCAGTGCCGGGCGCGCCCGTAGGCGATCGCGCCGGCGGCCAGGACCAAGAGGGCGATTCCTGTCCAGGCGCGCAGCATGACGCTCTCTTCTCCCCAGGTGGCGGCCAGGGAGAAGCGGAATGAGTAGGGCCAGGTCTGGATGATGGCGTGCTTGGCCGGGACGGTGTTGGCCACGATGGTGGCCAGGAGTACGATCCCCAGTCCGAGGATGAATTCGACGCTGACCCACTTGCGCAGCCGCTGTCCCGCCGCCAGGGCCTTGTCCGCGTTCTGCGGCGAGATCTGGGAGAGCAGCGGCAGCCAGGTGGCGCGCGCACGCGCGGCGATGACCAGGACTACGGCCAGCAGGCCGATCTTGGCATTGAGCAGCCAGCCGTACTGGGTGGATACCATGGCGGCGTAGGTGGTGTCGACCATGCGGTCGGTGATGATGATGCCGGTGGCGATGACGGCCAGCATGACCGGCAGGGCCATGACCGAGAAGCGCTTGAGCGCCTGGGCGCCGGCCTGCACCGCTTCTTCGCGCGCCTGGAACAGTTCGTGGATGCGGGTGATGGCACCGGTCTGGATGCCGGGGTGGGGGGCCGCATGCACGGGAGTGGTGCAGGCGAAGCAGACGACGAGGAAAGCCGGCAGTGCGCCGAACCAGACGCTGGCCAGGATGATGTGCAGGGCGTAGGGCAGGATCGAGGCCACCGAGAGTTCTTCGGCTGCGGAATGGCTCGCGAGCGAGCCCACCACCAGTGTGAGGGAGGCGACCGTCGCGCACAGGAGGTAGCGCCAGCGCGCCGCGGGGGCATAGCGGATGTAGAGGGCGATGCCGGCGACCAGGAGGGCCAGGAGCGCGCGCCCCGCCCAGATGTGTCCCATGCGGGTATTTTGCATGAGGGCGAGCCAGGCCTGCGGCCGCCAGGCGTTTTCGGCCACGCCGGTGGCCTGCGCCGTGGTGGTGATGAGGATGCCCAGCAGGCCCACCAGCAGCAGCAGGCCCAGCCACGGCAGGGCGCGCTGCAGTCGGGTAACCCAGGGGGAGTGGAACGATCCGGCAATGGCCAGAAAGACGCAACTGCCGACCAGGATCATGTTGGACGCAAGCTGTAACCAGCGCAGGAGCGTCGCGATGACCTCGATCATTTCTCTTGCGCTTTGCTCTTTACGGTAAAGTCATAGGACGAGTCAACCACGTGGCCGTCCACCGATAATACCCGGAACTTTACCGTGTACTTGCCAGCGGCCAGTTCCGGCAGGGGCAGAACGATGGCTCTGGGGTCGTCAGGCGCAATCGTGGGCTTGGCGTCGGTGACAGGGGTCTTGCCGGCGTTGAGTACGGTCAGCGCCGCGTAATCCTTTTCGATTTCTTCATTGAACCAGAGCCGTACCTGCCCCGGTGTGACGGTGAGCACCGCGCGGCGCGGCGGTTCCGCCTTGACCAGCATCGCATGCGCCAGGGCGGGCGCGCTGTGCAGGCTCGCCATCGCCATGATCAGCATGCTGCCCGCCATGATCCGCTTGAGGGCGGAGGCCATCCATGATTCCATTCTGACTCCTCGTTCAGTCCGCCGCCCCAAAGCGGGGCGGGGTGTCTATTTGACTGTATTGCTTGCGTATGGTTCGGCTTGACCGGCAGCCCTCCGGCCTGGCCGCGGGCTCAGGCGGGGGCGGATTTGCGCCGCCCGCGCAGGAGGAAGACCGCCGCCGCGCCGATGATGGCCGCGATGGCGACGATCAGGTAGGGCGAGGTGCCCTTGGGCTCGCCTACCGAGAAGGGGAAGCGCGAGACATATTCCGATTTTTCGCCCACGGTCACGAGACCGACGAATTTGCCGGGCTGCATGAAGTCGTATTCAAAGTTGATGGAGCCATTGGGGTAAACCTTGGCCGGTATGTGCAGGATGGTGATTTCGTCCAGGTTGCCTTCGGCGCCCGCCTGCGCGCCGGTGTCGCGGATGATGCGCACTTCCGTGGGCAGGGGGCGCAGCGCTTCTTCGATGTAATCGAGCGCGACCACGGTGCGGCCCGTGGCCGGAATGTCTTCGCAGAATTCCTTCTCCTGCGTGGCTTCCGGCTGGTAGCCGGTAAAGTGCATGGTGTACGGGCCGATCGTGAGTTTGCAGATGTCGTCCGCGAGGGAGAGGCCGCCGTGCGCCTGTACCTGCGCGGAAAAGGGCAGGCCGATCGTGAGCATTAAACCTATCAAGGCAGGTTTCAGTGTGTGTAAGGACATTATCAAGATCACCTATAAAGGAATGTTGAATCGTGCATTCTTGCCGTGAGTCCGCACCTTGCGCCTAGGAGCGGCGGGAGGCTCGCCAGCGCTGCATGCGCTTGGATTTCATGAGCTTGTAGCCAAACAGGGTCAGTACCAGCAGGGCTATCAGGGGTCCCACCGCGGTGCGGAATATGTGTGCATAGTTGATCATCTGCACCCGCAGGGGATACTGGTAGCGCAGCGGAGGCTGTCCTTCGGCGGTAATGATGACCGTGTACAGCCCCTGATCCAGGCTGGCCTCGCCCTTGATCACGCCATCCGGGTGGTAGCTCGGGCGCAGGTAGGTCACGGTTTCATCTTCGGTTTCGTTGGTGCCTTTTATTACCCGCAGGCCGATCGGCATGTCGCGCAGCGCCAGGTCCACCAGGTCCACTACCAGGTAGGTGTCCCCGCCCTTGGGAATTTCTGTGCAGTATTGCGCGCTGGGTTCAAATTGGGGCTGGTAGGCGCTCAGATGCACCATGCTGTCACCAATCCGGCGCACGCAGCTGTCTTCTTCCATCGAGACTTTACCATGCGCCGCCACCGCGCCGGCGTGAAGCGCCGCAGCCAGGATGAGAACCGCGGCGCACGCCTGTCTCATTTGCCTAACCACGAACGGGTCCTCCCGTCTGGATATTACGAGGGTTCACTGTTCAACCTAATCCGGTAGCGAGCGAACTTACTATCAAGCTGAAGCTCAAGTGATGCAATAAGTCTTTGCGAATCATGGTGCTAATATAAAAAACAAACGGTCAGCGAGCAAATTCAGGTCCATCTGCGTCCCTTCGATGCGAGGGGATGGGTTGTTGCGGCACATTAAAAAACACCGATCCACCTTTCCGTCTGGCGACGGGGGCGGACCGGTGTCATGCCTGGGTTGCTTAGAGCTTGGTGAAGACCGGTATCACTGCCCCGGCTATGCTGTTGATGTTGCGGTCACCTGAGTCGCTCCATGTCATCAGCAATCCGCCAAAACGGCTTTCCGGATCGCCCAGCAAGGCCATCAGACGCTGCACTTCCCACAGTGCGTCCTTGGCTTCCATCTTGACTTCGCGCGTCTCGCCAGGCTGGATCGGCGCGTCGTTGTCCATCGACAGACCCGTGGCCACCAGTTCCTTCGGATAGTTGCGGTCCAGGTGCTTGAGGCCTACTTTGTTGATGAAGCGCACGCCCGCAGTGGTGAATTCGCCTATGCGGTAGGCGGTGTCGCCGCTGTTGGTGATGCTCATGGTCACGCGCAGGGCACGTCCCGGTACGTCATAGTTGGCGTGCGTCACTTTGATGGCGATGGGGTTGGGTTTCACCGGCATCGGTTGTACCTTCGATTCGCCCGCCTGGATCGGCACCGTGTACGGGTGCTTGGTTTCCGTGTAGCGGTAGCCGCCCCAGACGATGCCAAAGGTGGCGATCAGGACGATCCAGGCCACTTTCTTGTCCATCGGGTCGAGCAGCAACTCGTCTCCGTAGGCCAGCAGTACCCGGCTGCGCGGCAGAAACATGGGCCGCGCAACGTAGTAGCCGATCCAGAAGCAGCCCAGTCCCAGCCACAGTAAATGCCAGAAGATGCCGTTGCTGAAGTTGAAGGTCTCGGTGTCGATGGTCTCGCCTGTCAGCAGTTTTACCGGGTTGGTGAAGTCATCCCAGCTGCCGGTGATGTTCATCCAGGCCGCAGGGCCGGCAATCGGGCCTGCGTCCTTGATGTTGACCATGGCGTGCATGTGGTGGCGTCCCGGTATGCGGGCTTTCAGTTTGACTTCGAAGGCGTAGTCGCGCCCAATCTCGAGCGGGCCCGAGATGTAGGTCGGTTCGCCGTTCAGCTTGGTGGAGAGCCGCACGAACACGGGGCTTGGGCTGCCAACGTTGAAGAAGGCCCGTCCCGGTTTGCCTACCGCCCGCGGCCAGTCTTCGGCCAGGTGGAATTTGCCGGTCATGGTGGCAAAGTCGTTGACCTTGGTGGTGTCAGGACCCCATTTCATGTCGTACCATTGGATGGTACGCATGCGCAGGAACGGTTCTTGCGAGCGTTCACCGTGGGCTGCAGCCGGCGAGATGTCCAGTGTGCTCAGCGCCAGGGTGGCCATGCCGTAGAGGCCAACGACCCCCAGTTTGAACAGGTTTTTTGCGTTCATTATTTGATCCCCTCCGGAAACCCTTCTTCGCCATAGGCGGTGACGTCGTTCTTCATGGTAACCCGGCCGCGTGGACCTTTGACGTAGTAGAACGCGGTGCAGTAGAGTTTGCCAAAGTACCACCAGACGCAGAACATGAGCATGGAGACGAAGGCGGAGAAGAAGGCCGCAATCACGGTGGTGTGGCCACCGAAGGTGCGCAGTGAGCCTTGTTCGATCAGCCGTACGTATTCCGGGGTGCCGGTGCGTACATACAGGAAGCCGGTGTAGTCAGCCAGGGACAGTAATACGCCTTCGGCTACCAGCGGCAGGTGGGTCGGCCCAAATATCGGCCAGTTGCCCGGGTAGAACAGGAGGCCGAATGCGCCGCCGCCTACCAGTGCCGTGATCATCCAGTTGCGCGTCAGCAGCAGGACGGTGTCCATGATGAGGGCACCCGGTATCATGGTGGAGGGCAATACGAAGTTGATCGGGTAGTGCGACCACCAGTAGAAGCCCCAGAAGCGGGTCAGCCATTCGCCCGTCAGCAGGCACACGATACAGAGTGTCGCGCCAAAGGGCAGGCGGTAGTTCACCCACAGGTAGTACATGATGGTGGCACAGTAGGTGATGCCCACGATCGGGGTAACCACCGGCCACCATTGGCGGTCTTTCCAGTCAAGCCAGAAGTCCCAGTCGCCCGCCAGTAACATGAAGTGCATGTGGTAGGTCCCTACCAGCAGTATGCACAGAATCGGGAAATAGACTGCGTCTATCATCCTCGACATCTTTACCGCTTCCGGCGGCATCTTGGCCGCCTTTAATATTTCGTCTGTCCTGCTCATGGTCTCTCAGGATCAGCCGTTACGGTACGATCCGGTTGTTGAGGATGACTTTGCTCTGTCCGTTCCAGACGACGTCGGTCAGGTTGGAGTAGCGGGTGATGATCTGTGCCGCAATGCCCCCGGCAAACAGCCCCGACCAGCCCAGTATCACAAAGCCCCAATGCAGCGGTGCGCTAAACAGTTCTTCCATGAACCAGAAGGCATGGCCCCATTCGTTCAAGCCTACGTTCGGCAGGATCATGAGCGGTCCGGCAATGGCCATGACCAGCGGGAACGAGGTGCCCCGGGCGTACAGCGGCAGACGGGTCATGGCATACAGGTAGCTGGCCACGCCACAGACGATGTACATCGGGAAGGAGCCATAAAACACGACTACATGGCTCGGGGTGAAGCTGGTGTCGCGGATGATGACCTGGTGCCAGGAGGCATCCTGCTCGGTGAAGAAGCTGCCACCCCAGTACACGCCAAACAGGTAGACGCCCAGCCACATCATCCAGTAAAAGTAACGCTTGATTTCCAGCTTGGGGTCCAGGTTGTCCAGGTTGGTGTCGCGTGTCTTCCAGATCCATCCCCACGTGACCAGCGCAAAAATCGGCATCACGATCATGTGCACCCGCCACAACCCCATCCATACCTTCTCGAATTCCGGCTCCATCGAGTCCATGCCGTGCGAGTAGGCAAACGTCCGCTGAAACCAGATCCAGAATATCGCTACTCCAAGCATCGTGATCAGCCCAAATTTGTACCACCTTGAGTCGTACCACAGCGACATGTCGTAGTCGCGTCCGCTCGACCCGGCATGGCTGCCTGATGTTCCCAGTGTTGTTGCCATTTCTTTATCTCCTCTTACGTTAATCGAGTACCCTGTGCTTCTCTATGCTTGCGCGCCGGCAGCTACTCCCGCCTCCCTCCTTCCCGCAGACAGAATGCGCCGCCGCTATATTACTAAACCATTACATACCCACAACCCTGTAAAGACTATCCCCGAAGATGCGCCAAGTCAAGCAGTTTGTCGGTAAAACAATAGTGCAAAAACGAATGCGTTACACTAATGCGCATACCCTCCGAAGTGCCCTGAATTCGCCAGCGGCGAGTATCCGCTCAGGCTCTTGACACCGAAAAACCGCCGGGATGAAATGGTCTTGAAAGACGCTCGGGAGGGATGGTGGATAGAGACGCTGAGGAATCGTATCTATCAGATATATATTACATAATGTAGGGGGCAAATGAACTTTTGGATGCCCTTTTTCAAAAGCGCATTGGGTTCATTTCCACACCCGTTAGGACCGCCCGAAATCACTTGATTCAACTCACCAGCGGGACAATATTCCGTCCAGTTGTTCAAGGCTGTTGTACTGGATTATTACTTTCCCGGTGCCTTTTTTTCCTGGATTTATGATCACCTGCGTACCCAGTTTGGCCGATATATTTTCCTGCAGGCGCAACAAATCCCGGTCGTATTTGGGATGCTGCGGTTTTGCTACCGGGCGTTCCATCCGATGCACCAACTTTTCCGTCTCACGTACCGAAAGCTGCTTGTGCACCACGAGATTTGCGGTTTGTATCTGCTTGGCTGGAGGAAGAGCGAGTAGCGCGCGGCCATGACCCATATCGATTTTCCCCTGCATCAACAATTCCTGCACAGGCGGGGGCAGGTTAAGTAACCGCAGAAGATTGGAAACAGCGCTGCGTGAACTACCCAATGCCTGGCTGGCGGCCTGGTGAGTCATGCCGAACTCCTTGATGAGCCGCTGAATACCCATCGCTTCTTCCAATGGATTCAGATTCTCGCGCTGAATGTTCTCGATCAGCGACATGGCCAGCGCGGCCTCATCCGGCACTTCGCGGATCAGTGCGGGGACTTCCGCAAGCCCCGCTATTTGCGCTGCCCGCCAGCGCCGCTCGCCGGCTATGATTTCGTAGCCTTCGGGAGAAACGGGCCGCACCAGCACCGGCTGCATCACGCCCTGCGCTTTAATGGATTCGGCAAGCTCGGCCAAGGATTCCTGATCCATGTGGGTACGCGGCTGATACTTGCCGGGTTGCAGCTGCGTTATTTTCAAATTCCGCAGCGACTCGCCGATCCTGGCGCTATCGTCGTTTCCTGCCAGGAGCGCATCCAATCCTCTTCCCAATCTCCTTGATTTCATAGCGTTCCGTTCCGCTGCATATCTTCCATTCTGCTGGTCTCCATCTGTTCAGACAGGCGTGGCGTTGCGTGGATCTCTGCTAAGCATTTCCCCCGCCAGCGCCAGATAAGCTTGTGTACCCTTGGATAATTTGTCGTGATAGAGCGCCGGTATACCAAAGCTCGGGGCTTCGGCCAACCGCACGTTACGTGGAATCACGGTACGGTAAACCTTGTCGCCAAAATGCTGCTGTAATTGTTCCGACACCTGTTGCGCCAAGATGTTGCGCGGATCAAACATGGTGCGCAGCAACCCTTCGATCTCCAACACCGGATTCAAGTTGGCACGCACTTTTTTTATGGTATTGACCAGATCGCTCAGACCCTCAAGGGCGTAATATTCGCATTGCATCGGAATCATCACCGCATAGGCTGCGCACAGTCCGTTGAGCGTAAGCAGGTTGAGCGCCGGCGGGCAATCGATGAGGATAAAATCATATTCGCCTTCCACCTCCCGCAACGCTTCTTTTAAGCGTGTTTCCCGCTGCGGCAGATTCACCATCTCGATTTCAGCTCCGGCCAGATCACGGTTGGCGGGAATCAAATCATATTTGCCGCTGGTGGCAACCACGCGCACGTCCGCGATACGTTGGCTACCCAGCAAAACTTGATAAACCGTGTACTGCAGGGTACGTTTATCCACGCCGCTTCCCATGGTAGCGTTACCCTGCGGGTCCAGATCAATCAACAATACCCGTTGCTTTGCCGCTGCGAGGCTCGCGGCCAGATTAACGCTGGTAGTGGTTTTCCCCACCCCGCCTTTTTGGTTGGTTATCGCCAGAATTTTCACCACCGCGCTACCCCCGGGTATTCAAATAAATGATACAAGATGTCTTTTAGGTAACCTCAGACCCTGTCCCTGATATGCCCGCAATGGAGTGACCACCGCTCCACGAAACAAGATGCACAAAAGTGAGCGCTCACCTACAAGCGCCTGGTGATAACCCATATCGCCGGAATACTTCTACATGGCCTGTTCAGCGATTGCTTATCCCTCATGCTTAATCATCACCAGATGCCGTTCCGCCTCAAGTCCGGGAACCGCAACCGTGAATACATTCTCAACAACAAACGGACGCGGCAATTGCGCCAACTCCTCGTGCGGGTAAACGCCTTTCATCGCAGCGAGCGTGCCTCCATCCTCCCTGACCAGATGCCCTGCCAGTTTGACAAAGTCGGCCAAGTCCGAAAAAGCGCGTGAGATCACCGTGTCGAACCCGCTCGCCGGGCGAAAATTTTCAACCCGTTCGGCGACTATCTCGACGTTCTTCAACTCCAATTCAATACGCGCCTGTTGCAGAAATACCGCTTTCTTATGATTGCTTTCAAGCAATACCACATGCCATTCAGGGCGTGCCAAAGCCAGGGGAATACCCGGTAAACCGGCGCCGCTGCCCACATCCGCAATGCGGAATCCAGGAACGTGCGACAGGATCGCAAGGCTGTCAAGCAAATGACGGATCAATATCATTTCAGGTTCGTGCATCGCCGTCAGATTATGCACCCGGTTCCACTTCCGGATTAATGCAAGGTATTGCAACAAGCGAGCCTGGGTTTCATCCGGGAGCGCCATTCCCAATGCTGCGAGTCCGTCAGCAAGCTGCGTCGTCAGATTCACGCGCTTTTCTTTTTTTTCTGACTGGAAAAACCACGCTTCACGTGTACCAGCAGTAACGAAATTGTCGCTGGCGTGATGCCGGAAATCCGCGCGGCCTGTCCCGCGGTTTCCGGCTTGTGCTGATTCAATTTTTGCTGCGCCTCGGTGGAAAGACCGCGCACAGTGGCATAATCAAGATCTTGCGGCAAACGAATTTCCTCATAGTGCGCGGTGCGCGCAACTTCATCCTTCTGGCGCTCGATATACCCGTGATACCGGGCCTGGATTTCAACCTGCTCCGCCACCAGCGGATCTGCGACAGCGTCACCCGCGCCCGGCAAGCTCATGAGGTTCGCGTAGGATACGCCGGGACGGCGTAGCAGCTCGCTCAGCGAATAATCCCGCTCGATCGTTTTCCCCAGCACTCGCAGGATATCTGCTTCTGACAGCGCACTTGAATTCGTTTTCGGGCCCAGCCAGATGGCCTTCAATCTACCCTGCTCGCGAACAATGGCCTCTCGTTTGGTTTCGAATACGGACCAGCGCGCGTCGTCCACTACACCGAGCCTGCGCCCCATCTCCGTCAGGCGCAAATCCGCATTATCTTCACGTAACTGCAAGCGATATTCGGCACGGCTGGTGAACATGCGATAAGGTTCGGTGACACCGCGAGTGATGAGATCATCCACCAGAACCCCAAGATAAGCTTCATCGCGCCGAGGGCACCATGCATCCCGGTCCAGCGTTTTGAGCGCCGCATTGATGCCCGCCAGCAACCCCTGCGCTGCGGCTTCTTCGTAACCGGTAGTACCATTGATTTGACCGGCGAAAAACAGTCCCTCGATCATCTTGGTTTCAAGCGAGCTTTTCAATCCGCGCGGATCAAAGTAGTCATATTCGATGGCATATCCGGGACGCGTAATGTGAGCTTTTTCCATCCCCTTGATAGAACGCACCAATTCAATCTGCAGATCGAATGGCAAGCTTGTTGATATCCCATTAGGATAGATCTCGTGGGTACTGAGACCTTCCGGTTCCAGAAAGATCTGATGCGACTCCTTGGCGGAAAACCGGACCACCTTATCCTCGATGGAAGGGCAATAACGGGGCCCCACACCTTCGATAACTCCTGTAAACAGCGGCGAACGATCCAGGCCGCCACGAATAATGTCATGCGTGCGGCTATTCGTGTGCGTGATCCAGCACGGCAATTGGCGTGGATGCTGTGCGGCGCTGCCCATGAACGAAAAAACAGGCATGGGAGCATCGCTGAGTTGCTCGGTCATGACCGAATAATCGACAGTGCGCCCGTCTATGCGCGGAGGCGTACCGGTCTTTAACCGCCCGGCTGGCAGCTTCATTTCACGCAAGCGGATAGCAAGGCTGATAGCCGGTGGATCGCCCGCTCTACCTGCCTGAAAATTGGATGAGCCGACGTGTGCCAACCCGCCGAGAAACGTGCCGGCGGTGAGCACCACGGCCCGCGCGGAAAATTTTATTCCCAGCTGAGTAACCACTCCGGTGATCCGCTCACCCTCGAGCATGAGATCGTCCACGGCTTGCTGAAACAGCCAAAGGTTGGGTTGATTTTCCAGCCGTCGTCGAATCGCCTGGCGATAGAGAACGCGATCAGCCTGGGCACGTGTTGCACGTACCGCCGGCCCCTTGCTTGAATTAAGGATACGGAACTGGATGCCGGCCTCGTCGGCGGCTGCGGCCATTGCGCCGCCCAATGCGTCCACCTCCTTTACGAGGTGCCCCTTGCCGATGCCTCCAATGGAGGGATTGCATGACATTTGCCCCAGTGTTTCGATATTATGCGAAAGCAGCAGCGTTTTTTGCCCCATGCGTGCGGCCGCAAGCGCCGCCTCGGTCCCAGCATGGCCGCCACCCACCACGATTACATCGAAGCTCTCGGAAAAAATCATTTGAAATCGCCTTGTTGCGCTTGCCACCACGCAGGTGGCAACATGGGAAAAAGCACTAAAGTCATTCTACGGCAAAACGAAGGGTTGTGTAAGGGCGCGCACCCATCCATCTCAGATAAAGCCTCGATAATGCTTTCATGGTCCGGCGCGGAAGACGGGAATGTTTCACGTGAAACAATGCAGCGGATGTTCAATATCCAATACAGCGGAGCGAACCAAGTTAAGCGAGTGGATGACCGGAATGCACACCCCCAACGCTCGAACCGTGTCTATTTACCTATACAAAAGCGGGAAAATATTTCTCCCAGCAAGTCATCGGCACTGAATTCGCCGGTGATGGACGACAACATCTGCTGCGCAGCCCTCAGCTCTTCCGCCAGCAAATCCAGTTGGGCCTCCTGTCTGGACAGCTCCAATGCATTCCGCAGATATTCCCCTGATTCCCTCAGCGCCTCAACATGGCGGTGACGCGCCATGAATATGCCTTCCGCCTCCGAATGCCAGCCAGCCATTTCCAGCAGTTTTCGGCGAAGCAAATCAATTCCGGCACCGGTTTTAGCCGAGAGGTAAATCAACGGTCCGTCTTCGCCGCTCTCGATTTGCGGGACCTTCGCCAGCAAATCTATTTTGTTACTCACCAGGATCAACGGCAATTTGGGCGGAAGGCTGTCGACTATCGCTCGATCTTCCGGCACAACTCCCCACCGGCAGTCAACCAGCAATAATGCCAGATCCGCTTTTCCTATCGCTGCGCGCGTACGGGCGATGCCTGCTTTCTCGACCGGATCATCAGTTTCCCGCAATCCGGCGGTATCGATCAGATGAAACGGAACACCCTCTATTTCAACCATTTCATGGATAGCATCGCGAGTGGTGCCCGGGATTTCGGTGACAATCGCAGTTTCCTCCCCGGCCAACTGGTTCATCAAGCTGGATTTGCCGACATTGGGCTGCCCGACCAGAACCACGCCTACGCCTTCGCGCAGCAGGCTGCCTTGCCTGGCGGCTGTCAGCACATCGTCAAGCTGGGATTGAATCGCCGCCAGCTTGCTGCAAACATCCGCCTGCGGCAGAACAACCGTCTCTTCCTCCGGGAAATCCAGCGTGGCCTCCACCACCATCCGCAGGTCAGTAAGCGCTTGCACCAGATCATCTATGACCCGGGAAAACTCCCCTTGCAGCGAACGCATGGCACAGCGCGCGGCCTCGCCAGTACTGGCATCTATAACGTCGGCGACGCTTTCTGCCTGTGCGAGGTCCAGTTTTCCATTAAGAAACGCGCGCAAGGTAAACTCGCCCGGCTGCGCCAGCCGGGCGCCCGCGGACAAACAACGGGAGAGCAATAAATTCATTACCGCAGGC
Source organism: Nitrosospira lacus (assembly GCF_000355765.4). Classification (NCBI taxonomy): domain Bacteria; kingdom Pseudomonadati; phylum Pseudomonadota; class Betaproteobacteria; order Nitrosomonadales; family Nitrosomonadaceae; genus Nitrosospira; species Nitrosospira lacus. The sequence continues at coordinate 568,046 of NZ_CP021106.3, read as the reverse complement.
CCGCCGTGACCCTGCAACTCCAGGACGTCTTCTCCCGTATACGAGTGTGGGGACGGAAAATAGAGCGCAATGCCCTGATCTATGATCGATCCATCTTCATCCAGAAACCTGCTGAGACTGGCATACCGCGGCATCGGAATATGATTGATAATCTTTATTATCAGGGGAGATAGATTCTTACCGGAAACCCGCACTACACCAATGCCACCCCGCCCGGGGGGTGTGGCAATGGCCGCAATGAGGTCCGTACTTCCCATTCAGACAAATTGCACCGAAAAAAGGTCAGTCACTCGCAAATAGCCGGGGGGTTAGGCTTGAGCGGCCGGTCTAATTACCGCATTTCCCGGCGAATCATTTTTTCTTGGTTGCTGGCGTGTTGGATTTAGCCGCGGAACGTTCGATCATGCGCGTGATTTGCCATTGCTGCGCAATGGAAAGCACGTTATTCACCAGCGAGTACAACACCAGGCCGGCGGGGAAGAAGAAAAAGAAAATACTGAAAGCAAAGGGCATGATCTGCATCACCTTGGCCTGGATCGGGTCCGTCGCCGGCGGACTGAGTTTTGATTGGACATACATGGAAATTCCCATGATGACCGGCAGCACGTAGTAGGGATCAGGCGAGGACATATCTTCTATCCACAGCGCAAACGGCGCGTAACGCAGCTCGACGCTGGCGAGCAATACCCAGTAAAGCGAGATAAATACCGGGATCTGAACCACAATCGGCAAACAGCCACCCATCGGGTTGATTTTTTCCGTCTTGTAAAAATCCATCATCGCCTGGTGCATGCGCTCTCGGTCGTTCCCATGCTGTTCGCGCAAGCGTTGCAACTTGGGTGTCACCACCCGCAACTTCGCCATTGATCGATAACCTGCCGCCGACAAGGGAAAGAATGCCAGCTTGACCGACATGGTCAGAAGAATAATCGCGACTCCCCAGTTTCCGGTCCAGGAATGATAAAACGACAGCAACCAGAAAAGGGGAGCCCCAATCACGGTCAACCAGCCATAATCCACCGTAAGATCCAGCCCCGGTGCGACAGCCGCGAGTTTGCTCTGTTCCTCCGGACCCGCATAAAGGGGTACGGTGACGGTCTTTGTGTTTCCTGGTTCAATCTGCCCCACAGGCACGATCACCCCGGCGGTGTATTCGTTTTCTCCCAGGCGCTTCGCATAATATTCGCGCGGCAACTTGTCTTTTGGCAGCCACGCGGTGAGAAAATAGTGCTGGAGCATTGCAATCCAGCCATTATCGGCGTTTTTAGGGTAGCTCGCGTTACCCTTGTCCAGAGCGGAAAATTCGATTTTCTTGAATTTCTCCTCCTCGGTGTAGAGCGCCGCACCGGTATAGGTCGGAATCATGAAAACCGAGCCGACCGGGGGTTTGCTGTCACGCAGCATCTGGAAATACGAGAACGGCTGGATTGCCGCCGTTCCCTGATTGGCAACTTCAAAACTTACGTCGATGAGATAGCTGCCGCGATGAAACGTATAAATCTTGGCTACCTGCATGCCGTCCGCCGCAGGCGCCACCAGCCGCACCTCGATTTTGTCCTGGCCTTCCGCCAGGTTATAAGTGCGTGACTCAACCGTATAGCGCGTCTTGTGGCTGGGTAAACCCTCCCCGATCAGACCTGATTGCGCCACATAAACATGGTCATATTGGCTTTGCAACAATGCAAAAGGCTTGTTCTTGTCTTCCTTGTCCGGATGATTCAATAGCTCGAGTTGACGTAGATCACCGCCGGCGGTATCGATTTCCGCTACTACCAGATCGGTCTTGACGACAACTTTTTCTCCCGACTCCAGTTTGCCGGAAGCTCTCACCGGGGCAGCATTCTCGGCAGAAGGTTCGCCCTTGCCAGGCTGTGTCGAAACAAGCTTTTCTCCCGGGACCGGAGTGCCTTCCTGGCGGCGGACAGACGATGACTCGCCCGCCGCTTCCTGGGTCTCAACTGCTGCCGGGGGGGACGGATTCTGTTCTTTCTGCCATGCGTCCCAGAGGAACAACATCGATGTAGAGAAAATCAGGAAAAGTACAAATTTTTGTGTGTCCATCTTTGCTTCGCAATTTTATTTTTTTATGATACGCATAAACTGTACCGGGAATAATTCAGGCCGGGTCCATTCATTCCTATGGAACCGGGTCATAGCCGCCGCGACCCCACGGATTGCAGCGCAATATTCTCCATACGCTGAGCCGCATCCCGCGCAACACTCCATGCCGGGCCAGCGCCTCACATGCATAATGTGAACAGGATGGGCTGAACCGGCACGACGGCCCAAGGAAAGGACTCAGGCAATATTGATAGAGCTTGATAAAACCAATAATTATCCGCGACATCGCTGTAATTGAATCATTAGCATTTCCGCTTCTCCCGTCATTCGCGCCGCGTTGCCTGGCGACACGCGGCAACGCAAGCGCACCACCAGATCGAGCCCGGCCAATTCTTGCTGCCGTGCGCGAAATATCTCCCGTAACAGACGTTTTGCCCGATTGCGGTTTACCGCCAGCCGCTCCACCTTACCGGCGATTATCAATCCCAATCTTGAATGTACGAGATTATTGGGCTTAGCAAAAACCTGAAGAAATTCGCCGCTGGCTGAACAGCGGAACCGGATTACCGACGAAAACTCATCCGCCTGATGCAACCGGTGACTTTTCGGAAAGCGAATGATACAGCTCCTCGATAGCGGATTTCTGCGATTGGCTAAATCTAAACTCCCAAGCGGACACGCCCCTTGGCACGACGCGCCCGGATAACGGCTGCGCCACCCGTGGTTTTCATGCGAACCCGAAAGCCATGTGTTCGCTTTCTTCGCGTCACGGACGGTTGGTAAGTGCGTTTCATCGTTTTCCCTTTTCCCTTGAGACTGGTAAATAAAACCTCGCATTACAACTCTTTACGGATGCTGGTGTCAACCTATATTTTTTCCCCCCCCTGTGGATAACTGGGTAGGAAGGGTCTAGAATAGGGTACTCAACACCACTCCCGAATTCCTTTTTTTCCCGTTTTACGTATCCTTAGATCACATCGGCAATGCACAATTTTTGGCTTTCCTGTCTCGGATATTTTGAGAAAGAACTGAGTGCCCAGCAATTCAATACTTGGATCAAACCTCTTTACCTGGACTTGTCGAATAGTGCCGACGAGCCGATTCTCGTCGCTCCCAACCGGTTCGTCATGCAATGGATCAAAGATAATTTTCTATCGCGCATTGAAGAAATGGCCGAAAAGCATTTTTCGCGCCGTATACATTTTCAATTAAAACTCGCTAGCCAGAATTCCACGAAGGAAACCGCACCAGCAGTGAATAACACCGTCATCACGCCGAGCCCGGCTACTACCCATGCGCCCGTGCGCTTACCCCCAAAAACCGCAAAGGAAAAAAACCCGAGCCGCCTCAATCCTTCTTTCACCTTCAATAGTTTTGTCACAGGCAAAGCCAATCAACTGGCACGTGCAGGCGCTATCCAGGTTGCCGAACGTCCGGGTGTCGCCTACAACCCGTTTTTTATCTACGGTGGCGTGGGATTAGGAAAAACCCATCTGATTCAGGCAATCGGTAATTCCGTGCTGGAGCACAACAGCACTGCCAAGGTTAGATACATTCACGCCGAACAATACGTTTCCGATGTAGTAAGGGCTTACCAACATAAGGCATTTGATGATTTCAAGCGGTACTACCACTCCCTGGATCTCCTGCTGATAGACGATATCCAGTTTTTTGGCGGCAAGAACCGGACGCAGGAAGAATTTTTTTATGCTTTTAATGCGCTGATCGAAGCGCATAAACAAGTCATCATCACATGTGATTCCTACCCCAAGGAAATCTCTGGCATGGAAGAGCGGTTAATTTCCCGTTTTGGCTGGGGCTTGACCGTAGCGGTTGAACCCCCAGAACTGGAAATGCGTGTTGCCATCCTGCTGAAAAAAGCCCTGATGGAAAAAATCGTCCTGGACGAAAATGTCGCTTTCTTCATAGCCAAGCATATTCGATCCAATGTACGTGAACTGGAAGGTGCACTGAAGCGAGTCCTTGCTTATTCCCGCTTCACGGGCCATTCCTTGTCGCTGGATTTGGCGCGGGAAGCGCTGAAGGATTTACTGGCGGTGCAAAACCGCCAGATTTCCATTGAAAATATTCAGAAAACTGTGGCGGACTACTATAAAATCAAGGTTGCCGAAATGTATTCCAAAAAACGTTCGCGCATCGTCGCAAGACCCCGGCAGATGGCAATGGCCATATCCAAAGAACTCACTCCTCTGAGTTTGCCCGATATCGGTGAAGCTTTTGGAGGCAGAGACCATACGACGGTACTGCACGGTTATCGAAAAATTGCCGAGCTGCGGGCTTCCGATCCGTCGATCAACCGGGACTTCAATACCTTATTGCATATTCTCCGCGGCTGAACAACACGAACAACAACAGGATGATTTGGGGATAACTTGCGGTTTACACCTGACTCGGATTTGTGTCCACAAACTATCCACAGACAATACGCCCTCGATACAGATAAGAAATAATAATTAACTCACGCATATTATTTGTATTTTTTTATTTATACCGGACTTACCCTACTTCTATTAACGATTATCTGGATTCTAAATAAATGAAACTAATACAGGCTGATAAGGATATATTGCTTAAACCGTTGCAAACAGTTACCGGAATTGTTGAGCGCCGCCATACCTTGCCTATACTTTCCAATGTTCTTATAGAGCGAAAGAATGACAAAATTTCATTCATTGCGACCGATCTGGAAATTCAGATAACGACTTCCGCTCAGGATGGCAATACAGCATCTGAAGGACATTCAGTCACTGTAGCGGCAAAAAAACTTCAGGACATCTTGCGCGCATTGCCTGATAAAACCGAGGTAACGCTGGAAACCACGGACAGCCGGCTTCAGGGAAAAGCCGGAAAAAGCCGCTTCAGTTTACAGACGCTTCCTGTCGAAGACTTTCCCAAATTTCCTGAAAATACAGAATCCCAGGCAAAAATAACGGTAAAACAAAAAGAACTGAAGCATCTATTATTCATGGTGCAATACGCCATGGCGCAGCAGGACATCCGCTATTACCTGAACGGCCTGCTTTTACTGATGGAAGAAAGCCACCTGAAAGCTGTGGCTACCGATGGCCATCGCCTGGCATTCGCCCTGCTGATGCTGCAAGTACCACAGGAGAAAAGGGAAGTTATTTTACCCCGCAAGGTGGTACTCGAACTGGCAAAGCAATTGAATGACAGCGACGAACTGGTAACCGTGGAAATTCTACAAAATCAGGTACGTTTTACCTTTTCAAACGTCATACTGATATCCAAGGTCGTGGATGGCAAGTTTCCTGATTACAACCGTGTGATCCCGGTCGACCATCAAAAGCAGATTGATGTAAATCGCCTATTGCTTTTGCAAACGCTTCAGCGCGCTTCAATCCTTTCAAACGAAAAATTCCGTGGTGTCCGCCTGATTCTGACTACGGGGAACTTGCGTATCGTTTGCAACAACGCGGAGCAGGAAGAAGCCGAGGAGGAAGTGGAAGTTCAGTATGACGGCGAAGCGCTTGATATAGGCTTCAATGTTACCTATCTGCTGGATGTTTTGAACAATCTGACCAACGAAACAGTACGCTGTTCCTTTGGTGATGCAAACAGCAGTGCACTCATCACCATTCCCGGAAATGATGATTTCAAATATGTCGTGATGCCCATGAGAATATGAAAGCACCGCACCAAACATAAAACCACTGAATATTATTTCGTCCGGACAAGCAGTGTCGGGGGACATAGTATGATTTTTCGATAAATCCCAGTTTCACGTGAAACCACAATAGCCAGACAATGAACGAAAAAGACTCCTCCAGGCAGAAAAAAATCGAAGGCTCCACCGATTACGGTTCAGACAGCATAAAAATCCTGAAAGGACTGGATGCGGTGCGCAAACGTCCTGGCATGTACATAGGTGACACCAGCGACGGCACGGGTTTGCATCATATGGTATTCGAGGTGGTGGATAACGCCATTGACGAAGCGCTGGCCGGCCATTGTGATGAAATATCCGTCATCATTCACCCGGACAATTCCGTATCCGTACATGACAATGGCCGGGGCATCCCCACCGGGATCAAGCATGACGACGAGATGAAACGCTCCGCCGCGGAAATTGTCATGACCGAGCTTCATGCAGGCGGCAAATTCGATGACAATTCCTATAAGGTCTCGGGGGGCCTGCATGGTGTGGGCGTATCCGTGGTCAATGCCTTGTCGGAATGGCTGCGCCTGACTATCCGGCGCGATGGGCTGACCCATCAGATCGAGTTTCGCATGGGTGTTCCCGTCGCACCGCTGGCGGTCACCGGCAAGACCGAGCGTCGTGGTACTGAAGTACATTTCCTGGCCAGCAAGGAAATTTTCGGTGACATTGAATATCATTACGACATATTTGCGAAGCGTTTGCGTGAACTGTCCTTCCTCAATAACGGCGTAAAAATCCATCTGGTTGACCAGCGCAATGCCAAGGAAGAAAATTTTGCCTTCAGCGGAGGGGTGAAAAGCTTTGTCGAGTACATTAATCGCACCAAGTCAGTGCTTCACCCGAATATTTTCTATGCTGCCGGAGAAAAGGACGGCATCGTGGTGGAAGTATCGATGCAATGGAACGACAGTTATTCCGAGCAGGTTTTATGCTTTACCAATAATATCCCGCAAAAAGATGGTGGAACTCATCTCACCGGTTTGCGCGCTGCCATGACACGTACGCTCAATAATTATATTGAAAAAAATGAGCTGGCAAAAAAAGCCAAGATCGAAACGTCTGGTGACGATATGCGGGAAGGTTTGTCCTGCATTTTATCGGTCAAATTATTCGAACCCAAGTTTTCCTCACAAACCAAGGAAAAGCTTGTTTCCTCGGAAGTGCGTCCGGCGGTAGAAGAAATCGTGGCGTTAAAGCTGGCGGAATTCCTGCTGGAGCGCCCGCTCGACGCCAAAACCATCTGCGGCAAGATCATTGACGCGGCAAGGGCGCGCGAAGCCGCGCGAAAAGCACGCGAACTGACCCGGCGCAAGGGCGTACTGGACGGCATGGGACTCCCCGGCAAACTCGCCGACTGCCAGGAAAAAGATCCCGCACTATGTGAACTTTATCTGGTCGAGGGTGATTCAGCGGGCGGTTCCGCCAAGCAGGGACGCGATCGTAAATTTCAGGCGATCATGCCGTTGAAGGGAAAAATCCTGAATGTCGAAAAAGCCCGCTTTGATAAGCTTATTTCATCACAGGAAATTATTTCCCTCATTACCGCGCTCGGAACAGGGATTGGCAAGGATGAATACAACCCTGACAAATTACGCTACCACCGTATTATCATCATGACGGATGCGGACGTGGACGGTTCGCACATCCGTACCTTGCTGCTCACGTTCTTCTACCGGCAGATGCCGGAGTTGATCGAGCGCGGTCATATCTATATCGCGCAGCCGCCCCTCTATAAGGTCAAGCACGGCAAGCAGGAACGCTACGTCAAGGACGACCACGAACTTAAGCAATACCTGCTGGGTTTGGCGCTGACCGATGCAGAGTTGCATGCCCATGAGGGCAAGCCGCCCCTGACAGGGGAGACACTGGAAAATATCGCCAATGAATACCTGCTGGCCGAAGCTGTCATTGAGCGCATGAGCCGTCTCATCGACAGCGAAGTGATGCACGCCTTGTTCCGTCATCCAGACGTGGATTTGAGCGGCGAAGGTCCCGCCGCCGAAAGCGCCGCCAAGCTGGCCGCACATGTAGCCACGGTGCAAATAACCCCGGAGTATGACATTACCACCGAGGAGTACCGGTTGAAGATATCCCGTATGCATCACGGCAACGCCCGTGCCAGTTATCTCGACCAGGATTTTCTGCAAAGCGGCGACTACGCGCAAATCAGGCAAACCGCTCAAGTGCTCGAGGGTCTGATGGGACCCGCGGCGTATGTCCAGCGCGGCGAGCAGAAACACCCGGTCAGCGACTTCAAACAGGCGCTCGACTGGTTGCTTCAGGAAGTAAAAAAAGGCATTGCCACTCAGCGCTACAAAGGCCTGGGCGAGATGAATCCCGCGCAGTTATGGGAAACTACCATGGACCCCAAGAGCCGCCGGCTGTTGCGCGCCCAGATTGAAGACAGTATCGCCGCGGATGAAATTTTTACCACGCTGATGGGTGACGTGGTCGAGCCCCGGCGCGCATTCATTGAGAACAACGCATTAGGGGTTAGAAATCTGGATGTATAGGTGGATCCCTATGGAAGGCCACCCCAGAAGACGTTTCACCTGCCCTGGAGCGCTATACTCAGAGGAGTCTTGGGCCGTCGAGTCATCCATGGCCAGACTCTGATGACTATTTCTCGAAAATCTTACAGAGACTGGTGGATGCTTAAAATTTTACTTGAGGGCGGTTCGATCTTCATCGACGGCTGTGGCTGCTGAAACCCGGTCATTTGTATCGCGCTGCGAGCCCTGCTGATGATGGTAGAATGCACAATTTATTGACTATTATTCAGAGGATAAACCGCCATGTTGTCCCCGAGCCTGACCCTGGAAAATGTTGACCCCGAAGTATGGAAAGCGATCAAGGGCGAAGTACGACGCCAGGAAGAATATATCGAGTTGATCGCATCCGAAAATTACGCAAGCCCGGCGGTAATGCAGGCACAGGGGTCGGTACTCACCAACAAATACGCCGAGGGTTATCCCGGCAAGCGCTATTATGGGGGCTGCGAATATGTCGACATCGTGGAGCAGCTTGCGATCGATCGGCTGAAAGCGCTGTTTGATGCCGAGTATGTCAATGTCCAGCCGCATTCCGGCTCCCAGGCCAACGCTGCGGTATATTTAACCGCCCTGAAGCCTGGCGATACGCTTCTCGGCATGTCGCTCGCCCATGGCGGCCATTTGACTCATGGGGCTTCGGTCAATCTCAGCGGCAAGATTTTCAACGCGGTTTCCTATGGGCTTAAACCGGAAACCGAGGAGCTTGATTATGATGAGGTGGCGCGTCTGGCGCGCGAACACAAACCCAAAATGATCGTCGCCGGCGCTTCCGCTTACGCCCTTGTCATAGACTGGAAGCGTTTTCGCAAGATCGCCGATGAAGTGGGTGCCTATTTGTTCGTGGATATGGCGCATTACGCCGGATTGGTGGCCGCTGGATTCTATCCCAACCCCGTCGGTATCGCCGATTTTGTCACAAGCACTACCCACAAGACGTTGCGCGGGCCGCGTGGCGGCATCATCATGGCGAAGCCGGAGCACGAAAAGGCGCTCAATTCGGCGATTTTTCCGCAAACCCAGGGCGGTCCGCTGATGCATGTCATCGCCGCCAAGGCGGTGGCTTTCAAAGAGGCCGCTACCAAAGAGTTCAAGGATTATCAGGAACAGGTGATCGACAATGCCCGCGTAATGGCAAAGGTATTGCAGGAACGCGGTCTGCGCATTGTGTCCGGGCGTACCGACTGCCATATGTTTCTGGTGGATCTTCGTGCCAAGGATCTTACCGGCAAACAGGCCGCGGAATCCCTGGAAATGGCGCACATAACCGTCAACAAGAACGCCATACCCAACGATCCGCAGAAACCCTTCGTCACCAGCGGCATCCGTATCGGTTCCCCCGCAATAACCACACGGGGGTTCAAGGAAATTGAGGCGGAACAACTGGCAAATCTGATCGCTGATGTGCTGGATGCGCCCACCGACATAGCGGTCCTCTCGCAAGTGGCGCACCAGGCAAAGGCGCTGTGCGCAAAATTCCCGGTTTATAACGGTTAGGATGAAATGTCCCTTCTGCAATGCGGACGATACGAGCGTGATCGACTCCCGCGTCAGCGAGGAAGGCAACAGAATACGCCGCCGCCGCCGTTGCCTCACATGCGACAAGCGTTTTACTACGTATGAAACGGTGGAATTGCGTTTGCCCCAAGTGGTAAAGCAGGACGGCAATCGCTCCGAGTTCAATCGCGATAAACTGCTTACGGGCTTCATGCGCGCTCTGCATAAGCGTCCGGTTCCTACCGAGTATGTGGATGCCGCGATGGATCGTATCGTACAAAAGCTCTTGAGCCTGGGCGAACGCGAAGTACCTTCACGCAAGATCGGTGAAATGGTGATGCAGGAACTCTACAAACTGGACAAGGTCGCCTATATCCGCTTTGCCTCGGTTTATCGAAGTTTTCAGGATGCCGATGATTTCCATAGCGCGATCAAGGAAGCGCAGAGACCGCAGCGAAAAAGAGAAATAAAAAAACCCTGATTGCAAACTCGCTCGCATTCGTGTTTTCACCGGCGTAATGTAATAAGCATACCCCCGCAAAAGACATCATGGTCCGCGCAAACCATACCCAATGTCATGGCGGTGAAAGCCGGCATCCCGGTGACGTTCAAGGTACGCCACCGCTAGCTTGGACCGGATTCCCGAGCGGGTCCGCAATAATGAAATTCCTGGTATTTTTTCGCCGGATTACTGGCAATCTGGAGTTATGAGGCCTCATATGTTCGCGCCGGCCGATCATGCCCATATGTCCCAAGCGCTGCAACTTGCCGAAAAGGGATTGTATGGCACGAGCCCTAATCCCCGCGTGGGGTGCGTGATAGTGCGCGATGGCCGTATAGTGGGCAGTGGCTGGCATGAGCGTGCCGGCGAGCCGCACGCCGAGATAAATGCTCTGGTTGCTGCCGGGACAGCCGCGCAAGGGGCGACCGCTTATGTCACACTGGAACCGTGCAGTCACCACGGGCGCACCCCGCCCTGCGCTGAAGCGCTTATCAAAGCTGGGATCGCTAAAGTAGTCACCGCCATGACAGACCCGAATCCCCTGGTAGCCGGTAGGGGTAGCGCGTTATTGGAGCAGGCCGGAATAGAAGTGCAAACAGGGTTGATGGAAGCGGAAGCCAAAGCGCTCAATATCGGTTTTGTCGCGCGTCATACGCGCAAGCGCCCGTGGGTCCGGGTGAAAATTGCGGCGAGCCTCGATGGCAAGACGGCACTCGGTAACGGTAGCAGCCAGTGGATTACAAGCGAGGCAGCAAGACGCGATGGTCACCGGTTTCGTGCTCGCTCTTGCGCCATCATGACCGGCATCGGCACCATACTGGCGGACGATCCGCAGCTTATCGTACGCCACGTGGAAACATTCAGGCAACCTTTGCGCGTGGTCGTGGATAGCCGCCTGGAGATTCCCCTAGACGCCAAGGCGTTACGCGGCGAGGGCGAGCTGGTATTTGCCGCTGCCGCCAGCGAGGGAAAAATTACTGCATTGCGTGATGTGGGCGCCCATTCCATTGTAATGCCGGACAAAAATGAGAATGTCGATCTCGTGAAAATGATGCAGACACTCGCGGATTTTGAGATCAATGAAGTGATGGTTGAGGCGGGCAGCAAATTGAGTGGTGCACTCATCAGCGCGGGTTTGGTGGATGAGCTGGTGATTTATTTCGCACCGTGCCTGATCGGCGACGTGGCGCGGGGCATGCTGCAACTGCCGGAATTAACGGATCTCGCGGACAAGCGCGCGCTCACGATTCACGACTTGCGCATGGTGGGACCGGATATTCGCGTCATCGCCCGTATCCCATAATCTAAGCCGCCAGGATCACGTTTTCGCGGGATTTTTGGTAAGCTTGCGTTGCAGCGTGCGGCGGTGCATGTTGAGTGCTCTTGCCGTAACGGAAACATTCCCCTTGTTTTCAGTTAATACGCGCTGTATATACTCCCATTCAAGCCGGTTTACCGACAACGGATGTGCGCTGATCGGCACATCCGCATCACCCGAGGTGCGTTCAAACGCAAGCATGATTTCATCGACGTCAACGGGTTTCGCAAGATAGTGCGTGGCGCCGAGTTTGATCGCTTCTACGGCTGTAGCGATGCTGGCATAACCCGTCAACATGACAATCCGGGTTCCGGGATCAAGCGCTTTTAATTTTTCAACCAAGGTTAACCCGGAAGTACCCGGCAGCCTGAGATCGATAACCGCATATTCAGGCGTGCAAGCCTCGGCGCATTCCAGCGCCTGCTCCACCGTGTGTGCACACGTTACGTCGAAGCCCCGTTTTGCCATGGCGCCAGCGAGCACGCCACAAAAAGTGGCATCATCATCGACAATAAGCAAAGTCGGATGATCATCGGCTTCCATTGCCGGGAGGGGTGTCATATCGGTCATGTTGATTGCCGTATCAGAGGTAATATAACTTTGGTACAGGCGCCGCCTTCGCGATTGGTCAAACGGACGCTGCCTCCAAAGCGCTCGATATTCGCATTTGCCAGGAATAAGCCAATCCCGAAACCTTGCCCTGGCGCTTTGCTGGTAAAGAAAGCCTCACCCGCACGCTGAGCGGCCTCGCCGATAAGCCCCTCGCCGTAATCAAGGATTTCAAGCTGCAATTCATGATCATTCCAATTGGCTTCTATCTCAATATGTTTTAATGAAGCATCGGCCGCGTTATTCAGCAAATTCAAAATGGACTGGCTCAATAATTGGGTATTCAAAATTTGCGGGGCAGGTTGCACCCCCTTTCCATGATAAGTAAATTTTACCGAGGGTCGCATCAATTGCCATTTCTCCAATACCTGGCGCAGGAAATAATCCGCCGCCTCACCGCTGCCATCTTCGGCGCGTGCCTGTCCGGCATCGGCCAGCAATTGCGTCAGCGTATGTTTGCAATGCGTGATCTGGTCACGCAATATCCTGATACTTTTCTGAAATTCGCTATTTTCCTTATAGTCGTTTTGCAGTTCTCCTGTTACGATCGCCATCGTCGCCAGTGGCGTCCCGAGTTCATGCGCCGCACCCGCGGCCAGTGTTCCAAGCGCAATAATTTGTTCGTTGCGTAACGCCTGTTCGCGCGCCAATGCCAGATCCTTGTCGCGCTCGCGGATCGATATGCCCATCTTGACAACGAACCAGGCGATTAATACAGTGCTGAGCACGAAGGCCAGCCACATACCCGAAACATGCAGGTTAAACTCACTGATATGCTCTTCGTGATCATGCGGTAACGGCACATAATAAAACAGCAGCAGTGTATAGCAGCTTATCGTGATCGCGGCCATTAGCCACGTATAGGCCCAAGGTAATGCCGCGGCGGCAATCGTCAGCGGCAATAGATAAAGTGAAATAAACGGGTTTGTGGAACCACCGCTGAAATACAGCAAGGCGCTTAACGCGAAAACGTCAATTAAAAGTTGAGCAAAAAATTCGACGCTCGATACCGGCCAGTTACGACGGAGACGAAACCACGTTGCCAGATTCAGCAAAGCGAGCAGCGCTGCGACCGTGACCATTTCTGTCCATGGCAATTGCATCTCAAGCACCCAGTACGCCAGGGCGAAGGTCAGGCACTGAGCGGCAATCACGATATTCCGCAGCAGAAACAAGCGTTGCAAATTCTTGCTCAGTGGCGACTGACTGAGATCACTGAACATTTTTCTTGCCCATCCGTGCTTTATTTCCCTACAAGTTATCTAATCCGGAACATTAGCGTATATTACAACCCGCGACTATGCGGCAAATTGCCGCATGCTCTCTTACCCTGGCGGTCTGCCAGATCAATACACGCATACAATAAGCGCTTATTGTATTGGAAAGCGGAAGGGGTTTGATGTTTACAGGAATTGTCCAGGCAGTCGGCGAACTAAGGCGCATCACATCCCTGGAGGGCGGCCTGCGCCTGGACATCGTGCCCGGCACGCTGGATTTACGCGACGTCAATACAGGAGACAGCATCGCCATCAACGGAGTGTGCCTCACCGTCAGCGCTCTGACGGATGACATGTTCTCCGTGGACGTCTCGCGGGAGACTTTGAGTTGTACCGTGGGCTTGGATAAGCAGGGCAGCAGCGTCAATCTCGAAAAAGCCATGCGCCTGTCCGACAGGCTGGGCGGTCATTTGGTAAGTGGTCATGTGGATGATATCGGCGAGGTAGCAACATTTCAACCCGACGGGGAAAGTTATCTGCTGGCGATCAGGGCACCGGTTTCATTATTAAAATATATCGCTAAAAAGGGTTCAATTACGGTGAATGGCGTAAGCTTGACGGTAAATGCGATAGCCGGAGATGTGTTTGAGGTTAATCTTATTCCGCATACACTGGCCGTCACTACGCTGAACGCGCTGGAAGCCGGCGCAAAGGTAAACCTGGAAGTGGATATGCTGGCGCGGTATGTGGAACGATTGATGGACGGTCGCCAATAACCTTGGATTTGGCAGTTGACTGCTCATTTTTCGGTTCGGAATTATAAATCCACAATGACTTTTTTCATCACTCGATCTTCACCTGCTTGGTGAGTTCGCTACACTTCCGGATTTCGGATAACGATCAAAATTTGACATGATTATCAGTTCAACCCAGGAAATAATTGCCGAAATCAAGAATGGCAAAATGGTAATCCTCGTGGATGAGGAAAACCGGGAAAATGAAGGTGATCTGGTACTGGCGGCGGATTTCGTCACGCCGGCGGCAATCAACTTCATGGCCACGCATGGACGCGGGCTGATTTGCCTGACGTTGACCGAAGAGCGCTGCAGGCAGCTCAACCTGCCCCTGATGGTGTCCACAAATCGTTCGCCGCTGGGCACCAATTTTACAGTTTCCATCGAAGCGGCAAGCGGCGTCACCACCGGCATCTCTGCCGCCGACCGCGCCCGTACCGTTCAGGCAGCGGTAAACCGGGACACGAAACCAGAAGACATTATCCAGCCCGGGCACATTTTTCCGCTGATGGCGCAAAATGGAGGTGTACTGGTACGTGCGGGCCATACCGAAGCCGGTTGCGATTTGGCAAACCTGGCGGGACTCGCTCCCGCATCGGTAATTTGCGAAATCCTGACGGAAGACGGCAGCATGGCGCGTCTGCCGGATTTGATCGGATTTGCCACGAAGCATCAACTCAAAATCGGTGCAATAGCGGATCTTATACATTATCGCAGCCGCACCGAAAGCCTGGTGAAACGCATGGCCGAGCGTTCCATCCAGACAATTCATGGTGAGTTCCGGCTCGTTGCTTATCTCGACAAGACGATCAACGCCACCCATCTGGCGCTGGTGAAGGGAAAAATTGATCCTGCCACCGAAACTCTCGTGCGGGTGCATGAACCCCTTTCCGTCATTGATCTGCTCGACATAAATGATGAAACCCATTCCTGGAATGTGAACGACACCCTCCGTATAATCGCGGGAGCGGCGTGCGGCGTGATCGTGTTGCTCCACCGCAGGGAAAGCCCGGCGGAGTTGATGGAGCGTGTCATGCCGGCGAAATCCAGGCCTAAGGCTATTGCCAGGGCAGATCTGCGCGATTATGGTATCGGCGCGCAGATCCTGAAAGATCTTAATGTCGGCAAGATGCGGCTGCTGGCCATTCCCCGTAAAATGCCAAGCATGGCGGGTTTCGGTCTGGAAGTAACGGGATACCTGGAACCGGAGGACAAAAACCAGAAACAACGGCTTTACTGAAGATCTTTGTTTGCGATTCAATTTTGTAACAGGAGTACACATGGCAAGGTATGACAATATTCTTGAAGTTGAACCCAATCTTGATGGCGCGGAGCTGCGTATCGGCATCGTTATGAGCCGTTTTAATACGGACGTGAGCGAGGGGTTGCTGGGAGCCTGCACCGCAGAACTTATGAAACGGGGTGTGCAGGAGTCAAGTATGTTGCTGGTAACGGTTCCCGGTGCATTGGAAATTCCCCTCGCGCTGCAAAAAATGGCTTTAACCGACCAGTTTGATGCACTGGTGGCATTAGGCGCGGTGATACGCGGAGACACCTATCATTTCGAGGTAGTAGCCAATCAATCGGCCAACGGTGTAGCCGCGGTGCAGCTTGACACCGGCATTCCTGTCGCCAATGGCATACTTACTGCCGATACCGACGATCAGGCATTGGCGCGCATGAGTCAGAAAGGTGTCGAGGCTGCGCATGTAGCGCTGGAGATGGCCAATCTGCTGCAAGAACTCGACGATGTGACCCAGTGAAATCGACCCAATGACGCAGATTAAACCGGCGAGCGAATCGTCAACTCCGCCATTAAAACAGGCAGCAGGCAGTCGGGCGGTCAAACCGGTCCGCAAAACCCGGCGCCGCAGATCCCGCGAACTGGCCTTGCAGGGACTTTACCAATGGCGGGTGGCGGGCGGAACCGTTCAGGCCATTGAAGCGCAGCTCCGCGAAACCAACGAGTTTCCCAGGACGGACGAGGAATATCTTTCCATTCTGTTGCGAGGCGTGCTGGCGAACGTTTCCGAGCTGGAGAAGGAAATTCAGCCTCATCTCGACCGGCCATTCAAGGAGCTCAGTCCAGTGGAGGTTGCCATTCTGCTACTGAGTACCCACGAACTTGCCAGCCACCCCGAAATGCCTTATCGAGCGGTCATCAATGAGGCCGTGGAATTAGCCAAAACCTATGGCGGCACCGATGGACATAAATACGTGAACGGCGTGCTGGATAAATTGGCGGCGAAACTGAGAGCGATTGAGATCAATGCGAAAGCATGAGCCTGAACCCGGCAGTTGACCGCTCATTTTTAAGCTGGGCCATGGTTTACAAAAACCGGATACTCCACCCTGCCCGACTACCGGATTAGGTTGACCATCCGCGTAGTACAAAATGCTCTCTGAATTCGACATTATCCGCTGCTATTTTAGCCGTCCGGCACCCGGTGCGGTATTGGGTGTGGGAGATGACGCGGCACTGATCAAGCCGGCAAGGGGAATGGAAGTGGCGGTTTCCACAGACATGCTGGTCGCCGGCCGGCATTTTTTTGCCGATGCCGATCCACGCAAGCTGGGCTACAAATCCCTTGCCGTGAATCTTTCTGACATGGCTGCGATGGGTGCCAGGCCTCGATGGGCCACACTCTCCTTGGCGCTGCCGGAACCCATGGTGCGTACCGATGAAAAATGGCTGGAAGCATTCGCTGACGGCTTTTTTGGGCTCGCTCATGCGCATCAAGTGGACCTCGTTGGTGGAGATACGACATGCGGCCCCCTTACTATCAGCGTAACAATTCTGGGCGAAGTGGCAAAAGGAAAAGCATTGCGCCGAAGCGGCGCCAGGCCGGGCGATGATATCTGGATATCTGGCCATCTGGGTGATGCCGCCCTGGCCCTGGCTCATGAACAACGGCGCATCGTGCTCGAACCCGGCGAGATTATGGAGTGTCTGCCTGCGCTGCATACCCCGGCGGCACGGGTCGGATTGGGGCAGCGGTTGATCGGTCTCGCCGCAAGCGCCATCGATATTTCCGATGGGTTGCTGGCGGATCTGGGACATATCCTCAAATGTTCGAAGGTGGCAGCTGTCGTCAAAATGGGTGACATACGCTGTTCGGCGTCCATGAAACGGCATCTTCCCCAGCCGCTGGCGATTGAATGCCTGCTGGCCGGTGGAGACGACTATGAGCTTTGTTTTACGGCGCCCAGAGCCAGGCGCAAAACAATCGAAACGCTCTCTCTCGAACAGGAGATTCCGTTGACCCGCATCGGCAGAATCCGCGAAGGAGGAGGTCTGGTCGTGCTGGATGCCGCAGGTAACACCATAACGTTGGAGACCAAGGGATATGACCATTTCCACGTCTGAACCCCTCCATCCGGATAAAGTGTTTGTACAGCGTCATCCGGCACATTTCATCGCATTCGGTGGTGGCGCGGGCTTGAGCCCGGTTGCGCCCGGCACCGCGGGGACACTTGCTGCATTCCCATTATTCTGGCTGCTTGATTACTTTCTCGATCCCGTTGAATTTCTGCTGCTGATTATTGCGCTGTTCATCATCGGTATCTGGGCTTGCAGCGTCACCGGCAAGGCGCTTGGTGACGATGACCATGGCGGCATGGTCTGGGATGAGGTCGTGGCTTTCCTGCTGGTGCTGGTGTTTACGCCCAATAGTTTGATATGGCAGGCATTTGCGTTTCTGCTGTTTCGTTTGTTCGATATCATCAAGCCACCGCCGATCCGATATTACGACAACAAATTGCATGGTGGTTTCGGTGCAATGTTCGACGACATGCTGGCCGCATTTTTCACGCTATTGTGTTTGGCGGCGTGGAAAGCATTTGTAATATAGGCGTAAGAATTTCAGGAGAAAACCATGGATGATCTGATGCTGAAGGATCTTGCCGGGCAAGTTGGAGTAGCGCTCGCCGGGCAGGGATTGATGCTTGCCAGTGCGGAATCCTGCACCGGCGGATGGCTGGGGCAAATCATCACGTCCATTGCTGGAAGTTCCGCCTGGTACGAACGCGGTTTTATCACCTACACGGATATCTCGAAGCGAGAAATGCTGGGGGTGAGCGGCAAGACACTCGAACAAAACGGCGCGATATCCAGGGAGATCGCATACGAAATGGCCGAAGGCGCCATTACGCATAGCCATGCGCAGGTAGCGGTTTCCGTTACCGGCATTGCGGGTCCTGATGGCGGTACGGCGGAAAAACCCGTCGGGACGGTATGTTTTGCCTGGCTGATGAAAGATGGCCTTGCTCGTACCGAAATGCGCTATTTTAGCGGTAGCCGTGAGTCAATAAGACGAGAGGCGGTGGCGGTGGCGCTGCAAGGAGTAATGGATCTGCTGCAAGGTATCCCGCCGATGACTGCTTGAAGATGCGCTATCGTTCAGTGGGATTCCTGGGCCTCGCTGTGTGCGCTCGTACCGGACATGAGGCGGTCACTGTAAGCAATTGCAATAGCCGAAAGCAGGAAAACAACATGGATTCCGGTTTGGGCGATGATGGTTTTTTCATCGTACGAATTGGCATTGATAAAGGTCTTGAGCAAGTGGATAGATGAAATGCCAATAATGGCAGTGGCGAGTTTGACCTTTAGCACCGATGCATTGACATGCGACAGCCACTCCGGTTGATCGGGATGGCCCTCCAGATTCATGCGCGACACGAATGTTTCATAGCCGCCGATAATCACCATAATGAGCAGATTGGAAATCATCACCACGTCGATCAAACCCAGCACGACCAGCATAATGGTGGTTTCACTGATCTTGGTAGGCCTGGCCGCGCCTTCAATGGCCACCGCATCCAGAATATGCTGTAACGCAGCTTGGTTACCCATGACGGCGCCAATCAGATCGGTCAATTCAACCCAGAAGTGGTACACGTACACGCATTGGGCAAGAATCAGTCCAAGATACAGCGGCAGTTGCAACCAGCGTGTGGTGAAGATGAAATATGCCAGCGGCTGGATCGGTTTGCGCCTGGGATAATTGGCGGGTTCGTTGTTAATTTCCTTGATTTCCATATGGTTCCGCGGTTTTCGGTAAATAATCCGGCATTTTACACTTTTTATTGCGCGCGATTACGGTTGCTGGTGCACATAAGCCCGGCCAATGCGCTACGATGCTTATTTAACCTGAATCCGGTAGTTGACCGCTCATCTCCGTCGCTGTCTCTCCAGGTTCCAGCAGCGGAGCGCTGGTCGATGATCGAGGGCGGCTGATAGGGCTCCTCTCCCTCCAGTCTTTAGACCGTCAAAACTTCACATTTGCGTTACCGGTGGAGTTGGATCGACGAATTATCGACACGGACACCGTCTGTTCGGACGATAACGACGACAACTGGTTTGGATTGGCTTAACCGTACCATGGTGCTGGAGAAGAAAGGGGAGTGGCAGGTATTGTTAAAACTCGCTCAGCAGGAAGTAAAGCATGATCCGGCAAACGCGGCTGCGTGGTATAGCGCGCGGGTGGCTTACACTCATCTTAAACAATACACCCAGGCCGTTCATGCCCGTCGGGAGCGCAAGCTTGATCCATCCAGGGCGGAGCGTTATTTCAACACATATATTTTGCCTTAGAAAATTAGCATCGATTCTCTGTCTTACATTGGATACATGGTTCTGTTGCCAGCTATCGCGATGCTGCGATAGGAGCAAATAAAAAATTGCGCTTCCACCAGCCCATTGCGGACACGTTGTCATCCCGCCTTCGCCTTCCCGCGCCAAGGCACATATGCGATAATCCGACCCACTCATAAAAGGAAAACTATGGACGAAAACAGAAGCAAAGCGCTGGCGGCAGCGCTTTCCCAGATCGAGAAACAGTTCGGCAAAGGCTCGATCATGCGTTTGGGCGCCAGCGATGTTGCCAAGGACATCCAGGTAATTTCCACCGGTTCACTGGGGCTCGATATTGCCTTGGGCGTGGGAGGCCTGCCGCGAGGACGGGTCATTGAAATCTACGGACCGGAGTCATCCGGTAAAACCACCCTTACCCTGCAAGTCATCGCGGAAATGCAGAAAATGGGGGGCACTGCGGCATTCATCGATGCGGAACACGCCCTGGACCCGCAATACGCGCAAAAGATTGGCGTCAATGTGCAGGAATTATTGATATCTCAACCCGACAACGGTGAGCAAGCGTTGGAAATCGCCGATATGCTGGTACGATCGGGCTCGGTTGATGTGGTGGTGGTGGATTCGGTCGCCGCCCTGACGCCCAAGGCGGAAATCGAAGGTGAGATGGGCGAGCCCCAAATGGGCTTGCAAGCGAGATTAATGTCACAGGCGTTGCGCAAGCTTACCGCCAACATCAAGCGCAGCAATACCATGGTGATTTTTATCAACCAGATCCGCATGAAAATCGGCGTCATGTTCGGCAGCCCGGAAACGACCACCGGCGGCAACGCATTGAAATTCTACGCATCGGTGCGTCTCGACATACGCCGGACCGGTTCCATCAAAAAAGGCGATGAGGTGATCGGCAGCGAAACGCGCGTCAAGGTGGTCAAGAACAAGGTTGCGCCGCCATTCAAGCAGGCCGAATTCGATATACTCTACGGCGAGGGGATTTCGCGCGAAGGTGAAATCGTCGAACTGGGCGTACAACACAAGCTGATCGAGAAATCCGGCGCCTGGTATGCCTATAAGGGAGACAAAATAGGCCAGGGCAAGGACAATGCCCGCGAATATCTGAAAGAGCACCACGATGTGGCGATGGAAATCGAATCGAAGATCCGCGCAGCCGTGGGCGTCGCCAGTCAGGCCGAAACTGTCGACGCGGAATAATTGTGCTGTCATGATATCGTCATGATGCTGTCGTGAAATTGCCGCGGCGTATCGAGCCGAACCTGAAAACCCGAGCCTTGGGCTATCTGGCGCGGCGGGAGCACTCCCGGCTCGAGCTGGAAAGAAAGCTCGCGCCTCATGCTCAAACTTCCGAAGAACTTTCTTCCTTGCTGGACACGCTTGAACAACGCGGCTTTTTGTCAGCCGTGCGCATGGTGGAGCAGGTGATACACATGCGTAAAAGCAAGTTTGGCAGTCAACGGATCGTTCATGAATTGCGTGAAAAGGGCATCGCGGAGAATTTAATCGCCGCGGCGTTGCCCAATCTCAGGGAAACCGAGCAGGAAACCGCGCGCGAAGTATGGCGGAAAAAGTTTGGTGCGATGCCCGCCAATGCGAAAGAACTTGGCAGACAAATGCGTTTCCTCATGGGGCGGGGATTTACGGCGGAAGCGATACGTCAGGTGTTGCGCCATGCTGACAAGGAAGAAGCATGAGGAATTGCCTTGTTCAGATTGTAATGGCGGTTGTCATAGGGATTCTGGCCGTGAGTTGCGGCGCCATCAACGCGACGCCTATTAACGAAATCAATACCTCCCCCGCCAATTTTGATGGCAAGGAAGTCACGCTGCAGGGCGTCGCAAAAGGCCTTACGCGCATTCCGCTATTTAATACAAAAGCCTACGTATTGAAGGACGATAGCGGAGAAATTACTATCCTGACGGAAGCCGATCTGCCCAGGATGAATGAAAAAATCACCGTCAAGGTGAAGGTGGCGAATATTGCCATTATCAATGGCGAATCGCTGGGAATGACGGTAACGGAGATATCGCGGCGTTAGCCGCTACGCCTATATGTTCAGTGAAGCCGGTATGAAAAGCAGCGAAATAAGACAAAAATTTCTCGAATTCTTTGCGTCGCACGGCCACACGGTGGTCGCGTCGAGCCCCCTCGTTCCCGCGAACGATCCAACGCTATTGTTCACCAACGCGGGCATGGTGCAGTTCAAGGATGTATTTCTCGGCCAGGATAAGCGGTCCTATGTGCGCGCGGCGAGTTCGCAGCGCTGCGTACGGGCGGGCGGCAAACATAACGATCTGGAGAACGTCGGCTACACGGCGCGGCACCATACCTTCTTTGAGATGCTGGGCAATTTCAGCTTCGGCGATTATTTCAAGCGCAACGCCATCAAGTTTGCATGGGAATTTCTTACGGTTACCCTCAAGGTGCCGCAGGAAAAATTATGGGTCACGGTGTATGCCGAGGATGACGAGGCTGCCGATATCTGGCTCAACGAGGTGGGAATTGCCTCGTCGCGCTTCACGCGTATCGCCACCACGGATAATTTCTGGCAGATGGGCGATACCGGTCCCTGCGGCCCGTGTTCCGAAATTTTTTACGATCACGGTCCGGAGATTGCGGGTGGCCCGCCCGGTACGCCGGAAGCGGATGGCGATCGCTATGTCGAAATCTGGAATCTGGTGTTCATGCAATACAACCGGGACAGCGCTGGTACGCTGCATCCGCTGCCTAAGCCATCCGTGGATACCGGCATGGGGCTGGAGCGTATATCCGCGGTAATGCAGCAGGTTCACAGCAATTATGAAATCGATTTGTTTCAGGATCTGATCCAAGCGGCGGCGCGAGCTACGAACACGACTGATTTGTCCAGCAATTCTCTCAAAGTCATTGCAGACCACATACGTGCCTGTTCCTTTCTCATCGTTGATGGCGTGATTCCCGGCAATGAGGGGCGCGGCTATGTGCTCCGGCGCATCATCCGCCGTGCCATTCGCCATGGCTATAGGCTGGGGCAGAACCAGCCGTTCTTTTACTTGCTGGTGGACGATCTGGCGAAAGTGATGGGCTCCGCCTATCCCGAATTGGTCGAAGCCAAAACTCGCGTAGCGGCGGTACTGAAGCAGGAGGAAGAGCGTTTCTTAACAACTATCGATAGCGGCATGCGAATTCTTCACTATGCAACATCTGAGGAAAGTTTCGTATTGCGCTGGCTAGCGGAAAAAACCGGGTATTGTTTGAGTTACGTTGATCTCGTCGGAACGAATTATGCCTTTGATGGTGGTTTAGTTAATGACAGTGGCAAGGAAATACCCGTTGAGGTTGTTTTAGGTGCAGAAGATAGCAGCTCATATGATCGTATATACAATTCCATCTATGCCTTTAAGAACGGCGTCATAGAATACGAACAAATATATGTGGTTTATGTAGGTCCCGACATACCAGCTCGATTCAGCTCACTTCTTGCAGGAAGTGACTTTCCCCATAAAGAATTTCTTGTTCATGAATCAGAGTTAAAACCTTTTAGAATTCTTTCAGGAGATGTTGCATTCAAGCTGCATGATACCTACGGTTTTCCGCTTGATCTTACTCAAGACGTATGCCGTGAACATGGAGTTGGTGTCGATATTGCTCGTTTCGATATCGCAATGACAAAGCAAAAAGATCAAGCGAGGCTAACCAATAAATTCACGATGGAAGACGGCATCAGATACAACGGACCGTCGACGGAGTTTCATGGCTACGAAAGCCTTAGAAATGAAGGTCAAGTTCTTGCCATTTACAAGCAAGGCAGCCTGGTCGACTTTATCGAGGCGGGTGATGAGGCGGTGATCGTACTTGATCAAACGCCGTTTTATGCTGAATCCGGTGGGCAAATAGGGGATTGCGGCGAGTTGCTTGCTGCCAATGGCACCTTCGCCGTATTGGATACACAAAAAATTCAGTCGGATGTCTTTGGCCACAAGGGGCTGTTGCGCAGCGGGCGGCTGGTGATCGGCGACAAGGTGCTGGCAAAGGTTAATCCGGAGGCGCGGGCACGCACCGAGCGTAATCATTCCGTCACCCATCTTATGCACAAGGCGTTGCGCGAGGTACTGGGTGCCCATGTGCAGCAAAAAGGCTCGCTGGTGGATGCCGATAAAACGCGTTTCGATTTTGCGCATAATCAGCCCATGACGGATGATGAAATTCGCAAGGTCGAAGTTCTGGTCAATGCGGAAATACTGACCAACGCGGCAACCGGGGCGCGCATGATGGCGATAGAGGATGCGAAGAAAACTGGTGCGATGATGCTGTTCGGTGAGAAATATGGCGACGAAGTGCGTGTGCTGGATATTGGTTCCTCGCGTGAGTTGTGCGGCGGCACACACGTCAAGCGCACGGGTGACATCGGATTATTCAAGATCGTTGCCGAGAGCGGCGTGGCGGCCGGGGTGCGGCGCGTGGAAGCGGTAACCGGAGAGGGCGCATTGGCGTATATCCAGCAGCAGGAATCGCAATTGCAGCAGGTGGCGGATGCAGTGAAGGTGCAGCCGCGGGAAGCCGCCGCTCGTATTACCCAGATTCTCGATAATGTAAAACAGCTGGAAAAAGAACTTGCACGCATGAAATCGAAACTTGCCAGTTCGCAGGGCGATGATCTCGCCGGGCAGGCGCGGGAGGTGAAAGGCGCAAAAGTCCTGGCGGTCTGTCTTGAAGATGTGGATTCGAGGGCTCTGCGCGAAACGCTGGACAAGCTCAAGGATAAATTCAAATCCTGTGTCGTCGTGCTGGCCGCTATAGATGCGGAAACGGTCAAGCTGATCGCGGGCGTCAGCGCCGATCTCACGACGAAGGTCAAGGCGGGTGAACTGATTAATTTTGTTGCCTTGCAGGTCGGCGGCAAAGGCGGCGGGCGCGCCGACATGGCCCAGGCAGGTGGAACGCAGCCGGATAACCTGCCTGCCGCACTGGAGAGCGTGGCCGGGTGGGTTGAACAACGGCTGTAGCGCCATCAGGAACTTGTTTTTTTAAAAATAAATCTTACATACGTACAATGACAAGCAAACACTCCCGCCTCCTCATCCTCGGTTCCGGTCCCGCCGGCTACAGCGCGGCGGTTTATGCCGCACGCGCCAACCTCAAGCCTGTACTCATTACCGGCATGGCCCAGGGCGGCCAGCTCATGACCACTACCGACGTCGATAACTGGCCGGCGGATGCCATGGGCGTGCAAGGCCCGGAATTGATGGAACGCTTTCAGAAACATGCGGAACGCTTTAACACCGAGATCATTTTCGATCATATTCATACCGCCAAACTTACCGATAAACCCATCACGCTGATCGGCGATCAAGGCACGTACACGTGCGATGCCCTGATTATCGCCACCGGGGCCTCCGCGCAGTACCTGGGGCTGCCTTCGGAGGAAGCGTATATGGGCAGGGGCGTGTCGGGATGCGCCACCTGCGACGGGTTTTTCTACAAGGGGCAGGATGTAGCGGTGGTGGGCGGCGGAAACACGGCGGTGGAGGAGGCCCTTTATCTTTCGAACATCGCACGGAATGTCACGGTTGTACATCGGCGCGACAAATTCCGCTCGGAAAAAATCCTGATCGATAAATTGATGGACAGGGTAAAAAATGGCAACGTCAAGCTGGAACTCAACCACGTGCTGGACGAAGTGCTGGGGGATAATTCCGGCGTTAACGGCATGCGCATCAAAAGTACCCAGGACAGCTCAGGCAAGACGGTGGCGTTGCAAGGCGTATTCATCGCGATCGGGCATAAGCCCAATACCGATATTTTTCAGGGACAACTGGAAATGAAAAATGGCTACATCCTGACCAGGGGCGGTAACGAAGGCAATGCCACTGCCACCAGCCTCCCGGGCGTATTCGCCGCGGGCGACGTGCAGGATCATATCTACCGCCAGGCGGTGACCAGCGCGGGTACCGGCTGCATGGCGGCGCTGGATGCGGAAAAGTATCTCGACGTTTCGAATTGAGTAAACGTCGAGCAACCGCGGCTTGAGAAATTTATATGAAACGGCGGGGCAAGAAGTCGGCAACCGAGCCTGCCACCGATGATGCGGCCGTATCCGGAATCGTCGATGACGACACCGCATTGTTCCGCAATGCGGTTCGGGACGTAGCGCCGCTGCCCAAACCTGACAAGACGCTCCATACCCGCAGGCAACCTCCACCCCTCCCGCGCCAGATTTCGCGTGATGAGCAAATCATGCCGGATGACTCGCTCTCCGATCATATTCCGCTGGAGATGGAAGCGGGAAATGAGTGGTCATTCCTGCGCCCTGGGGTTTCGCGCCAGACCTTGCGCCGGTTGCGGCGCGGCCATTGGGGAATTCAGGCGCAACTTGATTTGCATGGATACACCCGCGACGAAGCGCGCAGGGAACTGGTGACTTTTCTCGATACCAGTAACGAACGCGGTTTCCGTTGCGTGCGCGTGATACATGGCAAGGGGCTCGGCTCAAAGTCTCACGGGCCGGTATTGAAGGTCAGGATAGGAAGCTGGCTTTCGCAGCGCAATGACGTACTGGCTTTTTGTCAGGCCAGACCCGAGGACGGCGGCAGTGGCGCGGTGCTGGTGCTGCTCAAATCGGCACCTGCGAGATAATGCCTTGCAACGATGACTCCATCGTCATGCGCTTACTAAAGGGTTGGAGTTCCCTCGTGGGAATAGGTTTTCTCATACACGTCCTGGCAGCGCACGCATCGTAATGCAGTGGGATAAGCCATCAGCCGGTCAAAACCGATTTCACTACCGCAATCGATACAATCACCGAAATTCAGCTCCGCCAAACGTTTTAAGGAAGTCTCCACCTCACGCATTTCATGCACCTGCCGGTCCACCATGGCGGTATTGATATCCAGCAGCAAATCCGCCACCGAACCGTCGCCGGCATCGCGCACACTACCCGCCAGCTCGATATAACGCTGTTCGCCTGAACTTTCCAGTTCACCCCGGACTTCTTCCCGCAAATCCAGATAACGTTGTTGCAGGGATGTTTTCAGTTGCGCCAACTGGTCTTCGGTCAATTTTGCCATAATGAATATTTCCTTATGATTGAATCTTGAAATCCAAAGCTACACAGCTCCACTTACCAGCTATAAGTCCATTCACGAACCCTTCAGCCTCTTTAAATCCTCGATCACTTCGGCGGAGTTACGCGAAGTGCTGGCCGACAAATAAATTTTGGCAATCCTGCCTTGCGGGTCGATCAGGAAGGTATTGCGCTTGGCCATACCGCCATCGCCCCGCAGTGAATCGTAGCGCGCGGCGGTCCCGCCCTTGCTATCCGCGAGAAGCGGGAAGGGCAGATTATATTTCCTGGCGAAATTGGCATGGCTGGCACTATCATCCACGCTCACGCCGAGCACTTGTGCACCCAGATCGGTGAGTTGATGGATATCGTCGCGAAATTTGCACGCCTGCTCGGTGCAGCCGGGCGTGTCGTCCTTGACATAGAAATACAACACCAGCCACTTGCCGCGATAATCCGCGAGCTTATGAGTTTTGTCGTTCTGATCGGGGAGACTGAAATCCGGCGCCGGCTGTCCCACCTTGAGCGGCTCGGCACGGGCGGCATGACTCCCAAGAAACAGAACCATTGCCATCAAAGTCGCAAGTATTGAAAGTATTCTCATAAATCCCCCATATATTTCGCATGATGGCTGGAACGAAGCGCAACCCATCAAGCACTTCCCATTATCCCTTGTCCTTTCATTTATCAGCCTCATCCAATTTTCTAACCGGCCAAGCCCAAAACCGCAACAATAGTGCCGCAATAGCCGCCAGCCCACCAGCAAAAAAGAATGCCATTTCTGCACTTTGAAATTGCCAGATGGAGCCGAACAGCAACCCCGCCGGAATCGCCGCAATGCCCACCATCAGATGGTACCAGCCGAAAGCCGTTCCGCGCTCGCGAGGTTCCGCATAATCACTGATAATCGCCCGTTCCGCGCCTTCGCTCATGCCTGCGCAAAGACCATAAAAAATGCTCACCGTCCACAGCCCGATGCTATCCGTAACCGTGCCCAGCAGCAAAAACGAGATCGAGAATGTTGCCCATCCGATCAGCATCAGTGCGCCGCGCCCCCAGCTATCGGCCAATTGCCCGCCCCAAGTGGAGGTGGCCGCCTTGGCTAGATTCAAGGCCGACCACAGCAACAATAATTCGACTACGCCCACGCCTAATTGGTGCCCCAGCAGCAGGATAAAAGTTTCCGAGGCGCGGGCAAATGTAAACAGCATCAGTACCAGCAGATACTGGCGCATCGGCAGGGATAACACCGACCAGCGTAAAGGCGGCAGCACCACGGGAGCATGAACAGCGGCGGCCTCTCCCTGTCTCTCTTCCTTGACACCAGCGCCCAGCAGCAGCACCGCGACAAAACCCGGCACGGCCGACCAGAGTATCACTTCCGTCAGGCTCATACCGGCCCATGCCAGCGCGGCGGCCGCAACCAGGCTACCCGCCACCGCTCCCGCGTTATCCAGTGCCCGGTGAAAACCGAAGGCATAGCCACGCATCGCAGGCGGCGTTGCATCCGCAACTAGCGCATCGCGCGGCGCGCTGCGCAGACCCTTGCCCACGCGGTCGATGCTGCGCAGCACCAGAATCATAGGCCAGGAACCGGCAAGCCCCAGCAACGGGCGGGCGATATTGGAAAGCGTATAACCCGCCACCGCCAGTTTCTTTCGTCGCCCGCTCATGACGTCCGAATGCCGCCCCGACCACAGCTTGAGCAGGCTCGCCACCGCGTCGGCAACACCCTCTATAAATCCCAGAGCGACCGGTCCAGCGGCCAGCACCGTCGCCAATAATATGGGAATGAGCGGAATGACAATATCGGAGGCGAAATCGTTGAAGAAACTGACCAGACCAAGAACGACAACGGTGCGAGGGAGTTTTTGGCGAGTAGCGGTATTTTCTTCAGGGGCTGCGGCTGGTTTATTCATACCGGCATATTAGCGTAAAATGCAGCTATCGCCCTGGTAGCTCAGTGGATAGAGCAACCCCCTCCTAAGGGGTAGGTCACACGTTCGATTCGTGTTCAGGGCGCCAACGATACTCGTTTTTGGCTTTGTTACTAGTTACTATATTGCTACTTTGATCTATGGACCGGCATGTGCTTGGCCCTAGTTGCTAAGTGATCGTAGTTGACGAAAAGGATAGGCACAGGCATGTGTATCGCCACGTCTCAGCAATCCCAACAGGAAGTATCATCAGCACCGTTCATTTGGCATCCGAAGGAACAATCCGGAGCGGGTCCATGCGCCCTTAGCTTCAAGGGTACGAACCACGCGGGGGATTGTAACGAGTTGCCGGTCGTTAGATAAAGTTTTGACCTATGAATATGACCATTCCGGTATACGGTTTTGATAAATTAAACTGCTTCCGGGAGTCGTCCATGAATATAAAAGCGCAAAGAGACATTTCCCGCGAACTGAAGTATTCGCCCGTGCTGCGGGTTCTGGGCCGCGTCGCGTTCACCCCGCTCGTCGAGGCCGCATACTTTCCTTATGGCTTAATATCAGTCTACTCAGCGCAGGAAGGATAATAAACGTGCAAACCATGATCCAGAATATGCCCACGGTAATGATCAAGCCCATGCTGGAGATACCGACGTGCGGCGAGAAAGCCAATCCCCCAAAGCTGGAGGAAGTGGTAAGTGCCCCAAAAACTATGGCTCTGGCGGTGCTGGACTCATAGATGTTCTCCTCTTCGGAAAGCGAATGCAGCTTTGCGAGCATGTGGATGCCATTGTCGACTCCCAGTCCCAATAATAGCGGCAGGGCGATGATGTTGGCAAAATTAATGGGGGTGTGGGTAAGTACCGCGCTGGCCATGGTAAACAGTCCTGCCAGTATAAGCGTTACCATGACGAGCGCAGTATCCAGAAAACTGCGCCGGATGGCGAGCAAAACCACTGCAATGGCAACCAGGGCAATCACAATAGCCTGCTGAAAAGCCTGGACGACTTCCTTCATGGATTCCCAATATATAATCGGCAGGCCGGTTGTTTCCGGTGCGACCGTTTGCACTTCGGCAATGAATTCCTTCAGATTGGCTAGATCATTCAGGTCTTTTTTCGGAAAGATCTGGACGCGGAATAAACCGTCCTTGCTCAGCCACTGCTCCCTGATATCGGGAGGCAGATCGGTCAAACTGATGTTTCTGGCTTCCAGGCTTACTGACAATTCTTTCATGACCGGCGGCAAGGTACCGAGCAGCGCGGTCTGTATTTTTTCAATGAAAACCTTTTGGCCTGGTTCTGGCAGTGCCTTGAGTTCGGTCAGAATTTCCTGTAATTCTTTTTTTAAGCGTGTCAATGACTCGCGGTCGCGGTCACCAGTTTTTTGGGGCAGGAGGACATCGATGGTTTTGATCAAACGGGTGATACCGGGAACCGGGTCGGCATCGATTTTAAGTTGAGGGAACTGCTGTCCCTGCGGACCGAGTATCAGCCCCAGCTCTTCAATCACAGCCAGTTTTTCATCCTGGTCCGTGGGCTGAAGGTCAAAAAGGCTGATGGTTTTATCAACCGAAGCTAATGCGGACAGCTTTTGTTGCAGGATTTTGGTGCTGTTTTCATCCTTGGTCAGCACGTTCAACGTCAGCGGCGTGGTCTCCTCGTCTGCCATCAATTCTTTGAACGCGATGACGGATTCGGTATTCGGATCGCGGAGGTTGATTGGACTGAAATCGGTTTTCACATTAAATGCCAATACGATTGAGATCAGAGCCAAAACGAGGGTCGCAATGGAAATCGGTTTGGCATAAATGAGCGGTAACGTCGCCAGTTTCCTGGACAGGTTTGAGAGTGGATGTTGGCCTTTCTCCAACCGGAACTTCCGCGGGGCCGGCAAGATTTTTAACAGCGCCGGGAGGGAAATCAATGTGATCAACAGGCAAATAAACAGGCTGGTCCCTGCCAGCAGCCCAAGCTCGGCGACGCCTTTGTAATCAGTCGGTATAAACGCGTAAAGCCCGATGGAGGTGGTGCCGGCGGCCAATAATAGCGAGGGCCCCACGGTTATGAAAGTATCGCGTAGCGCCAGCTCCTTATCGACATGATCCTTCAAATTGTCCCGATAGCGCAAGCAAAAATGAATGGCATATTCCACGCCCAGGCCGATATTGGATACTGCAAAAGCAAGTGAAATGAGGTTTAATTCCGTTACAGCAATAGCTGCGAATGCCCCGCAGAAAACCATGCCCAGGGCCAGGGTCAGCAACGTGACTACCGTGAGTAAAACGGATCGGTAGGCAATCAATAAAATAAATAACACCAGTACTACGGAGAACACGCTGGCGGTAAAGGTGCCGCTGCTCATGCCTGCAAGCTCATCATCTTCAAGGCCAATTTCGCCGGTCACCCAAACCTTGACAGCCGGCAGAGCGGGATCCTGAATGTCCGCCGCGGCCTTGCGGATAGCCTCGATCGCACCTTGGGCGGGACGGATCTCCGAATGATCGAGCTTGGGTGAGACAATGATAAAGGCCTTGCCAGCATGTCTTTTCTTTTCGGCAATCAATGATTCCCAGGAAAG
The DNA here is from genome assembly GCF_000355765.4 of Nitrosospira lacus. NCBI lineage: Bacteria > Pseudomonadati > Pseudomonadota > Betaproteobacteria > Nitrosomonadales > Nitrosomonadaceae > Nitrosospira > Nitrosospira lacus. Next base: position 536,638 of record NZ_CP021106.3, on the reverse strand, counting down.
CAAGGCATTTTCGCCATTGAGCGTTTTATGCAAAACAAGGGAAATCTTGTCGGCCAGCGAGGCCAAGTCAATAGGCATGAGCTGGTTCTTTTCTGTTGCCGCCTTATCCGTGGCCTTCAGGGCATCCTCAAAAATAGAAAAGAAACCGGTCAGATTGGGTTGCTGCGCGATTCTGCCGATAAACGGCTGGGCGACCGACAGATCATTGGACAGCGTCTGCAACGCGTCAGTATCCAGATAAAGCAGGCCGTTCTGACGGAAAAATTCGTTGTCATTGGGAATGTAGGCCGAATTGAAGTGATCCGTGTCGTTGCTGAGCAGATCCAGCAATCTTCTGCTGGCGGATTTGGTCAGTTCAGGCGTATCTGATTCAATCACCAGCAATAGCGTGCTCAAATCCTGTGAAAAAGCTTGCTCATAATGACGGCGGTATTGCTGAAAAGGCGCATCGGGAGCAATGAGGTTGCCGGTATCGGTATCAATGCGCAAATGGCCGACCGTGTAGTGGGCGGCCAAAATGCCGAGCACGATCACTGTTGATAGCACCCCAAAAGGGTGCTCAAGCACCCAGTTTCCCCAAAATGCGTAACTGCGGCTTGTTGACATGATCCTTCGGGGCGGGCTCCCTTAATGTGTATGAGGTTCGGTTAATCTGGTAACACCGGCGCGTGAATGCCACGTTATCTGACACGTGGCATGTCTCAGCACTTTCACGGACATCTTCGGTTTGTGGAAAATCCTTGTGCTGGGGATTTGTGAATGGCTCCTGCCAACTGTTTCAATTTATCAGCTATCAACAGAAGTCGTCATATTCATCCTTCAAAGGCGAAAGACGGGTTCTCTCAGTAAAACGTGGTTTCCTGCTCATTGTGGTCGGTGTCGGCGGCTAGATCGCCAATATTGCCCCGTATGCTGCAGCTGATGACTTCAACGCAGCTTTTCCAGAAACCATCCGAGAGTAGTTGCAGGCCCCGGAAATACCTGTTTGAGATCTGCGTTGGCGCCGTGTACCGACAGGTAACTCCTAGACCCTCTTCATCGAGGTTGATCGTCTTGTGCCACATCCATGCCGGAAAAAACAATACATCACCCGGGTGCAGGTCAAACTCGTAGCGTGGCGCGTATTCCACCAGCGCATAAGCATGACGATCGCTCGGTTCGCCATTTTCATCGGCGCTGAACTCTGCAAACCGTCGCATCCCATTCCCGCGCGCCGCCGGATATAACAACCAGGAATATTCGGACTCAACCAACGTCCAGCGTTTTGATCCGGATACCGCCAGATACCAGTTGGGACCTTCCTCGCAGTGATAGTTGGCGTTCAACCCCTTCCCCAGGCCGAGAATCAGAAAACTCAGAACAGGTTTCGACGGCCTGCCCAGGACCGGAAAATATCCTTGTGAGCGCGGGATACCAAAATATTTGTAAAAAACGGGGTTTTGGTCGAGCAGCAATTGTTGTGGGATGAAATTGCGGCGGCGATCTTCAGCGATCTGACGCAGGGAGGTATTCACCATCTTCTTGGTGCCCTTGTCCAAAGCCTGTACCACGGTGTTTGGAAATCGTTCAGCAAGGCTTGCGAGTGTCCAGTCGGCGGCTGCATTTTCTACAAATCCGCGTAGCACGCACGGGATGGACCGTTTGACGTGCTCGCGGTAAAACTGGCGCGGCTCGATCTCGCCAGGCCCATACTCGAGGATTGCCAGTGCTTGCCTGCGCGGTACGCCGTAGTTTTGCAATCGCCGCAGTATCCGCTGTTCCGTATGCCGACGGATATCCCGCAACGCGTCAGGATTATGGGAGAGGTGTTGACACAACATGATGCTCTTCAGCGCCAACACGTTGCCATATCCCAACGGCAGTTTCGCTACACCGCGTCTGCCCATTCGCTCCACAAGAAATGTGCGCAGGAAAAGCTGCTGCTCCGCCACTAACTGCCATATAACGTATAGGACTGTGGCCACACCGGCTAGGGGCGTGGCCAGAGAATTTCTTACATACGTCAGCGCTGTTCCTTTTTGGGACTTGCCTGTATTTTCCATCGGATGCCTCCTTTGGTTGTTTCCCCCTCGATATTTAATTTCACCTTGAGAATTAGTTCATGCAAAACTCTGTCATTTTCAAGCCAAGTCTTATTTTGATATAGGGATGAAACGGTAGCAGCAGATAGAGCTTGATGCCCATTTCGATTTATCCATAATCACCTCTATTCGTGCGCTCTGCTTAAGCTTTGCCGACGCTGCCAGAATCCGAATGAACTCTATACAATATTCTACGAAACAGACAGGATTGAGATCAGTATAGGACATATAAACGTCATTATTGTCAGGTTCTGATGCTTCAATAGATTTCAGGGCGCCACTATCCATAAGGGTTGCTGCCGTGTGGGCTTTTTTTCACGGTTTGCGACATTTTTAAAATGCAGCCAATGGCATGGTACGGCGTTTTACCTGGTTATTTCCCTGCTCATAAATGAAAAACTGCCAGGCTATCTTCTCGCGCCAGCAGCTTATTCTGTTTCGCGTGAAACTGATTCTATCAGCGCGGGGATGGTCGGCCCTAAGGTCCAGGGAAATACCGGGCGTATGCCACCAAGAGCCTCATGATACAATGATTGCTTTCACGTATCCCCTTCGAAATACCTGCCGCTAATGTTTGAGATTGGGCGTTCTTGACTGTCCGAATTGCGCGAAGTTCAAGCTATTGATGATTTTTTAAAGAGGAAGGATTTAATGAGTTCTAAATATATATTTGTTATTGCCCTTGGTGCCACTTTGATTGGTTGTGGTGGCGGGGCTCCTGAAGTGAATTCAACGAATTGTTCTGGCGCAGGGATGCAGGCGGTGCTTCCAACTTTCGACAAGGAAGCTGAGCGGCAAGCATTTATTGATAAATGCCAATCTTTGGCAGGAAAATAAAGCTCTGGACCAGTTGTCGAGGTGAATACAGTTGTTATCGCTGGATAGAATTGATTAGGATTCTGAATCGTCTGCAGGTCCAGAACTGATCATGCGTCAGCAGTACTGCTTGCATCGTTGCCATGCTGCATATCCCTGTGGGGCTTAACGGTTGGACAAGAGACCCATGGGTGCCGATTTTTATTGGGATGTGTTGACGTCACGGAATGCTTTGACGATCAAAGCGAAATAAATCCGACAAATCTGACGTTAAGTTTCTCGACGCACGAAAAGATGGTGCGCGACACGCTCTGCCGCGCGCTGGCGATCATCTCCCTGACATCCAATCCAGGCACTCATTGTTCGAGAGTGGTCCAAGTCGCCTGCCGCGTAGGCAGCACCCGACCAGTGCGCCGATGAATGTTCCGCACACACGTCCCGGCGGATGCCTGCTCCAGCATGCGGATCATTCCTATATGCGCCCAGCGCGCGGGCCGAGCCGCCGCCGCGCGCAAGTCCCACGCGTGGCCTGCGTGGGTGTGCTCATGTGCGGGTCTTTGGGCCGGCGCCCGTGAACGCGATGCCGGCTATCGGCTCCGCCACCGCCCAGAGTCCCCCTATTCTTTTCCTGTTCCCGAAGCACTTCACTGTGGATTTTTACAGCTTTTTATATCTTCAGTAACCGTTTTTCCATCCTTGAGCACGATGGTTTGCCTGATTGTCTTGCAGTCATCGCCCTGCTGGGCGGTTTGTGTCGAAGGGACAATTTCAGCCCTGCCCTTCACGCCCGTATCCGGGTTGCTGAAGGTTTGCGTTTGGCCGGTATCGAACGCTGTTTGTGATGCCTGGGCCATTTTTTGCTTATCTTCCTTTCCAAGATAGCCTCCAATTCCGGCACCTACGTAATAGCCGGCAAGGCCTCCCGCAACCGCGCCGGCGATGCGGCCCGCCGTGCCCCCGCCCAGATAGCCACCCAGATAACTTCCTCCAATTGAGCCGGCAATGCTGCCAATCAGGCCGCCTGCACGTCTCGTCTCCGCGCTTTGACATGCCGGCAGGAGCATGATCAACGCGATTATCATCAAGCGCTTGATCCAAGCGTTCGAGCTTAATGTGTAGTTCATGATATTCCCTCCAAAGTCTTTCCGGAAATGGGCGCCCCACGGAATGTGATCGTAACGCGGCGTGGAGCATCAGGTGGCAAATCGCGTTTGGTACGTTTTCCTACCCGCGGAGCATGTCGAGTATTATTAACGAAAATAGCCGCTTCAGGATGATACATTGACAACTTCCTGTTCTACCGGGTAGATTCTTCCTCGAAAGCGGGTCGTTTTTCCTACCTTAATTAGAAGCATTGCAATGAAACTAAAGAGAATAATTTGTGTGGGATTGGTATTGGCAGTGCTGCCAACGCTTTCCGGCTGCTGGTACCTCGTCGCCGGCGGAGCCGGGGCCTATGGCGGTTACAAGATGAAAGAGAAAGGTTATACGCTACGCAACCCCGTCGCCAAGGAGAAGAATAATACGCAATCATCCAAATAGACCGCTGTTTTGCTTCGCGGTATACCCCGCAACCATGTGCCCGCAGTCTCAGTTTTTCCTTGGCTCTCATCTTCGAGGGGCAATCAGATTGAAGCGCATTATTTCTGGTGCGCCTGTTTCCATTCGTCGGCTTGTTTTCGCGCTTCGGCAATCTGTTCCGGTGTCATGAGCTTTGACATAACCTCGCTATTCAATTTCGCATCCTCATAACCCGCCGTGCTGGCAATATTGAACCATTTTTCAGCTTCGACAAAGTCCTGCTTCACTCCATTGCCTTTGTAGTACAACACGCCCAGGTTGGTTTGCGCGCCCGGATGGCCCTGTTCGGCCGCCTTGCGATACCAGGCCAGGGCCTGCCCGTAATCCTGCGCAACACCCAAGCCGTTGTCATACTTCACCCCCAGGCTGTATTGAGCTCTGGCGTATCCCTGCTCAGCCGCCTTGCGATACCAGGCCAGGGCTTCCTGTTCGTCCTTGCTAATTCCGCGGCCGTCATCGTACCTGACGCCCAGGTTGTATTGCGCATCCGCATCCCCCTGTTCGGCGGCTTTGCTATACCAGGATACGGCCTTGTGGTCGTCCTGCGTAACGCCTTTGCCTGTCGCATACATGACACCGAGATTGAACTGGGCGGGGGCATATCCCTGCTCCGCCGCCCTGCGATACCAGGACAGAGCTTCCTCGTCATCCTGCGCAACTCCCCGGCCTCTGGCATATAGCACGGCAAGCTTGAATTGCGCCCGGGTGCTTTCCTGTTCAGCGGCTTTGAGATACCAGAATGCGGCTTGCCGTTCATCGAGTGTAGTACCCTGTCCCTTCGCGTATGCCAGCCCCAGATTGTATTGAGCGTCGGCGTTACCCTGCTCAGCTGCCTTTCTATACCAGGAAACGGCCTCCCGGTCGTTCTGCACAACCCCTCGTCCTTTCGCGTGCAGAACACCAAGCGCGTACTGCGCATCCGCAAAACCCTGCTCAGCAGCTTTGCGATACCAGGATGCGGCTTGCTGATCGTCCTGTGTTACCCCCTGGCCTTTGAGATACATGAAGCCAAGAATGGATTGCGCGGGAGCGTGCCCTTCCTCCGCCGCCCTGAGATACCAGGTCATGGCCTGCTGATAGTCCTGCGCCACCCCCTGGCCTTTTGCATACATGACACCCAGATTGTAGAGCGCAACGGGGTAGTTCTTTTCGGCGGCCTTGAGGTACCAGGCCATGGCCTGCTGATAGTCCTGCGTGACGCCCTGGCCTTTGAGGTGCATGAACCCTAGAATGGATTGCGCCGGCGCGTCTCCCTGATCCGCCGCCTTGCGATACCAGACCACTGCCTGCCGGTAATCCTGGGGAACGCCGCGGCCTTTGGCGTACATGACGCCCAGATTGAACTGCGCATCCGTATTTCCCTGTTCGGCGGCTTTTCTGAAAGATTCCACCGCCTTGGCGTAGTCTTTGCTCAGGACAAACTTCATTCCATCTTCAAAGTCTCCGGCAAAGACCCGGGGTGTCAGCAACACCAGTAATAGCCCCGCTATGGGTAACCACCGCCTCATCGACTCACCATTATTCCCGCAAAATCCGAAAACCCGAACTTTAACTTGAGAAGTTCGATAAATGTACTGTCCGGTTATTTTTATTTTAAATTCCAGTCCCACGCGACGAACAAGCAAAATTATCAGGCCACCGGGTTACGCCGCGGATGTTTCTTCTTCCAATCCAGAACTGCGGAAATTCCACAGGGGACGCACATGAGTCGGGTAATTCTAGGGCCGGATATATAAACAGATTAAAGCGGGGATATGGGGTTCCGAGAGTCTTTGATTGAGTCCTCTCGCTTCTTCCAGCAATGCTGCTCCGCAGCAGACTTATTCAACTTGCCTACGAAGAAGATGATGAACAAGCTTTCAAATTCTCCCATGCTATGCTGCCTTCATATTCATTCCCTCTCAGCGTAGCGCGCACCGATTCGTTGTCGGTTCTTTTTATCATCAAAAGGAACGAGTAATCGGGACCCGTATAGGTGCTTCCCGCATAGTTGCGAACTTTCGGCACCGGTTCCGCATAAATTCCCACTGCATCGGGGTTCGTAGGCAAGTTACGCGCATACATGCCCGGTAATGCACCAAGCGGATAGGCATAAACCTCTGTGGCATCGATGTCCGGATATCTCCGCACCTCATATCCCAGGCCGCCGATTACCCACCGGGTATCCGATCTCAGCTTGCTTATCACGCAACGGGCGAGGGACGCGTGATCTCCAGTGAACTTGTCCGCATAAAGCTGAGGTTTGTGTTTGAAAATGCCGAAACCTGCGCATGCTGATAAAAGCAGGGCTAAAATCACAATTAACTTATTCATGGTTTGCCTCTTTAACCTGAATTGCCACCGCATCGGTTCGCTTCTTGGATCATGGCGATGCCCGATTGCACCCGGTGACAGACTTAATAGTAGCCGAATTGTGACTGCAGCGCAGGATATAATCTCAAGGATTCAGACTCGTGCATGGATTTTTAAAACTGCGCCCCCTTGCCCAGGATAAATCAAACATCCAATTGAGTGAGCAGGACGGCGTACGTGCGCTCCATCTGGGTAATAGCATGGTGCAAAGCGCCATGAGGCTGACCGCCCCCAATGATCTGGAGCTGGCTTATACCCGATGCATGATGGGTTTTATGCTGTTTCATCCCAATCCTGAAAATATTCTGATGATCGGCTTGGGAGGGGGGTCATTGGCGAAATTCGTCTATCATCGGTTGCCCCGGACGAAAACAATCGTCATCGAAATTAATCCGCAAATTGTCGCGATGGCACGCAATTATTTTTTTGTGCCGGCCGATGATGAGCGCCTGCAAGTGATCATCGCGGAAGGGGGAGACTATGTCGCCAGCCATCCTGCCAGCGCGGATGTACTGATGATCGACGGCTTCGATGGGGGCTGCCAGGTTCCCCCGCTTTGCAGCCAGGATTTCTACAATCGTGCCCGTGAGACATTGAAGAAGAAGGGTGTGCTGGTGGTGAATCTGCTCAGCCGGGACAAGGGGCTTCAGGAATATCTGAGGCGCATCGAGAACAGTTTCAATGGTCACGTCATGACCATGCCTGCGGAAGTACGCGGCAATCTGATCGCCTTTGCTTTCAAGCAGAGCCCCGGTAAACCGGCATGGGAAGAATTAAGGGAACGCGCAAAAAAACTCGAAACGGAGTTTGCCCTGCCCTTTCAGGAGTATGTCAGGAAATTACGCAGAGGCAAACCGTGAATCGATTTTCAACACGATGGGTACCGTTGTGGGAAGCCCATTACTTCTATTTATCGCTCTGATGGGTGGCGTGCGCTTTACCCGTCCTGCGTAAACTGGTACAGTTTCAAAGTTGTAAGCACACAACAATGGAATAACGGGCAGAACAAGATAGAGGGAATCAGGGCCATGGCAAAACTGTACGAATCCGACCACACTAAATTCATGCGTGAACTGTTCGAGAAAAACCCGCAACTGGCGGAAGATCAGAAGGAAGCGCGCGCGATCTGGTGGGACAAGAATCTGGACAGAGATGAGCGCAAGCGCTTCAAGGAATCGGCCGTCCCGCAGAAAGCCTACGTCTATTTTGGAAAATAGCGATACATGGCTGCGTCGCAGCTCCTTTGAATGGGTTCTCGAAGCGTCGCACGCATCCAGCTGCAGGATTCAGGATAAATCAAAGCGCTTCAAACACCCCTGCTGCGCCCATCCCGGTCCCAACGCACATCGTGACCATTCCGTACTTCTGATTGTGCCGTCGCAGGCCATGTAGCAATGTGGCGACGCGGATGGCCCCGGTCGCGCCCAATGGATGCCCCAGCGCAATTGCACCCCCCAGCGGATTGACCTTGGCGCGATCCAACCCCAGGTCGTTGATGACCGCAAGACTCTGGGCTGCGAAAGCCTCGTTCAATTCAATCCAGTCGAGATCGTCCTGCTTCAAGCCAACCTGCTTGAGCGCCTTGGGTATCGCCTTGATCGGGCCAATGCCCATGATTTCCGGCGGGACGCCGGCGACCGCGAATCCCATGAAACGTCCGATCGGGGTGAGATTGAAGCGCTTCAATGCCGCTTCGCTCGCTACGATCACCGCCCCCGCGCCATCGGACATCTGCGAGCTATTGCCCGCTGTTACCGAGCCGCCGGCCGCAAATACCGGTCTCAGGGTGGCGAGCGTTTGCGGGTTGGTGCCGGGGCGCGGGCCTTCATCGGTATCCCGGATGGCCGATACGTTCCGGATTTCGTGGGTGACGAGATCGGGCCGCTTTTCTTCCACAGGATAGGGCGCGATCTCCTGCCTGAATTCCCCCATTCTGATGGCTTCCAGCGCCCTGGCGTGGCTTGTCACCGCAAACTCATCTTGTGCTTCGCGGCTGACTTGCCATCGTTGTGCGACTTTTTCCCCTGTTATGCCCATGCCATACGCGATCGCGACATTCTCGTTCCGCGCAAATATCGCCGGGTCCAAAGACATCTTGTTACCCGTCATCGGTACCATGCTCATGCTTTCGGTGCCGGCGCCGATCATCACGTCAGCCTCTCCCAGGCGGATGCGATTGGCCGCGAGCGCCACCGCCTGTAACCCCGACGCGCAAAAGCGATTGATCGTCATGCCCGGAACGCTATCCGGGAGTCCGGCCAGTAATAGCCCGATGCGTGCCACGTTCATTCCCTGTTCCGCCTCCGGCATGGCGCAACCGGTAATCACGTCGTCGATGGCGGCCGGATCCAGCCCTTCGCATTGTGCCATCGCGGCTTTCAATACATGGGCCAGCATGTCATCCGGCCGCACCGTCTTGAACATTCCGCGTGGTGCCTTCCCCACCGGGGTGCGTACGGCGGCGACAATATAGGCGTCCTGAATTTGTTTGGTCATGGCAGTTCTCCTTTGCTAATTCACGCTCACCGTGTTGGCTCGTCTTTGGCTTCCTCGCCGCCTTGTCTTCTCTATGTTTGCGAATTAGACCGGACCTGGTTCATAAAATTACCCGATGGGTGAATATGTTTGTACCCGGAAGGCGCTTTTCAATAGTGGCTAATTTCTCAGTGGTTTTCCCGTCTTCAGCGTATGCTCCACGCGCGCTTGCGTCTTCTCGGTTGCCAGCAACTCGATAAACGCAGCTCGCTCCAGTTCCAGAAACCAGTTTTCATCCACCAGACTGCCGGGTGTCAATTCTCCTCCACACATGACATGGGCGATTTTGCTGCCGATCAGGTAATCGTGTTCGGAGATGAAATTACCTTCCAGCATGTTAACAAGCATGCCTTTGATGGTGGCAATGCCGGTCGAACCCGCCACGGAAATGTTGCGGGTTCTCAGCGGAGGACGATAACCCGCTTCAGCCAGTGCGAGCGCCTGCGCCTTGGCGACATAAAGCAGTTCAAACCGGTTCATTACCACCAGGTCGGCGCGGCGCAGGTATCCCAGCTCCTTTGCATGTTCAGCACTTTTCCCCAGTTGCGCCGTGGCGACGCTCTGAAAATAATTTTTCAGCAGCGGAAAAGGATCACTATCTTTTGCGTCCTGCCATGCGCGCAATGCGAGTTCTTTGCAGCCGCCTCCCGCCGGTAGCAATCCCACGCCGGCTTCCACGAGGCCAATATAGCTTTCCATTGTGGCCACCGCACGGTCGCAGTGCATCACAAATTCACAGCCGCCGCCCAAGGCAAGTCCATCCACCGCGGCTACCGTGGGAATCGTCGAGTACCTGAGATCTTGCGAAGTCTGCTGAAATTGCGCCACCATTGCCTCGACTTCCGCCAGCTTTCCGGCCATCAAGGCATCGGCAAGATTAAGGCTGCGCGCGGCTTTGAGCACAGCGGACTGCGCAGTTTTCTTGAATCTCTTCACCAGTACATTCAAGGCGGAGGGCGGCTCGCTGCTTTTCAGCCGTTCGGTGGTCTTTTGCAGATTGGCGCCCGCGGAAAACGGCGGTTCGGTTTGCCAGATTACCAGCGCGCGCCAGTTGCGCTCCGCTTCTTCTATGCTTTCTTGCACTCCATCCAGCACATCGCTGCCGATGGTGTGCATCTTGCTCTTGAAGCTGAGGATGGCGATCCCGTCACCGTCCGTGCCGCCGGCATTGTCAACGGTATGCCACATCCGCACCGCATCCGTCTCGAATATGGTTTTGCCGTATTGCACTTCCTCGCCCAAGAGCCGGTCCGGAAACAATTGCCGCTGATAAACCGCTAATTCTGAGCGCGGGCGGAACGTATTTGATGCCGGAGCATAGGATCCATGCATCCTGTGCACACCCTGTATATCCTGATTGATGCTCCGATTGACACCTTGCCCCATCTCCCCGACCCAGTCAGGCAGTGGCGTTGCGCTCATGCTCTTGCCCGCGGCGATATCCTCGTTGATCCACCCTGCGATCTCGTTCCATCCCGCTGCCTGCCAGATTTCAAACGGCCCCTGATTCCAGCCGAAACCCCAGCGCATGGCGAAATCAAGATCGCGCGCATTGTCGGCGATCACTGCCAGATGGACAGCGCAATAGTGAAACAGATCACGAAACAGGGCCCACAGGAATTGCGCCTGCGGGCTCTGGTTTGCTCGCAGCGCGGCAAATCTATCCGCGGGATTTTTACGTTTGAGCAATTCCTTTATGTCGTCGTCGGCCGTAGCCGCGGAAAGACGGTATTTCTGTGTGGCAGGATCGAGCACATGAATTTCCCTGCCTACTTTCTGATATATCCCGCGCTTGCTTTTCTGTCCAAGCGCGCCGCTGTCTATCAAGGCTTGCAGCCAGCCAGGTACGGCATAGGAGGGGTGCCACGGATCGTCCGGCAGCGTATCGCGCATGGTTTCGATCACATGCGCGAGGATATCCAGCCCTACCACATCGCCGGTGCGGAAGGTCGCGCTTTTAGGGCGACCGATCAGAGGGCCGGTCAAAGCATCCACCAGGTCGAATCCCAGGTCGAATGCGCTGGCATGATGCATGGTGGCGAGCGTGGAAAATACCCCTATGCGATTGGCAATGAAATTAGGGGTGTCCTTCGCGCGAATTACCCCCTTGCCCAGATAAGTGACCAGGAATTTTTCCAGGTCGTCGAGCATCGCGGTATCGCTTTCTTCGCAGGCGATCAACTCCACCAGATGCATGTAGCGCGGCGGATTGAAAAAATGGATACCGCAAAAACGGTGGCGCAGATTCTCTGGAAACGCCTGTGCCAACCGGTTGATGGAAAGCCCGGACGTGTTGCTGGCAAAAATGGTGTGCGCACCGAGATATGGCGCTATTTTTTGGTACAGCCCGGTTTTCCAGTCCATGCGCTCGGCGATGGCCTCGATCACGATATCGCAATCCCGAAGCCATTCAAGATGCTGGCCATAGTTTGCAGGCTGGATAAAGGCTGCCCTCGCGGGAACCGATAGTGGCGCGGGTTCCTGTTTTTGCAGATTCTCGACCGCCTTGGTCACATTGGCGTTGGCGTCTCCCTGCTCAGCGGGGAGCTCGAACAGCAGTGTTTCCACATTGGCGTTAATCAGATGCGCCGCGATCTGTGCGCCCATCACACCGGCTCCCAGGACAGCGGCCTTGCGCACGACGAATTTACCGTTAGTCAATTTCACCTCCAGTTTGACCTATTTTTTACATCAGGCAAAAATCCAAATTTCGTCACAATATTTTGTAAGCGCTGGCAATTGGCAAATGAGCTTGCATAAAACTTTGAATTTTTTGCGGCGCCCATCATTCCTGCGGAACAACTCGCGGTCTTCGATTCTCATCCACCGCGACATAAGTCAATACCGCCTCCGTGACCTTGATGCATATTTCGTCGCCACCTTGACGCAGTCCTCGCTGGGCATAGACTGCAACGTCCACCGTGATGGAAGTGCGCCCGACCTTGACAATGCTGGCATAAAAGCTCACCACGTCGCCGACGAATACCGGTTGCTTGAAAACAAATGAATTCACCGCTACCGTGGCCACGCGTCCGCGGGCACGGCGGATCGCCGGCAGACTGCCCGCAATGTCCACCTGAGCCATGATCCAGCCGCCGAAGACGTCGCCCGCATAGTTGGTGTCGGTGGGCATTGGCACCAGGCGCAGAATCGGATCGCGGTCTTCCGGCAGCGGGGTGTGGATGTCTGAACTATTACTCATTTTTTGTTCCGTCACCGTTTCCTGATTTAATGAAACAGCTTCCTGGTTTCGCAGGATGGGTGACGCGAAGCGCAACCCATCATTCGCCTATCTGGTTACCGCGTAACGATTCGTGATGGCCTTAATGCCCCTCGTAGAGCCTGGCCACTTCACCCTTATAACGATCAAGGACCCGACTTCGCCGCAATTTCAAGGTGGGCGTGAGCATGCCGTTCTCGATGGTCCATGGTTCTTGTGCCAGCGCTATGCGGTACACCTTGGCGTAGCCGGGAAACTCGCTTATCTGATGAGCGATCCTTTCCAGCAGGATTTCCTCAAGTTTCGGGTCTTGCCCCAGGTTGCGCCAGTCACGATCAAGTTGATATTGCCCTGACAGGCTTTCCCAGTGGCCGGGATTCAGGCCCACCAGTGCACTCAAGTATGAGCGTCCTTCCCCGATCAGCATCACGTGCTCGAATAATGGATCGCGCAGAATCGCGGCTTCCATATCCGCGGGTGGCACCTTTTCACCGGTGGACATGACGATGATTTCCTTCAGGCGCCCGGTGATCGTTATCCCGCCGTTTTCATCAATGCGCGCGATGTCGCCGGAATTCAGCCAGCCGTCAGGTGTCAGCACAGCCTTGGTGGCTTCCGGATCATTCCAGTAACCCAGCATCACATTGGGGCCGCGAATCAGCAGCGCAGCGCTCTCGCCAAGTTTTACTTCCACACCCGGGATGGGTCGCCCCACGCTCCCTGGGACATTGTTATCAAAGGTGTTGCTGCATACCACGGGACTGCTTTCGGTCATGCCGTAGCCTTGCAGCAGCGGCAGTCCCAGACCGATAAATACCCGCGAAACGTCAGCCGATAACGCCGCCCCGCCACTCATCGCCCCGCGAAGCCTCCCACCCAGTTTGGCCATCACCTTCTTTGCCACCAGGTTGTCCAGCAACGGCCATAACAGGTAGGAAAGACGCCAGGAACCGCGGCGCTGCTGATATTCGAAGCGGCTGAAACCAATATCAACCGCCAGCTTAAACAGCTTACGGCTGAGGGCGGATCCTTCCACGAGCTTGGTGCGAATTCCTGCGTACACGCGCTCATAGATTCGGGGTACCGAAACCAGGATAGTGGGACGAATGATCAGCAAGTCCTCCGGCAACTGTTGAATCGAGCGGGCATAGGCCACCGCGGCTCCGCACATCATGGGGACATAATAGCCGGCCGTGCGCTCGAAGGCATGCGACAGGGGAAGAAACGAGAGCAGCAGATCATTCCGCGACAGCGGCACAATCTGAGAGCAGCCATAGGCGTTCGTAAGTATATTGTGATGACTCAGCATCACTCCCTTGGGCCGGCCTGAAGTGCCGGAGGTGTATATAATGGTGGCCAGTTGATGCGGATCGGCTTTGACATGCTGCATCTCTCCGGCTTGCCCGGGCAGCCAGTCATGCAGCGCAAGCACGCGACTGTCCTCAATTTTTTCAGGGCTGCTCTGAATCGTCACGACGCGCATCAGATTGCCAATCGGATGGCTCAAGCCGGAAAATGTCCGCCACTGCGCAACCTCTTCCAGCAACAATACCTTAACGCCAGCGTCGGATAGAATATAGGCTGCATTTTCCGGGCGATCGGCCGTATAGAGAGGCACGACCACCAACCCCATTCTCAGCGCGGCATGTTCGAACATCACCCATTCGGGGCAGTTTCTTAACATCACCGCCACCCTGTCGCCGGTCACAAGATTCTCCCGGGAGAGGGCGGTTTGCCAGCGCATAATCCCGTGATCCATCTGTTCCCAGGTGAGATCGCGCCATTTGCCGCTCGACCGGTCGTAATCCCGGTAAGCCACTCCTTCGGGAGACCGGCGAGCTCTCTCACTGAACAGGCCGTCCAGTGTTCCGGCTACCTCCACCGGGATAATGTTCGTCAGGTCATGCTGCCTGTTTTGCATGAGTTGTCTTCCCTCGCCCAGTTTTTATTGGTAATTAATCGAGGGCCTTGGCAGCCTGCTAGCTTGCCGTGTCATGGATCACTTCCGCTGCCACTTCCGGGATCGCTTCCACCGGTCCAGGTCCCGCTTGCGGCTCGTCGCCAAAATCCCGGGGAAAATCATCCACCATAATGACGCGCCGGCGCAGGGCTTCCATTTTCCCCATCAGCTCCAACTCGTGGGTGGTGATGACCCTTTGCTTAAGGGCAGCGGCAATTTTCTCCTCCCGCTGCGCTGGAACCCGGCCGGCCTTGACGGCCGCGCGCAACTTGGTTTCCACTGCCTCGCTTACGACTGCGCATTGCAGCGCCTCTTCCAGAATTCCCAAGGGCTCGTCAGCAGATTCGGGCACGTAAATACCCGCGGTCAGGCGATCACGCGCTTCCCCCGGCGTCAGCATCAGCTTGGCTACCTTATGACCCAATTCATCGGATGGTGGCGAGAATGATTTGCCCCAGGGAAATACAAGGAACCGGAGCAGCCGAATTCCGACAGCACCGCCGGGAAAATTCCCCAGCAAGCCATTGAAGGCTTCCTGCATGCGGTAAAGCGCATCCTGCATCGACCAATGCAGCAACGGCAAATCAGCCGCGGGGCGATCATCGTCCTTAAAGCGCTTGAGCGTTGCCGAACATAAATAAAGCATACTGAGAATATCACCCAGGCGTGCCGACAATTTTTCCTTGCGTTTCAGCGAGCCTCCCAGGACAAGCATGGATATGTCGGCAAGCAGGGCGAAAGCAGCGGAGAAACGTGTCAGTTGACTATAATAACCTTGTACCTCGGGACCCACGCTGCCGGGAGCGCTCGCAAGATAGCCGCCGGTGAGTCCATGCAGCAGGGAACGCGTACCGTTTCCGATAGTGAAAACAATGTGTCCCATCAATGCGCGGTCGAATTCTACCGAGGCGCGCGCCGCATTGCTGTCATTCGCCGCGCGGATTTCCCTTAGCGCATAAGGGTGGCAGCGTATCGCACCCTGGCCGAAAATGATCATGCTGCGAGTCAGGATGTTGGCGCCTTCCACCGTGATGCTTACGGGAATATGCTGATAAGCGCGCCCCAGGTAGTTGCTGGGCCCCATGCAAATCCCCTTGCCGCCATGGATATCCATCGCGTCGTTAATCGCCTGGCGTCCGCGCTCGGTGAGATGATATTTGACAATGGCCGAGATGACCGAAGGCTTCTCGCCAAGATCCACCGCGCCCACCGTCATCACGCGCGCTGCGTCCATCATGTAAGTATTGCCGCCAATACGCGCCAGCGCTTCCTCCACGCCTTCAAAACGCCCGATTGGCGTTTTGAATTGCACGCGCACCCTGCCATATGCGCCGCTGGTGCGCGCCGCCAGTTTGGCTGCGCCAGTGCTGGTGGCGGGCAGGGAAATCGATCGCCCGGCCGCAAGACAGTTCATCAGCATGCGCCAGCCGTAACCCACTCCGTCGCGCCCGCCGATCACCCAATCCATCGGGATGAATACGTCCTTGCCGGAATTGGGGCCATTCTGAAAAGCCGCATCGAGCGGGAAATGGCGGCGTCCAATGTTGACACCCGGTGTATGGGTGGGGATCAGCGCGAGCGTGATGCCGAGGTCTTTTTCTTCCCCAAGCAGGCCATCCGGGTCATGCAGCCTGAATGCAAGTCCCAGGAGAGTGGCTACCGGGCCCAGGGTAATGTAACGTTTTTCCCAGGTGACCCTCATGCCCAGCACATTCTGATCGCCGTTGAATTCGCCATGGCAGACGATTCCAAAATCTGGAATCGAGCCCGCATCCGACCCCGCATCCGGTCCCGTAAGGGCGAAGCAGGGAATTTCCCGCCCTTTCGCCAGACGCGGGAGATAGTAATTTTTTTGTTCTTCCGTGCCGTAGTGCAACAGCAGCTCCGCCGGCCCCAGCGAATTCGGGACCATCACCGATACCGCCGCGGTGCCGCTGCGCGAGCCGATTTTCATCACGACCTCGGAATGCGCCAGCGCGGAAAAGCCATGGCCTCCGTACTGCCGGGGGATAATCATGCCGAAAAAACCGTTGTCCCTGATGAATTGCCAGACATGGGGCGGCAGATCGTGCAATTTGCGCGTAATGTGCCATTCATCCAGCATCGCGCACAATTGTTCAACCGGGCCGGCGAGAAAAGTTTTTTCTTCTGCGCTCAGTTTCGGCTTGGGGTAGGCCAACAGCTTGTTCCAGTCCGGCTTGCCGCTGAACAGATCTCCGTCCCACCATACGGTTCCTGCGTCCAGTGCCTCCTGTTCGGTCTGCGAAATCTGTGGCAGGATCTTACGGAAAAATTTCAGCATTCGATTCGAAATGAGCGCGCGCCGCAGTGGCGGGACCAATAGAACAATGCCGAGAACTACGACCAGCGCCAGCAGCACAGAGGAGATCAAGGTAATTTTCCCGTTTGGATTCGAAACAGCCACATCGTATTATTGTGGGGGAAATCCGGGCACGGCAGTCAATCTTTTACAGCCGCGCCGGCACTCTTCAAGCTCATCTTATTGTCTACTTTTTTAATGCCCTCCGCCATCCATGCAAGCATGATTACGCGATCCATCTGCGTTTGATTATCCACCATCCCCCCAAGCATCACCTCGCCATTGTGCGCCTCGATTTTCACGTCCATGTTTTTGACACTCGGGTCGGCGCGCAATGCCGACCGTATGTTGGCGGCAAGCGTGGTATCGTCTATGACCGGCCCCGCCGGTGGAGTTACCCAGGATTCATGCACCTTGTCTTCGTGCTTGGTGCAGCCGGTGACGGAGAGGGCACCGATAAGCATTACGGTAAAAACTATTCCTTTACATTTATCATTCATATTTTTTTCTCCCAACTGGAGTTGATCAAAAAATCGACAATCAAATCGACCTTTATTGATAAGCCATGATTATGAAGCCAACGCCGCCTTCAAACCAGTGCTACGCAGATACTCCCAAACGTGTTCCGGCAAATTCTCCATCAGGCAATCGAATTCCTTTATGCCTTCCATGGGGCGTAGCCAGGTAAGTTGCCGTTTTGCAAGCTGCCGCGTGGCAGCAAGCGCCATTTCACGCATTTTGCCCAGACTGATTTTATTGTCCAGATACATCCATGCCTGCCGGTAGCCGACGCAGCGCATCGAAGGGCTTTCGTCATTCAGACAGAATTTATCACGGATTGCACGAACTTCATCGATCAATCCCATCTCTAGCATTCTTTCAAAGCGCTGCGCGATACGCTGATGCAATATTTCGCGATCGCCGGGAGTCAGGGCGATACGAATCACACGGTAAGGAAGATAAAAATGTCTGGGTTTTTTCAGAATTTCCGACATGGGTTTGCCGGTGAGGTGGCACACTTCCAGTGCACGCTGGATGCGCTGACTGTCTGTGGGCTGAATGCGTGCCGCGCTTACCGGGTCGAGCCGTAGCAGTTCGTTGTGCAGCGCGGGCCAGCCAAACTCTTCTGCTTTGGTTTCGATCAACCGGCGTAGGCTGGCGTCCGCGGAGGGAAGTTCGGAAAGACCTTCCAGCAGTGCCCGGAAATATAGCATCGTACCGCCAGCCAGCAGCGGGATATTCCCTCGCGCCGTAATCTCGCGCATTGCGGCAAGCGCATCACTGACAAATTGCGCGGCGGAATAGCGTTCATGCGGTTCGATCAGATTGATGAGATGATGTGGCACCGCCGCCATTGTGTGCGTATCGGGTTTGGCGGTACCGATATCCATATAGCGATAGACTTGGGCCGAATCCACGCTAACGATTTCCACCGGCAGATTCCGGGCAATTTCCAGTGCAATGCTACTTTTGCCGCTCGCGGTGGGTCCCATGAGAACGATGGCAGGCGGAAAGAACGCGAAATCCTGATTTTGAAATTCTGAGCTTTGCTCTGTCATGGAAGAATGCGGTGCCGGATTCGACCGGAATATATTTCGATTGCTTGCTTATTTCTTTTTAAGCAGGGTCTTGAGATTTGCAAATGGACTATGCGTGGCCGGGGCTTTCTCCTCGCTATCCGATGGATTGACACCGCCTATGTTATCCAGGTATCGGGAATGCTCATTTTCATGACAGTACACACACAATAATTCCCAATTGCTGCCGTCAGCCGGGTTGTTGTCGTGATTGTGATCCCGGTGATGTACCGTGAGCAGCTGGACGTTCGTATGAGTAAATTCGCGTGCGCATCGCCCGCAGATCCAGGGATAAATCTTGAGTGCCTGTTCGCGATAGGTTGTATTGCGTTGTTCCCGGTTGCGCCGGGCTTCGGCGACAATACGATCAAGTCTGGCGTTATCCGGCGGGATTGATTTGGATGTCATTGGTTCGCAGCGAAGCCGGGACAAATTTCAAAATCCATGCAAATACCGCATGAAAGCACCAACTGGAATCCGGCAGTTGGCCGCACGCTCACCTTATGCAACTTACGGATTTTAGGATTAAACGCTATATTCGATTGCATGGCAAGCGCCGGTTTTTTCGGTTAGAATCCGGTTTTGCCGCCATGCTTTCCGTGCTGGTTTTGTCAACGCCGAATACTATCCCATGATTCTTGTCCTGAGCCCGGACACCCGGTCTGACAGTTCCGAATATAAACAGTTAATGGTGCACCTGGCTAATTTGCCCGGTATCTCCACGCGCGTGCATAACGAAGTAGGCATCGAGCAGACGCTGACCGAGGTATATTTGATTGGCAACACCAAGGCGTTGCCTGTTGAGGATATGCGAAGCCTGCCGTGCGTCGAGCAAGTTGTCCGGATCTCAGAGGAGTATCGTGTTCTCGGACGGCACAAGGATGATCACAGGCCCACCCACTTCGACTATAACGGCGTTCGTTTCAGTCAGGATACACTTAATGTATTCGCCGGGCTGTGTGCGGTGGATACCTTGGAGCATGTCGAATTAATGATGCTGGCGCTGCGCGACAATGGGCAGGTATGCACACGGATGGGCGCCTATAAGCCGCGTACCAGTCCTTATTCGTTTCAGGGGCACGGTAAGGCATGTCTCCCTTATGTATTTGAGCTCGCTGGGAAATATGGCATCAAGGTGATCGCCATGGAAATCACCCATGAGTCCCATGTGGAAGAAATTCGTGACGCACTCTTCCGGACGGGCAATGCCACTGGTGTCATGCTGCAGATCGGCACGCGCAATACTCAAAATTTCGAGCTGCTAAAGATTGTCGGCCGCCAGCAGGATTTTCCCGTATTGATCAAGCGTGGCTTCGGCATTACCCTGGATGAATCACTCAACGCCGCGGAATATCTGGCTTCCGAGGGTAACCGCAAAGTCGTTTTTGGATTGCGTGGCATGAAAACCAACATGGCGGATCCCCACCGCAATTTTGTGGATTTTGCTCATGTGCCGGTGGTCAAACGTCTGACGCGCATGCCCGTTTGTATTGATCCTTCGCATTCGGTGGGCATGCGCGCACCTTCGCCGGAGGGCATTCTTGATATCATGCATGTTACCGCCCAAGGTGTGATAGCGGGCGCCAACATGGTATTGGTGGATTTTCATCCAGTACCGAATAAGGCCCTCGTGGATGGGCCGCAGGCGCTACTGATCAAGGAGCTGCCGCTTTTTCTGGAGGATATCCGCATTGCCCGGGACGCTTACGAACAACGCGCGGCCCTGGCCAGGCGGTATCAGGAAGCGGAGCCGTAATCAGTATTGTAACGTCTCGTTAGACACTTCCCGTAATCCACTTTGTAAAGCTTTGGTGCGCGGGTTGCATGCTCGCCCCAGCGAACCTTGATCCCGAATCCGGCAGTTAACCGCTCATTTATCAGCCATAGGTTGTTTTTGGGCCTACATGCATGGCATCATTTTTAAATTCATCGTGAATATGAGATATACGCATTAAAAAATATCTTCCATATTAATGAGGCATGGCATTTTAGCGCTGTTGTTTGTATTGCCCATGTGGCCGTGGATTTCTATCGGCCTTGCGAGTGCTGTAGAGGTTACGCGCGAACCTTCACCATCCAATTTTCCGCTCAAGCTGACCGATGATCGCGGACGCGATATCCGTCTGAATCATATCGCTACACGCATTGTCTCGCTCTCTCCCAATATCACTGAACTGGTGTTCGCCGCGGGCGCGGGCGGCAAGCTTGTGGGCGTCAGCCATTACAGCGATTATCCGGCGGCGGCTAAGTCCGTTCCGGGCGTCGGGGATTCATCCAGTCTTGATCTGGAAAGAATTATTGCACTCAAGCCTGATCTGGTGGTTGCATGGCGCAGCGGCAATTCCATCTCCGATATTGAGAAACTTGAGAAACTGGGGCTGACTGTTTTCGCCACGGAAGCCACCAGACTGGAAGATGTGCCACGTTTATTGCGAATAACCGGTAGGCTGGCGGGAACCTCGACACAAGCGGAATCAGCGGCGAGGGCTTACGAAGCGGAGCTGGGGCAGCTCAAACGCACTTATGCCGGCCGCCGGCCAGTCAGGGTAGTTGCATTGATCTGGCATCAGCCATTCATGGCGGTAAATGGACATCATATTATCAGCGATATCATCAACATTTGCGGCGGCATTAATGTGTTCGCTTCCGCGGCGTCCCTGACACCGGTAGTATCCACAGAAAGTCTGCTGGAAGCCGATCCTCAGGCCGTCATCAGCAGCATGTCGCTCGAACTCGCTGAAACTGGAGTGAAGGAGCGCTTGTCATACATCGGCGCGGTCAGAAGCAATCATTTATATTTTGTGCATCCCGATCTCCTGCATCGCCAGACGCCACGTATTTTACAGGCGGCGAAAAAGGTATGCGCGCAGTTGGAGGAAGTCCGCTGAGGTGCGGGAACTCCGAGTAATCCGGAGTTTTTGCCGGCAACGCCCTCCACGGAGGTATCATACTGAATCCGGTAGTTGATCGTGGTGAATTACACGGTTTTTGCGCCCGACCGCATACTTTATTCTGCCCAGCCGCTGGATTCAGGCTTTTCAGCAGCGCCCAACCGCCCGACTTGAGCATTCGAAGCGGAAAAGCGGCATTTTTGCAGCCGATTTTTTTAAAGTCCGACAGGCTGCTAGTATAATGATTCATCGGCTTTTGTCAGGGATTAAAGGTACACTATTGCACATGCGAAGGAGTGCGGGTTGGAACATACACAGTATCGGCGCTCAAATGAAAACAGTTATTACGGAGAACGACCAATGATCAAAGTATTGCTTGCAAATCCCAGAGGTTTTTGCGCCGGTGTGGATCGCGCTATTGAGATTGTCGAGCGGGCGCTGGCCATGCATGGGGCGCCGATTTACGTGCGTCACGAGGTGGTGCATAACCGTTTCGTGGTAGAAAATCTGGAAAAAAAAGGAGCGGTATTTGTCGAGAATCTCGATGAAGTGCCGGTCGGCAGTATCCTGATATTCAGTGCTCACGGCGTTTCCCATGAAGTGCGGCGAGAAGCCGAAGCGCAGCAGTTCAAGGTCTTCGATGCCACCTGTCCGCTGGTGACCAAAGTTCATATTGAAGTGGCAAAGATGCGCGAGCAGGGTAGGGAAATCATCATGATCGGCCATCAGGGTCATCCGGAGGTGGAAGGCACCATGGGCCAGGCTGAAGGAGATGGTCCTTGCATGTATCTGGTGGAAACAGAAGAAGATGTCGACAATTTGCAGGTTAAGGATCCGACTCATCTGGCTTATGTCACCCAGACCACGCTGTCGGTGGATGATGCAACGCGGGTGATCAAGGCCTTGAAGAAGCGCTTTCCAAAAATTACCGGGCCGAAAAAGGATGATATTTGCTATGCCACGCAAAACCGCCAGGATGCGGTAAAAATGATGGTAAAGCAGTGCGATCTGGTGATTGTCGTAGGTTCACCCAATAGTTCCAACTCCAATCGGCTGTGTGAGGTCGCACGAAACGCTGGTGTGGACGCGTTCATGATTGATCGTGCCGAGCAACTGCAGGAAAGCTGGCTGGAGGAGAAGGACCGGATCGGCATTACCGCTGGTGCTTCTGCGCCGGAAGTGCTTGTGCAGGAAGTCATATCACGCCTCAGGCAGATCGGAGCAGGACAGGCCGGCAGGGAAGTGGTGGTAGAGGAACTCAGCGGCGTGGTTGAGTCGGTGGTATTTCCGCTGCCTAAAAATTGATGGGGCGGATGTCAGGAACCTTAAGCAAGTCCCGCGATTTATTCCCACAGCTGAAGGCGCATTGTAACCGCTGTTCTGGCGGAACCGGTATCGGGCATCGCGAGGGTGGCGATATCGCTATCGTCAGGATAGCGCCGGCGCATGCTGCCTCCCATGATGCCGACACTACGCCCCACCGGGCTTATTCAGGGCCCCTTAACTAGACATCAAACCACCCCTTGGCGATCCGCCGTGGAATATCGATGCAACATATACTGGAAAGGGCGAAAAAAATCCGCGCAGTTGTCTTCGACGTGGACGGAGTACTTACTGACGGAACCCTCTATCTTACGGATAGCGGTGAGGAAATCAAGGCATTTAACAGCCAGGACGGTCACGGCATAAAAATGCTCAAGGCAAGTGGAGTCAATATTGCAATCATCACCGGTAGACAATCCCGCTGCGTGGATTTGAAAGCAAAAGATTGGGGCGTTACGCTCGTTTATCAGGGCGCGAAAGACAAGCTGCCCGCATTCGAAGCATTGCTGAAGAAACTGGAGTTGGACGCTTCGGCTTGCGCTTACGTGGGTGACGATCTGATAGATCTACCGGTAATGTTGCGCTGCGGTCTGGCTATTTGTGTGCCGGCGGCACCCGCGCTGGTGAAGAGGCATGCGCATTATGTGACTTGTCTCGAAGGCGGGCGCGGCGCGGTGCGGGAGACCTGTGAAATGATAATGCAGGCGCAGGATACGCTGGATACCCAATTGGCAATGTACCTTAAATGACTGGCCGGCTGCTTTCCGGATTTCCTCTCCTTCTGGCAATCTTGCTGGCTTCGTCGGTGCTGTTCTGGTTGAACCATTCGGCACAAGCGCCCTCTCCGGCCCAGGACGCAGGCTCGCGTCGTGCCGCACCTGATTACGTGATAGAAAATTTCTCCGCGGTTCGCATGGATCGTGACGGTGTTATGCGTCATTTACTTTCTGCAAGAAAAATGCTGCATTATCCGGACGACGATATCACGGATCTGGAGCAACCCCGTTTTATCAACACCGAGCCGGGCAAACCAGCGATGCAAGTGGATGCGGATGAGGCGAAGATGACTGCCAACGGCGAGGATATCTATTTGACGGGTAACGTCAGGATACTGCGGAGTGCGAGTAAAGGCCGGGGTGAGACAGCCATGACTACCAGCTTCCTGCATCTCCTTCCTGATGACGGTATTGCCAAAACCGATAGGCCTGTGGTTATTACCGAAGCGAATGCGGTCATCAAAGCGGTTGGTATGGAAGTCAGTAACCGTACCCAGGTTACCCGGTTATTGTCACAGGTTAGAGTTGTTCATGCCAAAGCGCGTTAGTTAGTGCGGTGCGGCAGAGGCATTGCACACGTATTTCCCGTCATCATATTCATATATGAGCATATTCACGAGACAGGCATGAAATCATTTTTCATTATGGTTTTTTTGGCCATGGTGGCCATGTTATTTATGCGGCCGGTACTGGCCGAGCGCGCGGATCGCGATAAACCCATCCATCTGGAATCCGATCAGGCCACCGTGCAGGATGCCAACAAGCTTGCCACCTTTACCGGCAATGTGGTGTTCACACAGGGTACGCTGGTCATCCGCGCTGACAAGATGACTGTGAAAGAAGATGCCAACGGTTTTCAATATGCCACCGCTTTCGGTAATCTCGCCAGCTTTAGACAGAAGCGCGATGGCAAGGATGATTACATCGAGGGCTGGAGCGAACGTATGGAATATGACGGCAAGGCTGACAAGGTCCAGCTTTTCAAGAAAGCAAGATTGAAAAGAGGACACGATGAAGTTCATGGAGATTATATTGCCTACGATGCCATCAATGAATTTTTTCAGGTCACGAGCAGCAACAATGGGACGAGCACTCAAACAAATGCCGATGGGCGAGTGCGGGCGGTAATTCAGCCGAAGAAAAAGGAGCAAAACCCGAAGGATGAGAGTCCATAGTGTCGCAATGCTGTCCCCGAAATGAGTGAGCTAAAAGCGGGTAATCTAAAAAAGCGCTACAAATCTCGCACGGTTGTGCAGGACGTGTCGCTTTCCGTCAACAGCGGCGAGGTAGTCGGTCTGCTGGGGCCCAATGGTGCCGGAAAAACCACTTGTTTTTACATGATGGTCGGATTGGTGCCCCTGGATGGCGGTGGCATATACCTGGACGAACGCGATTTGACCCAGTTGCCAATTCATCAGCGCGCGCGCCTGGGTTTGAGCTATCTTCCGCAGGAAGCCTCCATCTTCCGGCGACTTTCCGTGGCTGACAATATTCGCGCGGTACTGGAGTTGAAGAGTTATACAGCCGATGAAATGCAGCAGCGTCTGGATGAGCTGTTGCATGATCTGCACATCAGCCATATCCGTACCAGCCAGGGGATCAGCTTGTCCGGCGGTGAGCGCCGCCGTGTGGAAATTGCCAGGGCGCTCGCGACACAGCCACGGTTCATTCTATTGGATGAGCCATTTGCCGGGGTCGATCCCATTGCCGTGCTGGATATTCAGAAAATTATCCAGTTTCTCAAGGAGCGCGACATCGGTGTCCTCATTACTGACCATAACGTCAGGGAAACACTGGGGATTTGTGACCGCGCCTACATCATCAGCGACGGTACCGTGCTGGCTAGCGGTAAGCCTGATGAAATCATCTATAATGAAGATGTGAGAAAAGTGTATCTGGGAGAACATTTCCGGCTGTGAAAATAAGGATTCGATCTGCACGAATCTGGTTTTACTGTGTTTTTCCATACTATGAAGCCTACCCTCCAGTTTAAGCTGTCGCAGCACCTGACGCTTACTCCCCAATTGCAGCAATCCATACGGTTGCTACAGCTTTCCACGGTTGAACTGAACCAGGAGATCGAGCGCATCGTGCAGGAAAATCCTCTGCTGGAACTGGATGACAGCATGGGGAGTGATGCCACCGAATATCGCCCTACCCCTCTCGATAGCCTAGCGGAATTGCACGCTCCGGATTTACTGGAAGCCTCCGGTGACACCAGCGCAGAGATGCCCGCTGTCGAGAGTGACTCCGGCCCAAAAAACAGCTTTGCCGATGAAGCGGACTGGTTCAGCGACGACGGTACTTTTCGCAACACGCGGGATGAAGACGATGAGCGCGATTTTCCGCAACAGGCGGCGGAGCCCCCCAATCTACGTGAGCATCTTAACTTGCAACTCAGCCTGAGCCAGATCGGTGAGCGCGACAAACGTATTGTGGGTTTACTGATAGACAGCCTGAATGACGACGGCTATCTTGCCCAGGATCTGGAAGAACTCGTCAGTCTGTTACCGCCGGAGCTTGAAATAGATATCGATGCTCTGCACATTGCCCTGGAATATTTGCAGCATCTTGACCCGCCTGGCGTGGGCGCGCGTAATTTGAGGGAATGTCTGATCATGCAATTGCACGCCCTGCCGGAAGATACGCCCTTCCGGGACCGCGCGTTACTTTTGGTTGACCGTCATCTCGATAGTCTGGCGTCACGGGATTTCTGCGCAATCAAAAAGTTATTGCATTGCGACGACGAATGTCTGCGCTCAGTACAGCACCTTATCACTCACTTAAATCCGAGACCGGGCACGGCATTCAGTTCGACCGTGGCGCGTTACATTATTCCCGACGTAATCGTAACGAAAATCAATGATACATGGGTGGCCAGTCTTAACCCGGAGGCAATGCCGCGCCTCAAGATCAACCGTCTCTACGCGGATATCCTGAAACGGAGCCATGATGATTCCGCGCGTCGGCTTGCGAGTCAATTACATGAAGCCAAATGGCTCATCAAGAACGTGCAGCAGCGTTTTGGTACCATACTGAAGGTCTCCTCTGCGGTCGTCGATCGCCAGCGGCAGTTCTTCGAGCACGGCGCAGTTGCCATGCGTCCATTGGTGTTGCGGGAAATTGCAGAAGCACTTGAATTGCATGAGTCCACAATTTCGCGCGTGACCACCCAAAAATTTATGCGTACGCCGCGTGGTATATTCGAGTTAAAGTATTTTTTTGGCAGTCACGTGGCGACCGATACGGGCGGTGCCTGTTCGGCCACCGCGATTCGCGCGCTGATCAAGCAAATGATAAATGCAGAAAATGCAAAAAAACCATTGAGCGATAGCCAGATTTCAGAAATTCTGGGACAGCAAGGCATTGTAGTTGCCCGTCGTACTGTCGCAAAATACCGGGAGTCCATTCAGATTCCTCCCGTTAATCTCCGTAAATCATTTTAACCCCAAGCCCAGGAGGCATGATGAATCTTAGTCTAACCGGTCACCACGTGGAAATTACCCCCTCCTTGCGTGATTATGTCGCTTCAAAGATGAGCAAGGTCGCACGTCATTTCGACCATGTTATCGATGTCAGCGTGATACTGTCGGTGGAAAAACTTAAGCAAAAGGCTGAGGCCAATGTGCACGTGAAAGGGAAAGATATTTTTGTCGAAACCGACAGCGCCGATATGTATGCTTCCATAGATAGCCTGGTGGACAAACTCGATCGGCAGATACTCCGGCACAAGGAAAAGAATGAAACCCGCCGCAATAATGGCGCGTTGAAAAATCAGGAAACGGAACAGCCGGAGTAGCCGAACGGATTCGGGATCGTAAAAATCTAGAAAGGCTGCCGGCAGATTAAGGGCACGGATATATTCTCATCAATCGTATTGCACAACTACTGCCTCTATCGAATGTCCCGAATCAATATCACGCAGCTGTTTGAAGACAAGCGGGAAAAGCTGGCCTTGACTTGGGAGGCAGGCCGAGACGGCGGTGACAGGCAACTCGACGATGATGCCATCGCCCGGTCTACCCAGGGGATAATCGGCCATCTCAATTTCATCCATCCCAACTGGATACAGGTACTGAACGATCCGGAAGCAGATTATCTAAATCAGCTCGATCCTGTTTCCTTGCGGCAGAATATGGAGCGGCTTGAGCAAAGCAACCTGTGGTGCCTTATCGTCGCCGGCGGCGCTTGCGTACCCGCCGCAATAAGGGCGTTTGCAGACTCCACGCATACCCCCTTGTTCTGTTCGCCGCATCCCAGTCTGGAGGTAATCTGGCTACTACGTCCCTATCTGGGGCGCGCCTTGGCTCCTTCCAGTAGCCGGCACGGGGTTCTGCTGGACGTTTTGGGAATGGGCGTAATGATTACCGGCGAAAGTGGTGTCGGCAAAAGCGAATTGGCGCTGGAACTGGTAAGCCGTGGTCACGGGCTGGTCGCGGATGATGTGGTGGAACTTTATCGCATCGCCCCTGAAACCCTGGAGGGGCGTTGTCCGCCGATGTTGCGTGATTTTCTTGAAGTTCGCGGGTTGGGGATGCTGAATATTCGTACTATTTTTGGCGAGACTGCGGTACGCCGGAAAAAAAACATGAAGCTTATCGTGCACTTGCAAAAACCCAGCAGCGCGGATTTTAATTCTCTGGAACGGTTGCCGATCAATGATGTGACCGAAAATATCCTGGACGTCAATATCCGGAAAGTTATCATCCCGGTTGCCGCAGGACGCAACCTGGCAGTACTGGTGGAAGCAGCGGTGCGTAATTATGTCTTGCAACTGCGAGGGATCGACAGCGCCCAGGAATTTCTTGCACGGCATCAGCAGGAAATGGAGAATCAGGAAAATGATGAAAGCCAAAAAATGAATCTTGAACCTAAATTCGACAGCTGACCGCTTATTGACTTGATTTAGGTTGAGAACCGGTGTCTTTCAAGGGAACTCCCATTGCTACACCTGAAAAATGCAACTGATTGTCGTTAGTGGCCTCGCCGGTTCCGGCAAGAGCATCGCGCTTACCGCTCTGGAGGATAGCGGATATTATTGCGTGGATAATCTTCCGGCAAGCTTGTTACGAGAGGTTACGCTTTATTTGAAAGGATCGGCGCATCCGCGGGCGGCTGTCAGTATCGACGCCCGAAGCCGTGAGACTTTGCACCTGTTGCCGCAGCAGCTGGCTGACCTGCGGCGGCAGGAGATAGATGTGCATCTGCTATTCCTGGAGGCTAAAACGTATACGCTGGTAAAGCGTTTTTCGGAAACACGCCGCCGCCATCCGCTCAGCGATGATCGCTCGACGTTGCCCGAATGCATACAGTTGGAGCGCGAAATGCTGCGCGAGGTGCGCGATCTTGCAAATCCCATCGACACCAGCGACTTGAATACCAGTTCATTGCGTGCGTGGGTCAGAGACTTCATCGGCCTCAATCCCGCGAGCCTGACGCTCCTGTTTCAATCGTTCGGCTTCAAGCACGGCATTCCACTGGATTCCGACATGGTATTCGATGTTCGCTGTCTCCCCAATCCTCACTATGAGGCACTCCTGCAGCCGCTTACCGGGAGAGATGGGCCGGTTATCGAATATCTTGATGCGAACATCGATGTCAATCGTATGTTCGATGATATCCGGCGATTCGTCGATGACTGGCTACCGTGTTTCGTTCGCGATAATCGCAGTTACCTGACCGTGGCTATCGGCTGCACCGGCGGACGTCATCGATCGGTGTATTTCGTGGAACGGCTGGCACGTTATTTCGCGGGAAACACCCAGGTGCTGGTGCGCCACAGGGAGCTGGATGCATAGAATGAATTCATGGAGGAAGCGCTTATTCTCATGATTCAACCGACTGGTAAAAGATAAATCGCCAGATGCCACCCAGCATTATTGAAAAATAAACGGCCGAGCAATCATGAGTACAACAAAAACCATTACCCTTGCTTTTACCGGCGCATCTGGAATGCCTTATGGGATACGTCTGCTGGAATTGTTGCTGGCCGGCGGCAATCGCGTTTATTTGCTCTACTCTCAAGCGGCGCAGATTGTCGCGCACCAGGAAATGCAACTGGTGCTGCCGTCTCGCGCCAAAGAAGCGGAAGAATTGTTCAGGCATCGTTTTAACGCCGCCGAAGGACAGTTGCGGGTATTCGGGCGCGAGGAATGGTTCGCACCGGTGGCCTCCGGTTCCAATCCGGCGGATGCGATGGTGATTTGCCCCTGCACCATGGGAACGCTCGCCGCCATTGCCGCAGGGCTCAGTCAAAAACTGATCGAGCGTGCGGCGGATGTGATGCTGAAGGAAAGCCGGAAGCTCATTCTGGTTCCGCGCGAAACGCCATTTTCCGCAATTCACCTCCAAAACATGCTGAAACTTGCGCGCAGCGGCGCAGTGATCTTGCCCGCCAATCCCGGCTTTTATCATCATCCTGCAAGTGTGCAGGATGTGGTGGACTTTGTCGTGGCGCGCATACTCGATCACCTCGGTGTGACGCACACCCTTATGCCGCGCTGGGGTACGGAGAACTAGGCCGGATATGTCACCTCCGAAGGCGGGTAGTACAAACTGGACTTCAGCGCCGTTAACCCGATGCCGTTATTCGTGCCGCTACTTCAAAGTATTCTCCGCCGCGCACTCCTCGGCAGAAATTAAATCCAGGCCGGCTGGCGTTACCCGGTAAATCCCCGCCTCGGTCACAATAAAATCCATCGGAATATCGTGCGGCTGGGGGTGGGTGCTGTCCAGGCGTAGAATCTCGAACGCCACACCGATGGCCAGCGGACGCGGGGTGATTGCAGCCAGCGTGCGATCAAAATAACCACCGCCATATCCAAGCCGGAAGCCCAGTTGATCGAAGCCGATCATGGGCATTATTATTGCGCC
The DNA here is from genome assembly GCF_000355765.4 of Nitrosospira lacus. Classification (NCBI taxonomy): domain Bacteria; kingdom Pseudomonadati; phylum Pseudomonadota; class Betaproteobacteria; order Nitrosomonadales; family Nitrosomonadaceae; genus Nitrosospira; species Nitrosospira lacus. Next base: position 506,333 of record NZ_CP021106.3, on the reverse strand, counting down.
AACCGTCACCGGATCGGTATTATCAGGCACCGGGATGTCATAAGCGCCGATTTTTATGGGGGCTTCCCGCCACCATTTGCGAAAGCGCAGCGCCTCATGCTTTTTCACGATTTCCGGCAGCGCAAGCGTTGCGCCGCGCTCCCCGAAATAATCCATCGCGGGACGGGGATCATATTCGCCGCGATGGGGCCAGCAAAATCCTACCACGCTGTTTTGCAACGAGGGAAAGCCCTGCTCGAGCGAGTGCGTGATGGCCGTACTCCAGCAGCGATGCTCTGCCTCGCTGGCCGATTCCCGGCGCGTCATCAACTCGGTGCGCCGGTGCTTTCTCCATTCCCGCCAGTTATGCATTATCCTGAATTCGGCGGTTATAATGAAGCAGTGAACTTGCCAAAAAGGCAAAGTTTGAGCGGGGTGCGGCGTCATTACGGATCATGGTGTGAGCGGTGCCGGATTCAGGATTATATCTGGAAGGGTTGTTTGTAAAGAGCGCCGATTGCATAAAATCACAGTTGCTTCTCGATCGATTGACCTGATTGCGGGTATCCATATTGCATGAGCAGCTTCCTCACCGGTGCGGGAATGGCCGCCTTTAGCGCGTCGTCAGGCGTTATCCACATTGTCTCGTCCTGGCCTTGCACCTTTAGGGCGGCGGGATAGGAAATGACTTGCAGTGGCTGCGGGTGAATCCGCAGTCTGAAGTGGGTGAAGGTATGATCCAATGGCGGCATGTGTGCCAGCGGCTCCACATTCATTCCAAAGTGCCGGGTGCAATATGCGAGAGTGTCCTCGCTCAACGGCATTTCGGGCAGGCACCATAGTCCGCCCCAGATCCCTGTGGCAGGGCGTTTCTCCAGCAACACTTTGCCTTGCCTCATCAGCATCAACAGAACCGTTTCTTTTTCAGGCAGGAGCCTGCGGGGCCTGGGAGCAGGAAGCCGATTTACGTGGTCATCCCGTAATGCGATGCACTCCTGCCGCAACGGGCATGTCATGCACTGGGGTTTGGCGCGGGTGCAAATGGTAGCGCCCAAGTCCATCAATGCCTGGGTATATATTCCAATCTGGTCTTGTTCGTTTTTCTCCGGCAGCAGCTCTTCAGCTTTCCGCCATAGTAACATCTCGTTCTTTCTTTCCCCGGGATAGCCATCCATGCCAAAGCAGCGAGCAAAAACGCGCTTGACATTGCCATCAAGTATGGCGCATTGCTCTCCATAGGCGAACACCGCAATTGCGGCAGCGGTGGAGCGCCCGATGCCGGGGAGCTGTTGAATGATTTCGAGGCCTCGTGGGAATATGCCCCCCTGCTCTCTGGCGATCAAGCGTGCCGCCCGATGCAGATTCCTTCCGCGCGAGTAGTAACCCAGGCCGCTCCATAGTGCCAGCACTTCGTCCTCGGAACCTGAGGCAACACTTTCAATATCAGGAAAGCGATGCAGAAAGCGCAGGTAATAAGGAACAACAGTGGCTACCTGAGTTTGCTGCAACATGATCTCGGATACCCAGATAGCATATGGGTCGCGCGTGTTCTGCCAGGGAAGGCTGTTACGTCCGTGGAGTTTTTGCCAATGGATCAGTTTGGTGGCGAAAGTAGACATGCCATGAGCGTGGTGTTGTCTTATCAAGGGTTAATGTCGAGCTTCACGTTGGACGATGTGACGTTTGCGCCTTTCAGCAAGCCGATGCGGATCGTGCCTCGAACCTTCAGATCCTTCAGCGCGGATAAACCCAGCGACTCCTCCAGGGTTTTTCCGTTTTCGGCTTTTTCCGCATGTTTTTTCTGTTTCTGTTTTGGCAGGAAGCGATCCACATCCAGTTGATCGATCTCCACTTCAAAGTTGAAGGCTGGCTGGACAAAGCCTGTTGCTCCCAGCTTGGCCCGGACATTGCTCTCCATAAGCTTGCCAGTGAGATTAGCCTGTACGTTCTGCGATACGCCATCTATGGCGGCACTGCCCAGCAGATTACCGCTAATGCCGTTGCCAGGAATCTCCGGGCCATTGGCGTTGATAACAGCCGTCAAATCCGGCAGCTTCAATTGGCGGGTATCCAAGTTGCCGGTAAGTGGAGAAGCCAGTGTGGCCCTGACGGCCAGTTCCCCTTCTTTCGACTCCAGTTCAACGGTCAGCGCTTTACTCTCGAAATCGGTTACGGTGCCCGCTACCCCTGAAAGGAAGAGTATGCCGCTGGCGTTGCCCTCGGGACGGGTGATTTTTGCCGTCAAGGTTATTTTGTCGCCAGCCACCATTTCTCGGGCAAGGCTCAAGCGCGGCGCGTCGAATTTGATGTCAAGATTATTCGTGCCGCTTGTTCCGGTGATGCCCAGCGTAATCTTGTTTGCGACGAATTCGTCAGCAGCCGGTTTGATAGACAAATCACCCTTGGAACGTACCACAAGATTATTGATTCCCGCAACGGCGCCGTTGACCTCCAGATTCAGGCCATCCAGGGTGTAAAATTGCTCCTCGAAATCGGATACCAATTCGAATCCCAGCCTGGTGACCAGATCAGTCCCGGGCTGGCTGGCTTGGCTAGCCCGGAAAGCCAGCTCCACCTTATGTTGAAGCGAGTTGCCCTTCGAATGGGAGCGAGCATTGCTCCCGTCGGCCCTGAGGTTCAAGTCTCTGAGCATGTACTGTTCCCCGCTGGCTTCATCATGCAAAGCGAGCAGGGTTTTCTCTACCCGTACACGATCAATGTCGATTTTGAATTGTTCGGGTTCTTCGCTCCTGGCGATAAGATCGTCGATGTTTGTGCGGCCATCCTTGAAACGAATCAGATTGGCCTTGAGTCCGCTGATAGCGATTTCATTGATCGCCAGTTGTTTCTTGAGTAATGGCATCAAGGCGAGGGACACAAAAATGTTCTCCGCAGTGGCAAATTCCTTGTCACTGTTATATTCGCTCAACGAGAGATTTCTTACCTCCGCGCCGAGACTGGGAAAAAATGCGAGCTTGATATCGCCATCGAGCCTGAGATTACGCTGTTTTTTTTCTTTTACCAATTGGCTGATCTGGGGCTTGTAGGCATTGGGGTCGAAGATGGCGGCAATATAGATCATAAGGCCGGCCAGCAGAGTTATTACGACAGCAAATACGATAAGTGCGTATCTGAGATACGGGTTCATAGGCGGGGAAAGATGGAGCGGGTGAAGGGAATCGAACCCTCGTCGTAAGCTTGGGAAGCTTCTGCTCTGCCATTGAGCTACACCCGCATGGATTGAATTATACGATGGAAACACCTTTATGGGCGCTGTCAGCTCTAAGAGAGCAATAAGAGATGACTCTCCCATAGCCGGGTTAGGGCTTTCCAAAGTCCTGGCAGAGCGGGTTTATGGCGGAAGTTATGAACGTCATCAGTCGACTATGCAACTGCACCACCGTATAATCCGTATTGCAACCCAAATCCGGCAATTATTTTATCCAAAGTGTGTCCGCCCCCAGGCGGTTCCAGAATGATACAACTCATCATTAACGGGCAGCCGCAGTGCTTCCCTCCGTCCGGCCAGGCACGGCCGCCAAAGAGTGATCAGGGTGATGCGACGCTGAATATCACGCAATTGCTGGCGCACATGGCGTTGCAGGGCAAGCGTATCGCCATCGAGCGCAATGGGGAGATTGTCCCGCGCAGCAAGTTCGACGAGCAGGTTCTGACTGATGGGGACAAGCTTGAAATCGTGGTCGCAGTGGGTGGGGGATGAGCTTTATGGACGACTTCATCATTGAGGGCAAGACATATTCCTCGCGGCTTCTGGTAGGTACCGGCAAATACAGGGATTTCGCCGAGACGCGCGCGGCGGTCGATGCCAGCGGCGCGGAGATTATCACGGTGGCCATCCGCCGCACTAATCTCGGCCAGAATCCCGGTGAGCCGAACCTGTTGGATGTGCTGCCACCATCGCAATACACGTTACTGCCTAACACAGCGGGGTGCTATACGGTGGATGATGCGGTGCGCACCCTGCGCCTTGCGCGTGAGTTGCTGGATGGCCACAGCCTGGTGAAGCTGGAGGTTCTGGGCGACCCGAAGACGCTCTTCCCCAACATGGTCGAAACACTCAAAGCGGCGGAAATCCTGATAAAAGAGGGTTTTCAGGTCATGGTTTATACCTCCGATGATCCTATTGCCGCCAAGCAACTGGAAGAAATTGGCTGTGTGGCGGTGATGCCGCTCGCTTCGCTGATCGGTTCCGGCATGGGCATCCTCAATCCGTGGAATTTGCAGATCATCATCGACAATGCCACTGTTCCGGTAATCGTCGATGCGGGTGTCGGCACGGCTTCGGATGCGGCTATCGCCATGGAGCTGGGGTGCGACGGCGTACTGATGAACACCGCCATTGCCGCTGCGCAAAATCCGGTACTGATGGCGTCGGCCATGAAAAAAGCGGTGGAAGCGGGACGCGAGGCCTATCTGGCGGGGCGCATGGCGAAAAAACTTTACAGCGCGAGCCCCAGTTCGCCCGTCAGCGGCACTATCGCCAGCAGCAAAGACAAAGCTTCCTAACCTGTTCCCCGCTCTCCCAGGCCTATTTCTCCCTCTAAATGGCAGAGCATCGTCCCATCCGCAGCTTTGTACTTCGCCAGGGCCGCGTTTCAAATGCCCAGCGCCGGGCACATGAAACCCTGATGCCGAAATATGGCATCCCCCTTGGGGACAAGCGGCTTGATCTTGACCAGATTTTTGGCAGGAGCGCGCCAAAATTCCTGGAGATCGGTTTCGGCATGGGTGAGACCACCGTTACTATCGCCAAGGCGCATCCTCAATATGATTACCTCGCCATTGATGTTCATACGCCGGGCATAGGCAATCTGCTGAAGCAGATCGACGAGTCTGGATTGACGAATGTGCGCGTAATCCAGCATGACGCGGTGGAGGTGCTGCAACGGATGTTGCCGTGCGATTGTTTTGATGGCGTGCATATTTTCTTTCCTGATCCCTGGCCCAAAGTGCGTCACCACAAGCGGCGGTTGATACAGCCGGAATTCACCGCACTTCTTTGCCGGCATCTGAAGCAAAGCGGTTATATCCATGCCGCAACCGACTGGGAGGATTATGCCGGTCAAATATTGAAGGTATTGAGCAGCGAGTCGCGGCTTGCAAATATTGCGATCGACTATGCCCCACGCCCGGAATACCGGCCGCTCACCAAGTTCGAACAGCGGGGATTGCGGCTGGGACACGGGGTGTGGGATCTGGTGTTCCGAAAGAAATAGAGATCGCGCAAAGAAGTCGATCAGCGGCTGGATGGTTCTTTATTCCGGCAGGAAGATCTGCAACAAATCATTCAGGAAGCGTCTGCCGGTGAGAGTAGGCGCGATTCGCTGATAATCGCGCATTATCAGTTGCCGCCGCTCCGCCTCGTCAAGTTGTCGCTGGATGCTGCCTATGGACAGACCGGTGCGCTCCACGAACATTCCCGTCTCAAATCCCCCTGTAAGCCGCAGTGCGTTCATCATGAATTCGAAGCCCCGGTCATGCTGCCCGACTTCATGCTGTTCCATGATGAATGGTGAGTCCAAAGCCGTCATATCCAGCGAAGTTTTGGCAAGATAATCCCTGGGCTGCTTATAGCGCATCTGGCGCACTATTCTAGTGTCAAAGCTTATTTTGCTATGCGCGCCCGCGCCAATTCCAAGATAGTCACCGAATAGCCAATAATTCATATTGTGGCGCGATTCCCGTCCAAACCGGGCGAATGCCGAGATTTCGTAATTCAGGTAACCACGCTGAGCGAGCGTTTGCTCGATCATCATCTGCATTTCCGCCGACAAATCGTTATCCGGTAGCGGCGGCGGATAGCGATGAAACAGCGTATTCGGTTCCAGCGTGAGATGATAAGCGGAAATATGCGGGACGCCATACGCTGCCGCAGTCTCGATATCGCACCGGGCTTCCTCCATTGTCTGATGCGGGAGTGCGTACATCAGATCAAGGTTCACATTGTCAAAATTCTCCTGGGCAAGTTCGATAGCGCGACGTGCCTCGCGGCCGTCGTGTATTCGCCCCAGCAATTGGAGATGCCTCGGGTTGAAGCTTTGAACACCGATGGACAGGCGATTGACCCCAGCCGCGCGGAAATCAGCGAATTTCCCTGCCTCGAATGTTCCGGGATTGGCTTCCAGCGTGATTTCGGCGAAATGTTCCAGCGATAGCAAGGTCCTCACCGCGGTGAGGATCGCATCGATGGATCGGGCGCTAAACAGGCTGGGTGTGCCCCCACCAAAAAATACACTTGTTACGCTGCGTCCCCAGATTTGCGGTAACGCCGTTTCCAGATCGCGAATCAGCGCCGACACATACTCAGCCTCCGGCACATTGCTATTTCCGCCACGAACTTCGTGGGAATTGAAATCGCAATAGGGGCACTTTTTCATGCACCACGGAATATGGATGTAGAGACTGAGCGGGGGCAGCGATCTCAATTTTGGAGACTGGTTGCCCGGTCTGGGTGCGGGAGGGATGATTGCTGTCATATCGATTAAGACAACAAGTGACGGCAGTGGGTCAACTACGATTCAAAATGCCCCTTCCTTAAGGCATTCAGTGAGCCGCGCCAGCGCTTTGCCGCGATGGCTGATTCGATTTTTCAGCTCCATTGGAAGCTCCGCCCCGGTTTTACCCAAATCAGGAAGAAAAAAATAGGGATCGTAACCAAATCCTCCCTCACCGCGAGGTTCCAGGATGATTTCGCCATGCCAGGCGCCGTCGGCGATGATGGGTTGAGGATCGTCGGCATGGCGTACTAGCACCATGACACAGTAATAGTGAGCCCTGCGATCGGTCTGGTTTCTCAGCACATCGACCAGCTTCTGATTATTCCGCTCGTCCGATTTGGGCTCCCCTGCATAGCGCGCCGAATAAACGCCCGGCCCACCGTTCAAGGCATTCGCGCAAATGCCGGAGTCATCCGCCAGCGCCGCCAGTCCGGACGATTTACTGGCATGACGCGCCTTGGCGAGCGCATTCTCGACGAATGTGCAGTAAGGCTCCTCGACTTCCGTGATGCTGAAAGCGGACTGCGGCAATACCTCGATTCCCAGGGGATCGAGCAAGTGGCGGATCTCCCGCAGTTTGCCGGCATTGCCGCTGGCGATCACGAGTTTTTGTATTTCCGCAGCCCCGCTCATTTTGCTGCCAGTGCGGCTTTTTGAATTCCGATCAAATCCTGTATCCCGTGCTGTGCCAAGTCCAGCATGGCATTCAGGTCTTGCCGACTGAACGAGACTCCTTCAGCGGTCCCCTGTACCTCCACCAGGCCGAGATCGCCGGTCATCACCACGTTCATGTCGGTATCGCAGCTAGAGTCTTCCAGATAATCCAGATCAAGCACGGGCACACCCTCATAGATGCCGACCGAGATGGCGGCGACATGCGTCAGTATTGGTGTGGTTTGTATCAATTGCCGCTGCAGCAGTTTTTCCACCGCGTCGTGCAGCGCCACAAACGCCCCGGTGATGCTGGCGGTACGGGTACCGCCATCGGCCTGGATGACGTCGCAGTCGATCTGGATGGTGCGCTCGCCAAGCTTGGTCAGATCCACGACTGAACGCAATGCGCGTCCGATGAGGCGCTGGATTTCCATGGTGCGGCCGGATTGCTTGCCCTTGGCTGCTTCGCGCTGCATCCGCTCATGCGTGGAACGCGGCAGCATGCCATACTCCGCAGTGAGCCAACCCTGGCCTTTACCTCGGAGAAAGGGGGGGACCTTCTCGTCCAGACTGGCGGTGCACAATATCTGGGTGTCGCCGCACGCGATAAGCACCGCGCCTTCGGCGTGACGGGTGTAATGGCGGGTGATTGCAACGGATCGGAGTTGGGCCGGAGTGCGATTGCTGGGGCGCATGTTATGGTAAATCCTTAGAGGGTAATGGTGTCGGCAGAGCTTTCGCCGGTGGCGCACGGCAATCTTCCCTTCTCGCCCGGCTGCTTTTTTTCTTTGATCCCTTAACCCGGATGTTTCATAAATTGACATGCGTCAATTTATGAAACATCCGGGTTAGTCCGGCAGGCCGCTAGGCGCAAGCGCGTTGTGGCATAATCCGCGATGATGGGGTGATAATGCGCCACATCCATTATTTTAACGTATTAAGGACTTGCCGGTGGTTAAGTTAGCATGATCTACAGCATGACCGGTTATGCGGCGGTTGCGCGGGAAGTGCCGTATGGCTCACTGAATCTGGAGCTGCGCTCCGTCAATAATCGTTACCTTGACATCCAGTTCCGCCTGCCCGACGAACTCCGTTTGCTTGAGGCAAAAATGCGCGAGTTTCTGACGGCCAGATTGAACCGCGGGAAAGTCGAATGCCGCTTAAGTTTTTCCCGCCTGGCGAGTGCGGAAGACCCGCAGCATATCAATGCTGATTTATTACAAAAACTGCTGGAATTGGACCGTGCTGTCAGAGTGGCCCTGCCGGATGCACGCGGACTCGAAGTGGCCGATATCCTTCGCTGGCCGGGCATATTGGGCGCCGATTCCCCGCCTGCGGAAAGTTTGGCCGAGTCTTGCATGGAATTGCTATGTACTGCCCTGGATGAGTTTGCCGCGGCACGCGCTCGCGAAGGCGAGAAACTTAAAATCATGCTGCTTGATCGTCTCGGCAGGATGCGCCACTTGGTAGCCGAAGTATCGCCGCGTATTCCCGCATTGCTTGCGGCTTTTCAGGAAAAGATCAAGTCCCGGTTAAATGAAGCCATGATAAATCAGGACGATGATCGCATCCGTCAGGAATTATTGCTGTTTACCAGCAAGATCGATGTAGACGAAGAGTTGTCCCGCTTGCAGACTCACCTAGATGAAGTGGAGCGGGTCCTGTCGAGCGGAGGAGCAATCGGCAAGCGTCTGGATTTTCTGATGCAGGAACTCAATCGCGAAGCCAACACGATAGGGTCAAAATCGGTGGATGCGGAAGTATCGAAGATCTCCCTGGAGCTTAAGGTGCTGATCGAGCAGATGCGGGAGCAGGTACAGAACATTGAGTAGACTTCCATGCGAAATCAGCAAGTCTCATTGGATCAATAAAAGCCGCTAACCATGCGGCTTTTTCGTATCACACCATTGCATTTCATGGCTGGAGAACAGGTATGGCGCAAAGCGCCAGACGGCCGGATATTAATCTCGGTAGAAGGTTTCGAATCATGGGTAGAGACGGGCCTGGCGAGTACTAGATGGAAAAAAACTATAATAGTAAAACGCTGCCCAACCTTTCTGAGGCTGGACCGAGAAAATTAAGAAGGAGCCAGACGGATCGGTCTGAGGGGCTCAATCTGTAAGACCTATGGGGGCAAATCCTTATGCTGGGTTCGGGTAAGAAGTCAATACCCACACTGATTCTCGGTGTACCTCAGTCCAGTCGGCAGCGCTATGAAATCCTGATATTATCGCGTTACCAACTCAACAATAAGGAATAAAATGAAACGCATCTTGGGTCTAGTTATGGCCCTATTTTTTGTTGCGGCGGTAACCGGATGCGCCAAACCGAAATATAACTACACAGCTCTAGAAACCTCCTCCAGCCAGCCTCCAATTGGGTCAGCTAATACCAGTTATGTGGGCGACGTAATGCTCAGCCAAGGAAAATACAAGGAACATGACAGCATCTATGTGACGAAAAAAATTGACGTAATTTGGGCGTACAGCCTCATGCCTGGTTATTACCTAAAGCAAGGAGAAGATGACGTAGGGGAATATTATTATCCGGGAGGGGATGAGCCGGGGCATGTTGATAAAGCCATGCTTGCCGATCCGTGGAAGAGCGTAATGGCTAGGAAAGATCCGCCTTCAATCTGTGTCATCACGATGTTCAATATCGCGACCTGTAATTTAGAGCACCAGAATTACTTTGAGAAGCGCAAACGCCCATTAGCAAGCAACGATTCTTTCCAGCAAACGCTTATCTATAGCGGCAAGGTAGGCGACAAGATCAATATTGGTTATCGCGAGTTTTCAGGCAACCTGGCCCGGCCAGCATTCAATAACAATGTTGAGTATGATTTGTCGGATTCGATGCTTATAGCCTATAAGGGCGCCAGAATTGAGGTATTGGAGGCCAATAATCAATTCATCAAATACCGGGTGATTGAAAACTTCAATAAGGCCATTCCTTGATAAATCCCCATGCGCTCTTACTTCCATCAATGCAATCCCCCAAATGGCCGAGGACTGTATAAACTATGCGTTGGAAGCTCGCAAGTGGGCTTGGTCAGGCCGGGAATCGCATAGAAGAGCGGACACCGCCCCGGCCCAAGAAACTACGCGCCGGGTTATTATTTTTTGTCCATACCCTTTTCCCATTCGCGCGCACTCTTTCTTAGCCGAAGATCAGTTCTCTCGCGCCTCAATTTTACCCCAATCAAACCGCCCGCCACGAAAGCTATCACCGCCATCAGAATCCATTCCATAGCTCCTCCCATACTATTTTGAGTTTGATCATAGTCCTTTCGAATATCGAAATGCAATCTTTACAGGAGATTTCAAACTGAATCACTACTCCCTGCGTTCCCCTCACCCACCCTCACGCGAGGGTATTTTTTTGCTCCACTTTAAATGCCTCAATCGCAGTCTAGAATCTATACTGATTCTTTCCTTGCCGGCCAGTCATGCGCTGGTGTATTGAAACCGCACCAGGCCAAGCAGCGGCAACTCGATCATGGTTTCCATAAAATCTTCCTTCGATTTCTCAGTGTCCGACAGCGTGTTAAGTGCCTCTGCGATATATTGTCCACCTATTTTCCGTAGAATATTTTCGCCCATTATCCGCCCTCTTCGCTGCAAAAATTAACCGCCATTATCCCTCCACGGGCGTGATATGCCGCCCCGTCCCAAGAAATTGTGCCGGGCAATAGGCGCCCTTATCTCAGGAAATTACTTATTCTTATGACTTTGACTGGCAGTCTTTGCGTGTTGCTGTGAAGTTCCACCGCGGGTTGAATGAGAGCGAGATCCCGACGACGGGTTACTCTTGCCCTTCGGTTTTGGGCTTGCGGCTTTATTGCCGTCCTGATCAGCCTTTCCGTGTCTAGGGGGATCCGTTGGTAAATCACTAGCTGGATCCCTGCGATGGTGCGGGCTTTCCCGAGTAGGATCAGGAGTGAAGGGTTCGGTGGGAGGATGAGTTTTTTCTTGGGTCATAGTAGTCTCCTGGCAAATCAATAATGGATTAAATATGTTCAATCTCCCACTGTAGTAGCGAAGCGTACTATGACGAAATTTTTAAAAGAATTCGGTGCGGAGCCGCACCTATTAATGGAGTCGCTTTATGAGCTTGTCGAGTTATGTGGTAGCGCTATAAGATTGCTGAGCTCCGTTGGCTCAGTTGGGAATGAGTCTGGCAGATCGATCTAAGGTTTCCGTGTTCAAGGCCAGGCCAGTGGCACAAACTCTTACGCTGAGGTAGGTTAGAACAAAAAAAAGCCCGCAAGGGAGTAGTGTGGAAAGACCATAATATCCCCATAATTAATTAATACAAGCCACTTAGGCAATTATCGATAGACAAAAGAAAACCCGCCGAAGCGGGTTAATCTATAACGCCTTTTTTTTAAGGGTGTGTACCCATGCGTGTACACCTAGAAAAGATTGAATATCACATTCCGCATGGAGTCAGTCGGTCTCAAGGAACTGTAAAAGAAAGCCGGTGACCACGCGGCTCTTTTACATTGCATGCCCTTCACGTCGATCAGTATTGTTTCTCTGGAACCACGATAACCTTCTCGCTGGTGCCGGCTGGACCTTGGGGTCCCTGTGGTCCAGGAGTGCCCTTTGAGCCAATCGATATGCATCCACTCAGCCCGGTGAGGATTACCACTACCGTAAACAGTTTTAAGTTTTTCATTAAGCTTTCCTTTTTTTAGTGGTTAGTCTGGTACCCATAAGGAAAAATAATCTAATGTTGAGCTTGTCACAGTTTGTTACCGCACATAAAGCAGTTTTTATTCCATGTTTTGCAGGGAGGTGGAAAATCGCTTGGCTACCCTGTTACCTGAAAACGGTTTGGAATGATCTCTCCGGCATGCTTATGCTAAGCGTAGTGCTCGCGAGATTCAAAGATGAGGTAGAATCTTTCACTGCCCATTAGACCGGGAATTCCTCTTGAGCGACTCCTTGCATCTTGTCTGTCCACACTGCCAGGCGGTTAACCGCTTACCCGGTGCGCGGCTGGACCAGCAACCCAATTGCGGACAATGCCACCAGCCATTGTTTACCGGCCATCCGGTGGAGTTAACCGCCGCCACGTTTGGCAGACACCTTGATCGCAACGATATTCCCGTATTGGTCGATTTCTGGGCGCCCTGGTGCGGGCCCTGCCGAATGATGGCACCTGCCTTCGTGCAGGCAGCGGGCATGCTGGAGCCGCATGTCCGGCTGGCAAAGGTCGACACCGAGGCTGAGCCGGCATTGGGTGCGCAATATCACATTCGCAGCATTCCTACGCTTGCACTATTCAGAGGTGGGCGCGAGGTTGCACGGCAGTCGGGTGCCATGACGGCTCAGGATATTGTGCGCTGGGTTCGTTCCCGTTAACCTGGACCAGACGGCGGCTTGCTACACTTTGAAAAAACCATCACAAAATGACGCCGGGTAATTTATTCATTATCAGTGCTCCCTCGGGTGCCGGAAAAACCAGCCTGGTCAAGGCGCTGCTTAAAACCGGCATCGACCTGCGCCTGTCGGTTTCATACACCACGCGCCCGGCGCGTCCCGACGAAGTCGATGGGCGTGATTACCATTTTGTAAGCCAGGACGCTTTCGAACAGAGGCTAAAGCAGGGGGAGTTCATCGAAAGTGCCGAAGTTTACGGGAATTATTATGGCACTTCGCAAAAATGGATAGATGAGACCATCTTGTCGGGGCACGATATTCTGCTGGAAATCGACAGCCAGGGCATGCAACAGGTGCGATGCGTCTTTCCCGATGCGGTGGGAATTTTTGTCCTGCCGCCATCACCGGAGGTGCTGGAAGCACGCTTAAGGCAGCGGGGTCAGGATAGCCTGGAAGCCATCACGCGGCGTCTGGCTGCCGCCCGTGAGGAGATGGCTCATGTGAGTCAATATGATTATGTTATCATCAACGAGAAACTGGGCACGGCATTGCAGGATTTGACCTGTATCATACACGCCGAGCGCTTGAGAATATCAAGGCAACTTGATCGCCATCGTAGCCTGATAACGCAATTCGCTGGAATGCCTGTTCCATAAACGAGAGTTTCTTGATCTTTTCTGCATCTCCCGCACTTCGGGATGAAGAGTCAAAGCGATTCATTTTATACCGTTATTCCTGATTTCTGGAGCAATACCATGGCACGCATTACCGTTGATGATTGTTTAAAAAGAATTCCCAACCGTTTCGATATGACCCTGGTCGCGACCATTCGCGCGAGACAGCTTTCGGTCGGCGGGACCCCCATGGTGGAACCCGCACGGGATAAGCCTACCGTGATTGCATTGCGCGAACTGGCCCAGGGAAAGGTCGGAATAGAAATACTTACCAGTGTCCCGCTTTGATTTTTCGGGAAGCATATCTATACTAGAACCTGGTTGAATTCAATGGTCAACCCAGGGTATTTGCAGCGGGATTATAGACTGTCATGAGGGTGCTGCCATCCTGAGATGCCCGTACCTCCGGGCCTATCACGGTGAATGAAGGAATTACCATGCGAGCACGAGGTTTGCCGGACCCCTCTGCTACTTTACCCGAGGCGGATTTCCTGTTTGGCGAATTATCCGGCTACCTCAAGCCGGAAGATATTTCTGAGCTTCAGAACGCCTATCTCTTCAGCCAAAGCGCCCATTCCGGGCAATTCCGGAAATCCGGTGAACCTTATATCTCCCATCCGCTTGCGGTAGCCGGCATTCTCGGAAAATTGCGTCTCGATCCCCAGACGCTGACCGCCGCGTTGTTGCACGACGTGATGGAGGATACCCACGTCTCCAAGGCCGAGATCAGCGATAGGTTTGGCAAGGCGGTGGCCGAGCTGGTGGATGGGGTTTCCAAGCTCGACAAGATCGAATTCCAGACCCATGCGGACGCCCAGGCGGAGAATTTCCGCAAGATGCTGCTGGCGATGGCGCGTGATGTGCGTGTCATACTCATCAAATTGGCGGACCGGTTGCACAACATGCGTACGCTGGAAGCGATGCGGCCCGAGAAACGGCGCCGTATCGCCCGCGAAACCATGGAGATCTATGCGCCTATCGCCAATCGGCTGGGGCTCAACAATATCTACCAGGAGCTGCAGGAGCTCAGTTTCCGTTACCTTTTCCCCACGCGTTACAGAGTGTTGACCAATGCCACCAGGGCGGCGCGAGGAAACCGGCGCGAAGTGGTAACCAAAATTCTGGATTCCATCAAGCAGCGTCTTCAGGCCGCGGGACTGGATGCCGAGGTGACTGGACGCGAAAAGCAGCTTTACAGTATCTACAAGAAAATGGCGGAGAAGCACCTTACGTTTTCCGAGGTGCTCGACATTTACGGTTTCCGCGTTATCGTCAAGGACGTGCCCTCCTGCTACATCGCGCTGGGCGCGTTGCACAGCCTGTACAACCCTATTCCTGGCAAATTCAAGGACTACATCGCGATTCCCAAGGCAAATGGCTACCAGTCCTTGCATAACACGCTATGGGGACCTTACGGTACCCCCATTGAAGTGCAGATCCGTACCGCCGACATGCATCGGATAGCCGAGGCCGGTGTGGCCTCACACTGGCTCTACAAGAGTACCGATGCTGATCTTAACGATCTGCATATGAAAACTCATCAGTGGTTGCAGAGTCTGCTGGAAACGCTGAGTGACTCCACCGATTCTTTGGAGTTCCTGGAACACCTCAAGGTTGACCTGTTTCCCGGCGAAGTCTATGTATTTACGCCCCAAGGCAAGATATTGGCCCTGCCCAAGGATGCCACGGCTGTGGATTTCGCCTATGCGGTGCATACCGACATCGGCGACTGCTGCGTGGCCGCCAAAATAAACGGTGAGAATGCGCCATTGCGCACCCATCTCAGAAGCGGCGACCGCGTGGAGATTGTCACGGCATCACATGCCAAACCCAATCCTGCCTGGCTTAATTACGTGGTTACCGGCAAGGCGCGCTCGCATATCCGCCGTTTTCTCAAGACCATGCAATACGAAGAATCGGCGAAACTGGGGGAGCGCTTGCTGAATCAGGCTTTGATGTCGCTCAAGATTGATCCGCAGACGATAAGCGAAGCGCAGTGGGAGAAACTGGCACGCGAGAGCGGTGCCAAATCCAGAAAGGATTTACTGGCGGACATGGGATTGGGCATGCACTTGCCGGCAGTCATCGCAAGGCGTCTGGCATCACCCGGAGAGTCTTCGTCCAGAGCGAATGGAGGTAACGGCGTCATCACCATACTTGGCACCGAAGGCATGGCGGTACAATTCGCCAAATGCTGCCGCCCGATCCCGGGGGACCCCATTGTCGGTTTCATCAAGAAAGATCAGGGATTGGTGATTCATATCCATGATTGCCCGGTAATCTCAAAAAACCGGGGCCATTCGGACAACTGGCTGGATGTGGCATGGGGTAAAGGAATTGCCAGGCATTTCGAGGTCAGTATCAAGACAGTGGTAGCCAATCAGCGCGGTGTACTGGCAAGGGTGGCGGCGGCAATCGCTGAGGCCGGCTCCAATATTGACAACGTTGTCATGGAAGCGGATGGCGCCTATACCACCATGAACTTCATGCTGCAGGTCCGCAACCGCTACCACCTCGCACAAGTCATGCGCAGTTTGAGGCGTATTCCGGAAGTGGCAAAAATCACGCGTATGAAAGGCTGAGTCAACCGCACTGGGCTTCGAATTCCGCACCCGTTTCCCGCTCGCTTACCCGCAGACTTGCCTTCCGCCTGATACCCGCATATTGCTATCGCTCATAGGCCAGCACCGGCGCCAGCCATTTTTCCGTTTCTTCCAATGCCCAGCCTTTGCGCTTCGCATAATCCTCCACCTGATCCTTATTTATCTTGCCCACAGCGAAATAATCAGCTTCGGGATGAGAAAAATAGAAGCCCGACACCGCAGCCGTAGGTACCATGGCGTAGGATTCGGTCACGATAATGCCCGCGTTTTCCGGCGCTTTCAGCAGTTCAAACAAAGGTCCCTTCTCGGTGTGGTCGGGGCAGGCCGGGTAACCCGGCGCGGGACGGATGCCCCGATATTCTTCGTTGACGAGTTGCTCATTGCTCAAGTCTTCATCTTTGACAAAACCCCAGAATTCGCGCCGTACCCGCCAGTGCATGTGTTCGGCAAAAGCTTCCGCCAGGCGGTCGGCCAGCGCTTTCAATATAATTGCGCTGTAATCGTCATGTGCATCCTCAAAAGCCTTGACCCGCGCGTCTATGCCCAGCCCCGCCGTTACCGCGAACGCACCGATGGCGTCCCGGATCCCGGTTTCCTTGGGGGCTATAAAATCAGCCAGGCACAGATTCGGGCGCCCGGCTGGTTTCGTGGTCTGTTGCCGCAAATTGTGGAAGGTCATTGCCACTCTGGTGCGGCTCTTGTCGGCATAGATTTCGATGTCGTCATTGTTCACGGTATTCGCGGGAAACAGGCCGACTACGGCATTCGCACCCAGCCATTTCTGCTCGACAATTTTCTTCAGCATGGCCTGGGCATCGCGGAACAGCGTGGTGGCAGCCTCACCCACTACCTCGTCCTGCAGAATCGCCGGATAGCGTCCCGACAACTCCCACGCCTGAAAAAATGGCGTCCAATCTATATGGGGTACTATTTTTTCGAGCGGATAATTTCTTAATGATCTTATACCGATGAAATCCGGCTCGGGTGGAGTGTAATTCGCCCAATCAGTTTTAAAGGCATTATTCCGGGCTTCTGCAAGAGTGAGCATGGGCGAAGGGCCCTTCTTGTTCTTATGCTGGGTGCGGACTTTTTCGTACTCTGCCTGCAGTCCACTCACATAGGCCGCCCGCAAATCCTCCGAAAGCAAGTTGCTGCATACCCCTACGGCTCGGCTCGCATCCGGCACCCACACGGTAACCCCTTTATAATGCGGCGCTACCTTCACCGCAGTGTGCACTCGCGAAGTGGTTGCGCCACCAATCAATAGCGGAATGGTAAACCCCTCACGCTGCATTTCTTTCGCCACATGTGCCATCTCCTCCAGGGAGGGGGTAATCAGTCCTGACAGGCCGATCATATCGGCGTTCTCGCGCCGCGCCATTTCCAGAATCTGTGCACAAGGCACCATGACGCCCATGTTCACGACCTCATAGTTGTTGCACTGGAGCACGACCGTAACGATGTTTTTGCCGATATCATGGACGTCACCCTTGACGGTGGCGATGACGATCTTGCCCTTGGGCCTGGAATCACCCGACAACTTCTTTTCCGCCTCGATGAATGGCAGCAGGTGCGCCACCGCCTGCTTCATTACACGTGCCGACTTGACTACCTGGGGCAAAAACATCTTGCCGGAGCCGAACAGGTCACCCACGACGTTCATGCCGTTCATGAGCGGCCCTTCGATCACCTGGATCGGGCGCCCGCCCTGGTTACTGATTTCGAGCCGCGCCGCTTCGGTATCCTCCACGATGTAAGTGGTGATGCCCCTGACCAGCGCGTGAGTCAGACGCTCCTGGACCGGCTGATCGCGCCATGAGAGATCTTCGATGGTTTCCTTGCTTTTTCCCTTGAAGCTTTCCGCGAATTCCACCAGCCGCTCGGTGGGCGTGACGTCCCCTTCGACTGGCCGGTTGAGCAGCACATCCTCGACTCGTTCCAGCAGGTCCTTGGGAATATCCGAATAAACGCCCAGCTGCCCGGCGTTGACAATGCCCATGGTCATGCCGGCCCGGACCGCGTGATAAAGGAACGCGGTATGGATCGCCTCCCGAACCGGCTCATTGCCGCGGAAGGAGAACGACACATTCGATACGCCACCGCTCACTTTGGCATAGGGGAGGGTTTGCTTGATGATGCGAGTGGCCTCGATGAAGTCAACGCCGTAATTGTTGTGTTCCTCGATGCCGGTGGCAACCGCGAAAATGTTCGGGTCAAAAATGATATCCTCAGGCGGGAAACCCACCTGATCAACGAGAATGCGGTAGCAGCGCTTGCAGATCTCCACCTTGCGTTCTTTCGTATCGGCCTGGCCTGATTCATCGAAAGCCATCACGATGACCGCCGCCCCGTAGCGGCGTGCAAGTTTTGCATGTTCGATAAACTCCGCCTCGCCTTCCTTCAGGCTGATGGAATTGATCACCGCCTTGCCCTGCACGCATTTGAGCCCCGCTTCGATCACCGACCATTTACTCGAATCGATCATGACCGGTACACGGCTGATGTCCGGTTCGGCGGCGATAAGGTTCAGGAACGTCACCATCGCCTTCTGCGAATCGAGCATCGCCTCATCCATATTGATGTCGATGATTTGCGCGCCATTTTCCACCTGGTTGCGGGCGACACTCAGTGCTTCCGCATAGTTATTACCCAGTATCAGCCGGGCAAAGGCTTTCGAGCCGGTGACATTGGTTCGTTCGCCAACATTCACGAACAGTGAATCGTCGCCGATAGCGAGAGGTTCCAGCCCGGACAGCCGCAGCTTTTTCGGAATATCGGGGATAGCTCGCGGTGTAATACCGCTCACTGCATCGGCGATCGCTTTGATGTGGGCGGGTGTCGTGCCGCAGCAGCCACCGACGATATTGACAAAGCCTGATTGTGCAAATCCCTTGATCAGACTGGCGGTATATTCGGGCGACTCGTCATAGCCGGTTTCCGCCAGCGGATTGGGCAGGCCGGCATTGGGATGCGCGCTGACATACACACCGGCGACCCTCGACAACTCCTCTATATATGGGCGCATCAATTCCGCCCCCAGGGCGCAGTTGAGTCCCACGGATAATGGGCGCGCGTTACTTACGGAATTCCAGAAGGCTTCTGGCGTCTGTCCTGAGAGCGTCCGTCCGGAAGCGTCGGTGATGGTCGCCGAAATCATGATGGGTAAGCGTATGCCATGAGTCTCGAAATACTGATCTATGGCAAACAGCGCGGCCTTGGCGTTCAGGCTGTCGAATATGGTCTCGACCAGCAGGATATCGGCACCACCGTCAATCAGGCCCCGAATGGATTCGGAATAGTCCGCCACCAGTTGGTCGAAGGTAATGCCGCGAAACCCCGGGTCGTTCACGTCCGGCGATATCGACGCGGTTTTCGTGGTTGGCCCCAGCACCCCCGCGACAAAGCGCGGCTTGTCCGGTGTTTTCGCTTCAATCGCCTGCGCGGCTTCCTTTGCCAGTTTAGCTCCGGCAAAATTCAGTTCGTATACCAGATCCTCCATGTGGTAATCCGACATCGAAGCCGCGGTGGAATTGAAGGTGTTGGTCTCGATGATGTCGGCGCCAGCCTCCAGGTAGCCGGTATGGATGGCATGGATGATCTGCGGCTGGGTGAGGGTCAGAAGGTCGTTATTGCCCTTGAGATCATGCGGAAAATCGGCGAAACGCGACCCGCGATAATCCGCCTCGTCGAGCTTGTAGCTCTGGATCATGGTGCCCATGGCCCCATCCAGCATCAGGATGCGGTGGGATAGGAGGTCTTGCAATAATGCAGTGCGGGGATGTTGGTTCATGACTGGATCGGTTACGATTGAGGCTGGATTCTATCATGCCCCCATCGGTATTTGCCCTGACCCCACAGGGAATGGCAGGGCTGCCGCTCCACTTAGCAGCCGCCGGACTTAAAGGAAGTCGGCTGCAAAGGCCGGGTATGAAAGTATCGAGCCAGCCTATATTTCGCCGCTTTCTCTGCCAATAGAACAACTATTGGTCTTTAAAATCGTCAAAATCTACCTCACCCAGCCGCATTTTCGCTTCGATTCTTCAAATCCGGCGGGCTGGTAGTGGATTTTGCCTGCTTTTCAATGCTGCGTAGAACACGTCTTGTGGATCGAAGCGAACCTTCGATGAAACCCTGGTAGTCAGAAAACGCTTCCCCGCAAATATGGATATTCTTTCTTTCCGAGGGATTCTGATTCAAGGAGAATGCCTCAAGGAACTCAATATGTCTCCAGGACATCACCCCTGGCAGCCATCCATGAGCCGCGGCGCCAAAGGGGCTCTTGCCCCAGTCGCGCATTCCGCAGGCAAGGAGGCGATCCTGGGTAAAATCATGGTGCTCATAGTCTCTCGCAAACTGCACGAAACGTTGCCACAACCGAGGATAGCCCGGCTCTTTTACAATGATCGGGTTTTCGTCACTAAGATAGATTGATCGAGACGTATCTTGCGTATCTGGATGCAAGAGTTCTTTTTCCAGCTTCAAGAACCAGGTCTTGGCGATTTCCTGGCTCTCAAGTTGAGGGTCCTCCGGCGGCGCTTGACCGGGTTGATCATGATTGCATTCGATTGTTCTCAAGTAATCGGACCAGAACGTAATTGCCGGACGGTCTGTGTAGACCATGATAAGCCCTTTGGTCCCATCGCTGCTTTTCACGTAGAGCAATTCTCGTGTGGGAATATCCGCGGCACTGCGATTAAGAGGCCTGTTGTCTTCCCACCAGGGTTTTTCAATCACGAAGAAGCACTTTAACAGGGGGAGGCAGGTGACGGCGTTCAGCGCCGCCTTGAGCATTCCGTGGGGCGGGCCTCCATTCCATGATATTTTTTCAAGCGGACGCTTGGGCAAGGCAAGAATCACTCTCCGCGCCTTGATCACATCTTTCTCGTTTTCGATGATGAGATTCACTTCATCACCATCCGACTGAAGGCCCAATACTTTTCTGCCTTTCTGAATACACAACGAAGGATTATTTTTTCCTTCTTCATAAAGCCTTTCCAGGAGCTTCCAGATAATCCGGCTCATTCCCCCGCGAATGCCGCGCAGCGATCCGGTGCTTCGAATCGCTCTAAGCCAGAAAATAATCCATTCCGCGGCATTCAAGTTTTCATGTACAAAGTGGTAATAACTCCCCCAGTCCCTTATCTTGACCACGGCGTAATGGCTTAACACATCGCTGAGGACATTCCAGAAACCCAGATTCCACAGCGGCTGGCCTCTGAAACTCGCGGTTTTTCTGATGACTTCCAGATCTTCGTCAGTAATATTCTGGATCCATTCGAGCAACTCCCCTTTCCAGTAATGGCGATAAAAGAAGGCTTCTTCCGTTAAATTTCTCCACTGTTCATTGGCGGCGCTGGTCTTCCACGGCGTTTCTGCATTATCGAGATCAACAAGTTCAAAAATACGCCTGAGGGCCAGTATCATCAGGTCAAAGGGGGTTTTTTGCTTGGCCTCTTCTTCGCGAAGGGTAAATCGGGGCTCCATGGGATCTTCGGACGCATAGGACGAAAAGGGTACTAAATCGTCCAGGCTTTCTTCTTCGCCGGGCGCCTGTTCCTTTATTCCCAGTTCGTCGAGCAATGCGTGCAATAAAGGCTGGTCACGCGGCTCTATTCTCATGGGCCCGAATTCAGCACGAAAATATTCAATCCTGGATAATTTCTCGGCAGCCTTGCCATCCTTTTCCATCGAGTGTCTTTCTGTGGGACCTCGATAGGGAGATTGCTTGCCGCCATGCGGCTCAAGAGGATCAGGTTTTCCGCTGGTAAAATCCCAGTTACAGGGATCCCATGTATCATCGAAGCCGATGGCTTCTCCATTCTTCTCATCAGTTCTCAGCAAGGACCATGTTTCTATGCGGCCTCCAAACCGGTTCGAAGCTTCGAGAAGGAGAATACTGTTGATTTTGAGCAATTCACGCTGCTTGATCAGTTCATGGCAGCAATACAGGCCCGCAATACCACCACCAACAATCACAACGTCATAGGGTTCGGCGATCTGCTTGCCGGTCTTGTCATTTGACATCTATCTCTCTCCCCAGATGTTGCAGATGTTGCAGCTCTTCCAGCGAATAGCGGTAACCGGGATCCAGCATCAACGCGGCGCGAAAATAGCGCACCGCTTCCGGCAGCCTTCCCAGATAGCGCAGGCAGACTCCCTTGTTGTGATGCACCACCGCTCGATTATTGTCGATCGCCAGCGAGGCATCATACAGCGGCAACGCTTCCGCATAGCGGCCTACATCGAACAAGACATTTGCCCATTCATTGAGCGCCGGCGCATATTCCGGATCGAGGCCGAGCGCCACGCGGAAGGCCGAGATCGCGGCTTGCGGTTCGCCAAGGTCGCGGCGAACCAGGCCCATGTTACCCCAGTGCATCGGATTCCAGGGCGCGAGGCGTAATGCCGCACTGAAATGAGCAAGGGCGGTTGCGAAATCCTGGCGGGACCAGGCTACATTGCCTAATCCACGCCAGACATCGGCGCAATCCGGTTGCTTCCCGGCCCTTTCCCGAAAGAACAGCTCGGCATCTCCGAGCTTTCCGCCCCGCCATGCCTCATAGCCTGGCAAAAGCGCCGGATCATCAGGGGGCCAATCATTCCACTGCATGGCGTTCAGATTGTCTTCAGGTAGTCCTGAAGTCGCTCCCGGTTGCTGATTGGTAGCAGCCCGCCAGCATCGTCATGTGTTCCCCTGCAGCCAGTGCGGGCCGCAGGTGCGCCTGCTCGGCGCCGTTCAGGAAGACAATCCGGTTCGACAACCCGGTGATGCGCAGCAATAGGCCGCTTGCTGCGTTGTCGCCGCGGAAGACATGCAGCTGAAGTCCCGCCGACGGTTGAACATCGGGCATCCAGATGGTCTGAAGATAGACCAGCAGGGCAATCCGGCAGGCTTCCTTTTTGTCGCAATGCTCGCCCATGTGCTGGCCGGGACCATCGTAGTAGGTATAGCAGCTGGCACTCCAGGATGGAGCAAGCCGATGGCCGGTGACATGTTCCAGGCTGGCCAGCACAGATGCCGACGAGAGGAAGCTCCGTGCGTGCCATCCGAGATGCGCGCGGAGATTGTGCTGAGAGATTTCTCCCGGACATTGCTTTGCAACCAGGCTCCAGCTTGCATTCTGCCGCTGCGCGAGCGCCTCGTTCAGAAGATTTGCATGCGTATCATGGCCGAGAGCAGGCGGACCCAGCACGGCCGCGCCACGATCAAGGAATTCCATACGGAGCCGGGCAAGCGACGAGGGGTCGATATCCAGACCCGTTCCGGCATCGATTGCCGGGCTCAAAGCGAAAGTGTTCATAGCAGGGCCTCCTCCCGGGCAAATTCTTCCAGCAGCATGGCGCCGATCGGCGTCGGCACAGCATGTTCGCGCAGTGTGATACCGGCCTGCATCACGTTCCGTTTTTGCCGCTCATAAATCGCGCAGGAGGCCCACGCATCGGGAAATCGCATTTCCAGCCGGCGATGATAGTGGCAAACATTGAGAAAAGCATGCACACCATCCACGAGCCCTCGCAATGGACGCAAATCCGGCCGCCAGGGGGAGACGAAACCGATGGCTTCCGCCTCTGGATTGCGCGCGCGGGCAATCGCATCGTAGAGCCGGAAAACATTCATTCTGATATGGCTCGATTCATGGCACAGCAAATCGCCAATGCGTTCGATGTCATCGGCGCTCATAAATATGGTTCCCGGCAGCTCCGGCGGGCTATGACTGCGCGAGTGCCCGCGTTGTTTTAGAATACACAGCGCCTTGACGTGGCGATAGAGGCCATGGAAGGCGAGCGGCCAGATCTGGCTGAGAAGTCCCAGCGCTGCTTCGATACGCCCGGTTCCCAGGTCAATCTCTTCATCTGTCGCAGGCCCGAAAGAGGATAGCAGGGGGCCAACTTCAGCAACCCTGTTGAGCACGGGAAATCCCCCAACCCAAGGCAGGGCCGCGAGGCGGGGATGACTGAAGCCCGCCGGCAATCCGCTTCCGTTATTGACAAGCGTCAGGCTCAATCCATCGCTCCAGACGAAATGAGTCTTGCCTTCATTTTCCGCCACAGCCAGCGTAACGTCTGGCACATCATTGGACAGCATGGCATGGACGTGCGGCAGGTACAGCGGCCCTGCCGAGAAAAGGCAGGGGGGCAAAATAAAAGTGATATTGCGTACGTCGGGATGGTGAATAAAATGCCGCACCCCGGACAATATCTGTATTGCGCCGGGATTGCCGGGGTTGTCCGGTTCCGCCTTCGGGGCGGTGTCTATTTCTGCCAGGGGGGTGGAAAATAGCCGGGCGCGGCTATCGGCAGGCAGGCTTTCAAGAATGGTGACAAGACCCTGCGCGAGCGGGTGCTCTTTTTTGTCCATTGTGTCCATCGCCGCATAGATCTGGCTCCGCAAGCGTGCTGAACGGGCCAGCGCGGACAACCCGAACAATATGTCAACGGTTCTGCCGGGTTCAGCCGGGTAACACAGGCCCGCACAGTCCGTTAGCACATGCTTCGGCAGCCCTTCTTCCCGCAGTACTTCCTTTAGACCGGCGTCATCGAGCTTCACACCGCTACCGCCTGGTATTTTATGGATGCAAAGTCGCGCGAAAAGCGTTCACCCTCGTTATTGAAATAATTACAGGTGTTCAGGTGATCGAACGCGATTTCGTCGAAGGACAGCCAGTGCATCAAATAGGGGTAAAGCGTTTTGTAAAAGGAGCATTCGGGAGTGCGGTGCCGGACTGTGCCGTAACGCTCCCAGGCCTGCGCGGAACACCCGGACTGGCATAGCTGCCGATAGGAGCAGGTGCTGCACCCTTCAAGATCAGCCGGGCGGCGCTCGCGAATTTGCTGCATGACGGCATTATGCCGGGACGGCTGTGACAGGCTCTCCAGGCCGGCATCGAAAATGTTTCCCAGCTTGAGTCCGGGTGATTGCGTGGCGCGGCCGCAGGGATAAATATCGCCATTGGCGGCAACGGCCTGGAAAGTATCCCCCGCCCCGCAGTGGGTTCGCATGCAGCGCGTTCTGCGCTGTTTGCTGGTGAGAAAGTCGCACATGCTACGGACGTTGTCTTCCAGCAATGGCAATTTTTGCGCCACTACGTGATTCATCAGGTCTTTGACAAAATCAATAATCTGATCCTGGCTCAAGCCAACCTTATTCCAGTTCTTGCGCGCATCGCCCAGGTAGGCCACGGGATTCAGCCGGAAGCCATGGATACCAAGATTAAGCATGGTGGCCGCCAGGGCCGCCGGGTCATCCGCATTGGACCGGTTCAGCACCACCAGGCCGCCGAAGGGCACCTCGAACCGGTGCAGCAGGTCGATTCCCTTGGCAATCTTGCTGAATGACTCCTTGCCGTTGACCTGGGGGCGGCTCAAATTCTGCTGTTGTGCGCCTCCATCAAGGGAAATTCCTACCCGGATATCCTCTTCCTTCAACCAGCGGACCCGTTCCTCATTCAGTAAGGTGGCATTGGTTTGCGTGCTAAGAAATAGCTTCCGGTTGCCTCGTAATGGATGATTACGAATGTATGCCACGGTTTCCTTCATGAGTTCATATTTGAGGAATGGCTCACCGCCGGCAAACTCGAAAGCCAGTGTGTCGCTCTCGCGCATGGCAAATGCAAGATCCACAGTTTTTCGGGCAATATCCCGATCCATGGCCGGCATGGATGAGTTTGCTCCCGCCAGGCAATAGGGACAGGCAAGATTGCATTTCTCGGTGATGAGCAACTCAATCAGGTTTCCCTCGTCGTAATTGGGGCCGTCCGCGAACATCCGCCGGTCCACGGCAGCGTGTCCATTCAGCGTCAGCAGACCGCGCCGATAGAGTTGGGCGGCAAAGTCCAGGGCATTGTCCGGACCGTATTGCAATAGATTATGGCGTAACCAGCCAAATGGCTTTCCCTCCAGTTGCCGAAACCATTTTGACTCGCCGGCACTGAGAAATGCCCACGCCGCATTCTCAGGGTGAATGGCAAGCGTCTCGCCCGCGATATCCTCCAGGATGACACCTCCCGTGCCCAGCACCGTTTGATCGCTTAAGCTGATTGTGCCGAAAGGTTCGTAGCGCTTGCCGTGAGCCTCCGCCAAATACGTACTTTCGGCGCTTTCCCTGTAGGGCCTGCTGAAATATTTCATATCGCGATCCTCCTAACAGTTTCATCAAGGCTGACATCCAGCAGCCGGCCTGGAACGTCGCCGCCGGCAATTTTCCAGCCTCCGTTCATACCCGTCGTCAAACGGGACGAAGATACGATTTCATCGGTAAAAATGCTGTCCATACCGATAATCTGGACGCGTTCGGGATCATAGATCAAGCTCGTGCCAGTGTCCTCGCGCGTCACGTGTCCGCCGCGAAAAAGGCTGTAGCCATGATGGGGGATCACCAGCAGGGGAGATGCCAGATATTCCAGTATCTCCTGTGCATCCGCCGGCCAATACTGCGCAAGCACGGCGAAATAGCGCCGGGCCAGATTTGCCGTGGCGGGGCAATCCCATTGGCAGGGAAAATGCTGAATAATTTCCCACCCAAAATAGCGCGCAAAAATATTTGTGGTCCAGCTCAAGTTATGGACCTGTGGTACCGTCTCCGATGCTGATTCCTTCAGGAGCATGAGACCGACATCCCCTTCGTGGTTTGAGGCGGCGATGGGCCAGCGGTCTTCGAACGCTTTGCAGCAGCAGGACGGATAACCGAGTAATCTTCCCAGGAAGCTTTCCCATCTAAACAGCTGGCATAGCCAGGCCATCAGCACGGTTTGTTCGTCGGGAGCAACCAGCAATCCACGCCATGCACCAGAACCGGCATGTGCGCCGGTTACCTCGGTCATGCGATTACTATAGCCACCCTTGCATGAATCGTGTTGCGGCAGGAATTCATGCGGGCCAAGCAGCGTGAAGAAACCGCGCGCCCGCATCCAGGTTGCCAAGGCGGTCAGGCTTTGCTCGCTGCCATGGATCAGCGCCAGAGGCTTGGCCCCCGCAAGTAAAAGACGCAGCTGCGTTTGCCGCAATAGCGCCTTATCCGGCTCGGTTCGCCACGCTATCGGACCCAGCAGGCTCGCGTCATCGATACTGACCGACACTGCGCTCATGGGGGGAGGCAGTGATGCCGGCACGGCATCGGATTCCCACTGCCACACGCGCAGTGCCGTCGCAGGATCGCTTTCCAGTAACTGGCGCAGTTTTTCGTCTTGGCAAGTCGCTTCGACAAAAGCGCGCAGCGACCGGACGGCGCGGCCTGACCAGGCCGCGCCGTCAGTCGACATGGGCCCGCATATGATTCATCGGCCGGATTGGCTAACGGGTAATGTGGAAGCCGCGCACGTGCAAATCCACCGGGCCGGCCGCCGGAATGGCGACCTGGCCTCCGTCCGGCAGGGTAACGTTGATGAGACCGGCGCCCACGTTAACCCTGGGATCGAAATTGGCATGTCCCCCGCCATTGACGAATCCCGGAGGGCCGGAATTCACGTGCGAGCCGGCTCTGCCAAGGTCGCCGACATTCACGCGGTTGCCAATGCCTCTGGCCGGATCGAAATTGGCATGACCACCGCCGTTGACGAATCCCGGAGGGCCGGAGTTCACATGAACGCCCGCCCTGCCAAGGTCGCCGGCATTCACGCGGTTGCCAATGCCTCTGGCCGGATCGAAATTGGCATGACCGCCGCCGTTGACGAATCCCGGAGGGCCGGAGTTCACATGGACACCCGCCCTGCCGAGATCGCCGACATTCACGCGGTTGCCAATGCCTCTGGCCGGGTCGAAGTTGGCATGGCCGCCGCCGTTGACAAATCCTGGCGGTCCGGAATTCACGTGGCTGCCGGCAGCGCCTATATTACCCAGATTGCCTAAGCGGGATGCGATGGCTCTGTTGGTCTCAGCCGCAATAATGGAATTCAGATCGCCGATCGTAAGATCGGCCAGTCTGGCGTTTGCAGCCAGTGCACGAGGCTGGGGCGCTCCCGCTGCCTGTGGATCAATTTCCGGGGCGGGTGCTGGAGAATCCTCTGGTTTCTGCTCATCAGACATTATTAACTCCTTTTTATGGGAAGTGGTAGCGATAACTCAAGGGAATTGAGAGATGTGATACAGGCTGGATTGAAGACCTGGGGATGTTTATTCTTGGGGGAATAAACCCATGTTCTCTCCCGGGACAGGTGCTTCGTTCCAACACACTAAAACTAGTATAGGAGATTGTCATTGTCAAGGTGCCTGGCAAAAATTTTTTATGCCATAAAATTGCAACAAAGCGGTGGTATGTCAATTCAATAGACTTGACGCAGGTCGGTCAGCGAAGCATAACTCGACAAAGCCTGCATCCATGGAGATGGTGAAGGATGAAAATTAATGAATTGGATTGGCCCGTCAGCTTGCGCTATGCTGGCAGGATAGCTCGATCCAACTTGTCCGGGCTAACTTCTGTCCAGCCTCCGGTACTGCACCGCTTCCGCGATATGCGTACTGGTTATGCCGTCGCTTGCCGCCAGATCGGCGATGGTGCGCGCCACTTTTAGAACACGATGATAAGCCCGCGCCGAAAAATTCAGGCGGCTGATGGCTTGTTTGAGCAGATCCTCCCCCAAAGTATCCGGCACACAGTACTTGTCAATCTCCTTTACCGTCAGCCGTGCATTGGCCTTGTCCTGGCGCGTCAATTGCCGCTGATAGGCTGACTCGACCCGCTGCCTGATGGAACTGCTTGATTCACTCTGGACTTGGCGCATCAGGTCTTCCTGTGGCGCGGCGGGCACCTCGATCTGTATGTCGATGCGATCGAGCAGGGGGCCGGAAATTTTGCCGCGATAGCGCGCCACCTGGTCGGGAGTACAGCGGCATTTGCCGCTGTAGTGCCCGAGGTAGCCACAGGGACAGGGGTTCATCGCCGCGATCAACTGGAACCGGGCGGGAAAGTCCGCCTGGCGCGCCGCGCGTGATATGGTGATACGTCCAGATTCCAGCGGTTCACGCAAGACTTCCAGCACCTTGCGGTCAAATTCCGGCAGCTCGTCGAGAAACAATACGCCATTCATTGCCAGCGAGATTTCGCCGGGCCGGGGATTGCTGCCACCGCCCACCAGGGCGACGCCCGAGGCGGTATGGTGCGGGGATCGATAAGGGCGGCGTTTCCAGTGGGCAACGTTAAAGCCGCCACTGCTGAGGGATTGCATCGCGGCGGATTCAAGCGCCTCATCTTCGGTCATGGATGGCAGGATGCCTGGAAAACGTGCTGCCAGCATGGATTTTCCCGTGCCGGGCGGACCCACCATCAGCATGCTATGGTTTCCCGCCGCTGCAATTTCCAGCGCGCGCTTCGCATACGCCTGACCTTTGACTTCCTCCATTCCCGGGTATTGAGGCCCGCCGCTTTCCGGGTTGCCTTCGGTGCTTGCCCCGTCATCCGCCGTATAACGTTGCATCGGCTCGCGCCCGGCGAGGTGTGCGCATATCTGCAATAACGATGTGGCGGGATAGACGGTCGCTTCTGCAACCAGCGCAGCCTCCGCGGCGTTTTGTTGCGGCAGCACGAAACTGCGGCCCGAACGCGATGCTCCGTAAGTCATCGCCAATGCGCCGCGTATGGCGCGCAATTCTCCGGTGAGGGCGAGTTCGCCCGCCCATTCGTACTGATCAAGTTTATTCGAAGGAATTTGACCCGTCGCCGCGAGTATGCCGAGCGCAATGGGTAGATCGAAGCGCCCGCTTTCCTTGGGCAGATCGGCGGGGGCGAGGTTGATCGTAATGCGCCGGGCGGGAAATTCGAATTGCGCGTTTTGCAGCGCTGCCCGCACCCTGTCCTTGCTTTCCTTGACTTCCGCTTCCGGTAATCCAACGATGGTGAAACTGGGCAAGCCATTGGCGATGTGAGCTTCCACCGTCACCAGCGGAGACTCCATGCCCGAGATAGCGCGGCTATAAAGAATAGCAAGCGGCATGAAAAAAGTCTCAGCCAGGGGCCAATGGAATCAATACCAATATTTTTTGCATATTTGCAAAGTATCTACAATTCTTTATTACCTGCCATAGCCCGAATATCAGATCATTCCGTTTCCGAGAGGTCATCCACCGTCTCCGCCGGAGTGTCCAGGCTATCTGATTTCGTGGGATTTTCCAGTTCAGCGATCCTCGCTTCCAGCGCGGTCAATTTTTCGCGCGTACGTTTCACGACTTCCTGTTGTACCTCGAATTCTTCACGCGTTACCAGATCCAGTCGGGTGAACATCCCCGACAGCATAACCCTCAGATTTTTTTCCACATCCTTCACCGGACTCTGCGCAAGCAGTTCGTTGACTTTGGTTACGATTTCGTCCAATACTTTTTGATTGAGCATGATTTCCTCCATGATTGCCGCCCCATCACCCGGCTGGATGAGGAGTGATGCATGCATGCTAAAATCTCATATTTCTGGTAATTAGGCAAATCAGCGGATTATTATGGAACGCTTGCAACTTCTGGAAAACTGGATCAAGACACACTTCCCCGATAAAAGCTTCACGCTATCGCCGGCTTCCGCCGATGCGAGTTTCCGCCGTTATTTCCGCGCAACGTTCAATGACCGGACATTGATCGTGATGGATGCGCCGCCGCAGCAGGAGGATTGTGCACCGTTTGTGCATGTGGCTGGACTATTCGCCGCCGCCGGTGCGCATGTGCCAACCATATTGGCGCAGGATCCGACACAGGGTTTCCTGCTGCTCTCTGATCTTGAAAGTACCACCTACCTCCAGGCGCTGAATGGCGATCCCGATAAAGCCGATTGCTTATATCGCGATGCGCTGGCGGCCCTCCTTAAAATCCAGCTGGCGAGCCGCCCCGGCGTGCTGCCGGAATATGATGAAGCGCTATTGATGAGAGAGCTGAATTTGTTCCCGGACTGGTATGTGGCGAAGCATTTGCAGGCGTCCCTTGGGGCAAGCCGGAAAGCGGAGCTTGATGCGGTTTTCAAACGGATTGTACGGAACAATCTTGCGCAACCCAAGGTATTCGTGCACCGCGACTACCATTCGCGCAATCTGATGGTGACGACCCCCAATCCCGGTATTGTCGATTTTCAGGACGCGGTTTATGGCCCCATCACCTACGACCTGGTGTCGCTGTTCAAGGACGCCTATATCCGCTGGGACGAAGAACGTATCCTGGACTGGATAATCCGCTACTGGGAAGAAGCGCGAACAGCAGGATTGCCGGTGGCTGCCGATTTCGCTGATTTTTACCGCGATTTCGAATGGATGGGCGTACAGCGTCATATCAAGGTGCTGGGAATTTTCGCGCGCCTGTATCATCGCGACGGCAAAGCGGGTTATCTCAGGGACATGCCATTGGTGATGGAGTACTTGCGCAAGGCCTGCGAGCGCTACCGCGAGCTCAATCCTCTGCTGACGCTGCTGGATGGGCTGGAAAACAAGCCGCCAGAGGCAAAAGTCGGCTACACATTCTGAAATGGCGCCGTTCACCCTAAAGATGAGAACTAAGTGGAACAAAAATTCTCTACCAATCATGGCGCTGGACTGACAAGCGAGCGATCGACTGCCGGATTTAGGTTCAAGGCCATGATTCTGGCCGCGGGGCGCGGCGAGCGCATGCGCCCGCTGACTGACACGCTGCCCAAGCCACTGCTGCGCGCAGGGGGCAAATCGCTGATTGAGTATCATCTTGAGAGCCTCGCGCGCGCGGGTTTTGTCGAAGTCGTCATCAATCATGCGCATCTGGGGCAGATGATCGAGGCGGCGCTGGGCAATGGAGAACGTTATGGTGTCCGCATCCGTTATTCGCATGAGTCGGCAGCGCTGGAAACGGCCGGCGGTATCGCCCAGGCAATGCCCCTTCTGCAAGCCGGGTGGGAAAATGAATACGGGGAACAGCCATTCGTGACGGTGAATGCCGATATTTATTGCGAAATCGATTTTTCGATACTATTGCCGGCCCTGCGGCATATGCAAACCCATCCCGATGAGGATCTGGCGCATCTGGTGATGGTGGATAACCCGGCCCAGCATGCCGGCGGTGATTTCGTCCTCGATTCCGGCAGAATAGTCCCTTCAGGGAAGGATAATCTTACTTTCAGCGGGATCGGTGCGTATCAACCCGGATTGTTCAAGGATGTGGTGCCTGGCACCGTGGCAAAGCTCGCGCCCCTGCTGCGCCAGGCAATTGCGGCTGGAAAAATTGGCGGTCAGCATTATCGAGGGATATGGGTGGACGTGGGCACGCCGGAACGCCTGCGCCAGCTTGATGCTCGGCTGAACGAGGGATGAGAATTTCTGACGCTGTGCCTGCTTTGCGTTATCCTGCAAAATACTGTAATAATCATTAGTGATGATCCCCATTAAATCATTCCGCGAGCGGCGCCGGCATTTGGCATCCCAGATGCAAAAAGGCGTTGCCATTGTTCCCACCGCGCCGGAACAGGTGCGGAATCGCGATGCGCATTATCCCTATCGCTTCGACAGCTATTTTTATTACCTGACCGGTTTTCGCGAACCGGAAGCGGTGCTGGTGATGGTGGCGGAAGCGGACGAGAAAGCATCCAGGCATATCCTGTTCTGCCGCGACAAGGATCTGGAGCGGGAAATCTGGGATGGCTTCCGTTATGGTCCCGAGGCAGCGCGGAATGCATTCGATTTCGATGAGGCATATCCCATCTTCAGGCTGGACGACATGCTGCCGGGATTGCTGGCAAATCAGCCCACCGTGTATTGCTCGTTGGGACACGATACGGCATGGGATACGCGTATCACCGGCTGGATCAACCAGGTACGCCAACAGACCCGCAGCGGAGTCACCGCGCCCGCCAGAATTCATGACATCCGTCCCCTGCTGGATGAAATGCGTCTGTTCAAGAGCGCGGAAGAACTTCAGGTCATGCGCCGCGCAGCCGAGATTTCCAGTGGCGCCCATCGCCGGGCAATGCGGGAAACCCGGCCCGGTATGAACGAATATGAAGTGGAGGCCGCGCTGCTGCACGAGTTCCGCCGTCATGGCGCGCAAGCGCCCGCCTACACGTCTATCGTCGCAGGCGGCGCGAATGCCTGTGTTTTGCACTATGTCGGGAACAATGCCCGCCTGAATGCCGGCGATCTGTTGTTGATCGACGCGGCCTGCGAAGTGGACGGCTATGCGGCTGACATTACGCGCACGTTCCCGGTGAATGGAAAATTCACGCCAGCGCAAAGAGACCTGTATCAATTGGTGCTATCGGCACAGGCGGCGGCGATAAGCGCGGTAAAGCCGGGCAGCCCATGGGATGCGCCGCATGAAGCGGCACTGCGGGTGCTGGTTCAGGGGTTCATCGATTTTGGTCTGTGCCACGGGAGTGTGGATTCGGTCATACAGTCGGAAGACTATAAGCGTTTTTACATGCACCGTACCGGTCACTGGCTGGGACTGGATGTGCACGACGCCGGCGAATACAAGCGCAATGGGGAATGGCGCCCACTCCAACTGGGAATGACCCTGACAGTGGAACCGGGTTGCTACGTCCGTCCCGCGGATAACGTGCCCCGCCATTTCTGGGATACGGGTGTGCGTATCGAGGATGATGTGGCGGTAACGGAAACCGGATGCGAAGTATTGACGTCGGCTGCTCCCAAGGCGGTGGTGGAGATTGAAGAATTGATGCAGGATCGGAAAGATTGGTAGTCCAACCGCCGGATTCAGGATTATGGACGAAGACAGGAAAATAGTCATAAGACGCATATCCCGGAATGAGAAGACGGGCATGCCGGAAGAGGAGATCGTGCATGTCTCCCCTGGCAGCCGGTGGGCGGCTTACCTGCTCTTTATTCCTGTATTGATTGTCATGGCTGTTTTGGGTATTTTCTTTTTTACCGCTTTTCTTGCCCTATTCGCCATTGCCGCTGCGGGTATTTCGTTTCGTCTGTGGTGGCTGCGCCGAAAATTACGTAAAGCCAGGGAAGCGGAAGAGGGAGAATATGTTGTAATCGAGGATGCTGAAATCATCGAAGAACGAACGGATGAGCCGCACACTAAATAAGCCGCGAATGTACGGATATGAGCCAAGGAAAAACTATCCTGAAGCATGAATATGATTTGATCATCATCGGTGGCGGCCCGGTAGGCATGGGGTTGGCACTGGCGTTGCGCGGCGCCGGTGTATCCGTGTTGCTGCTGGAAGCGCGCGGATTGCCAGAAAAAACGGAAGACTCGCGCCCCTTGGCGCTGTCTCACGGCAGCCGGCTTATCCTGGAGCGTTTGGGCGTATGGAAGGGGTTACCGGACGTCACGCCCATCACGACCATCCATATCTCCAATCGCGGGGGTTTCGGCCGCGCCGTCATGACCGCTGACGATATCGGCGTGCCGGCACTGGGTTATGTAGTAAACCACCATGATGTATTCCGGTCCATGCATAAGGCGCTGAAAAAATGCGATGTCGACTACTTGACCGGGGCGCAGGTAACGCGGCTGGAAACCGGCGCCGAGAGGGCGCAGGCTGAATTTCAGCATGATGGAGTGACAAAGAAAGCCGCTGCCCGGTTGCTGGTGCTGGCGGATGGCGGCCGCCTCACTGCTCAAATCGAAGGCGTGACCCAGCATGTGCAGGACTACCAGCAATGGGCGGTGGTTGCGCGCATCAAAAGTGAGTGCTGTCCCCGTTTGGGCGGAACAGCAGCGCGTCCCTTGAAAATTACCGGCCGCACCGGGAGCGGATTCATACGTTCTCCCGCCGAGGCGGGCGTGGCTTATGAACGCTTCACTCCGGATGGTCCGGTGGCATTGCTACCTTCGGGTGAGTACTTTGCCCTGGTATGGACGGTTTCTCCCTCGGCGGCCGAGGAAATTCTTGCTTTGGATGACGCAGCATTCCTTGTTCGATTGCATGACCATTTCGGTGATCGTCTCGGTAAACTCGTCGAGGCCGGCAAACGTTCCGGCTTTCCTCTTGTGCTAAAATACGTCACCCCCGTCACGGCTTGCCGTGCGGCATTGGTGGGCAATGCGGCACAGACTTTGCACCCGGTTGCGGGGCAAGGTTTTAATTTGGGCTTGCGTGATGCCTGGGAACTGGCTGACGAAATTATCTCAGCTCCCGCTGAGACAGGAACTCCGGCGATGCTTGCAAGATATCGTCACAGGCGCCGGATGGACAGCGGCGCCGGGCGAATTTTCACGGATTCGCTGGTGAAACTTTTTTCCAATGACGATCCTGTATTGGGAAGCATGCGTGGCATGGGGCTGAGCGCGCTGGATTGTCTTCCGCAAGCCAAGCGTTTCGTCGCCCGGCGCATGATGTTTGGTGCGAGGGGTTGAATTCGCCTCTGCCAAGGCTATTTGATGCGATCGAGGCATTTTGCATACAGATCAAGGCGGCGGTTTCCTGAATGAATCCCCCAAAGCGATATGGGTTACAGGAAATATCAGCTTTCGTCACCTGTAAGATCTTACATCTATCTGATGTCGCCGCGTAACGATACGCTACCGCACCATCATTGATTACCGCCAGCGCTACGGGAATTTCAATAGCCTGTTAAAATTGCAACTGTTCCTATCCTTCATTCTTCCGGGTCAGCCCCATTATTCAAAAGCAGAGCATGCAGATCGGCCCTCATATTCTTAAAAACAATCTTATCGTCGCCCCCATGGCGGGGGTGACCGATCGTCCCTTCCGGCAGTTGTGCAAGAGCATGGGTGCGGGCATGGCCGTGTCGGAAATGGTATCGAGCAACTCCTTGCTGTGGGGCTCGGAAAAGACCCGGAGGCGCGCCAATCATGAAGGAGAAGTGGATCCCATTTCGGTGCAAATTGCGGGCGCCGACCCGGCAATGATGGCTGAAGCCGCACGCTATAATGTGGCGCAAGGGGCGCAGATCATAGACATCAATATGGGTTGTCCGGCCAAGAAAATCTGCAATGTGATGGCCGGCTCCGCATTGTTGCAGGATCAGCCGCTGGTGGGAAAGATACTGGATGCCGTGGTAGGTGCGGTAAATGTCCCTGTTACCCTGAAGATCCGCACTGGCTGGGATACACAGCACAGAAATGCACTTGCAGTGGCGAACATTGCCCAGAGCGCGGGGGTCCAGGCGCTGGCTATTCATGGCCGTACCCGTGCTTGCGCTTATGCGGGGCATGCCGAGTATGACACCATCGCCGAGGTAAAGGCCGCGGTAAAAATTCCGGTCATCGCCAATGGCGATATCACCACGCCTGAACAGGCAAGGCAGGTACTCGACTATACCCGGGCCGACGCCATCATGATCGGCCGCGCTGCCCAGGGACGGCCATGGATATTTCGTGAGATCAGCCACTATCTCGCCACGGGCGAGCATCTCCAGCTACCGGAAGTGAGCGAGATCCATCGCGTGCTCATCCAGCATTTGCATGAGCTATATGATTTCTACGGTGAGTATTCCGGTGTGCGCATCGCCCGCAAGCACATCTCCTGGTACACCAAAGGTTTAGTGGGCTCTGCTGTATTTCGTCATGCAATGAATCAGTTGCAAACGACTGAGCAGCAGTTGTTGGCGGTTAACGAATTTTTCAGTGAGCTTGCCGGCCGCGGCCGGCGCTTGACTTACGTTGAGCCCGAGGAGTTGGTTGCATGAGCATTATTAATGAAAACGAAATCGCCCGTTGCGTACGCGAAGCCGTGAACGGTTATTTTGCCGATCTGGACGGCGAGAAACCCCATGCCATCTATGACATGGTAATACGCAGCGTCGAGAAACCTCTGATCGAGCTGGTGATGAGCCATGCCAAGGGCAATCAGACGCGTGCCGCCGAGTTGCTCGGTATTAACCGCAATACGCTGCGCAATAAAATGAAGCAGTACCAGATCAAATAGGCAGA
Source organism: Nitrosospira lacus (assembly GCF_000355765.4). NCBI lineage: Bacteria > Pseudomonadati > Pseudomonadota > Betaproteobacteria > Nitrosomonadales > Nitrosomonadaceae > Nitrosospira > Nitrosospira lacus. The sequence continues at coordinate 469,719 of NZ_CP021106.3, read as the reverse complement.
TAGCCGGGTAAATTTTTTGCGTGAGCCCTCCCATCCAACTGCCGAATTTAGGATAATTCCATAAATGACGATTAAACAAGCTCTCATCAGCGTTTCCGACAAAACCGGAATCGTCGAGTTTGCGCGCGAGTTGCGCCGGCTGGGAGTGACCATTCTTTCCACTGGCGGTACCGCCAGACTGCTCAAGGACGCGGGCTTGACCGTTATTGAAGTAAGCGATTACACCGGCTTTCCCGAGATGCTCGACGGGCGGGTCAAAACCCTGCATCCGAAAATCCATGCGGGCATCCTGGCGCGGAAGGATTCCCCTGAGCACATGGCGGCTATGGAAAAGGCAGGGTTTTCCGGCATTGAGCTGGTGGTGGTGAATCTTTACCCCTTCAGCCAGACCGTGGCCCGTTCCGATTGCAGCCTGGAAGAGGCCATCGAGAATATCGACATCGGCGGTCCCACCATGGTGCGAGCCGCGGCAAAGAATTATAAGAGCGTAACCGTCGTGACTGATCCGGAGGATTATGCGCCGCTGCTGGAGGAGATGAAGTCCGCCGGGGGCGCGGTCGGGCAGGAGCTGCGTTTCCAGCTCGCCTGCAAGGCGTTCTCGCATACCGCCGCATACGATAGCGCCATCAGCAACTATCTTACTGCGATCGGCCCGGAGGATGAGCCGCCCGGACAGCGCCAGGCGTTTCCCGCGTGTCTCAATCTTAATTTCAGTATCAGCCAGCATTTGCGTTACGGTGAGAATCCGCACCAGCAAGCGGCCTTCTATCGCGACCTTGCGCCCGCTTCCGGCAGTCTTGCCAGCTACACCCAGTTGCAGGGCAAGGAATTATCGTACAACAACATTGCCGATGCCGATGCCGCGTGGGAATGCGTCAAGACCTTTGATCTGCCTGCCTGTGTCATCATCAAGCATGCCAACCCCTGCGGCGTGGCCGTGGCCGATACACCGCTTGCGGCTTATCAATTGGCGTTTGCCACAGATCCGACTTCCGCTTTTGGCGGCATCATCGCTTTCAATCGCGCGCTTGACGGCGCCGCAGCCGAAGCGGTGATCAAACAATTTGTCGAGGTGGTCATCGCGCCGGAATTAAGCGATGACGCAAAACAGATTCTCGCCCGCAAAACCAATGTGCGCGTGCTCGCCTTGCCGCTTCAGGCAGGAGGCAATACTTTTGATTTCAAGCGCGTGGGCGGCGGATTGCTGGTGCAAACGCCGGATAACCTCAATGTCGCCGAGGCACAATTGAAAGTCGTCACCAAAGTGCAACCGACGCCGCAACAATTGCAGGATCTGCTGTTTGCGTGGCGCGTGGCGAAATTCGTCAAATCCAATGCTATCGTGTATTGCGCGCATGGCCAGACGCTGGGCGTGGGCGCGGGACAAATGAGCCGGGTGGATAGCGCCCGTATCGCGTCCATCAAGGCGCAGAATGCGGGTCTTGCGCTCGCCGGTTCGGTGGTTGCCTCGGATGCATTCTTTCCGTTTCGCGATGGGCTGGATGTGGTCGTGCAGGCGGGTGCGAAGGCGGTCATTCAGCCCGGTGGCAGCGTGCGCGATGAGGAAGTGATTGCCGCCGCGGACGAGCAGGGGGTGGCAATGGTGCTGACGGGTGTGCGGCATTTCAGACATTAGGGCTGCACTACTGGCATCCGGAACCGCAGTGGATACTCGCAAAACTTGAATGTAGAGACATCCTGATATGAAACTACTTGTAATCGGCGCTGGTGGCAGGGAGCATGCGTTAGCATGGAGACTGCTCCAGTCGTCGCGCGCCACCCGTCCCATAAAGGTGTTTGTCGCGCCCGGCAACGCCGGCACGTTGCTGGAAGAAGATTTTGAGAATCTTTCCATCACCGGGATTCCCGAGCTGGTGGAATTTGCCAGAAAGGAATCCATCGCATTCACCGTCATCGGGCCGGAGGCGCCCCTGGCGGCGGGTATCGTGGACGCCTTCCGCGCGGCGGGCCAGAAAATTTTTGGCCCCACCAGGCAAGCCGCGCAACTGGAAACGTCCAAGGGTTTCGCCAAGGCTTTCATGCAGCGCCATGGTATCCCCACCGCTGCTTATGCCAGCTTCAGTTCCGCCGCCGAAGCCCATCATTACCTGGATCAGACAGGCGCACCCATCGTTATCAAGGCCGATGGCCTGGCCGCGGGGAAAGGCGTGGTGGTTGCCACGACCCTGGCGGAGGCCCACGCCGCCGTGGACGCGATGCTGGTTGAAAACCGCGTGGGGGATGCGGGTGCGCGGATCGTGATCGAGGAATTTCTGGAAGGAGAGGAGGCCAGTTTTATCGTCATGGCCGATGGCCGCCATGTGCTGCCGCTTGCCACCAGTCAGGATCACAAGCGCCTGAAAGAAGGGGATCAGGGCCCAAATACAGGGGGCATGGGCGCATATTCTCCCGCACCGGTAATCACACCCAAGCTGCATGCCAAGATAATGCGCGAAGTGATCCAGGCGACGATGAACGGCTTGGAGCAGGACGGCGAGACTTACACCGGCTTTCTTTATGCCGGCCTGATGATAGCGCCGGATGGCAGCGTAAAGGTGCTGGAGTTCAATTGCCGCATGGGCGATCCGGAAGCGGAAGTTATCCTGCTGCGGCTGAAAAGCGATCTGGTAACGCTGATGGAACACGCCATGAACGGAACGCTCGACAAGATAGAAGCGGAGTGGGATCGTCGCACCGCCCTGGGTGTGATAATGGCGGCGCAGGGTTATCCGGATACTCCGCGCAAGGGTGACGTGATTCATGGTTTACCGCAACTCCTGGCCATGGCGTCATCGGAGAAAGATTTTCATGTGTTCCATGCAGGTACGGCCCTGGGTGGAGAAGATGGCAAGGAAACTGTGACGGCGGGTGGGCGTGTATTATGTGTTACCGCGCTGGGGGATAGCGTGAAGATAGCACAGCGCCGCGCCTACGACATTGCCGAGCAAATTCATTTCGACGGCTGTCAAATGCGCCACGACATCGGGTATCGGGCTATCAATCACCGAAAATAGCCGCTTGGACAAGCCAGTAGCGCGTAACGCCTGGTACGGGACGGATATGGGGAGTTCGCATGGATACAACACAGCAAGTTAAAGAATTCTTCACCGGACTTCAGGAACGCATCGTTGTGCGCCTGGAAGAGGTGGACGGCAAACATTTCCGCCGTGATCAATGGGAACGCCCCGAGGGCGGCGGCGGGTTAAGCTGTGTGATGGAAGAAGGCAACGTACTCGAGCGCGGCGGGGTGAATTACTCGCACGTGTTCGGTGGCGGGCTACCCGCCTCGGCCACTGCCGCCCGGCCTGAATTGTCAGGACGTTCATTCGAGGCAATGGGCGTGTCGCTCGTGCTGCATCCGCGCAATCCTTATGCACCCACGGTGCACCTGAACGTCCGTTATCTGGAAGCGCATAAGGAGGGGGCCGAGCCGGTCTGGTGGTTCGGCGGCGGAATGGACCTGACGCCTTACTATGGGTTTGAAGAAGATGCCATACACTTTCACCAGACTTGTAAAGAAGCGCTGCAACCATTTGGTGGTGACCATCATCCACGCTTCAAGAAATGGTGCGATGAATATTTTTACCTGAAACACCGCAAGGAGCCGCGCGGTATAGGCGGCATTTTCTTTGATGATTTGAGCAAGCCGGATTTCGATACCTGTTTCAATCTGACCAAAAGTGTCGGTGATCACTTCCTGCCCGCCTATGTGCCAATCCTGGAGCGGCGCCTCAATACGTCCTATGGTGAACCCGAACGCGACTTCCAGGCCTACCGCAGGGGCCGCTATGTGGAATTCAATCTGGTGTGGGATCGTGGCACCCTGTTCGGCTTGCAATCGGGTGGGCGTACCGAATCCATCCTGATGTCATTGCCCCCCATCGTGAAATGGCGCTATGACTGGAAGCCCGAGGCTGGCAGTGCTGAAGATAAGCTCTATACGGATTTTCTGATCGGCAAGGATTGGGTGTGAAGGGATTTGACCACCGTTAATGCCCTTGTAAGTATCATTGCTTGCCGAAATACCTGTCAGGATTGCAACATCGTTGCCAATGCTTCAGTAACCTCAATATTATGCTGCCGTTTTTTGTTATAAAATACGCGTAACAATCGGGGACGTAGCTCAGCTGGGAGAGCGTCGCGTTCGCAATGCGAAGGTCGGGAGTTCGATCCTCCTCGTCTCCACCAATGATTATAAAGGTATTTTTAGTACTACATTATATAGAATAGTTCAGATAAATTGGTAAATGTAGTAATTATGTAGGAAGATGCAAAGATACTAGCCTAGTAGTAAGCTAATATGTTAGCTCGATAGGTCTAACTTTTAATCCGTTGGTCGCCAGTTCGAATCTGGCACGGCCTACCAATAAAAACAAGTACTTACAAACCTGTAAATGCTTGTCTATTTTTAATAGTAGCCCCATAGTAGATGAGATAGTCCGGCTGTCTGCTATCGAACTCCGAGTTGCTCTGACGAATAGTGTCAAATGCGAACCGCTAGTTTCAAAACTTTTGCGTCGTTGACGTATGACTCAAACCGACACTAAGCGGACAGACGAGGCTCGAAGGTAGCTGGCTCGCCGGTTCGGATGAATCAAATAGCTGGGTTATCACTGTTCCAATTTGATATTGGCGCGCCCAAAAAGATGAAATGGGGCACTGGATTGAAGTCTTGTTCGCTCGCCAAGCCGGACAAATCGGGGTAACTGGAAATTATCGGTTCTGATTTTCTAATGACGTGCCCGAGAAGATGAATCTAAGCACTGGAGAGAAATCATACGGCTACCTGAAACGCTCCGCTACTCGAAATCCAAAGTTCGGTTATGAAATCAAGGTGAACCAAGCTTCATTCGGATCATATGTACTAAGTTCCTTGTTAAGAGTATCAAGTTCGTGCTGATAGCGAATTCTTTTCTCATCAGGCATAGTCCCAATTGCCAATTCTCCTGCTATCGCGTCTCTTCGCATGGCCTCATAAATTATCGGGGTTATATCCTTTACGTTATCCAAGATCTCTAAGGCTTTGGAAAAGCGCTTACGTTCAATCTCAAGTCTACAAGCTAGCCCTAACCGAATATCTGGTCGCTGATTGACATACAGCCGGGATAGGCGTTGTATGGTCACATCTGCTTCATCAAATAGGCCAACGCGGGTAAGGCATGTCGCCAGTTGAGCTAATATTCCGAATGTGGGCCGATCATTATCGAATGCTTCCACAGATTCGCGAGCTGATTTTAGTGCCTCTTTGATATTACCGAACCGAAGTTCGACCGTAGAAAGCCTGTGCTTCACAAATGGCTCGACGTCGAGTACAGCCAGCTTCTCAATACCAGAACGCGCAGCCTGTTCATCTCCCTCGCGGATAGCAATCTGGATCGACAGATCCACTACAAATCGGTTATCTTTATTTGTTGCCAATGCTTCATTAACGTACTTTTTCGCCTCAGATATTTGGTCATTGTGGTAATAGCAGCTGGCGATTTCACGTTTTAATGCTACGCCTGAACGACCTAGTTTTTCGGCATTCAGGAAGTATGTAATAGCTTTTTGTAAGCGGCCTCTTTTTCGTTCAAGAAATCCCAAGAGAAATTGCACATCTCGAGGTGAGGCAAATTTCTCCAACTCACGAATCTCGCTCTCAGCACTTTCCCATTGTTCCTCTTGAATAAAACTCCGAATAAGGAAATCCCGAGCAGAGTAACTCTTTGGGGCTTCGGTTAATGCTAATTTTGCCGTCTCTATGCATCGCTTATAGTCACGGCGATGGTAATAATCCTCCGTTAGACGAATTAGGTCGTTAGTCATATGAAATGCGGTACTATCCTTTGAACCACTTCGAACAGAAGCCCTAAAAAGCAGCCTATAAAGATCTAAACGGGGTAACTCAAGATTCTCATCATCCAAGAGTATTTTCAGGGAGTCGTATATGGCTTGATGATTAACGTCTGAACTGGATAGGAACTCGCTTGCAACTGCATCTGCAACTGGGGCCGCTATTGAATATAAACCGGACTCATTTGGAACTATAAGGGAGCGATCAACGAGGATCATGATGTCACCCGCAAGCTTAGCTGCATCGTAACCTTGTGTGTCGGCTAAGACCTGCAATGGGAGAGGACTATATCGTGCTAAGGTTAATAATATGGATTTCTGTTCCTCTGTCATCAACTGACTATTTATGTATTTGACAAAAACTGCTGTCCTGAACTGAACAAGCCGGTGTTTATCGGCTAGGACAGAATCAATCCCATATGCTCTTGCTTGATCAACTGCATAATATGCCGAAGGTGGGTAGCCGTTTACGTACTCTGCAAGCTCAGATATCTGATTTATTGTCAAAGGCGGCTTCATTGTGGATGAAATTTCAGCCACCAGCCTCTTTACAGCATCGATTGCGAGAGGCTTAAGTTGCATGGACAGAAGGTTTTCGATAGGTTTTCTCGTCGAAACGAGAAAGATGTAAAGTTCACCTTGATCTTTGAGGGCGTCGATAAGCATCTTGGCAATATCGGTAAAGAAACCATCCGATGTGAAGACGCCACCATCGTCAATCAGAACAGGCATCTCTTTATTCTCGACGGCGACCCTAAAATCAGAAATCATTCTCTTTAAGAGTTGCTCTTTGTTTTCTGATTTGATCCGAGCAACTATTTCATCAAATCCAGCTTTCGTCGAGTATGGCTCAAGCAGATTTGCAATTTTTATTGCAATGTCTGGAAGACCGTCACTTTCTTCAATCTGTACCGTAATGATTCGATTAAAGGAAAGTATTAATTGTGCAGTTTTTCTTATGAACGTCTTTTTGCCGATGTTAGGTAGCCCGTAAATACCTACAACCCGAGGGGCTGGTTCGCCGATAGGCCTCAATAACTTTTGTAGATGTCCAATGTCGTCAGAGCGGCCTTCAAAATAGGGGTGCTGTTCAGTTCTAATCAGCTCATCAAGATGTTGGCGTATCTCTCTGGCAACTATTTTGGGAGCGTTCGTTCTAGATACTTTTGCTCGACTCAGCCATGGGGGAAGCGCCTCATGGCCAATCGAGGAATCAATTAGGAACACTAACGCCCTAGAAATGCGTCCTTCCAGAATTCGATACCATGCCTCGTTGATTTCGAATTCGATCCACATGCGCTTGACTGATTCAGAGCTAGCGAATAAAACGAAGATCGATGAGTCATCGAGGTGTTTTTCTATTGAGAGCTTGAAGGTTTCCCCTGTGTCAAAAACCTGCTCATCAAACAAGCAAAACTGGCGACCAAGGCCGTTTGCGACAGCCCGAACAAATTCCTTATCGGATGAAGAGTGGGACAGAAACGCTTTCGTCATATTTTGACCTCGGTGTGGAAAATGCAATTTATTTGCTTTTTTCTGATCGCATTTAAAATGATTGCAAATGTTACCTTCGTGATGCCCCGTTCATGTAACACGGGGGACTACGGACACATGGTGTCGATTAAAGACACAATTCACCATCGGTACCATGGGGAAAAATATCTAGGCTGTTAATCAGTGCGGAATTTTGACCAGTTTCAGCGCCCAATAATGACCATCGAACCTTTCATGCAACATGCTGGTTTAAAATTCTTTATACGATTTTTGAATGGTTAGAATTCAACACTGTTACCTGGTCAAATTTGCTGCTGATCTACAGTTTCTACCCTAATTTTGTCGCCATGCTTGAAGATAACCGCTTGCTAGTGGTCGAATACAAGGGGACGGCTTATGCAACCAATGATGACAGCAAGGAAAAATGTCAGCTAGGTGAACTGTGGGAGAAGAAAAGCAGCGGCAAAGGGCTTTTCCTGATAGCCGAGAAAAATAACGAAATCGGGCGCAGTGTGTATGATCAACTCGCTGCCAAAATTAGGTAATTTTTGTAGTAGCTCAGACAGGCAGTGTCAGAATTTTAATTTCTAGAATCGGCACAGTTCTGCCAGTCGTGATGGTCGGTTCCCGACACATTTCAGACAGGTGGGCGACCCGATAACGGTTGCTCAACGTTCGCACGAGCAGAAGAAACCGGCTTAAGTTGTTTTTCCAGCTCTTCGATAGCACATTCAAGGCCTTGGGCGATGCCGTGAAGTTCTCCCCACGCCTCTTCCAGAGTCAAGTTTCGAGCCTCCATAAGTTTGGTTTGTCTTTCGTACACTTGTCCGAGAACATTTGTTGTTGGAGCCATATTAAGCGCGTCAAGTTTCGTTGCCTCTCGTTCAATCTTGAGCGACAGTTTTTGCACTTCGCGTATCCGACAAAAGATTTTGTCGGATACTTTTTCATAGCGAGCGAACTCGATGGGTGTGAGGTAAGCGCCGTTACCAAGTCTGATTGTCCGATCTCTCGGAAAGCGCGCGTTAAGAAAGATTTCTTCAATGTTTGCTAGATCTGCCCGCAGATGCTTGATGTGATCGTCAAGCTCCCTTAAGGACCGCACCAGCTTCTCCCGCACCTGTGACGGCAAGGGTTTGTAGTGCGTTTTCACATAGTTGACGGCGCCTACCATCGCTCCGATAGTTCCCATGAATGCCATGAATATTACGACTGGTTCGGGATCAATCCGTCTGGTCATGGCAAAGCCTCCTCTTGGCAACAAACCCACCGGTCTGCACTATTGAATGGAGAAGCATATAGATTCACGATAACGGCTTGATTCATTGATGGCCACACGAATTTGTCTGTTAGCACAGTATAGTATAAACGGGTGGAGTTGGCGTACTCTTGGAAGCGCAAATATGGTTAAGCCAACTTCGTCATGATGATTTGAGTGGCAGCTATTGGCACGTTCCAGACACTCCACATTTTCACATTTTCGTACAGTTATTGACAGAACTCCAAGGGTGCAGGACCAGTCTGAGGTAATGTTATTATTGCCGCGCTTTCATTCGCAAGTTCCTTAAGGTCTGTCGGCCCTTTCATCCTATTGGGTTCGCATTTATGCTTGACGGTCCATTGATGAATCCGGGTAGGGAATACAACGCTTTCCCATGCTATGCCAATGATCTTGTCCCCTTTCGGTTCCCTATAACGGTTAAGCTCATTGTTCCCCTGCTTAGCCAGTGATATCGGGAATTTTTTCGTTTCGCCTCGGATCCACCCATCAACGTAACAAAGCGGCCCCATTCGCCCTTATGGATCACTCCCAAGCGGATAGCGCCATGTTCAAATTTTCTGCCGCAGACTTTGCGTAGTGCCCGACGCCACCAGTACTCATCCACCAGACGCGCCATAATTCCTGTAACCGTTACAGGATCGGTAAGGGTGCTCATTCCTGTTACAGGAATGGCAAGGTTATTTTTTCCTGTTACCGTTACCGTTACAGGAACAGATCGGAGACAGTATCCGTTACCGGTACCGTTACAGATAGGGTTACCGGTTTTGCTTCCTTTTTGTTCATCCATGGCGGAGTAACGCCATACATCTTGTGAGCGATATTGCTGAGCACTCGCACCGCGTTAACAGGATTTTTGACAACCAGTCGAGTTAGGGCGCAAAATTATCGCCCTATAATAAAGTTTGGCTCATTTCGCTATTTCAGGCTGAATCAATTACTTGCTTATTCTTGGAAAACAATGTTTACGCTACAGATTCAGCAATCCCGCGACATGATCCAGAAGATTCACCTATGCAAAGATAAGTTGAATGCTGTCCCTGACTCAGAGAAGGTGAGTTCGGCGGAGTTGTACGCATGGATCGCAGCAAGCGAGGAGCTCGTCAACTACGCTTTTGGCAAAGAATCCAAAGAGCTAGAGCGGTACCGTCAACTGAATGATTCGATCCCTGAACTGCAAAACATTGCGAGGAAGCGCGATGGTTCAGAATGGACCTGGACGTATTGGATCAACTTCTTTGAGAGCATGAATGCACTCTTGTGGGAATTTGAGGCGAAGTGGAATGAGCGTGGAGAATATTTAGGCCCCGGTGGTGCATCATCTCAGTCTTCTGTCGACGTTGTCATTCTGACCGTGCTGCCAGAGGAATTTAACGCCGTCTGTACCAAAGTTGTTGATTTGAAGCAGGCGCCGAGCCGTAAGCATCAACCGAATTTGTACGCATGGCAAACGGCGAAGATTAAATCAGACAAGGGTGACTACTCGGTGGCGATTGGAATGATGGGGCACGCTGGCAACACGAACAGCGCGATGGCAGTACTGGATACGGTTGCCCGATGGAAAACTTCATACATCCTACTTGTTGGTATTGCAGGTGGCCTAAAGGATGTAGCGAAGGGCGACGTCATTCTTGCTGATGTCATATATGGGTACGAGTACGGCAAAATCGAAAAGACATTTATGCCGAGGGACAGAAACTATGATGCCGATAAGGGACTGCTCAACGGAGCAATGGCTCATGGAATCTCCAATGACTGGAAGCGTCTGATTAGGGCTAGGCCGCCAACCTCCGCTGAACCTAAAGTGATCCGTGGGGAAGTTGCCTCGGGAGAAAAAGTCGTAGACGATCCGACAAACGCCTTCTTTGAACGAGTGCTCGAAAAATGGCCAAAGATAAATGCAGTTGAGATGGAAGGCGCTGGCGCGGGTAGCGCAATTGACCAAGCCCACGCCATGCATACAACCGTAGGCTTCCTAATGATAAGAGGTATCTCAGATTTGCCGCGAGCAACTACGACGGCCCAAGCTGTCTCAGAAGCATCGCGTGGAACGCACGAACGTGACGACTGGAAAAAATATGCCGCAGATACAGCCGCTGCATTTACAGTCAGTTTTATCGCTGCTCTCTTTCCTTTGGCGCCAGAACAACGGTAGCTTTAAGCATGGGCTTGCAGAGCTAACGGTATGATACATCAATGCCTGCGTGCTTAAATATTCTGGAGTCTGGACAGAGGCCAACCGTCAGTTGCACCGAACCCGCAACAGTGCCGCTTTGCTTTGTTGCCCGCAGGCCGGTGAGTTGAATCGTTGGAGGTCCGCTTGCGGTTTCTCGTACAATTGGTTGGGGTCAAAGCGGCCTTTCAATTCTGACATCCTCCGTCAGATCGAGTCTGAATAACTACACATTATTTGTTAGCTTCAATTAACTTGAGCACATAATTCTCATATTTCTCTAACCACGGCCTTAATCGTTCCACCCCAATCTGCGTGTAATAGGATGCAGTCACATCGCCCTTCATACTATGTCCGAGCAATGCCTTAAGCGGATAGGCTGGGCAGTCCAGGCTTTCTAAAACCGTAGCAAAAGTCCGTCTTAAGCCATGCACAGTGACTTCACTTCCGGCGGCTTTGTTGGCCCTTAGCATCGCCTTGCGCGGCTCGCAAATTCGTCCTGCTTTGCCATCCTTGCCCATCGAACCAAATACATAATCGCCCATGCGCCAATTCTTCATTAATTCCAATAGTTCTTCAAGTCTCGGAGTTATCGGAATGGTTCTGTCGGTGTGATTTTTTGTATCTTTGAACGTCAGTGTATTGGCTCTTGTATGAACATCCCTCCATTTTAAAGAAGCGGCTTCGCTTCGCCTTGCTCCGGTTAGCAACATGAACTCCAGATAGGCCCCCATTACTTTATTGGTCAGTAAGCGCAACGTTTCAATGAAGGGTTTAATCTCATGCATACGCAAGTGATCTGTGCGAGGCGCTTCTCTTATCCAGGTGCGTTTAGCTGTGAGCGTGGCGACGGGATTAACTGGCAAAATTTCGGTGCCGTAATGGGCTTGGGCGTAATTTAGTACTGACCGCAAAAACCGCATAACGGAAGATGCTTGTGATGACCCGCTACTGCTTTCGGCTATTTCCGCATATCGCTTCGAAATCATGTCGGCAGTAATGCGGGTGATAGGTTTGTTTTTCCAGCTTGAAAGGTAATGATTCAGGTAGCGACAATAATCAGATTGGGTCCTTTCCTTGAGCTGGCGCTCTGACATGAACTGATTGAAAACAGTCTCAAGTGTTACGCCTTCCTGAGCCTGTTTCTTTGCCTCAAGCCGAGGGTCAATTCCATTATCCATCATAACGATCAACTCACGCGCGCGCTCACGCGCTTGGGGAACTGTCCATTCCGGAAATCGGCCAATACTTAGCCGCACAGTGCGACCATTAAATTTACGATCAACGATGAAAGTTTTGCTGGCCGGCGTCACTCTGACGCCGAAGCTCCTCATCGAATCATCCCATTCGAATTTTTGACCAGATGTGGTCGGATAGGCTACTTGCTCGATATAACTCTTTGTCAGATTTGGCATTCTTGAAATTTCCTACACAAACTAAAATAAGGTCGGTGAAATTATAGCGTGTAGGAAGAATGTAGGAAAGATATTTCAAACAAGGGGAAAATTAAGTAGCTTTATTAGTACATAAACGACTGATTAAACGCATATTTAAAACCGTTTAAATCTTGTTAAAACGGATTTCATCGCATTCGCAATGCGAAGGTCGGTAGTTCGATCCTCCTCGTCTCCACCATTTAGATGTCCTAGCAAGTCCACAAAGCCCGCATCCAGCGGGCTTTTTCGTTAGGTTTACGTCCAACTGCGTCCATCCTAATTCTATTGAATCACTTCTTAAAGGGGGCATAATTCAAACATAAATAATGCCCCCAATGAGAATTTGATGCCCCCAAATAGATATTTCCCATGAAGTTAAAAATGATATGGCGGTGCGCAAAGCCATCCTAGCGAGCAGCAAAGGAGGGCGGCATGACAGCGCTTGAGTTACATAGAACGATTAGACTATTGCCGATATATCCGCTGGTGATGGAGTAACACTCTTGGCGGTAGCTATCAGAAGGATTAAATATATGACTCATTATGAGAATCGAATGATGAATGACAGGGTATTTATCAAGGATGGGGGTTTTGTACAGTAGTTACTCCACCTCGTTCACGTCGATGCGAGCCAGAAACTCATTTTTCATGGCTGCTCCTGTTGTGTCCAGATTGCAGGCCCATTTTCCCATGGAACACTAATATGCGATATCACGAGGGATTTTAAGTCCCTTGTGTTATGCGTTTTCGCCACATTACTCTGTTCGGGTAGCTCTTCCACTTCCGAATACCCACACTGATTCTCCGGTGTACCTCGGGACAGTATCTAATACTGCTGAGTTCTGTAAAATCCTTCGAGCAGCGTAAAAAATGGCGCTACAAACAAGGGAGAGAACATGGCATCAATACCAAAAAAAGTGACTGAACGACTCATTGCGGGCATTAAAAGATATCAACCGATACTAGCTGCAGCAAAAGCAAGAGATGTCGGTGAGGCTGACACGGTAACGATTATTAAAGACATGCTTGCAGATGTATTTGGATATGATAAGTACCTAGAAGTGACGTCAGAATTTTCAATACGAGGGACTTATTGTGATCTCGGTATCAAGATTGAGGGGGCATTGCAAATACTTATTGAAGTAAAGGCCATCGGACTCGATCTTAAAGATCAACATGTGAAGCAAGCTGTCGATTATGCGGCGAATCAAGGAGTCGACTGGGTCTTGCTTACAAACGGCATGTGTTGGCGTGTTTATCACCTGGTTTTTGCGAAACCAATTGACCAGGAGCTCGTGGTTGATATTGATTTTTCGGTCATGAATGCTCGGTCAGAAAATGATGTTGAATTGCTTTATCTCTGGTGTAAAGAAGGATGGCAGCGTTCTGTTCTAGGTGAATACCATACCCAAAAGCAAGCGTTGTCGAGATTCTTCATTGGGGCAATGTTGCAAACCGACCCTGTGCTTGAAGTTATCCGTCGTGAACTTCGGCGCGTTTCGCCGGATGTGCGTATTGATATCGACCAGATTAAAGGTGTGCTTTCTAATGAGGTAATAAAACGAGAGGTAATGGAGGGCGATAAAGCTGATGACGCACGTAAGAAAATTTCTCGCGCCGCGGCAAAAGCTATTCGTGCGGCTAATCAGCGTGCCATCACCAAGGAACCAGAACCTGAGATTGCAGGAGCAGAATAAGTGATGATCGGATTTATCACATTCCTAAACCCGCCTCGGCGGGTTTTTTATTGCTGAGCTCGGTACCTCAGTCCAATAGTTAATCTCGTCGAGTCCCGTAAGATGCGTATCGCGGGGTGTGGACCATAACCCTTGCAAAAGTGACGCCCCGCCCCGGCCAGGAAACTGCGCCGGGTTATTATTTTTTGTCGATACCCTTTTCCCATTCGCGCGCACTTCTTCTTAGCCGAAGATCAGTTCTCTCGCGCCTCAATTTTACCCCAATTAAACCGCCCGCCACGAAAGCTATCACAGCCATCAGCATCCATTCCATAGCTCCTCCCATACTATTGAGTTTGATCATAGCCCTTTCGAATATCGAAATGCAATCTTTACAGGAGATTTCAAACTGAATCACTATTCCTTGGGTTCCCCTCACCCATCCTCACGCGAAGGTATTTTTTTGCTCCACTCTAACCGCCTCAATAGCCATCCAAAATCTGTAGCGGTTCTTTCCCTGCCTGCCAGCCATGCGCTGGCATTTAAACTGCACCATTCCGAACACCGGCAGCTTGATCACCGTTTCCTGAAATCTTCCTTCATATTAAGGGCCTCCGCGATATATTGACCACCTATTTTTCGCAGAATGTTTTCGCTCATGATGGTTTCTATGTTCCTTGATATAAAGCTCGGCAATGGCCACCGCCAGAGTGTGCATATCGTCAACAAAATGCTCCACGCTATGATCAGGCTGTGCCTGGTGCGCGAACTGACCGGGATGAAGCGTGGTCGTATTTACGAATAATCGCCTACCCGGAGCTGCTGAACCGGCGGGGTTGTCCAAAGATTGCAAAAGGACTATATTCAGTCTTTATTCGATCTGAAAGAGGATGCCATGCGCTATTCGACCCAAGTCAAACCAATCAGCTACCTGAAGGCCAATGCGGCGAAGGTGTTGCTGCAACTGACCGAGCAACGCGAGCCCCTGATTATCACACAGAACGGCGAGGCAAAGGCAGTAATCCAGGACGTGGCTTCCTATGAGGAAACGCAGGAGACATTGGCGCTACTTAAAATCCTCGCACTTGGCAATCAGGAGATAGAAGCCGGGAAGGTCAAGCCGGTTAACGACGTGGCCGCTCGGCTGCGCGCTAAATCGGCCGGACGCTGATGCGATATGAGGTGCTGCTTACCGATGGGGCGGAACGCGATCTCGAATCGATTTATGACTATATCGCAGAGTTCGACTCGCTCGCCAGCGCGAACTATGTGCTGGATCGGTTGCTGGAAATCGTCGAAACGCTGGCAACTTTTCCGGAACGTGGCAGCCACCCCAAGGAATTGCTGGTGCTAGGCATTCGAGACTATCGTGAGACCTTTTTCAAGCCTTACCGGGTGATCTATCGTGTCGTCGAGCAACATGTTTACGTCTACTTTATCGCGGACGGGCGGAGGGACATGCAATCGTTGCTGGCTCGTCGGCTGCTGGGAGCCTGACGGCTCACTCCTTCGTGCTCACCGTGACATCCGTCGTTTCGCCGCTACCTCAAAAGAGAATCGAAGGCAGGAAGGCGCCGGAAGGCTGTTCTGGAGCATCATCCATTCGAATTTCTCAACGAATGTGGTAGCATTCGCTACTATGAAGTTGGGTTAATGCGAAGCCGAGGTTCAAGCTTCTCATTTCCGCCAGATTCCTTGGAATTCCGGGTCTATATTCCGGGTCGTTAGCTCAGTTGGTAGAGCAGCGGACTCTTAATCCGTAGGTCGAGCGTTCGAGCCGCTCACGACCCACCAAATATACAAAGACTTACAGAAATGTAAGTCTTTGTTGTCTTAAGTTAGGCCTATAGTAGACTATGAGGAACTCATGTTGGTTAGTCGTATGTTAGACATTTTGGCGGCATAACTAATCTTCCACTCTAAAGTGGTGGTTTGGCGTGTAGACATATTCGTTGCCGGCCTCAAGTTTGTGGACAACCGCATAAAGATTCTTGATGAAGCTCGAACATTTCACTATTGCCGTATAAAGCTGAAAAAGTGACGCTTGGGGGCCAATGACTTCATTGATTGTTCGGAGTTCGTCCCGTTTCTCAAGTGCCGAGTGAAAGAATTCCGAATTGAACCACAGGCTGATGATTTTGCGGTTTTCGATCGGATGGCCGAGAGCATTCGAAGTGTCGTTCTGCTTCATTGCGACCTTGTACAAGTTGGCGATTCTGTCCATGTAATTTCTAGCCCACTCATCAGAAATGCGTCGACGGGTTTGCGTGAGAATTTTTTCAAATTGCGTCGGCTCTTTGTCCGCGTAGAAGAATCTAAATTTCACCGCTATATTTAGGATGTCATCAACATCTGGGGTGTTTGCTCGAAAAATCAGCTTTCCAGATTCAGCGTCTAAGCTAGTGCTACATATCGGAATATTTTGGTACTTGGCTTGGGACGCAGCAAGTTTTTCTACGCGCTCTCTGAAAAGGCTAATGCTAGCTAACTCGTCCTCCGTTATGCCTGAGACGATACTTTTACGCGCGATCATGTACGGGAATATGGGTAGTGGCATATGGGAATTGAAATGTCTAACGTTTGACATGACGGACCACGGAGGCCGCAGGTCAGGACGGGGTCACTCGATGGAAGGGTTAGATGCTTTTGTCATAGGGAAGAGGTTCGCCACGCAGCTCCGCAAGAGTTTTTCCGAAGGCAGGGTTGTACTTTCTGGCTTCCTCAAGCGAGACTGAAGCAATTGTGAATTTGGCCGCATGCCTCTTTCCGAAGACATCTCGAACACGCACACGAATTCGGACCCGGCCGTCGTGCACTTTTGGGAAACAGCCGCCCCAACTATCGGCTTGTTCAAAGTAGATAACACCGTTCGTTGAACGGCCTACCTCAAGATACGTGATGGCCTTCGCGGACGACAAGAAGTTGACTTGCGTCAGGAATGGATAAACCTTGATGCTGTTGCCGATGTTGGCCTGGAAATCTGCAAGCGCTGCCGATTGAGCTGTGAGCCAGAACCATCCAACCGTGTACTTTAGCCAATTTACACTGAATGGCCGCAAGTGCCAGTGGTACCCGACAGAGATGTCCTCTATGCTGGACGCGGCAGAGCCAACATTTGCGATTGCAAGATAGAGGGCGACGCCTGTTCGATGAACCTCAAATTCTTGGTGAAGTTTGCCAATCGGGTACGTGCAGCAGAACGTTGGACCGTCTATCAGCGAAAGCTTAAACTTCGGCCTACGCCGAAGCGCTGAGAAGATGCCGCTTGCCCAACCGAAGGCTATGGTCCCAGCGAAGACAGCAATGCTGACAACGCCCTGGTTGTCGTTCGACCATTTGCTAGCCAGAGTGTAGGTTTCAATCAACGTACTAAGCATTTAACGTTGAAGCTGAGCCGCGGACCGAGGCTTGCCGAGGGACGTCGGCTCGAGCAGCCGGTTAGGTGCCGCCATATCTGCTCTTGGACATGGCTGTCATGAGCGCCACCAGGCATCCGGCAATTGCCTTGTAGTACGAATCGAACTTGGCAGGATCAATGGGCATCACTTTGCCAATCCATGGCGTCAAAGCAGGCACGGCAATTGCATCGTCCCCTTCGATCTGCCCGTAACGATGAACAATGATGTTCCTCATTCTGCTTGCTTCAGCAAGGCCGGACGAGACGATTAGATCATCCTCAACAGAGACGTCAACCCAAGAGAACGTGTTGCGAATTCTTCCGAAGAGGTCAATACCACCGTTGATCACAGCATCCTTTGATTTCTGATCCAGCTTCTGCGCAATCTCAATGCAGACGCTTCGAGTCCACGGCCAAGCATGTATTGAGTATCGATCCTTCTTGAATTTGGAGACGGCAGCAGTTGCGGCAGCACGATCATTTTGAATAACTGAGGCAACCGTGTCTTCAATCCCTGCCTCGAAGGCCGCCCACATACCCACGAAGGCGTGCGTGTGAAGCTCATGGTAGCCCTGTGAGCGCATTTCCACGGCCCATTTACCTACCTCAGTTATCTTGCGTTCTGATGCGGCTATGCATTCACGATAGTTTGACGCAAGGAAGAACTCTTTCAGCACATACGATCCAGCGAGGTGGATGGAGTAGTACATCCATCCACGGACTGGATCAGTTCCAAGCTTTGGCGGATTTAGGCTTGTCATCGGCACGCAGGGACTTTAAGGCACCTAAAACGAGCAAACTCAGCCAAGGGTGGTCGCATCGCGCCTTGACTTCGGCTGGAGCGACGTATTAGTCATTACCCACGTCGTCCTTTAAACCAATTTCCTCAATGGCCTGCACTACCGGATCACCGGTCTTGACATAACTTTGTTCTTCGTCGAGATCTTCCCAAGTTTTTTCGTCCGTCTTTAAGGTTTCGTGCTTCGTAACGTATTTTGGTGGCATGAGCGCACGCGAAACAGCGCCGAAATCACTAAATCCTGTACCGCCGACATTGACCTTCTGCCTTTTAAAAGTTGAGGCTACAGCGAGTCGATCCTGCACTTGGGTGATTTGAACACGTACCTTTGGTCTTTCAATAGAGCCCAATATTTCACGTGTATCAGGATCAGTAATATCTTCGCCCTTCGGATCCATCACATCGAAATACATGCCAACGACGACACCGTTACTTGCTCCAGCAGTTATAACTATCTCTCTAGAATTGAGAATTCTGGCCACTTTCGCTCTTATCCGCTCACTCATTGCCGTAGCCCTTATCTCTCCGATTGCCTAACCTTGGCTCGCAACTCCGCCACATCATCAGGAACTATGTCACTCCAATCTTCTAATGCATGATCAGCAGTAGCAAGCTGTTCGATTACTATTGCTTCGAGTTTTGCGAGTGTAATCTCACCATTCTTGGTACCTCCCGTACTATGCGAGTTCTCG
This sequence comes from Nitrosospira lacus, assembly GCF_000355765.4. Taxonomy (NCBI): domain Bacteria; kingdom Pseudomonadati; phylum Pseudomonadota; class Betaproteobacteria; order Nitrosomonadales; family Nitrosomonadaceae; genus Nitrosospira; species Nitrosospira lacus. Next base: position 450,941 of record NZ_CP021106.3, on the reverse strand, counting down.
ATTTCTGTGGCGACGCGTGACAAGCTTTCGTATAAAGATATCAGTCGGCGAAAGGCCGAGCGTGCGTGCGGTTTTATTATCGCGCGTGCGGCGTCCTTCGCGGATTGACGACCAAAGAAGAACGAACCTACCCACCCAGCAATTAGAGTAAAAGATTGTAGCAATACACTTTCAAGACCCGTTAATGTTCGTTGAGTGACTATGTATGCTGAAAAGACCGACACCAGCAAGGCCACCAGTACTAAGAATATTGGCAACCACCGTTCAAGTATCAGCATGTAGATTTCCCTCTGGCATTGCTACTGCTCCTTCACTCAAGGCTAACAGTTAATATATGGCCGCTGGCATCTGTATAACAATTAATATTTATGGCGTCAATTATGCTTGTGTAATCAGCTGATCCTCAAGCACTCTCATTTTTCGGCGCCTCTTTAACAACCCACGATAATCCGGATAGCTTGGCCCGGCTATCGAGCGACTTTTATCTTATCTTATCCGAGCGTATCCCTATCCGTACAGTTATTGACAGTACTCGGAACTGTTTGACATAACCCTTATGTAATGCTCGACGCCACCAATATTCGTCAGCAAGACGTGCCAGATTTTCTGTAACGGTTACTGTTACAGGAACAGTGGAGGTGTTCATTCCTGTTACAGGAACGAGAGAGTTAATTTTTCCTGTTGCCGTTACAGGAACAGACTGGAAATTTGAGCCTGTAACAGATACAGGCTCTGTTGCCGGTGCCGCAACAGACAATGGAAGAGATTACCGTATTCAAAGAAGTTGCGCCCTATTTGACAAATCCATTGGTGCTGGTCGGGTTTGTCCTGCTTCTGTTTTTCGGTATCCACCGTGCCTTGCTAAAAGCAGGGATTCTCCCACCGCTTACGCCCCATACTGGCGGCAAAGTGGTACAGAGCTTCCTACGCGATGGCTTTGTCATTGCGCTTGCCGTGATCATTCTCGGTTTTGGCTTTGCCTTCTATCAGGAGCATTTTCAGCACGATCCAAATGTTCTAAAAAGCCGGACTGAGACAACGCGCCTGGAAGGCCTGGTCGAGATGGCGAAAGGGTTCTGTCAGCATCCGAAAACGATTGCGTTTGATGAGGGTGCGCGGCGGGATGTAATACGAGCTTGCGCCAAAGCGGTCGTAGCTTTAGCGCAAGCCAACGTGCCCGAACCACAGAAAGAAGATGCCCTGGCCAAATTGGAGAAGGGCGATGCGCAAGGGGCCAAGGCGCTCTTTCAAGCGGTCCTTGAACACAAATCCGCCGAGGGCAAGGCTTCGAATCTGGAAGCAGCCGAAGCTGCGCGAAATCTTGGTGCTCTGGCCTTTTACGATAATACGAAGAAGGTGCTTGCCGCATATCGGAGGGCAGTAGAACTGGACCCCAACAACCCGGATGGTGGAACCAGCTCGGACGTTTATTGGTTCGTATAGACGAGTTGAACTACGCGGAAGCGGCCTATGGGAAGGTTAAAGCCATTGCCGAGTCTCAGGGTGACCGGGAAAGGCTTGCCACTGCTTATGGTAATCTGGGGAATGTGTATCAGATACGCGGGGACTTGGCGCAAGCCGAGGCGATGTACAGGAAATCCCTTGGACTATTCCGTGAATTAGGCGCGACTACGCGAGCGCAACAGGTACAGGGGCTGCTTGATGCAATTGCGAAGGAGTGCACATCCGTATCCACCACTAACCAATGACAGCAGAGATGATCTAGCGGGAGTAGCATCTGTGTCCCGCGTTTCCTACTTTAAACTATCGGCTGTTGCACAAAGGATAAGTTTTGCAATGTTGTCTCTTCCCAGCGATTCCAAGGTGTTGGCTGCTGCAAAAGTCAGAGGCAAAATACCGGCGGCGCAGTTCGGACGCGCGGATACAGAATCCCATTGATGACAAGAGTAGCCTGCTTAATCTGTTCCGAGGTTCGGCCTATGAGTAAACTTCTCGCGCGATGCACCGATTCAAAAAACATGATGGCGTAAGGGTCAGGCAGCTCCCCCGTCAAGGGGTCAAAGTGTTCGAACTGATGTGTCAGTCGCATGCTGCTGAGTCCGTCAGGCTGGCGTGAATCAGAAAATCGGTAATCCGTTGCATGGGAATGCGTAAGCGCTCCACATCGCCGATGATATAGCCTGCGGTCACGTCATTGGCCATTTTGTGATTCGCCAAGCGTTTCACGGCATAGGCCGAGATATCGAGACTTTCAGCCACCGTGATAAAAGTACGCCGCAGATCGTGCAGCGTAAATGCTACGCCAGACTCTGCCGTAACGCGTTTCATCTGTTTGCCGGGCTCATTGAGGTAGCCCTTCACGCCATCTCCCGGAAACACAAATGGACTGCTCTTGCCGGTTTGTGCATAGCGGCGTGTGAGCAAGGTATAGAGAAAATCACTCAAGGGCAAGACATGTGCTTGCCGGTTCTTGGGATCGGGCAGGGTGAGCGTTTTGGCTTTGAGATCAACTTGCTTCCATGTCAGGCTAAGACCTTCTTCACGGCGCAAGCCGGTAAAAAGCAGCAATAGCAAATAATCCCGTATCAGTTCCCGATTCGGCCCGACACTATCATCCGTAAGGTTATGAACCGCCTTCAGCCATGCCGGTAGGTCATGGGCCTTGATAACGGTATTGCGCCGGTCTACCCGATACCAGGAGCGGGTTTGCGAAAGCCGTTTAATGGGATTATCGGTAATGATGGGATTGCCTGCGGAATCTTCATACTGACCGATGGCGAAGTTCAGGATTGCGCGCACAAAGCGCATGGTGAGATTTGCTTGGGCAGGACTGCGTGCGCCGATTTCACGATGCTTATGCTCAATCATGTCTTTGCTGATTTCCACTAACGGCTTGTTCTGCCAGTCAGCAAGATAGGTTCCCATTAAGCGCCGGTAATCGTAAATGGTGCGGGGTTTAAGACTGCTGCGTGCCTTGAGGTAGGCTTGAAAGGCTTCGGCAAGGGTCACGCTACGCGCCCGCTTGGCTTTGTCAGCATCGTTGGGATTGATGCCGCGCGCGATCATGCCCAGAATATTTTTCGCTTCCTGCCGGGCTTGCTCGGCAGTAAAGATGCCATGACGCCCGATGGTCACGCGCACCGTTTTATTGTTGACCTTGCCTTCGGCAATATAGACCTTGCTGCCAGTGCCTACGCGCAGGCCAAAACCTTTGATTTCTGAATCGCGGTAAAATATCTGGCCGGTTTCGGGATAAGGAATGGTATCGACAACAGACTTGGTAAGCTTGGGCATAGGGGCTACTAACAGGATTTAGTAGCCGCATAGTAGACCGGATATTTAAAACAACGTCAATCGGATTAATAGCTGTTAAAAGTTACATTAATAAAAAACAGAGACTTATAAGCATATTAAAACAGATTCAAACCCTATAAAATATTCCCTTTAGAACTCTTAATCCGTAGGTCGAGCGTTCGAGCCGCTCACGACCCACCAATAAAACAAGGGCTTACAGAGATTGTAAGCCCTTGTTATTTGTAGAGCGTGCCACCCTCGATACGAGGATATCTGGACTTAATATGCCAGGGTCGATCTCGTGTTTACGGCCCCAATCATGCAAGGTCTGGGGAACACAACCGGATACTCGCCACGGTGTTCGAACACCATGCGGACCGCACGTTCAAGTACTTCGGGGGAAAACTTGTTTGATATATTTATGGCTCCATTCTCTCAGATGTTGGAGCCTCCACGAAACCGGGCAGTTCAGTGTCTGATGGTCGCGTATTGCAAGATACTTCAACCAAAAACTGCGGTGCTTGCTGTAAGTAACTCAAAAATGCCTGCGCCACAATAGACAACTGTTTTCCTGATGGGTAGGCGTAGTACCACTGGCGATCAATAGGGAAACCCTGCACATCAAGCACAGCTAGTTGTCCCATGGGCGCATCCAGCGCCAAGGTGTGGCGTGACAAGACTGATATGCCCAAGCCTCCAATAATAGCCTGCTTGATGGCCTCATTACTTCCTAACTCCATTCGGATTTTCAATTTCAAGCCCTGTTCAGAAAAGATACGCTCAGTCGCAATGCGCGTGCCGGAACCTGGCTCACGCGACAAAAATGGCTCTTCGGCTATACGCTTAAGCGGGATTCTTTTCTTATTGGCAAGCGGATGATTGACGGGTGCAAGCACGACCAGCGGATTCTCCAGGAACGCCTGTGCCACCGCATCCACTTCCTCCGGCGGCTGACCTAGGATATAAAGATCGTCCTGATTGTCTGCCAAGCGTTCCAATACACGCTCACGGTTGGATACTTTGAGCGAGACCTCGACGCCCGGATATTGCTGGCAAAACATGCCAAGCAAGCGCGGTGCGAAATATTTTGCGGTAGTCACCACCGCAAGCCGCAGTTTGCCAGCCTTCAGCCCTTTCATGTCCGACGCAACCATCTCGAACTGCGCGAGGCGTTCGAAAATGTCGCGGCAGGTTTGATGCAACTCGCGTCCGGCATCGGTGAGATACATTTTTTTGCCAACTTGCTCGAACAGCGTCAAACCGACTGCATCAGTTAATTTTTTGATTTGCATCGATACCGTGGGTTGAGTCAAGAATAGCTCTTCTGCGGCGCGTGTAAAACTTCCCAGACGGGCAATGGTTTCGAAAACTTCAAGTTGACGCAAGGTGCTATGGCGCATGAATCACTCCTGTTATCCATAGATATAAGTCTATCAAGTGCATCGATATATTTGATTGTTATTTATGATGGTTATATTACATGATGCACACAACGCACCGGAAAATATATTGTTATTGAACTGGTATTGCCTGCTGTTCAAATTTCTTGAAAAGTGGACATGGTGTGGTTTTCTCAACAACTTGGAGATAATTATGACTTCCGAAACAATCAAAGAAGGTAAAGACCGCTACAAGTCGGGTGTTCTTCCATATAAGAAAATGGGCTACTGGGAACCGGATTACGTACCCAAAGACACGGATGTCATCGCCCTCTTCCGCATCACTCCACAACCCGGAGTGGATCATGAAGAAGCGGCCGCTGCAGTCGCCGGTGAATCCTCCACCGCTACCTGGACCGTTGTATGGACTGACCGCCTGACTGCCTGCGAACTCTATCGTGCCAAGGCTTATCGCTCGGAACTCGTGCCTAATACCGGTCCCGGCACCAAGAATGAGGCGCAGTACTTCGCCTACATCGCCTATGATCTGGATTTGTTCGAGGGGGGTTCCATCGCCAACCTGACCGCCTCCATCATTGGCAACGTATTTGGTTTCAAAGCCGTGAAAGCGCTTCGCCTGGAGGATATGCGCATTCCCGTCGCTTACCTGAAAACCTTCCAGGGTCCCGCCACGGGTATTGTGGTAGAGCGCGAGCGTCTAGACAAGTTTGGCCGGCCATTGCTCGGTGCCACCACCAAACCGAAACTGGGACTCTCCGGCCGCAACTATGGACGCGTGGTATACGAAGGCCTTAAGGGTGGACTCGACTTCATGAAAGACGACGAGAACATCAATTCGCAGCCCTTCATGCACTGGCGCGACCGTTTTCTCTACTGCATGGAGGCGGTCAACAAGGCTTCCGCTGCAACGGGTGAAGTCAAGGGCCACTATCTGAATATCACCGCGGGCACCATGGAAGACATGTACGAACGCGCGGAATTCGCCAAGTCGCTTGGATCGGTGATCGTCATGATCGATCTGGTGATCGGCTACACGGCAATTCAGTCGATGGCCAAATGGGCGCGCAAGAATGACATGATCCTGCATCTGCATCGCGCCGGTAACTCAACCTATTCACGCCAGAAAAATCATGGCATGAATTTCCGCGTGATCTGCAAGTGGATGCGGATGGCGGGCGTGGATCATATTCATGCCGGCACAGTGGTTGGCAAACTCGAGGGCGATCCGCTCATGATCAAGGGCTTTTATGACACCCTGCGGGATACGCATACACCGCAAAATGTCGAACATGGCCTGTTCTTCGATCAAGACTGGGCCTCGCTGAATAAGGTTATGCCGGTCGCTTCGGGCGGCATTCACGCCGGCCAAATGCACCAGTTGCTGGATTATCTTGGCGAAGATGTGATACTGCAGTTTGGCGGCGGTACCATCGGTCATCCGATGGGCATACAAGCGGGGGCGGTTGCCAATCGTGTTGCGCTGGAAGCCATGATCCTGGCACGCAACGAAGGCCGTGACTATGTGAAAGAAGGTCCCGAGATTCTTCAGGCAGCTGCCAAATGGTGTACGCCGCTCAAACAGGCGCTGGATACATGGAAGGATATTACCTTCAATTATGAATCAACCGACACAGCCGATTTCGTACCCTCAACCACGGCCAGCGTCTAACCATACATAGGAGATAATAATTATGATGACCAATGTAGGAAATCGCATCACGCAGGGGCAATTCTCTTTCCTGCCGCCACTGACGGATAAACAAATTTCCGCACAAATCAAATATGCGTTGAAAAACAATTGGGCGATAGGTATCGAGTACACCGACGATCCCCACCCGCGCAATACGTATTGGGAAATGTTCGGCAATCCGATGTTTGACTTGAAAGATCCCGCCGGGATCCTGTCGGAAATCAATGACTGCCGCAAAACTTATCCGAATCATTATATCCGGGTAACCGCATTTAACTCGACGCGCGGGGTGGAAAGTCCGACTATGTCGTATATCGTCAACCGTCCGAAGACAGAACCGGGCTTTGGCCTGGTACGCCAGGAAGTGGAAGGCCGTAGCATTCGTTACACCATTCATTCCTACGCAACTGACAAAGCGGAATCCGAACGGTATTAATGAGGGCTCCTCCCTTCCTTTCCAGGGAAGGGATACATCTAGGCGAAGGTGGATGGGGATGATGAATTACATTCTCCATCCACCCGTGCCCACTCATGAACTCGTATGCACCCCGTTTACAAATCAAATACAGCCAACGCGTCTAATATCTTACGTACTTCATTGTGGGGATCAAATTGAAAAAACTATTAAAGGAACTCGCCCCCTCCGATACTGATTCAGTTGATCTGGACGCTGAGTTTCGTGCATCCAACATCAAGGAAGTGCTGGATAAACTTGATCTAGAATTGATCGGCTTGAAGCCCGTCAAAACCCGCATCCGCGAAACTGCGGCGCTATTGCTCGTCGATCGCGTGCGCAAGAAGTTGAACCTGACCGCTGGGGCACCCAGTCTGCACATGTGCTTTACCGGCAACCCCGGTACCGGAAAAACCACCGTAGCGCTACGGATGTCCGAAATCTTGCACCGCTTGGGGTATGTGCGTGAGGGCCATCTTGTTTCCGTCACCCGCGACGATCTGGTGGGCCAGTATATCGGCCATACCGCGCCGAAGACCAAGGAAGTATTGAAGAAAGCAATGGGTGGCGTGCTATTCATTGACGAGGCCTATTATCTTTACAAGCCCGAGAACGAACGTGATTATGGCGCAGAATCGATTGAAATCCTTTTGCAAACAATGGAGAACAATCGTGAAGACCTGGTTGTGATTCTGGCGGGCTACAAAGACCGGATGGACAAATTCTTCCACAGTAATCCCGGTATGCGTTCGCGTATTGCCCATCACATCGACTTTCCCGACTATAGTGCCGATGAGTTGCTTGCAATCGCCAAACTCATGTTGGCTGCGCAGAACTATCGCTTCAGTCCCGAGGGCGAAAAAACATTCGGTGACTATATCCGGTTGCGCATGAAGCTGGAGCATTTTGCCAACGCGCGTTCTATTCGCAATGCCCTTGATCGGGCCCGGCTGCGCCAAGCCAATCGCCTGTTCGAGGGGTCCAAGAAATCATTGGCCAGAATTGATCTTATGACGCTTGAAGCGGAAGACATTCTAGCCAGCCGCGTGTTCCTCGAAGGCAAGCTTGATGGTGAATCCAATACCGGTACGGAAACAAAAAAATAGGGTTTTGTTGCAAAAAACATGAAGCGTGGTGCGCTGTTGTATTTTTTCAGGGTAAAGTATATCCTCGATGTCAGTTTTCAAATGGCGCGCCATCCATCGTAAATTCTGGACAGTTACCGCCAATAGAAACTCATCTGGCACCACTTAGATATCGCAAACGCAATCGATACAGTTTCAGGATGCGTTTGAGGTGGGTAAACAGCATTTCACTTTTTTTCTATCCCTTGCATGATTGTTGGTATGCCTCTGTCTTGGCGATGGCGCGCACCGGATCTCGAACGGATTCGTAGAGGTTGCCAGTAATTTTGCGCGCTGGCGTGTTCGGGCAGCATTGGGCTTTTATCGGCAGCATTGGTTGGCGTCGCAAGCGTGCCAAGGAGTCTTCCTCCTTGACTGATGACTGCGGCAACGTGGGTATCCAGATGCGTATCCACGCCTAAAATCACTTCGCTTTGTATTGATGGAATGATCCATCTGCACGTCGGGTCATGAATAACAAGATAAGGGACAATTCCGAACCAACAGATAATTGCGCACAAGGAAATGCTTGGGTAGATCCAAATTTCCGCTGCACATCAGCCATTCGAATCTCTCAACGGATGTGGTAGCATTCGCTACTTGAAGAAGTTGACCAATGCGGAGCTGAGACTCAAGCTTCTCATTTCCGCCAGATTCCTTGGAATTCCGGGACGTTAGCTCAGATGGTAGGGCAGCGGATTCTTAATCCGTAGGTCCAGCGTTCGATTCGCTACGACCCACCAAATAATCAAGGGGTTAGCCAATATGCTGACCCCGTTTTCTTTTTGGGTAACGCAGGGGTAACTTCTAATGGGGAATTGTGGATTTTCAACAGAAGAAATGTGAATAATTCGGCAGACGGACTCGCATTTATGGAGTCCAATGCCTAGCCTCTCGCCTGCATTGCGGGCTTAATGCGGGGGTACTCTCATTTTTGATGGTGATACCGGATCGAGTGAATTGTGTCTTATGGTCATAAAGGATGAGATCGAGAAAGAGCAACGAGCATTTCAGCTATCAAAGCGTCAGCATTGGGCGAGTCTCTGATCAAGACTGGCTTCACAATGGCGTTCGCCGGTCTTAAATGAATTTCTTGTTAGCTGGAACCGAATATTTCCAACATTCCATAGGTCGTCTTGGCATAAATTAAGCGCTAGTTTTAATTGATGTAACATTTTTCAGTACCTTAAAATTTCAGCGAAAATATTTGAAATTCAGTGGCTATCCACAGTCGGCAATTGATGGGTAATATTCCAGATAAAAGCTAGCAACGGGTGCTTCAGCTTCAGATTCAATGCTTCATAACCTGTACCCCAAATCATATAAATTCTTATTGATTTTTGGATAGGGCAGGATCGAGAGTGATGCCGTTCATGCTATTTGCCTGCAGCATGGATAGCGCGCGCCACTTGTAAAACTTAAACCTTTCTACGTAAGAATTCTACGATGCAGGTTATCGAAGGCGTCGAACTGCTGACGCATGTTGTCCATGTGGACGAGCGCGGTTCCCTCGTCGCGCTCGAGGAGCAGGATGGCCTCCCATTTGCACCCAGGCGCATTTTTTATATCACGGTGTCCGATCCGTCGAGCGAACGGGCAGGGCATGCGGGAACATCCGAAGAACTGATCACTATCATGACCGGATCGGTCACGGTCGAACTGGACAACGGTATTCGGCAAGCCAGCCTGCGCTTGGTTGGCAATCAGAAGGCGCTTTGGATTCGCCCTGGGGTCTGGCTGCGGCTAAAGGAATTTTCTCCGGGAACAATCCTTCTCGTTGTGTCATCCCTGACTTATGCGGAGTCGCGGCACTTCAATCGGCCGCAGCCTCTTTTCCAGGAGGGCTAGCTGGCGATGATTCCTCAGGCGGATCCCTCTCGTCGCATCGCTCGATTTCGTATGGAGGTGGATCGTGCCATCGCCAACACTGTCTCTTCGCCACATTACATACTCGGACCGGCGGTAGAGTCGTTCGAAGCCGACTTTGCGGCATACCTGGGTGTCAAGCATTGTGTGGGCGTGGCTTCGGGTACCGATGCACTGGCTTTGACTTTACGCGGTATGGGTATCGGGGCAGGCGATGAGGTGATTACCACAGCGCTGACATTTTCCGGAACGGCACAGGCGATTTTGCATTGCGGTGCTCGGCCACGCTTCGTGGATATCGATCCGATAAGCCGCTGTATCGATCCAGCCGCAGTTGAGGCCGGAATTACGTCAAGAACGGCGGCAATCATTCCGGTGCATCTGTTTGGGCACCCAGCCAACATGCTGCGGTTGATGGATATAGCCGGGCACCATGGACTTGCGGTACTCGAGGATTGTGCTCAAGCACATGGTGCCAGTATCGATGGCCGCATGCTGGGAGGTTTTGGGCATGCATCGGCTTTTTCGTTCTATCCAACCAAGAACTTGGGCGGCATAGGCGATTCGGGCGCGATTGTCACGAATGATGACCTTCTTGCGGCCAGGCTTCGAAGCCTGCGGCATTATGGCATGAAAGACAGTCAGCGGATCAGTTCGACGATGGGCTTCAATTCCCGGATGGATGAGTTGCAGGCGGCCATCCTGTCTGTGCTGCTACCACACCTCGATGCAGGGAATATCGAGCGTCGCGCGCTGGCCGATGAATATCGGCGAGAGTTAGCCGGACTCGATCTGCTTCTGCCACCGGACGACCCAGGTGCCGTCTATCACCAATTCGCGATTGCGTACAAAGATCGAGACCGGCTTGCTCATTTGCTACAGAGCGAAATGGGTATCGGCACGTCGGTCCATTATCACCCCCTGCTGAATCATCACCCTGCATTCAAGGATGCGATTGTGGATCAGCTTCCTCATAGCGAGTGGCTTTCGCCACGATTGCTTAGTCTTCCCATCCAGCCGGAAGTCGCCGCTGGCAATGCAGGGATCATTGCCGAGAGCATTGATAAGGCTATTAAGCCATGACGCAAGTGGTTATATATGGAATCGGGTCGCCGATCCTCGTGGACGTGGAGGAAAGCCTGTTCCGGGCGGGGGTGTCGATTACGGCCGGCGTACGGAATTACATCGGCGAGAGTTTCTTATCCAGGGAGATTCCGGTCATGACTCCCGACGCACTCGGCGAAGAAATTCCCGGCTTGCCTTTCGTTGTACCGCTATTTACGCCCGGAAACCGGCAATTAGCTGCCATGGAGGCCAAGCGCATGGGATTTTCCCGCCCGCACAGTTTGATAGACCCCACCGTGGCCGTTCCCCGTTCCCTGGACATGGGGCCTGGCGGCTATATCAATGCAGGCTGCAGTCTGGGCGCCCATAGCCACTTTGGGTACTTTGTCTTTATAAACCGGGGGGCGACCATAGGGCACCACGCCACGTTAGGTCAGTTCGTGTCGGTAGGGCCTGGCGCGGTTGTGGCGGGCGAAGTCACCATCGGAATAGGGGCAATGATAGGCGCGGGGGCAGTCGTGTTACCGAAGGTCACTATAGCGGAGAATTCCGTTGTGGGAGCAGGGGCGGTAGTTACCGGCGACGTTCCGGCACATTGTTTGGTATTGGGCAATCCAGCCAGGATCGTTAAGGAGAATATCCCTGGATACAAGGGTATTACAGTCAGCATGTCGGGGTATTAAATGTCCTCTGCACAAACATCGGAATTGATCCTGAATCTGGCACCGACGGGTATGGTGCCGACGCGTGCACTGTCTGCATCGGTGCCATTGCAGCCCGATGAAATCGTCGCCGATGTGCTGGCATGCGCCGAGATAGGCATCACCGGCGTACATCTTCATGCCCGTGACGAACTCGGTGCGCCAACATATCGCAAGGAAATATATGCACGAATTATCGGCGGAATCCGCGAAAAACGTCCGGACTTGGTTATTTGTGTTTCCTGCTCAGGGCGGGGCGGCATAACGCTTGAGCAACGTGCCGAGGTACTGACCCTGGATGCCGACTTGCGCCCCGATATGGCATCATTGACCTTGTCCTCGCTCAATTTTCCAGGAGGCGCCAGCGTCACCTCGCCGGATACGGTAATCGGCTTGGCGCATGAAATGAGGTCACGGGGGATAAAACCGGAGCTTGAAGTTTTCGACCTGGGCATGGCGAATGTAGTGAGTTATCTGATCGACCATGATTTGGTCGATGCACCGATCTATGCCAATCTGATTCTGGGCAATCTCGCTTCGGCGCAGGCACGCTTTCTCGATATCGGCTGCCTTTTAGCCGCATTGCCGGCAAATATCACTTACTGCCTTGGCGGGCTCGGGCGCTGGCAGTTCACCGTCGCCGGGATTGCGGTTGCAGCGGCCCCAGGGGTTCGCATCGGACTGGAAGACAACCTGTGGCTGGACGTCGAACGGACCATTCCTGCGAGCAACGGTGCCATGATCCGGAAGGTGCATACCCTCGCGGCAGTACACGATAGAAAGGTAATGACCCCGAACGAATTACGCCGGCGGCTTGGGTTGCGGTTGGCGTGGTGATAGCCGGTATTTGAATGCCCGGCGACGCCTGGAATATCCGTGGCGCCAGAAAGCCGGCTGTCATCCGTCAGAAGAGGAGTGTTATGTCACACAAGGTATCCGTGGTTGTTAAATCATACAACCATGCCCCCTATGTTCATCAGACAATCCAAAGTGTCCTTGATCAATCGTTCCAGGATTTTGAAATTGTCGTAACGGATGATGGGTCTACGGACGGCACACCTGAGATTGTCCGGCAGTTTCGGGATGAGCGTATCAAACTCGAAGTCCTGCCCAGGAACAATGGTATCTCGATAGCAATGAATTCAGTCCTCGCGAGGGCGAGCGGAGAATATATAGCCATCCTGAATTCTGATGATTATGCCCTTCCCGGCCGACTTGAAAAACAGGTCAATTTTTTGGAGAGCAGGCCGGATATTTCGGCGCTTTTTGGTCTACCCCTGGCAGTGGATGAGGATGGCAACAAGAATAAGCCGTTCAATGATTTCCAACGACCGCTCTCATTCCGGGATTTTAATCGGGCCACATGGTTGAATAGTTTCTTTTTCCGTGGGAACTGTCTATGCGCGCCTACGGCAATGATCCGGCGTTCCGTCTACGCGGATGTTGGCAGTTACGATCCAAGACTGACCAATCTTCAGGACTTTGACATGTGGATACGCATATTAAAGTCAGGGCATAACATGTTTTTATTGCCCGACCAGTTTACGGCGTTTCGCATACGGAACGGGAATAAAAACATGAGCGCTCCCCGGCCGGACAGCTTGTTGAGAGACATGTTTGAGCTTGCCCAGATATTAAAACAATATTGCAGCATGGAGCCTCGGCTAATCTTCGAGGTTTTCGCCGGTGAAGTGGCGCGGGCGGGAATAGATACCAGCATCAGACCGGAATTCCTGGTTGCCGATATGGCCTTGTCGGTTGGTTCCCCAGCATATGATTTGTTCGCACTACAATTATTGTTTGATAAGGGGGAAACCGTTGATGATTTTCATCGCCTCAGCAACCTTGCAGGCAGCCTGGATATATTTGGCGCATTAGCCCTACGGGATTGCAAAGCAAAACTATCAAAGAAAGCTGGATGGTTTGCTTTCCGCTAAGAAGAATTTCTGATGCAGAAGACCGGCATATCGATGGGGTATATAGCCTGCGTGTTGGCTCGCCTGGGAGCTGAATCAGACACCGCATCCGCATTCGCATTCGCATCTGCATCCGCATCGGCATGATCGGCATTGAGTGTCAGAGGGGAATCAGATAGCCTATCCTGCGCTCCGCCCATTGTATTATGTTTGGCAGTGATAGACGGGTGGTGTATGTAATCAATAACTTGGAATCCTCTGCTCTCTATGGGGCCATATGCCGATCTCAAATCTGTTCCCCGCTGATCTGCGCCTGACCATCGATCCCGATTCGCTTGGATTCTCGGATAGTTCGGAATTGCTGCAATATCCGTTGCCGTGGATCGGGCAGGAGCGCGCGGAAATGGCCGCACGCTTTGGTCTGGGGATGGATCAGCCCGACTATAACCTTTTCGTGCTGGGAGAGGTCGGCAGTGGCCGCTCTTCGCTGCTGCGCCAAACGATGGTCGCAGCTGCCGCAATGAGGTCGACACCGCCCGACTTATGCTATCTGCACAACTTTGATGCGCCCGAAAGGCCGCTGGCTCTGCGCCTTCCGGCCGGACAGGGGCGCCTGCTGCGTCAACTTCTGGCGCGGCTGACAAAATCCCTGCTGATGGAAATACCGCAACGCCTGGGTGGGCAGGATTTTAAGGTCGGGAGCGAGCGCATTAAAAAAGCCTACAAGGCGGAAGAGGCCAAGGCTTATACCGAACTTACTGCCTTTGCCGAATCCCATGATTTCACTATCCACCGCGAGGGTGGGCACATAGTTTTCACCCTGCTGGGTGAGAAAGGACATATTCTCACCGAGGATGAGGTGCTTACCCTGCCAAAGGCGCGCCGGGTCGAGATAGAGCAGGCCGAACAGGAGCTGCACGCTGAGATTACCCGTTATTTCGAGAAAATCCGGCCGATGGAGCGTGTCATGAACGAAGCTCTGGCAGCGTTGCAGCGTCAGGTAGTGAAACCGCTGCTGGAGAGCGAATCACAGGAAATCCGTGCCGGATTGAGAAAACAGATCAAGGACTCCGTCAAGCTTGGTTCCTACTTGGAACAAGTCATGGAGGATGTGCTTGGCAATCTGGAGCTGTTTAAGGTTTCCGATACCGATGAGGAGGGCCGGCAGGAGGAACTGGAGCGGGTGATGTCCCGCTACCGGGTTAATCTGGTAGTGGATAATGACGGCCTGAACGGTGCGCCGGTCATCGTCGAGGACAACCCGTTGTTTCACTCACTGTTCGGCAGTATCGAATATCAGTCCGAGAATGATGTGCTGGCAACCGATTTTACGCGCATTCGTGCGGGCAGCTTGCTCCGGGCGCACGGCGGTTTCCTGATGTTGCATCTGCGCGACCTGCTGGCCGATGCTCTGGTGTGGGAAAAGCTGCGTCGTTTGCTGCGCAGCGACAGGCTGCAGATCGAGGAACCGGGCACGGCTTTTACCTCGATCACGGCTGTTTCACTCGTACCCGAGGCGGTGGATGTGGAAGTCAAGATCGTCCTGATCGGTTCACGTCAACAGTATTATGACTTGCAGGAGGCAGACCCGGAGTTTGCACGTCGCTTTCGCGTCAAGGTGGACTTTGCCGAAAGTTTTTTAGCCAGCGCCGAAACCCGCCGCGCCTCGGCTATCTTTGTTGCCCATGCCTGCCGGGAACTGGGGCTGCCGCATTTTACCGCCGCTGCCGTTGCATGTCTGCTGGAAGACTCCCACCGTCAAGTGGATGATCAATTGCGCCAAAGCGCGATTTTCGCCCGTGCCGAGGCGCTGGTGATGGAAAGTGCGGCGCTGTGCCAAGCGCGTGCCGGTCACCGGGTCGATGCGGAGGATGTCGAGGCGGCCCTGCGCGCGCGCGTCTTGCGCCATGACTACCCTGAACAACGCCTGCAGGAGTCCATAGCCGAAGGCGATGTACTCATCACGCTGAATGGCGAGAAAGTAGGCCAACTCAACAGTCTAACCCAGGTAGATCTGGGAGATTACCGCTTTGGCTTTCCGGTACGTGTCACGGCACGCACCTTTGCGGGTGAAGATGGCTTACTCAACATCGAGCGCGAGGTTGAAATGTCCGGACCGATCCACGATAAGGGGGTATTCATATTACAGAACTACCTGTCCGCTTTATTTGTCCATGCCGCACCACTTGCGCTCAATGCTTCCATTGTGTTCGAACAGGAATATAACGGCATGGAGGGGGATTCTGCATCCTGTGCCGAACTGTATGTTCTGCTCTCGTCCCTGTCGGATCTGCCCCTCAAACAGGGTATCGCCGTAACCGGTGCAGTCAATCAGCATGGTGAAGTGCTGCCGGTAGGTGGAGTCAACGAAAAAATAGAAGGCTATTTCAGCGTCTGCGAGACAGCCGGACTGGATGGCAGTCATGGCGTACTGATTCCAGCCCGCAACCGCCGGCACCTGATGCTGGAGCGCAAGGTGGTCGAGGCAGTTGCCGGAAATTTATTCCATATTTACACTGCGGAGCATGCGAGCGAAGGCGTGCAGCTGCTCACTGGTTTCCCGGCCGGCATGGCGGACGAGACAGGTAATTATCCGCACGACAGCGTATTGGGTCGCGCTCATCAGACCTTGCTGGCTTATCGCCGCGCTTGCCAGGAGTCACAGCGTCCGAAGGTAAGGCGCAAACGCTCGTGATTGTGCACGGCAAGACCTTCGCTGGCCCCGGTCAGCTCAGTGCACCGTCACTTGGGGCGGTGACGGTGCGGCTATATTGTATATATTGCTTATTGAGCAGGCTGTGGGGCGACCTGCAGCCAGCCGTCAGGGCAGTTTTTGATGTAGGGATAGTAACCTTCCGGCTTGCGGCAATAATGCCAATAGTTGGCTTGAGCTGGCGGTGCTATTGGCTGGGTCTGTATCACCTGTGGCTGCTGCTGAATATAAACGGGTGGGGCTGAAGGTACCGTCATAACAGGCGGGTACCCATACCCGTATGGCGCATAACCATAGCCAGGTCCATATCCATACCCATAGCCAGGTCCATACCCGTAACCATACCCATAGGGTGCAAAGCGATATGCAGGCGGGTACCCGTAATAGGGGAGATAGGGTATCCTGCCGTAGTAACCCAGGCCATAGCCGCCCAACAGCCCCAGCCCCAATCCCCATCCAAAGCCTCCTCCGTGATGATGGCCCCTCCCGTTAGCCCATACGGTGGTTGCAGGAAAGGCTCCGAGCAGAATGAGCGCAAGGCACATTAATCTGATTTTTTTCATGTAAGTCTCCATTCCGCAGTCGCGGTTCATATGAAGTCAGGATATCCCACACCTGGTTGACCGATGAGCTGGATCGCCCAGATGTCATTCTCCAGGATCATCTTGATATAACGTATCAAGCAGCGCATCGGTTGTCGTAACGTACATGATTTTTTACGATTTACCCCGGCTTTATTCTTGCCAACGGATTGGCGTTCTATTATAGGGTTTCTGAGACTTTGTAAATCGCGGCGCGGCTGAATCCCGATATAAGACCACCGGCCAAAAGTCTGGCCGGTAGGATTTCAAACTCCTGGATCTTATATGAATTCAACTCGGGTTAAGGAAAGAGCTCAGTAAGGGTTGCTCTGGAAATTATTTTTTTAGTCTATGTAACCAGGGTGACAACCAATTCCGGTGCTGGTGCGTTATATCACCATAGCTGCAGAGAAAAATGCTTACTAAATTGGTTCTCCGCGCAATTAAACGTAGCCATAAATATGGAGGCCCGCATGAAAAAAATCAGATTAATGTGCCTTGCGCTCATTCTGCTCGGAACCTTTCCTGCCAGCTCGGTATGGGCCGGCAGAGGCCATGGCCATCACGGTCATCACCACCATGGTCACCATCGCCACTATGGGGGCGGGGGATATGGGGGGTATGGGTTAGCACTCGGGATGGGATTGCTGGGTTATGGTTTGGGCTATTATGGTGGCAGAGCCCCTTCTTATGGATACGCGCCTAATTATGGATATGCACCAAATTACGGGTATGCGCCTGCCGTTGCGGTGCAGGCGGCACCACCGGTTTATGTCCAGCAGCAACCACAGATTATACAAGCCCAGCCCCAGGTTCAGGCCGCCAACTATTGGCACTATTGCCGCAATCCGGAAGGCTACTATCCCTACATCAAAAACTGCCCCGGCGGCTGGCTGCAGGTTTCTCCCCAGCCTGCTCAATAGGTAAGCCCGCCATGATGCCGAAAATAATCAAATTATGCGCTTTGCTGGCGATATCTTTGCTGGCGGGGTGTGCAAGCATACCCACCGGCCCAAGTATTATGGCCTTGCCGGGGTCTGGCAGAAGTTTTGATGAATTTCGTTACGACGATTACTACTGTAGGCAATTTGCTTACGAACAAGTCGGGGGTATGACGCCGAACCGGGCTTCGATCACCAGCGGAGTTGGAAGCGCCGCCGTCGGCGCCGGGCTGGGCGCGGCAGCGGGCGCGGCTTTGGGAGGTGGGCGTGGTGCTGCTATCGGTGCGGGTACCGGGCTCTTGGCGGGAGGTTTGGCCGGAACAAATACCGCCGGTGCGTCAGGCAATATCAGTCAGCAACGTTACGATACGGGCTATACCCAATGCATGTATGCCAGAGGTCATCGCGTCCCGGTATCCGGTCAGATCAATGATTCTTCCTTGAACGGTTATAACCGATATATGGGCGCGCCTAATCCAACTTATCCGCCTGCAACGGGGATACAGGGAGGAACGTTGCCGCCGCCCCCCCCGCCCCCTCCGGGCATTCCGCCGCCACCACCTCCAAGCGGTAAAATTTTGAAAAGATATTAGCCTCTCAGGATGCAAGGATGTACTTAAGTACTATGGTGATTGCTACTAAAGTAGGTAAGATGGAAAGCTCTAGAATTTAGGCTTGAGTGTCTTTGCGCCACGGGCGGTAAATGGATTTGCTTTCAGGATTTCGATTGGAATAATGGCCTTACGAGTTACCAACGGGTGAGGGGTATGGTGAATGAGATATGTCGATAAATTTTTCTAAAACGGATAGATGCTTCATAACTGCAAAAAGGAGATGGACATGCGCAAAGTCAGTTTAGTGGTATTGTTGGCGGGTATTGCTCTTGGTTATGGCAGCCCGGTGCTGGCGCAGCAAGGGACCGGCGCCCAGCAGGATGGCGTGGGCGGGGACGGGAAGCGCGGTGGGAAGGCCTTTGAACACCGGAGTCAGCAAGGAAGCGAGAACTCGAATGCGCAATGGTCCACCGGTGCAACCAAAGGTAAAGACCGTGCGGATCTGAGAAATCAGGATGACGATGGACGTGGTCATGGTAAGGATCATGGTGGAGCTGGCGGCAAGGCTTATGGCCATGACAAGGAACATGGTGGCAAGGCGGGTGGTCATGACAAGGAGCATGGCGGCAAGGCTCGTGGCCATGGTAAGGGTAAAGCAGATTAAAAAGGCAGTCAGGATCGCGCCATTACAGCTACCCGTGGGGTCGCTGGGCAAGTACCAGATGGCAAAGTATTTCTCAGAAGGAGAATGTAGATGTCGAATGAATCCCTTAACACCTGGAAGCTCGCAACGATTGGAATACTATTGGTAGGTGCAACCGCAGCCGCCACAATGCTCTTTGTAGGGCGAGATTCCAAACCCGGGTTACCCGATTCCCAGTCGGCGCAAACCAGCGAGACTCCTGCAGCCGAGGCGGGGAAAGCCACGCCCCCCGCCGCGGAGCCGCAACGGCCTGCCCGCGTGCCCAGTCCCCCGCAAGTTGCATACCCTCCTCCCCCGGTAGTGCATCCAGCCCAACCGGCGTATCCCTCGCAGGCTGTTATGGCAGAATGCAACCGGTATGCGAGCGAAGAGGTAAATAGCAAAACCGAAGAGGTACTCAAGAATGCCGCGCTGGGTGCCGCTATTGGCGCGGCTGTAGGTGCGGCCGGCGGCGCCATTGCGGGTGGAGGAAAAGGCGCGGGGAAAGGAGCCGCTATTGGCGGCGTAGCCGGCGCGGCGGGGGGAAGCCTCTATGGACTTAACGAGACCAAGTCTCACGATGCCGAGTACCAGGCCGCTTATGCTTCCTGCATGCGCTCGAAGGGATACTGATCTGGACGGTTTGACAGGTCTTAGCCCCAAGGCTTGAATATGAAGCGTGGCGGGGATTGGGTATCGCACGCATGATGGGGGTCAAATGTTTCCGGGGCGCCGCGCCAGGCCGGGAATAATGAAGAAGCATTTGCCTTTGGGGCGGACCACGGAACCTGCTGCTTCCCGATGAGCGGGCAGGCTTATTCCATCACTGCCGGTAACTGCGTTGCGAGCAAATTCTTTTCCCTGGTTGCCGTACCCAGCAGCGCATAGCCCAGCAGTTTGCCATCCGCACTTTGAAATAATGCCTTCACGCCGTTTTCGCTTTCCTCTATCCGCCATTCACCCCGCGCATCAGGGTCGGGAGGTGAGACGACGGTTGCGCAGGCGGGGGTCTTAACCACCACGGGCATCGCGGGATACCGGACCAGAGTTGGCGTCCGGGCAAGCGTTGCCGCAAGGCCACGTGCGGCATGCATGATCGGCATGACGAAAGGTAGTACCCTGCCCTCCACTTCGGCACAATCACCGAGCGCATAAATATCCGCGTACCGGGTTTGTAGCGAACGGCTCACCACAATGCCCCGATTCACTTTAATGCCGGCTGCTTCCGCCAGGGCAATGCGCGGGCGCAATCCTATGGCGGAAAGCAAGACATCTGTTTGTATGATTTCCCCATTGTCGAGCGTCAAGCGCAGGCTTTCGTGAATTCGTTCCACGCATTGTGTCGCCGTCCCCAAATGAAAAGTGATACCAATAGCCTCCAGCCGATGCTGCATGAAGGTGCCACCGGCCTGCGGCAGAAGCCGTCCCAGAGGACGTGCGCTGATATCGATAACGCGTACCCGGTAACCCGCTACCGCCAGATCATTGGCAAATTCGCAGCCGATCAGCCCCGCGCCCAGAATGGTCACATCTTTCTTTCCCCGTAGTGCAGTGCACAGCTGGTGATAGTCGTCGAGATCGTTTACCGACAGAATCGCGTCAACCCCGTCCCCCTGCAGCGGCAGACGGATGGGATCAGCTCCCAGGGCCAGAATGAGTTGACTGTAAGGAAGTTTTTCTCCCTCTGGCAAGGTCACGCTCTTGCTGGAAGGGTCAATGGCCGTTACGCGACTATGCGACCGAATTGTCATCTTCAGCTGCTCGGCCATTTTTTCCGCGTTGGCATTGAGTATGGATAGCGGCGTTTTACCCGTAGCCAGGGCATTTGACAGCATAGGCTTGGAGTAGAATCCGCCATGATCCGCGGAAATGATCTGGATGGATGTTTCAGCGTCCAGCTTACGAAATTCTCGAGCCACGGTATATCCCGCGAGTCCGCTACCGATGATGACTACAGGTTGCCGGCTCAACCTTTCACCATCTCAAAGTGGGTCCTTATCAAGTTCCGGGCGAAGGCGCCCTGCTGACTGACAATCGTTCTGTCATGGATGAGGTTATATATATCGTACTGAAATTCGGTCATTCCGGTTCCTCGAAAATATAGTGAATGATAAATTATTTTCAACCTGATTTTGGTTTTTTCAAAGGCTTATGCGCATGTTTCTGAGCTACGGTAGCTGTGTTAGTCAGTGGGATATCGATAAAGTTTGCTAGTGTCACCCGGATGCATGAGAAAATCCGGAAATCGGGATGACAAGCCGGAATGCGCTAGCCGGTCCGGCATTTAGCGCATTGATGAGCACAATGTGATGAATATTGGTTTTATTGGTCTTGGCATCATGGGCAAGCCTATGGCCGGGCATCTTATCAATGGCGGGCACGCGTTGTTTCTGTATTCGCGTAGCGGCGTGCCGCAAGAATTGCTCGAGCAACGGGGCGAGGCTTGTTTTTCACCCCGAGAAGTGGCGCAAAATGCTGAAATCATTATTACCATGCTGCCCGACACCCCGGATGTGGAGAGCGTATTATTCGGTGGGAATGGCTTGGCACAGGGATTGACGCCAGGCAAGATCGTGGTGGACATGAGTTCCATTTCTCCCATTGAGACCCGGGTATTTGCCGCCAGGATCAACCAGCTCGGTTGTGATTATGTGGATGCCCCCGTGTCGGGGGGTGATATAGGCGCGAAGAATGCCACCCTTACCATTATGGCGGGGGCCACGGAAACGGTATTTGAGAAAGTGAAGCCTGTCCTTGAGTTAATGGGCAAAAGCGTTACCTTGATCGGGGATAATGGCGCCGGTCAGACTTGCAAGATTGCCAATCAGATCATCGTTGCGCTCACTATCGAGGCCGTGGGTGAGGCGTTGTTGTTTGCATCCAGGGCCGGCGTCGACCCTGCCAGGGTGCGTCAAGCCCTGATGGGCGGATTCGCCGCGTCGCGCGTCCTGGAGGTGCATGGCGGACGCATGATCGAGCGCGCATTCAATCCGGGATTTCGCATTGAACTGCATCAAAAGGATTTGAATATCGCGCTTTCCGGCGCGCGCGCGATGGGCGTGAGTTTACCTAATACTGCCGCTACCCAGGAGCTGTTCAATGCCTGTGTCGCTTACGATGGCGCAAAATTGGATAGTTCAGCTTTGGTGCAGGCTTTGGAAAGATTGGCGAATCATGAGATTCAATCAAAATCCAATAAACCGGATTCGGCGAATGGGAATCGGACTGTTGAGCTATGAAACCTCTTGAACTTGTTACCCGGCTGCGCGCATTTCTTCCGCAGCACGCGGTGCTCCATGAGAGTGAAGATCTGCGGCCGTATGAGTGCGACGGTCTATCGGCATACCGGCAAACGCCCATGATTGTGGTGTTGCCGGAAACTGAAGAGGAAGTGGCCGAAGTTCTGCAGATCTGTCACGTATCGAAAACCCCGGTTGTGGCACGTGGCGCGGGCACTGGTCTGTCCGGCGGCGCGCTGCCCCATGCGGAAGGCGTTCTTCTGTCGCTTGCCAAATTGAAGCGCATACTGGAAATCGATCCGGCCGCACGTATCGCCCGGGTGCAACCGGGGGTGCGCAACCTTGCCATCAGCGAAGCGGCGGCACCCCATGGCCTGTACTACGCACCTGACCCCTCGTCGCAGATAGCCTGCTCCATTGGCGGCAACGTGGCGGAAAATTCCGGGGGCGTGCACTGTCTGAAGTATGGGCTCACGGTGCACAATATCCTCAAATTGCGGGTGATGACCATTGAGGGTGATGTTCTCGAAGTGGGTGGAGAGGGCTTGGATTCCCCGGGCTACGACCTGCTGGCGCTCATGACCGGCAGTGAAGGCATGCTGGGTATCGTTACCGAAGTCACTGTAAAACTCCTGCCCAGACCGGAAAAAGCGCAAGTCGTCATGGCGGCATTTGACGACATACGGAAGGCGGGCAATGCGGTAGCGAATGTGATTGGTGCCGGCATTATTCCGGCCGGCATGGAGATAATGGATAAAATCGCCACGCACGCAGTGGAGGGGTATATCCACGCAGGATACAATCTTGAGGCGGAGGCGATCCTGTTATGCGAATCCGACGGTTCGATGGAGGAAGTGGCGGAGGAAATCCGGCGTATTGGCGAGATCATGAACAGGAGTGGCGCAACCGAAATCAGAGCTTCTCGCGACGAAGCTGAACGGCTCAAGTTCTGGGCTGGTCGTAAAGCGGCCTTTCCGGCCGCAGGTCGTATTTCACCTGATTACTACTGCATGGACGGGACTATTCCGCGCAGCAAGCTTGCGCAGGTGTTGAGTGGAATTGAAACCCTTTCCGCCGGATACGGTCTGCGTTGCATGAATGTCTTTCACGCGGGCGATGGCAATCTGCATCCGCTGATTCTTTACGATGCCAATCGGCCCGGCGAACTGGAGCTGACCGAGGAATTTGGCGCAAAAATACTCCAGATGTGCATCCAGGCCGGGGGAAGCATTACGGGCGAGCACGGCGTCGGTATCGAAAAAATCAATCAGATGTGCTCACAATTCAAGGCCGGGGAGCTTGAAACATTTCATGCGGTAAAAGCGGCATTCGATCCTGACGCACTTTTGAATCCCGGAAAAGCCGTACCGACCCTGCGCCGTTGCGCCGAACATGGCGCCATGCACGTGCATCGGGGTGAAGACAAATTTCCTGAATTGCCAAGATTTTGAGAAACGGGTTAATCTGCATCCCGGGACTGCCTCTCGAACGTAAGGGAAATCGGTTGCAACAGCCGAGGCCAAAAGCATCGGGCGGCCCCTGTTTCACCGCTTATTCGGCTAATCGATCAATTATTGGCCTTCAAAATCGTACAATCTATCCTCACCCAGTCACTTTTGTGCTTTGATTCTTAAAATCCGACGGGCCGTAAGTGATTCAATGTAAATATGCAATCTATCATCGATCAATTTACCGGCCTTATCCGCGCTGCCGCCGCGGATAAGGCAACGCTGCGTATACGCAGCGGGGGCAGCAAGGATTTCTACGGTAATCGCGTTATGGGACGGAATGAACGTGTTCTTGACGCGAGCGCTTATGCGGGAATCGTGGATTATGAGCCGACCGAACTGGTGTTGACTGCCCGCGCCGGCACTCGTTTGGCCGATCTCGAAACCGAGCTGTGCAAGCATGGTCAAATGATGGCGTTCGAGCCGCCGCATTTTTTACCTGCCGCTACGCTGGGCGGTTGTGTCGCGACTGGCCTGTCGGGTCCACGCCGGGCAGCCGCCGGAGCGGTGCGCGACTTTGTGCTGGGAGTACGCATGCTTGACGGCAGAGGAGATGATCTGCGTTTTGGCGGACAGGTCATGAAAAATGTCGCGGGCTATGATATCTCGCGTTTGATGACGGGATCGATGGGGACGCTGGGCTTGTTGCTGGAAGTTTCGTTCAAGGTGCTGCCGCTACCGCCAATGGAAATCACGCTACGGATGGCCATGACGGAAGCTGAGGCCATAGACAGGATGAATCGTTGGGCAGGCAAGCCGCTGCCGGTTTCCGCGACCTGTTTTTACGATGGCGAACTTGCTGTGAGACTCTCTGGCGCCGAACCTGCAGTGCGTGCAGCGCATGCGAAACTGGGAGGCGATGAAATCGTTGACGGAGCGGCTTTCTGGGAATCGATACGCGAACAGTCACATTCTTTTTTTCAATCCGGAAAATCCTTCTGGCGCCTATCCATAAAATCGACGGCTCCGCCACTGCCGCTACCGGGGAAGCAGTTGATGGAGTGGGGCGGCGCACTGCGCTGGTGGGCAGGTGAGTCAGGGTTCGACGGCGTTGTTGTGCGCAAGATCGCGAAAGCCGCGGGCGGACACGCTACACTATTTCGCAGCCACGAATCATGCGCTGACGTATTTCATCCTCTTGAACCTGCGATGATGGTTATACACCGGCGTTTAAAGGAGAAATTCGATCCCATGGGGATATTCAATCCTGGCCGCATGTATCCTCAATATTGATATCTCAAGTCCGGGTTATAACAACCTTATCATCACGTTGGAGATCAAGTGGCTCTAAGAAAGTCTTTCTGCACTGCTGCATTAAATAAAAAAATGAGCGATCAACTGCCGGATTTAGGATAGTGCAAACCAAGCTTGCCGATTTCATCAAGGATTCTCCCGAAGGGCAGGAAGCCGACGCGATATTGCGGACTTGTGTGCATTGCGGCTTCTGTCTTGCCACCTGCCCGACCTATCAGCTGCTGGGCGATGAGCTGGATAGCCCGCGCGGCCGCATCTACCTGATGAAACAGATGTTGGAAGGTGAGCCGGTTACGCAAAAAACCCAGCTGCATCTTGACCGTTGCCTCACTTGCCGCGCGTGCGAGACAGTTTGCCCATCCGGCGTGCGCTATGGGCGGCTGGTGGATATTGGTCGTGGCATCGTTGAAAAGAAGGTGGGGCGCGGTGCGGCGGCGGGTGCCATGCGGTACGCACTGCGCCAGACCTTGCCTAACTCCAAGGTGTTTGCGTCGCTATTGAAACTGGGGCGAGGCATTCGTCCATTGCTTCCGGGCAGCCTGAAAGATTCAATACCGCCGGAAGCTAAAGAGAGGCCGCTTGCAGGAACATGGCCCCCCGTTCGTCATGCACGCAAGATGCTGGTACTCGAAGGCTGCGTGCAGCCGGCACTGGCCCCCAATATCAATGCGGCTACCGCGCGGGTACTGGACAACCTGGGTATATCCCTGATCAAAGCGGAAAACGCGGGTTGCTGTGGCGCGGTTTCGTACCATCTCAATGCCCAGCAGGAGGGGTTGGATTACATGCGCCGCAATGTGGACGCCTGGTGGCCATATGTGGGGAACGAAAGGAGAATTAATGTCGGGCCGGAAAAGGGAGGAGTGGAAGCAATCGTCATGACTGCCAGCGGTTGCGGCGTGACGGTGAAAGAATATGGCCACTTGTTGCGTCATGATCCGGCCTATGCGGAAAAGGCGGCACGTATATCGGAGTTGTGTAAAGATATCAGCGAAATACTCGAAGCCGAGACCCGGACATTGGAAGCTTTCATCAACAACTTGCCGGCCGGCACAGAAAAATCAAAGCCTGCCTTTCATTCTCCCTGTACGTTGCAACACGGCATGCAGATTCGCGGTGTAATCGAAAGGATTCTGATTGCCGCGGGTTTCGAATTGACCATTGTGCCGGATGCCCATCTTTGCTGCGGATCGGCCGGGACCTACTCCATTCTGCAACCGGAGCTATCGCAACAGCTCTTGAAAAATAAGGTGACTGCATTGGAATCAGGCAGTCCCACATGTGTGGCTACCGCCAACATAGGTTGCCTTATGCATATCCAAAGCGGGACAACATTACCAGTCAGTCACTGGATCGAGTTGCTGGACCAGAGACTCGCTGAAGGCGCGCGTGCCTGAATTTGCCAGTGGGCGATGGTATTCGTACAAACATCCCTGCTACTATCTCGTAAATTCGGGCCGGATAGGATTTCGTCGTAGTTTGCTTTTTCCCTCTGCGCTAACTCTATATAATCAGACCTAGTGCCCCTTGTTTCTGTTTCCTCAATACTATTCATGAGCTTTGTCAACAAGCCAATGGCAAAAAAGCCGGGGTCCAATCCCCTGCCGTCGAGGATCGTCAGGCTATTGCGCGAATCCTGCGGACTCGCCCTGCTGGGTGTGGTGCTTTATCTGGTGCTGATATTCTATGGTTATGATCGTGCCGACCCTGGCTGGTCGCATAGTGGTGACCGCTCCCCCCTTAACCCTGGAGGAACTGCTGGCGCGTGGCTCGCGGATTTGCTGCTGTATCTGTTTGGCGCTTCCGCTTGGTGGTGGGTGCTGTTTTTCCTTTATCTGGTGGCATGGAGCTATCATCGTATTGATGCCGTGGGGATATTTGATCGCCGTCCATTATTTGTTTCAGCCGCTGGTTTCGCGGTGTTGCTGGCCGCCAGCAGCGGATTTGAAGCGCTGCGGTTTTATACACTCAAAATAATGCTGCCACAGGCTCCGGGAGGCGTGCTGGGTCAGCTAATCAACCAGAATCTGTCGCAAATGCTGGGTTTCACGGGTGCGACTCTGGCGTTGCTGATATTGATGGCGATCGGATTCAGCTTGTTTACCGGCCTGTCGTGGGTGCGCTTCGCTGAGAGACTGGGGGCATTGATTGAGGGTACCTGGTTGTTTACCCGGCGCAGCTGGGAGGATTGGCAAGACCGGCGCGCAGGCGTTGTTTCGGCAATCAAGCGCGATGAATTGGTGGAGGTCGGCAAGAAGCGCTTCCACGAAAACCCGCCTTTGCATATTGAGCCCCCGGCCACCATCATTCTCAAGTCGTCACGTGTCATCAAAGAGAAACAGACGCCTCTGTTTGTCGATTTGCCCGATTCTCCCTTGCCGCCGCTGCATCTGCTGGATGAGCCGCCCAAGGATGTGGAAATGCTGTCGACAGACACGCTTGAATTTACGTCCCGCCTGATTGAACGCAAGCTGATCGATTTTGGCGTCGAGGTCAAAGTGGTGGCGGCTTATCCCGGCCCGGTCATTACCCGCTACGAGATCGAGCCGGCAATAGGCGTGAAGGGCAATCAGATCCTCAATCTGGTGAAAGATCTGGCACGTTCCCTGTCTGTGGTGAGTATACGCGTGGTCGAAACCATCCCCGGCAAGACCAGCATGGGTCTGGAAATCCCCAATCCCAAACGGCAGGTGGTCCGCCTGTCGGAAATCCTCAGTTCGCAGGCATATTCCGACATGGGGTCACCCCTGACTATCGCGTTAGGCAAGGATATTGGCGGACATCCGGTGGTGGCCGATCTGGGCAGAATGCCGCACGTACTGGTAGCTGGAACGACAGGATCGGGTAAATCGGTGGCGATCAATGCCATGATCCTGAGTCTCATCTACAAGGCGACGCCCGAGCAGGTGCGCCTGATTCTGGTGGATCCGAAAATGCTTGAGCTGTCCGTATACGAAGGCATTCCCCATCTGCTGGCGCCTGTGGTGACCGATATGCGGCAGGCGGCGAGTGCGTTGCGCTGGTGCGTGGCCGAGATGGAGCGCCGTTACAAGCTGATGTCGTCGCTGGGCGTGCGTAATCTCGGCGGTTACAATCAAAAAATCCGCGATGCCATCAAGAACGATAAGCCGCTTGTCAATCCGTTCAGCCTGACGCCGGATGCGCCTGAGCCACTGGAGGAAATGCCGCTGATTGTGGTGGTCATAGACGAGTTGGCAGACTTGATGATGGTGGTGGGCAAGAAAGTCGAGGAATTAATCGCAAGACTTGCGCAAAAAGCCCGTGCCGCAGGCGTGCATTTGCTGCTCGCCACGCAACGCCCCTCGGTGGACGTGATCACTGGGTTGATCAAGGCCAATATTCCGACGCGGGTAGCATTTCAGGTATCGAGTAAGGTGGACTCACGCACCATACTCGATCAGATGGGGGCGGAAGCGCTGCTGGGGCAGGGGGATATGCTTTATTTGCCACCTGGCAGCGGCTATCCACAGCGGGTACATGGTGCTTTTGTCGCCGATCAGGAGGTGCATCGTGTGGTGGAATATCTCAAGGAACATGGCGAGCCGCGCTATGTGGATGGAGTGCTTAACTCAATCGAAGAAGAAAGTGGCGGCAATACAGGCGAAAGTAATGGCGTGGCCGGACAGGAAAGCGGTGAAGCTGATCCACTTTACGACGAAGCCGTCGCGATGGTGCTCAAGTCGCGTCGCGCCTCGATCTCGCTGGTGCAACGACACTTGCGTATCGGTTATAACCGGGCTGCGCGGTTAATTGAGGAGATGGAGCGCGCCGGGCTTGTTTCGGCCATGCAAACCAACGGTAACCGGGAAGTGCTCGTTCCTGCGACGCGGAGTGATTAGAATTATTCCAATTGCCGCCATGCAGGATTTTGAGCGTCGCGGATGAATTGCTATGCAACTTCGTTGCTTGCTGCTTGTGACCGATCCAGTCTTTTTTGGCGCTGACTGTGCCACAAATGATACCGCCCCGCTCCCCCATCTTGCAGGAGCAGGGCGGCCAGCCCTACCAGGGTCTCTCAGGATCAGCCGTTACGGTACGATCCGGTTGTTGAGGATGACTTTGCTCTGTCCGTTCCAGACGACGTCGGTCAGGTTGGAGTAGCGGGTGATGATCTGTGCCGCAATGCCCCCGGCAAACAGCCCCGACCAGCCCAGTATCACAAAGCCCCAATGCAGCGGTGCGCTAAACAGTTCTTCCATGAACCAGAAGGCATGGCCCCATTCGTTCAAGCCTACGTTCGGCAGGATCATGAGCGGTCCGGCAATGGCCATGACCAGCGGGAACGAGGTGCCCCGGGCGTACAGCGGCAGACGGGTCATGGCATACAGGTAGCTGGCCACGCCACAGACGATGTACATCGGGAAGGAGCCATAAAACACGACTACATGGCTCGGGGTGAAGCTGGTGTCGCGGATGATGACCTGGTGCCAGGAGGCATCCTGCTCGGTGAAGAAGCTGCCACCCCAGTACACGCCAAACAGGTAGACGCCCAGCCACATCATCCAGTAAAAGTAACGCTTGATTTCCAGCTTGGGGTCCAGGTTGTCCAGGTTGGTGTCGCGTGTCTTCCAGATCCATCCCCACGTGACCAGCGCAAAAATCGGCATCACGATCATGTGCACCCGCCACAACCCCATCCATACCTTCTCGAATTCCGGCTCCATCGAGTCCATGCCGTGCGAGTAGGCAAACGTCCGCTGAAACCAGATCCAGAATATCGCTACTCCAAGCATCGTGATCAGCCCGAATTTGTACCACCTTGAGTCGTACCACAGCGACATGTCGTAGTCGCGTCCGCTCGACCCGGCATGGCTGCCTGATGTTCCCAGTGTTGTTGCCATTTTGATTACCTCCTTGTTACCAATAATTGAAAATTCTATCAACTTTTAGCAGCGAAATAAATCCGCAAGCGTAGTTTAGACTTTGATACTTTCATGTAGTTCCCACAAATACATTGTGGTTTTTCCTGTAATCTTTTAATCAGGCATAAAACAATAGTATCTGTATAAGACACTCGAATTGGACGGATGATCTTCAGGCGAACCGGTGCTCCTGTGATGACATCGGGTCAAGGCGTTTTATCCGCCCTGATAACGGCAGAAGCCGGTAAAATCGCAGTAGCAATCTCGATAAAGTCGGGATTACGTGCCATGATGGGCGCATTGAATGCACGCGCAGAGTAAATTGTGGCTTCTTTCGGAGACTCTTATCGATGCGTGTCGCTTGCTCAATACTATCGAGAAACATATGAATTTTCTAGAACGATCCTATTTCTTGCTGCTGCTTTCCTTGTTTACTTCCATTGCGGAGGCAGGGGCGCTTAGCAGTCTCAAGACTTTTGTCCAGGATACGCGTACCGTTCGCGCGACGTTTGTGCAGACGGTCCTGGACAAAAATATGCGCGTGGTGCAAAGAGGCGGCGGCACCATGCAATTCGAGCGTCCTGGTAAATTCCGGTGGGTATACGAAAAACCTTATGAGCAATTGATAGTCGGGGATGGCGCCCGGATATGGTTTTACGATCGCGATCTTGATCAGGTGACGGTACGCAAGCTGGATCTCGCTATCGGTACCAGTCCCGCCGCGTTGCTCGCGGGCAGCAGCAATATCGAGGCCGATTTTGATTTGACTGAAATCGGATCACAGGGGGATACGGAATGGCTCGAAGCAAAACCCAGAACCAAGGAGGGGACTTTTGAATGGGTGCGTCTGGGATTCACCCCTGCGGGCGGATTGAAAGCAATGGAGTTGCACGATAATTTTGGTCAGACGACGGTGCTTACGTTTTCCCGGATGGAACAAAACCCCAGGCTCTCGTCAGAGTTGTTCAAGTTTACTCCCCCTGAAGGGGTGGACGTAATCAGTGATTGATTTGTTCGAAAAGCGGGAGCCTGCAGCTCCGCTCGCGGAACGATTGCGTCCTCAAGAACTGGGAGACGTTGTGGGGCAGTCGCACCTGCTTGGCGCGGGCAGGCCATTGCGGCTCGCGTTTGAATCCGGCAAGCCTCATTCAATGATATTGTGGGGACCGCCTGGTACCGGCAAAACTACGTTGGCGCGGCTTATGGCGCAGGCATTTGACGCCGAGTTCATTGCGCTGTCGGCGGTATTGTCGGGCGTCAAGGATATCCGTGATGCGATAGAACGAGCGCAATCCATATTGCAACAATCGGGCCGCCACACCATTCTGTTCGTGGACGAGGTGCATCGCTTCAACAAGTCGCAGCAAGATGCGTTTCTGCCGTATGTCGAGCAGGGCCTGGTGACATTCGTCGGTGCTACCACCGAGAATCCTTCGTTTGAAGTCAACAATGCACTATTGTCGCGCGCGCAGGTTTACGTGCTTGCCGCTTTGTCTGAAGACGATCTCTCAATCCTGTTTGAACGAGCGATCAATATGGCATTGCAGGGATTAAGATTTACCGAGGACGCCAGACGTTTATTGATCGGATATGCGGATGGCGATGCGCGGCGCTTGCTCAATTTGCTGGAACAAATAAAAACCGCGGCAGCCATCGCCGGAGTTACTGAAATAGCAGCGGATTATGTCGGTAGCACGCTCTCCCGCGGAACGCGCCGCTTTGATAAAGGCGGTGATGAATTTTACGATCAGATCTCAGCGCTGCATAAATCGCTCCGCGGTTCCAGCCCCGATGCCGCACTGTACTGGATGTGCCGCATGATAGACGGTGGGGCCGATCCGCTTTACATTGGACGCCGGTTGATTCGCGCGGCGGTGGAGGACATAGGCCTGGCTGATCCGCGCGCATTGCGGATTGCGCTCGATGCCATCGAGACTTACGAACGGCTGGGAAGTCCGGAGGGAGAGCTCGCCCTAGCGCAAGCAACGCTATATCTTGCTTGCGCGCCGAAGAGCAATGCCGCCTACCTTGCGTATAATAAAGCCCGGTCTTTCATAGGCAGCAACCCGTCACATCGTGTCCCCGAGCATTTACGGAATGCGCCCACCAGGTTGATGAAGGAGCTAGGCTATGGACATGAGTATCGCTACGCTCATGACGATCCGGAAGCTTACGCCGCCGGGGAAAATTATTTTCCGGAAGGTATGCCGGCGGTTAGGTTTTACGAACCGACTGTACGTGGGTTGGAGGGTAAAATTTCGGAAAAGCTGGTGCATTTGCGTGAGCTGGACAAGCAGGCGAAGAAAATACCGTAGACAGCTGCACCTTATCAGGACCCGGCACAAGGCACGTTTTTTGGAGTTTGCATGTTAGATATTCAGGTATTACGCACTGATCTGGAAAACGTTGTTAGCCTTCTCGCCAAACGCGGACATACTTTTCCAGCTGCGGAATTCAACTCGCTGGAAGCAGAACGAAAAACGCTGCAGACCCGCACCCAGGAACTGCAAGCGCGGCGTAATGCCGTCTCCAGGCAGATTGGCAATGCCAAAGGCAGAGGTGAAAATGTTACCGCTATCCTGGCGGAGGTGGATAATCTTGCCGATGAACTGAAGCAGGCTGAAGCTCAGCTTGAACAAATCCAAACCGCCCTGCAGCACATATTGCTGCAAATTCCCAACCTGCCGCATACCAGCGTGCCCGAGGGCACGAGTGAAGCCGATAATCGGGAAGTGCGCCGCTGGGGAACGCCGCGCACGTTCGAGTTTGCGGTGAGAGACCATGTGAGCATCGGCGAGAGCATGGATTTCCTTGATTTCCCTGCTGCTGTAAAACTAAGCGGCGCGCGCTTCAGCCTGATGACAGGCGGACTTGCGTTGCTTCATCGCGCACTTGCGCAGTTTATGCTGAACACGCACACAAGAGAGCATGGCTATACCGAGGCGTATGTGCCCTATCTGGTCAATTCGGAGAGTCTGCGCGGCACGGGGCAGTTACCTAAGTTCAAGGAGGATTTGTTCGAGATCCCCAGACAAAGATTCATATCGACGGAGCGTCTTTCCAGGAATCAGAGTTATCAGAGGGGGTCACCAGGCGATCCATTGTTTACGCCTGAGAACGATAACTTATATTTGATCCCTACTGCCGAAGTTCCGCTAACTAACATTGTACGTGATCGGATCATCGCTCTCGAATCACTTCCCATCAAGTTTACAGCGCATACACCATGTTTCCGTTCCGAAGCGGGCAGCTATGGCAAGGATACGCGCGGGTTGATTCGGCAGCACCAGTTCGACAAGGTGGAGCTCGTGCAAATCGTGCATCCCCGGCAATCCTACGAAGCGCTGGAGGAGCTTACCGGGCATGCCGAAAAGATTCTTCAAAAACTGGAACTGCCTTATCGCGTAATGGTGCTATGTACCGCCGACATGGGCTTCTCAGCAGCCAAGACTTACGATATCGAAGTATGGTTGCCCGCGCAAAGCGCCTATCGCGAAATTTCATCATGCAGTAACTGCGAGGCATTTCAGGCCCGGCGCATGCAGGCGCGCTTCCGCAATGAAAAAGGCAAGCCGGAATTATTGCATACCCTCAATGGCTCAGGGCTGGCGGTAGGTCGAACGTTGGTGGCGATTCTTGAAAACTTTCAAAATGCTGATGGGAGCCTGTCGATTCCCAAGGTCCTGCAGCCTTACATGGGCGGCCTTGACCGGCTCGGGCCCAAGCCGGGAAACTAATCAAACATCAATTCATCATTTAAGGAGGGATTTACCATGCAGAAGAAAACCGGAAGCCGGGCCGCTCATGACGCAACCGCCGACATAGCGGCGCTCGAGGCCGAGGTTCGTGGCGCTATTGCACAGGGGGATAATGTTCAGCAGGCGGTTCGAGACCTGACAGTCAAAGCGCTCAGCACGCAAAACCGCGATATTGAATCCCTGAGGCGTATCATGACAGCGGTAATGCAAGGTGTGCGAGAAGGCGCGCAGCAAGAACTGCAACATAAGTCAGCCCACGCGCAAACAGCGTTGACGCCCGTTCGCGATGCGGTTGCCGGACTGGATGCCGCGCTGGCACAGTTCGCCGAAGCGTCGAAGCTGGCTTTAGAGGAAGCGACAGGCCGCGCGCAAAAATTTTCCGGTGAGGAACTCACCCGTGTGCGGAACGAGCTTGAAAGCGTGGAGAATCTTTTTCTTGAAATCGTACAGGCGTCGGCTGCCACCGCCCAGAAAGTTGTGTCGGAAACCTTACACGATTTGGTCGCGCATGCGAAGCGCAACGGGACTTCGGTTGGTTCACAATTAAAGGAGACGCTTGCGGCATTCAATCATGAGATAACTTCCGCTGGTCAGACCCGGCTTGAGGCCGGCCTGCAATTGACTCACGCCATCACCGATCTCATGCGCCAAGTGGCTGCCGGTTTACTTACAGGCATTGCAGAGCGGGTTAAGCCGGGCGATAACGACAGGAAGCCGGGCTAGCCGGTTTCCTGTCAGATGCTGCATCCGTTTTCGTCACAAACAGTATTTCCGCTGCCTGTCCCCGCTGCCGCGGGCGTGGCCGCGGATTCATCGATTTCAACCTCCTCGGAGAGTAATGCGCCAATCGAGAATCCTACCGAAAGATCGCTCACATGCCCAAACTTATGCAGGCGGATACGCCCGGATTTGTCGATCAGGATAAGGGTGGGCGTTCCCTGCATCTGGTATGCGCGCATTGTAAGGGGCACACCTTGCGGCTCCCCATCGTATTTATCGATTCCGATGGGAAAGCGCAATCGATATTCGTACACGAATACCTCAAGTGCGTCACGGCCCATTACAGCATGATGCTCAAAGACGGTATGCAGTCCGATCACTGCAACCCGGTCAGGATCAAACTCCTGGGATATTCTCTGGGCTTGCGGAATACCGACTTGTACGCAACCTGGGCAGAAAATTTGAAAGGTATGCAGAACGACCACCTTGCCACGCAATGCAGCAAGCGTAAGCGGCCGTGGGGTGTTGAGCCATGCTGAGGTCTGTAGCTCTGGTGCTGCGCTTGCATTAATGATACTCGCGGTTTCTGCCATTTTTATACCCCCAATAGGTTCCGATAAAAGTTGAGGAAACCGGATAATTATTGCACGAGCCGAAAGTTTTCGCTCATTCATTGGCCCCTGGCGGGGTCGATATAGACATTATG
Source organism: Nitrosospira lacus (assembly GCF_000355765.4). Lineage (NCBI taxonomy): Bacteria > Pseudomonadati > Pseudomonadota > Betaproteobacteria > Nitrosomonadales > Nitrosomonadaceae > Nitrosospira > Nitrosospira lacus. The sequence continues at coordinate 415,931 of NZ_CP021106.3, read as the reverse complement.
AAATTCCGGGAAGGCTGGTGTGCCGTCATTCATGTCTTTTGGAGTAACCGGGAACCAACAAAACCCCACTCCCTATAGTCGGTTGGGCGTAGAAGCTCCCCGGCGTTGTTGAATCGAGCGTACTCTTTGCCATTATGGTTGCGATCCAATGCGGTGAGGGGCGTGATGTGCGTATTTAGCCGGACAGCATCACGATCCAGGAGACCGTCTGACAGTGTTTTTGTTCTTTTCAAGAATCGGCAGGCCAATATTTAATGCCTCCTAACTCATTAAATAGTAGAACTAAATCATATGGTCCGTATTTAAACACGGCAATAATAGGCGGAGTGCAGCAGCTTCGTCAAGAGAATGATTTCTTCATAAGCGGCAAGCACCGGGGTCGGGATGGATGAGCGAGTTTTTATCCATGTGGGCGATTGTCGGCACCCGGCGAGATCATGCCACCGAAATAACCAGTTTGCCATAACCTCGTCAACAATAGGGATTTGACAATAGAATAACTCGATTGGTGCGAGAGGCACTCTCAGCGGGTACGTTGATATGCGTTGCCGCATGAGCGCAGCATGATTGGAGAAATATGCGGAAAACGATTGCTTCAGCTTCTGCCTTGGAATATTAAGGTAGGACGTGAAGAAAAATGGATGCTCGCGAGAGGATAAACTTATCCTCCCAGATGGGAATCGCCACAATTCAAATAGGGTAAAATTACCTTGTTTTAAAGAGGGAAAAATACTGCTTTTTAGAATAGGGGCATTATTAATTTTGGTTAGCAAGAAGCGTTTCTTTCTTGTACGCCCAATTTTCGTGTGGTAGAATTTTGTTCTGATTTATTTGTGACACCCAGCATAAAAAAACAGCGCTGGACACATGGAGATTGCTGTTAATGCAGAACGAATTAGTTCTGATTGCTTAAGAAATGAAAGACAATAATTTCTTGAAAAACCGTAACTTGACTGAATAAGGAAGATTAAATAGTTCGGCGAGAAAATACTTTTCGGTTAAAAAATAGTCGAAGAGCATAGTCATGGCATCGAAATTACGGTTGCATTTCCGGGTGGAGTTTGTCGCTCTTTTTTTCAATCCCGAATTCGCATCAAACAAGAAAATTTCATTGCCTGGATTTAATTAAGAAACAGGCTTCCGAATTTTTTTAGTTGAAACTTTGAACTTATAGACTTGCCTCTTATTCTTAGTGTTTTGCGGCCGCTATAAGGCCGTAGAATAACATAATTACTGACATTCGCAATAGGGTTATTTTGGCGAAATAGAGGTTGAGAAGATATTTTTTGTGTGCGTGAGAATATCTCATGGGTATCAGTCTAAGTAGGGATAATCTGGATACCATCTCACGAGGCCGGGCCTAACATCGGGTTTTTGTAATTATTATTGGGTCGTACTGTCATCAGTAATCAAGTGGGGGGAAATATGAGTAGTAAAGTAACAGCAGCGCTGGCAGGAGTTCTGACGCTCGCCATGTATTCCGGACTGGCAATGGCGGCGGCGGATCCTTATCAGTTGAACTTGCCCGAGCCGCAGACGATCATCGCCCGGCAGATATATGATCAGCATACGCTGGCCTTATGGATATGCCTGGCGATCTTTATCGGCGTTTTTGGCACCATGTTTTATTCGGTGCTCAAGCACCGCAAGGATGCGGGTTACAAAGCTGCGAATTTCCATCACAGCACCACGGTCGAGATCATCTGGACCATCATCCCGTTCTTCATCCTGGTTGGCATGGCCTATCCGGCCACCAAGACCATCATCGCCATGAAAGACACCTCCAGTCCGGATATCACCATCAAGACGACCGGCTACCAGTGGAAATGGGGGTACGACTATATTACGGGCGAAGGGGAGGGCATCAGCTTCCTGAGTGCATTGTCCACTCCCCGGGCGCAGCAGGAGAACAAGGAAACCAAGGGCGAGAACTACCTGCTGGAAGTGGATAATCCCCTGGTGGTGCCGACAGGCAAGAAGATACGGATACTGCTTACGGCCAACGACGTGATCCATGCCTGGTGGGTTCCGGCCCTGGGGGTCAAGCAGGATGCCATTCCCGGTTTCATACGCGACACCTGGTTCACGGCGGACAAGCCCGGCACCTATCGCGGCCAGTGCGCCGAACTCTGCGGCAAGGAACACGGCTTCATGCCGATAGTGGTGGAAGCGCTGGAGCCGGAGAAATACGCACAGTGGGTGGCTGAAAAGAAGAAGAAATCCGCCGTGGCGGCGGTTGACGTCAACAAGACCTTCACGCTGGACGAGCTGAAAGCCGAAGGCGAGAAAGTCTATGCCGGCAACTGTGTTGCCTGTCACCAGGCTAATGGCAAGGGCGTTCCGGGGACGTTTGCCGCGCTGGATGGATCGAAGATTGCCACGGGTCCCAAGGGCGAGCATATCAACATAGTAATGAACGGAAAGACCGGCACGGCAATGGCGGCTTTCAAGCATCTGTCGGATGTACAAATCGCGGCGGTGGTCACCTACGAGCGCAATGCCTGGGGCAATACCACAGGCGACGTAGTGCAGCCATCCGAAATCAACGAACTCAGAAAATAGCATCGAGGAGGAAACCATGGCAGCAGTACACGATCACGACATTGCACACGCGCACGACCATCACCCCACCGGGATGATGCGTTGGCTGACCACCACCAACCACAAAGATATCGGCACGATGTATCTCTGGTTCAGCTTCATCATGTTCCTCACCGGGGGCGTGATGGCGCTGACTATCCGGGCCGAACTGTTCCAACCGGGCTTGCAGATCATCCAGCCGGAATTCTTTAATCAGTTGACCACCATGCATGGCCTGGTGATGGTGTTCGGTGCCATCATGCCGGCGTTTGTGGGCTTTGCCAACTGGCAGATACCGATGATGATCGGTGCGCCGGACATGGCTTTCGCCCGCATGAACAACTGGAGCTTCTGGCTGCTGCCTCCGGCGGCATTGTTGCTGATTGCTTCATTTTTTGTGCCAGGCGGGGCGCCCGCGGGCGGCTGGACAATTTATCCGCCGTTGTCGGTGCAAATGGGCATGGGCATGGATATGGGGATCTTTGCCCTCCATATCATGGGTGCTTCTTCCATCATGGGATCGATCAATATCATCACCACCATTCTCAACATGCGTGCGCCGGGCATGACGCTGATGAAGATGCCGCTGTTCGTTTGGACCTGGCTGATCACAGCGTACCTGCTGGTCATGGTAATGCCGGTGCTGGCGGGAGCCGTTACCATGCTGCTGACTGACCGCAATTTCGGCACCAACTTCTTTAATGCGGCGGGCGGCGGCGATCCGGTGTTATTCCAGCATGTGTTCTGGTTCTTCGGGCACCCGGAAGTCTACATCATGATCTTGCCGGCATTTGGCATTGTCTCGGAAATCATCCCGACATTTGCGCGCAAACCATTGTTCGGCTATTCCTCGATGGTTTACGCAACCGCCTCCATCGCCATCCTGTCCTGCATCGTCTGGGCGCATCACATGTTCACCGCCGGCATGCCGGTCACCGGGCAGCTGTTCTTCATGTACGCGACCATGTTGATCGCCATCCCGACCGGCGTGAAGGTATTCAATTGGACCGCCACCATGTGGCGTGGCGCCATGACCTTCGAGACACCCATGCTGTTTGCGATCGGTTTCATTTTCCTGTTTACGATTGGCGGTTTCAGCGGCGTGGTTTGCGCAATCGTGCCGATAGATATTCAGGTACAGGATACCTACTATGTCATCGCACACTTCCACTATGTGCTGGTATCGGGTGCGTTGTTCGCGATATTTGGCGGAGCGTACTACTGGCTGCCAAAGTGGACTGGCCATATGTACGATGAGAAGCTGGGCAAATTGCATTTCTGGATGTCAATGGTCTTTTTCAATGTCACCTTTTTTGTGCAGCACTTCCTGGGACTGGCGGGCATGCCGCGCCGTGTCCCCGACTATGCGCTGCAATTCGCCGATTTCAACATGATTTCCAGTATTGGCGCTTTCGGGTTTGGCTTGAGCCAGTTGATATTTCTCGTCGTGGTGCTGAAGTGCATCCGTGGCGGAGAGAAAGCTCCAGCGAAACCTTGGGAAGGTTCGACTACGCTGGAGTGGACACTGCCGTCACCGGCACCTTATCATAGCTTCGAGACCCCCCCGGTCGTCAGGTAATAAACGGCTACGATATGCCAGCAGAAAATGCACGAAGGAAGCGTGGAGCAATCAGAACGGCGCTAATTCTGCTGGCAATCGTAGTGGGTCTTTTTGTTACAGTCATTATAAAGAACTGGAAATGAACGTAATCCAATCCAATTCCATTGTCATGAAGAAGCTACTGATTTTTACAGTAGCCATGTTTGGTTTTGGTTTTGCGTTGGTGCCGTTTTATGAAAAGATTTGTGAAGTTACAGGTATCAATAATTTGCTGCAGGCGGATACGCTGGCAGAAAACACGCAAGTGGATACCACTCGTTGGGTGACGGTGCAGCTGGATGCCAATACACGCGGGCTGCCTTGGGAGTTCAAACCGCTGCAATCCACTGTGCGCATACATCCTGGTGAATTGGTGCAGGTAATGTATGAAGTAAGAAATAATTCAAATCGCGAAATAAACGGCCAGGCAATACCCAGTTACAGCCCCCAATTGCTAGCCAAGTACCTGAAGAAGCTTGAATGTTTTTGTTTCAGCAAGCAAGTATTAAAACCAAATGAGGTAAGGCAGATGCCGGTTCAATTCATGATTGAATCCGGTTTTCCGGCTGACTATGATACCGTGACCATTTCGTACACATTCTTTGAGCTTGGTGGCGACAAGGCGGCTGATACAGGCAGCCGTGTGAATAAAAGTTGAAAGACAACAGCGACAGGCCGGCCAAGGGAACCTTCATGCAAGCGATGAAGGCTGTATCATGGGCTTTTTTTGGCGTTCGGAAGCATACCGATCATGATCATGATGCGGCAACCCTGACAATGGGGCAGGTGATTATTGCCGGAATCATTGGTGCGGCGTTGTTTGTGGGGGGAGTGTTATTGCTGGTTAAGTTTGTAACAAGTTAGAAATTAATTAATTATACGCGGGAGATTCAACATGAGCCAAGAAGCAGGTCACGGTCATTATTACGTTCCGGCCCCATCGACCTATCCGATGACCGGGTCGATAGCGCTGTTATTCATGGGTTTCGGCGCGGCATTCTCAGTCAACAGGCTACCCATAGGTTATGGGCTGCTCACGATTGGCTTTGCCATTCTCTTCTACATGTGCTTTGTCTGGTTCCGCACGGTGGCGCGGGAGAGCGAGAGCGGCAAGTTCAGCGCGCAGGTAGGCCAGTCTTTCCGCTGGGGAATGACCTGGTTCATTTTTTCCGAAGTCATGTTTTTTGCCGCCTTCTTCGGGGCACTGTACTACATGCGGATCTATTCGGTTCCCTGGCTTGCCGATCTGGAGCACAAAGTGCTGTGGCCAGATTTTACGGGCGACTGGCCCACGGCCGGCCCCGGAATCCGCGAGAAGTTCATGCCCATGGGGCCGTGGGGTCTCCCTGCCATCAACACCCTGATACTGCTGACGTCGGGGGTGACGGTTACCTGGGCGCACTGGGCACTCAAGCTGAACAAGCGCGGACAGCTGAAGCTGGGTTTGTTTCTGACGTTTGCGCTGGGATTCCTGTTTGTCGGCCTGCAGGCGTATGAATATGGCCATGCCTACTCCGATCTCAACCTCAAGCTGACGACCGGCGCCTATGGTGCGTCGTTTTACATGCTGACCGGTTTTCACGGTTTCCATGTGACGCTGGGTTCCATCATGCTGCTGGTGATATGGTTTCGCGTCATGGCGGGCCACTTCACGCCCGAGAATCACTTTGGCTTTGAAGGGGTCGCCTGGTACTGGCACTTTGTGGATGTGGTCTGGCTGGGGCTGTTTATCTTCGTCTATTGGCTGGTATAGACGGTCCGCCCGGATTTGAGGAATCGGCGCTTTTGTAGCCGTCCTTAAGTCCGGCGAATCACTGAAGCGGGATGAAGCCTAGATAAGTGCCTATCATCAGCAAGGCAAAGAGAAACATTGACAAACCAATGCGAAAGGTCAGGGACCTGACGGTGCGCGTACCCTGTCCCTTGTCTTTGACCAGGTAATATAAAGCGGATGCCAAGCTGGCGAGTATGAAGAACAGAAATAGTACGACGACGATTTTCAAGGCCAATTCCGGTAGTTGTAGGGTTCAGGAACAAGTTTAGCCGAGTTCTGCACACTATCCAATGACTATTTCAGGCTGGAGATTTACGCCGCGATTATGGTCAACAGCGACTGCGGCGGTAGTGATAGTAATTATGTTGCAACTTGGTAACTGGCAGCTTTCCCGAGCTCGGGAAAAGGAATCGAGGCAGGAGCAACTTGATTTACGCTCCAGGCAGCCTGCAGTAGCGTTGCCGGCGGTGCCTGTCAAGCTCGAGGACTTGCAATACCGGCATGTCGAGGTTAGCGGCGTGTATGTACCGAAACATACGATTTATCTGGATAACAAGATAAATCAGGGAATGGCGGGCTACCATATCATCACTCCCCTAAAAATCGGTACAAGTTCGATGCATGTTTTGATAAACCGTGGTTGGGCGGCTGCGGACCGTGATCGCAGGAAATTGCCGCAGGCAGCCGTGCCCGATGGCACGGTGGTGGTTTCAGGGATTGCGACATCCGCAACACAGAAAACGCTCGAGCTTTCCGATGAACTGGTATCGGGCCAGGTATGGGAAAATCTCGATCTGGAGCGCTACCGCATCGCCACCGGGTTAACGTTGCAGCCCGTGATGATATTGCAGCAGGATGATGTAAAGGACGGTTTGGTGCGGCAATGGGTCCGGCCGGACTCTGGTGCCAGCAGGAACCTAGGTTATGCGTTCCAATGGTTTGCCATGGCGCTAGCGGTATTGATTATTTATGTGGTGTTAAGTGTCAAACGAGAGCACTCCAAAAGCAATTAGAACAAGCAGGCGTACGATGATCCTGTTGTTGGTATTGATGGGTGCGCCGATTATCGCGTCTTATACGCTTTATTTTTGGGAAGTGAGACCTGAGAGCGTAAATTATGGTGAATTGCTCGAAGTGAAGCCCTTGGCGGGGAATGGTTTGAATCAATCCAATAATACCATTTTTCGTATACGAGACCTACGCGGGAAATGGGCATTGATATCGGTGGATTCGGGGAAGTGCGACGAGTATTGCCGGAAAAAACTCTACTACATGCGTCAGGTCCGGTTGATACAAAATACGGAAAAGGACCGTGTAGAACGGGTATGGCTGATTGACGACCCGGAAGCACCCCCGCCTGAAATCGCGAGCGAATTCGAGGGCACATGGCGGATTAATGTGAAAGATAGCAACATACTCGCGCAGCTCCCCGCGACAGCCTCAAGGCATGATCACATATACCTTATCGATCCTATAGGAAACCTGATGATGCGTTTTCCCAAGAATCCAGATCCTGCGCTCATGGCAAAAGATATCAAACGGTTACTCAAGGTATCTCAATTGGAACATGCGATGGGAACGGATTCAAAGCATTAAGACGAACGAATATCCCGGGGACGCGGGTTTTCTCCCGGACGCCGGATGCCGGTAAATGGATAGCAATTGCAGTAGTTTGGTTTTTATGAGATAGAAGCAGGCGGCTGTCCCTGTGGCAGATGAATTAGGAGGTGACAATTATGGCTACTACGTTGGCTTGGCAACAAACCGCTTCGCGTTTGCAGGAATTTTATCGGTTAACCAAACCGAGGGTCGTGTCGCTCATCGTATTTACCGCATTTATCGGCATGTTTCTCTCGGTCCCCGGGGCGGTTCCATTAAACGCGCTGATATTCGGTACCCTAGGAATTGCGCTCGTGGCGGGTGCGGCCGCGGCAGTAAACTGTCTGGTGGAACAAAAGCTCGACGCAGTCATGGCGCGCACGCGTGCGAGGCCGCTGCCACGGGGGAAGGTAACTTCTCCCGAAACTTTATTTTTCCTGGCGTTGGTAGGTGGAGCGGGTTTGCTGATTCTTCATGAGCTGGTAAATCCCCTAACCATGTGGCTCACACTCGGTACATTCGTCGGCTATGCGATCATCTATACGGTAATACTGAAGCCAATGACTCCCCAGAATATAGTAATTGGGGGGGCTTCCGGCGCAATGCCACCTGTCCTCGGCTGGGCGGCGGTGACGGGCGAAGTGACCGCCGATGCGCTGCTCCTGTTTCTCATAATTTTTGCCTGGACACCTCCTCATTTCTGGGCGCTGGCGCTGTACCGAAAACTGGAATACGCAAAAGTGGGAATGCCGATGTTGCCAGTGACTCATGGCGACAAGTTTACGCGTTTGCATGTTCTACTGTACACGCTAATACTCATCGGCGTGACACTCATGCCCTACGCCACCCAAATGAGCGGACTCATCTATTTATTTGGAGCGGGAGTATTAGATGCCGTATTTCTGTACTATGCGGTAAAGATCTATGTTGACTACAGCGATCAGCTTGCGCGGAAATCCTTTCGATACTCAATATTTTATCTGGCGGCGTTGTTCGTCGTGTTGCTGGTAGATCATTACATCCGGTTCTGAACCGATTTCGCATGAGGTATCGTACCTTCTATGCAATCATAATATGGTCGGTAGCAGTTGTTATGGCAGCTTGCGGAAATACCGCGAAGCCAACCTTTCTGGCAACGGATATCACAGGTGCCGAATTCGGTAAGGATTTCAAACTCACCGACCATATGGGTAAATCCAGAACCCTGGCTGATTTTAAAGGTAAAGCCGTAGTTCTTTTTTTCGGGTACACGCATTGCCCCGATATATGCCCCACCACCATGGGAGAAGTCGCCGCGGCCCTGCAGAAACTGGGTAAAGACGCAACGCGTGTGCAGGTATTATTTGTTACGGTTGATCCGGAACGCGATACGCCTGAGCGGTTAGCACAATATTTGTCGGCATTCGGTCCGGCATTTCTGGGTTTGCACGGTGATCCGCAATCAACAAAAAACATCGCCAGTGAGTTCAAGGTCGTTTATCAGAAGCAGATGGGGAATTCGCCAAATCACCACACCATGGATCATTCTTCCGGCACCTATATTTTTGATCCCAAGGGGAAACTCAGGTTATATATAAGTAATGGCGCAGGACGGGACGTTTTTGCCCATGATATCGTGGAATTATTGAGAACATCCGCTTAGCGGAGACTTGCGGAGAAAAAGAGGCGTACGGAGCCAGCGAATTGGCTGGGTGTAAAGGAGCAGGGTGCGCTACTCTATCGGGGGATCGGCAGGGAATAACTTTCCCGGGTTAAGGATATTCCGGGGATCAAATACCCGTTTGATATCTTTCATCAATGCCAGCGTTGTCGAATCAATCTCCTTGCCCACGTATGCACGTTTCTCGCTACCCACGCCATGTTCACCCGATAACGTCCCATTGAGGCTAATCACCAGGTCGAACATCTCATTCAGGCATTTCTCCGCCCGATTCATTTCATTGCCCACATCCGGATTTACCAGCAGATTTACATGAATGTTGCCATTCCCCGCATGACCGAAATTGACATTGGCAATCCTGTGCTCGCCAGTCAGCCGCGCAAGGCCATCCAGAAATTCCGGTAACGCCGAAACCGGCACTACCACGTCCTCGTTGATTTTTTTTGGCGCAATATCGCGCAATAGCGGGGATAACGTTTTACGTGCCAACCACAAGGTGGCGGCATCCATCACTTCCTCGGCGGAAATCAGCCCCGAATTGCGGCAGGCGTCAAGAATCGATGCACTTGATTCCGTGATACTGCGAGAAGGTCCATCCACCTCGATCATCAGCATGGCACAGGTACCGTGAGGCACCATGTCCGGGAAACGCCCCCGGATCAAGCCAAGTGCCCCCGCGTCCAGAAACTCAAGCGCACTAGGGGTTTCAGGAAGCGCCATTACCTTAACGATGGCGGATGCACAACTGCTGACATCGCGGTAATGCGCGGTGATCCCGCTACGCGCCTGAGGGAGAGGAGTGAGCTTGAGTGTCGCTTCCGTGATGACGGCCAGCGTACCCTCCGAGCCTATCAGAAGCCGTGTCAAGTCATAGCCAACCACCCCTTTCGTGGTATAGCACCCGGTTTTAATAAACTTGCCCGCCCCCGTCACGGCTCTCAGCCCTAGCACATGGTCTCGGGTCGTGCCATATTTCACGGCATGAGGTCCGCCCGCGGAAGTGGCAAGATTCCCCCCTATGCTCGAATAAGCAGCACTGGACGGGTCGGGCGGCCAAAAGAAGCCATGGGGTTTAGCCGCGTCCTGTATCGATTGATTGAGAACACCCGGCTCAGTGACAATAACCCGATTGGCGGGATCGACGGAAACAATACGCAGCATTCGTTCCAGCGATAATGCCACACCCCCCCGTTCGGGAAGACTTCCTCCCGATGTCCCCGTGCCGCGTCCGCGCGGAGTGAGCGGGATACCATGATCATTGCAAAGCGTGACAATGGATTGCACTTCCATCGCCGTCACCGGAAACGCTACCGCCGCAGGTGGAAAAATCTTCCGGCTATTGTCGTAGGCATAGGCGTAACAGTCTACCGGGTCCGTGAGTAGCCGGTCGGAAGGCAAAAGATTCCGAAGCTGGGTAACGAAGTCAACGGAAAGCATTTGAAGAAAACAGCGCGGCAGATTTGCCGATATCCAACGATTCAACGACGTGCCCCTGCACCGAAGCATGCACCGGGCGATGCGCAAAGTTACAGGTCGCAGGTTTCAATATTCGATCTGCATTCGGTGTATCAATCGGGGTTTGAATATCCGGGCAGCAACGATCAACCTTGGTATTCAAAAACCTTGACCACCTTCCTTACGCCGCTGGTCGAACTTGCAATCTCTACTGCGCTTTCAGCCTCCTTGCGATTTACCATGCCCAGCAGAAATACTACACCGTTCTCCGTAACGACCTTGACATGATTAACCTGAAATTTCCCGGCATCCATAAAGCGGCCTTTGACCTTAGATGTGATCAATGCGTCATTACTGCGAGACATGAACGAGCTTATTCCGGCTACCGCTATCTCGTTAGTCACGTTGCGTACATTTTCAACGCCCTTGACCAGATCTCCAATCTCCTTCTTTATATTTTCCGACGGAACCTCCCCGGTGAGCAACACGTTGCGATTAAAGCTCGTGATGTTAACGTGAACATTCCCCCCAAATTTCTCCCCGATGCGGCGTCCGGCCTTAATCTCAATCCCTTCATCCTCGACGAAAATGCCCCCTGTCCGCCGGTCTTGAGATACCGCTACACCTGTACCAACACCGGAGATCACGCCGGCCGCTATAAACGCGGCGCATCCCGGAAGAAATGGAAATAGCAGCGCAAGCAAAAAAAGCCATCCCCCACCCGAACTTCTCATCAGCGTCCCCTTCGTAAAAAAGCAACAATCATATCCTTTCGCCGCACCTGCAGCCCCGCCGGGTTTAAAGGAAATCGGCTACAAAAGCCTCCGGGCGGCTTATGGCTGCCATCTTCGGCTAACCAAATAAAAGAACCATGAGCCCTTAAAATAGGCATTCGGTCATATACTCGCTTCGCTACAAGTCAGTCCGATTATCAAGATTCTCATCCTGTTCATAGGGAAAACCATCAGGAAGCAATATCTGCGACTCGATAACAACGCTATTCTATTCATCAAAGGCATTTTTGATCCATTCAATTTCCGATCCGCTGGAGCCTGATAGCAACACTGCATCAAAGCGGCACGGAGGTGTCGTCCTCAAGCCGGCAAGATAATGTCGCGCCGAACGTAACAGTTTCGCCTGCTTAAACCGCGTAATGCTAGCCGCCGCCCCACCAAAAATCAAATTCGTGCGCAACCGCACCTCAATAAATACCAGCACCTCGCCATCTCGCATGATGAGGTCGATCTCCCCATAGCGGCATCGGTAATTTCGTTCAAGCAAGTTAAGGTGCTGATGCAGCAGAAATGTTTCAGCATATCGCTCGGCCTCATTGCCCTTCATATCCTGGCGTCCCACCTAATCCCGGCTCAAAAACAATAAGGTACCCGATTTCCGCCCTAACCGGAGATCCCGGCCAATATGGCATTCTACAACGCCAACCAATCTGGCATAACGCATTACCATCAGTTTCCCGGATTGCGTTAGGCGATAGCAATACATGGACATCCAGAAAAGCTCGACCGCCGTTAACTCAATCCTCGTGCGCACCCTGATCATAAATCATTCCGGCTCCATTAAAGACAGATTGATTATTTATCTAAATTCGGCAGCGGGTGCTCATTCTCCAGCCGATCTCCCAGCCCAAGTCATCACGCAATAAAATAGAAATCTTGTATGGCTAAGCCATGCCGGGTACGTTGAAAAACACCCACCCGTTCCATCCCGGCGCCAGATTTGGTTTATAGTGCAACGATCCAACGCGGCACCATCAAATAAATGAATCACCATACTATGATATCCCCCAGCACGCTATATGTCGTTGCCACCCCCATTGGAAATCTGCGGGACATCAGTCTTCGGGCATTGGACATACTCGCGGCGGTGGATGTAATCGCCGCCGAAGATACCCGCACCACTGCGCATTTATTGGCACATTATTCGATATCCAGAAAAATGATGGCATTGCATCAGCACAATGAACGCGTCATGGCGAAAAAGGTCGCAAATTTGCTTGCCCAAGGAAAATCCATTGCTCTTGTCACTGACGCAGGTACGCCGGGGATTTCTGATCCGGGGAGTGTACTGGTGAGCTTGGTGCGGGATCAAGGCTACAAAGTGACCCCGATTCCGGGCGCCAACGCGGCCATCTGTGCTCTGTCTGCATCAGGAATCACCCTGCCCCATTTTTTGTTCTACGGATTTCTCCCTGTCAATTCCGGGCCTCGCAGACGCGAACTGGAGATGCTAAAGCCGCAGCCTCACACGCTGGTATTTTACGAAGCCCCGCATCGTATAATTGACTGCGTGGCCGATCTGGTTCAGGTGCTGGGCATGCATCGCCGACTCACTATTGCCAGAGAGTTGACCAAAGTGTTCGAAACGTTTCACAGTTGTGTTTTGCATGATGCTCCCGCATGGTTGCAGGCTGATGCCAACCATCAAAAGGGCGAGTTCGTGCTACTTGTGTCCGGCGCAGAAGTCCAAATTGAAGAAAAGGTCAGTGATCAGGCACAGCATGCGTTGGCCCTATTATTAAAAAATTTGCCACTGAAGCAGGCCGTCAAATTAGCGGCGGAAATAACCGGTGAGAGCAAGAATCTGTTATATGCATTGGCATTGGCAATAAAAGATGGGACAAATAGCGGAGCATAGCAAGGTAATTGTCATCCGCCGGAACCAATCTTTAATTTGTCTTTGCTGCGGGCACATCCAAGAGTAAAAGTCAAATAGCATAATTACAATGTCAATCCGGTAAATGAGCAGCCAACTGCCGTATCAAGGTTAAAAATCGCCAATAGACACCATCGTCGAATGCACAGCTATATCGGAATTCATGGGTGTCATCCCGCCCGCAGTTTTGATCGCCTGGGGGTCTTGGGTTATAATGGCCCCGTCGCATGGTTACAGCTCAACTGGTTCTTGCGAACGTGGGTAGTCCCCACTGACATCTAAATCTTCTGGAGATATCAACTATGAAAACACCTGCTACTTTCTACCATGCCGGCTGCCCTGTATGTGTCGAAGCCGAGCGTCAGATTGCTGATGCCCTGGATCCCACCCGCTACGATGTGGAGCTTGTGCATCTCGGCGAACACGCCGATCGCATTGCGGCTGCTGAAGCGGCTGGCGTGAAGTCGGTGCCCGCAATCGTAATCAATGGAGCACCTTTCCACATCAACTTTGGCGCCCCCATTTCTGCGTTGAAGTCCTAATTGCGATGGAAGGCGGGCGGATATGCCCGCCATTTCCGCAAGCATCATTTCCCCGTCATCCACAATAGATTTTTCGCTGACAGAGTTCCTTCCATCGGCATTCACTACCGGTTCCCTCATTCGCGCATGTTCGCCAGTTGATGATGAGGCAATTTTCACGTAGGTCTGCCAGTTACAAGATCAGAGGTGATAGTCGCTATAGCGCATTTTGTCAGTTCAACGTCAGTTCATTCGTGCGACCAAGATTGTCTCTACCCGGCACACTGTCAGGCTACTATGGATCAATAGTTTTACTATAGGAGAAAACATGGAGCTCATTTTATGGCGTCACGCCGAAGCTGAGGAGGGTATGCCCGACAGCGCGCGGAAACTTACAGATAAGGGGTTAAAACAAGCGCGCGTCATGGCCGAATGGCTCAAGCCAAGATTGCCAAAAAACACACGTATCATAGTCAGTCCCACCACGCGCACCCAGCAGACTGCAACGGCGCTCGATGATAATTTCGAAACCGTCAGGGCAATTGGGCCGGGTGTATCGGCAAAAGCAATTCTCGCAGCTGCAGATTGGCCGAATGCCAAAGGAGCGGTAGTGGTGGTGGGCCATCAGCCTACACTTGGAGAAGTCGCGGCCTTTCTCATGTCAGGCGACCCAGTGGAATGGAGCGTCCGGAAAGGCGCAATATGGTGGTTTAGCAGCAAAAATAAGGGGGATATCGCCGAAGTCGTCTTGCATGCCAGCATTTCTCCGGATATGTTGTAGTCTTGTTTGCAATTGCCGTATGTACCAGCAAGCAATCCATTCATTACCCAAGCCGCCATGAAAGGGTCTTCAAACTTATACGCCCGCGATACTGCAAATTGACACAAAGGGGACCGCAGTACTGTATACGGCTTACTGCTTGCAGTATGAATGTCCAAGCCACCATGGTGCCACCATCAGGTAAACCAGTCTGCTTCAAATGTATCCAAATCCTGTTGATCCAACAAGCAAACAGTATAAGCGCCATGCCGATTCAAGCTGGTCAATGGCGCCCGGATCGCGCCTTGCTGGTCTGGACTGGATCCCGGTAAGCCCGGAATGACGAAATTTATGGTATTTTCTCGCCAAATCAATAAGTTTACCTGTTTACCCCTATTCTTCACCCTTCTTTTTGAGTTTGGCGTCACATGACCTGCAATAACTTCCGGCTTCAGCTCAACTTCACATTTTTGGCGGATGTGCTTCCATTGCGGGGTCTGGGATCATGATCAGCGAAAATACCGAATCGAAAACAACTACCGGGCATCAGTCTCTGAGCGTGCTAAGTCTCGCCGCACTGGGGGTAGTCTACGGCGATATTGGTACGAGTCCTTTATACGTCATGAAGACGGTTTTTGATCCTGTCCACGGGCTTGCCGTCAGCGAGGGCAATATAATCGGCATTATCTCGCTCATTTTCTGGGCGCTCATGGTGGTGGTCTCGCTCAAGTACATAACGCTAATCCTGCGTGCGGACAATAAGGGTGAGGGTGGCATCATGGCATTGCTCTCGCTCGCCAGTTCCTCGGTCGCAAGTCATCCGCAACTGCGCAATGCTCTATTTCTCATCGGTGGCTTTGGCGCAGCGCTGTTCTATGGAGACGGGGTTATTACTCCGGCGATTTCTGTGCTGAGTGCCGTGGAAGGATTGGAAGTGGCGACCCCGCTTCTCAAGCCGTACGTCGTACCCATCACATTGACTGTGCTCATCGCGCTTTTTTTAATTCAACAGCGGGGAACCGGCGGAATCGGCGCCATGTTCGGACCGATCACGCTGATATGGTTCAGTACGCTTGGGCTTGCCGGTCTCGCCAATATCGGGGCCGCTCCCCAGATATTGTCCGCGCTGA
Organism: Nitrosospira lacus; assembly: GCF_000355765.4. Lineage (NCBI taxonomy): Bacteria > Pseudomonadati > Pseudomonadota > Betaproteobacteria > Nitrosomonadales > Nitrosomonadaceae > Nitrosospira > Nitrosospira lacus. Next base: position 400,182 of record NZ_CP021106.3, on the reverse strand, counting down.
ATCCGGTTCATGCCATCGCCTTCTGCCTAGACAACGGGTGGTTGGCGTTTGTCGCCTTGGGTGCCGTGGTGCTCGCGATTACAGGTGGAGAAGCGCTCTATGCGGATATGGGACACTTCGGCGCCAAACCTATCCGATTTGCCTGGTATGGATGTGTGCTCCCAGCGCTTACGTTGAATTATCTCGGGCAGGGAGCGCTGCTGCTCTCCAATCCGCTGGCAATTTCCAATCCCTTCTATCTTTTGTTCCCCGTCTGGGCGCTTTATCCGGCTGTAGGATTGGCGACCGTAGCCACCGTCATCGCATCGCAAGCCGTTATCTCCGGCGTTTTCTCCATGACCAAACAGGCCATCCAACTGGGATTTCTGCCGCGCATGCAGATCAAGCACACCTCCGACCGAAAGATCGGTCAGATATATATTCCTTTTGTCAATTGGACACTGCTTGCAGCGGTAGTTATGGCGGTCCTGGGCTTTGGTTCATCCTCCAGTCTCGCATCCGCGTACGGATTTGCCGTAACGGCCACGATGGTCATTGAAACATTGCTGACATTTTTCGTACTTCGCTACGCCTGGAAGTACTCCTGGTTTTTAGCTGTTTTTGCGACAACCATTTTTATTGCCATTGACATGACATTTTTTGCGGCCACCACCCTGAAGCTTGCCCAGGGCGGATGGTTTCCGCTCGTAATCGGAGTGATAATTTTTACCATCATGGTTACATGGCATCGCGGACGTCAAATCCTGTTCGAGCACTTACGCTCCGCCGCTATTCCGCTTCAGCCATTTCTGGAATCGCTGCTGGCGCATCCTCCGACACGTGTCGCCGGCACATCGATCTTTTTGACGGCCGATTTGGATGGAGTACCCCATGCGCTTCTGCACAATCTTGCTCATAATCAGGTTTTGCATGAGCGAGTGATATTCTTGACGGTGGCCCATTTGGAAACCCCACGGGTTCTTAAAGACCAGCGAGTCTCCGTAAAGCCATTAATCAATAACTGCTACCAAGTTACTGTCCGTTACGGCTTCAAAGACGAGCCCAATCTGCCTTATGCACTTGAATTGTGCCAGGAATATGGACTTATATTCGAGCCGTTACAAACGTCCTACTTTCTGAGTCGCCAGATCGTCGTGCCGAGTTCCGGCGCCGGCATGGCATTATGGCGGGAACGCCTTTTCGCAGCCATGACCCGCAATGCGAGCAACGCGGCGGAATACTTTAAGTTACCCGCTAACCGGGTTCTCGAGCTGGGGGCACGCGTCGAGATCTAGCAGCCTGCCGTTCAAAGGAATTGGCTACAAAAGTCGGGGTGTGAAAGTATCAGGCCGGTTTTAATTCGAGATAGTGAAGCGTCAGAGCTGTTTTGCGCAGACTTGTGTCATGAAAGCCGATGAAGGTTAGCCCGATTAAATCTTATACTTGAAATCGGGATATCAGTTTCTGAAAATCCTCGATTGGCATGGGTCTTCCAAACAGATAGCCCTGATAGGTGTAACAACCGTTCCGGGCGAGGAAGTCTCGCTGTTCTTCCGTTTCCACACCCTCGGCAATGACTTCCATTCCAAGGCTGTTGCTCATCACGATAATGGTGCGAACGATTACTTCGTCGCTTGGGTCGGTAGTGATGTCGCTTACGAAACTCTGGTCGATCTTGATTTGCTCCAGCGGCAAACGCTTGAGATAGGTCAACGAGGAGTGTCCGGTACCGAAGTCATCCAGTGAGAAACGTATGCCGGCACTGCATAATGTCTCCATTTTCTCAATGCTATGAGTAATGTCTTGCAGCACCAGACTTTCCGTAAGCTCGAGCTTGAGCTTGAGTGGATCGGCTCCCGATTTTTCCAGTACCTCAAGTACCTCATCCACAAAATCCAATTGACGGAACTGGCGTGCGCTGATGTTGACGGCAAGCTGGAAGTTGCGGGTACCCGGGTCGTGCTCCCATTGCTTAAGCTGCGCACAAGCCATCTGCAGCACCCACTTCCCAAGCGGCACAATGAGACCGGTCTCTTCGGCGATCGGAATGAATACCATCGGCGAAATCATTCCTCGTTCGGGATGCTGCCAGCGTAGCAGGACTTCCGCACCCACCACAGAGCCTTCCGCATTGACTTGCCTCTGATAGTGAAGCTTGAATTGCTGACGAGTCAAGGCCTGACGCAGCTCAGTTACCATAGCGGTACGCATTTCCAGCGCGATCTGCATGGAAGGGTCGAAGAAACACAGGGTATTGCGCCCCGCTGTCTTGGCCTGATACATCGCGGTATCGGCATGCTTGAGCAGGTCATCTATGCTGGTCTCGCCATCATGAAACAAGCGGATACCGATGCTGGAGGAGCCGTGGTATTCAAACTCCTGAAGCTTGAAAGGCTGGGCGACAGATGTTAGAAACTTATCGCCGATTTCCTTGGCTTGGGCAGCTGCTCCCGGAGAGTCTTCGCTCAATCCCTCAATGATTACGACAAACTCGTCGCCACCCAGCCGGGCTACGGTATCGCTGCTGCGCACATTATCGCGGAGGCGTTTAGCAACCTCAATCAAAAGCAGATCACCGATATCATGACCTCTCGTGTCGTTAAGCGTCTTGAAGTTATCCAGATCGATGAACAGGACCGCGCAATGGGTCTTGTGGCGTGTGCTATGAACCTGCGCCTGTTGCAAACGATCCAGGAATAAGCGCCGGTTGGGCAGCCTGGTGAGCGGATCATAGAAAGCAAGTTGATGTACTTGTTCTTCCGCCTGCTTGTGCTTAGTAATGTCCTGTATTACCGCAATGTGATAATCGGGTTTTGTACCCGGCACCCACATCGGTGAAACCGTCACCTTCACCCAGATGACCATACCGTCCTTGCGAAAATACCGCTCCTCCATCTCGAATTCGCGAATCTCTTCCGCCTTGAGGCGCTCCATATTGTCCACGGCGGTTTTGAGATCATCGGGATGGGTAAGGGATTGAGAATCCAGTGCGAGCATCTCCGCAGCCGTATAGCCAATAATATTGGCATACTTCTGATTGACGCGCACGAAGCGGCCGGTCATGGTATCGATCTGCGCTACACCTACCGCCATGTGCTCGAACAGGAACCGGAAGCGGGCCTCACTTTCTCTCAGCGCACTTGTGCGCTTGGCGACAAGCTGTTCGAGATTCTGATTCAGTTGCTGCAGGCGCATTTTGCCCTCTTGCAGAGCCTCTTCAACCTGCTTGTGCGCGGTGACATCCTGCACGGTACCTGTCACGTTAACGGCCCGGCCAGCATCATCGAACACTACCTCGCCCCGGCCATGGATCTGGTGCTCGCTGTTATCGGGCCAACGTATCCGGTACGTGAAGTCATAGAAGCGCCCACCTCGCAGCGCCTGCTGGAGTATTTCTTCCAGCGGCGCCACGTCATCGGAATGTATCGCTTGCGAAAATAGCGCATAGCTGGGTATTACGGCATGGGGTTCCAGACCCCACAGACGAAAATGTTCGTCGGACCACCTCATTTCTCCAGAAACCGGATTCCAGTCAAAGTTTCCCAAAAGGGCGATTTGCTGCGCCTGATTCAGGCTTTCCTCGCTGTGTCTTAATCTCTGCTCACGAGCGGATGCTTCGATACGCAGGCTTAGGTTTTCATGGATAGTGCGTCCTACTCGTGACGCATTTTGCGAAATAACAACTAAAAAAAGTGCGGTCATCACGCCCATGGACAGGGAGATTTCGCTGCTTTCCATCCAGAAACGTATGATCAGCGGTAGCAGTGTCAGCGGCAGAAAGCTCAATACGGATAATCTGTCCATTGACAATGTGGTGACGGCTCCGGCGCTCAATCCAGCCAGGACAAAGGAAAGGAATACCTGATGGGGCATGTTTCCCGCCGGGAACAGTAGTATGCCGCTCATGCCCCAAACCAGTCCACTGGCGATGACCCACACACGAAACCTGAGTCTCCAACGCAAAATAAAATATATGCCACTCTCTCGGTTGCCGTGCCAAAGTACTATTAAAATAGTCCTGTATAATGAAACCATGATCATCACTATAAGCCAGCCAAACAACAAGGCGTGATCTATCACCGGTCTCTGTACATAGACAAGAATCAGCGCCAGCACCAGACTGGTGCCGATGGCAGTTGGTAAGTTGGCATAGAGCAGTCGAGTTTGTTCGACTTTCAGCGCGTCGGATTGCGTGGTGTTCGAATCACTCGATGGCTTATGCTGTATCATTTGGAGTGTTTATGAATTTACGCAACACCATATTCCCCGGTCATGGGGTTCGGCCATGGGCGATATTTAGAGCGGTACGTGTTTGCTGTTTGCGGTGTCGATTCTGGTGTATGTGATCTCACACCACTAATATTAGATTCATTCTTGGAATTCTGCTTCTCCATGGGTGCCGGCTCATCCTCGCGATGAGATCAAAATCGGTGGTTGAGTTGAACAGAAATGATGTGTACAGAGGTATTGAAGGAACCACGGACAATCTGGAGCAGTGGGTTATTGTTCGTCGCCCGATTGATTTCGGCCTTGTCAAAGAATACATGGGCATATCCGACATCGATCGATGTCTTTTTGTTGATCTTATGGTTAAACCCCAAGGCCAGCCAGATACGATCCGAGTCCGGCAGGCGAACGGTTCGATCCGCCGCATTGCGTACCGGCGACTGATCGTAAGCGACTCCTGTCTGTAGTCGAAGGGTATCGCTATACTGGTATTGAGCTCCCAGGCCCACGCGATAACTATCTTTAAATCCGAGCGACTCGTTCGACAGGACAGCTCCGGAAGTACGACTCCTGACCGCCAATGCGGGCATGCTGCTCCAGCCTGTCCATGTCACGTCACCGAGAAGCTGCAACCGGTCATTGACCCTATGGGACACCGCTGCCGATGCAGTATTCGGCAATTCAACAGAGACAGAAGCCGGCAGGGTATTGCTGAGTATCGCAAGATGCCCATCCACTTTCAGATTCACCGTTGATCGATAGGTCAAACCCACGCGCGTGGCCGGGGTCAACTGGAACATGGCGCCAAGGTTATAGCCAAAACCTATATCGTCACCGGTCATTTTTGCTCTGGCATCCACCCGTGCAGGTAATAGTGCTGTTACCGGCGACATGCTGCGCAAATCAGCCTCGAATCTCACGACGTTAAAGCCTAAGCCGAGCGAGATGGAGTCATTCACTTGCCAGGCGATGCTGGGATTGAAATTGATGGCATTTATTTCCGAGAAAACACCTTGATACCGGCCGACGAAGGTATTACTCCACTCCGTGGAATTGCCAAAGGTTGGCGACACACCCAATCCTAGGCGCAGCGCGGATGTAACAGGCATGGTCCAATAAACCGCTGGAATCGCGGCCAAGCCACCCGCCTGGCCGCCATTGTCGCCGAGTGGGTAGGCCAGTAATGCGCCGCTGCCCGTATCATTGAACTTCAACGACCGCACCAGTAAGCTAAACGCCCCGGAAATGTGATGTCTGGGGGCAAGATAGGTCATACCGGCCGGATTGAAATAGATCGTTGAAGCGTCCTGCGCGACCGCCGCCGCTCCGGCGTAGGCATAGCCCGTTCCAGCTCCATTCTGGTTTTGTAAGGCAAATCCTGCTGCGACAACACTGTCGGCAATGGACATGCTACCCATTAGCAGAAATAGCAATAATAACCGGGCTGCAGGATCGAATCTCAATTCAATCGAATACGGACGCGCGCGGAGTGGGAGAGTTCAGGTCTGACAATATGCATAGTGTTTCAGGTATCGTATGTATATATGGAGATGGTTTAAACAAGGGAGGCGACCTCCTATGACGCTATGGTAACGCCATTAGAAACCAAGATTCAGTTCCCTGATAGCTGTAAAATTTTACAGGTGATATCCACCTCTAATCGTCGATATACCTTGAGGCGGCTGAGTCTCAAAGTTCTGTTGCCTTTCGGGATTTTTAAACAGACTTACCGTGAGCGTCGTCAGGATACTCCTCCGCCTGAGGGCAGGGACAGCGGCCTCTCGCTATACCGGCGTATTCAATAAGCCTGAGTGGTGACTGGGGGGATGGAGTATGCAGTGTTTGGGCGCGGAAAAAGGAAGGCCTGAAGTGCGTTGTTACCATCCATTCTTTCGGTATGCTTGGAAGCAAATCCAGTGCAGCGGTGAATGTTCCGCCTCCAGGAACCGGAGCACATATCACAACACACATCACATTGTGCAAATGCGGGCCATTCGATTGTGTGGTTAACATTTCTGGAAACAATCAGCAGTGTATGAAATAACCCTGCCCCTGCCAGAAAACTGCGCCGGGTTTTTATTGCCCGATCTGCCACGCAATTACCCCAAACCTGCTGATTCTCTATAAAATTATCTAATCTACAATGAGTATATAGGGTCGCACAAATAATTTTGAGCATTCATTACTTCCAACATCTCGGCGGGTATCTATGTCGCACATAAAAAGACGTTAATAAAATTCTTCTTTCTAGGAAAATAAAATGAAAAAAAAAGTATTTAGCATCGTCGTGGGGGCATCGCTTAGCATAAGCACGGCTTCGCATGCGGATCTGTTCGATCGGGGGAATGGCTTGATTTATGATAGTGGGAGCAACATCACATGGATGGCGGATGCGAATTATGCGAAAACTTCCGGTTTTGATGCCACTGGTCAGATGACCTGGTCCGAAGCGACTGTATGGGCGTCCAATCTGACTTACGCTGGTTACAGCGATTGGCGTTTACCTGCAACCTCGATATACGAAGTATTATGCTCAATCTGTGAGCCTTACTATAGTGAAATGGACAACTTGTTTAAGAAAGAACTGGGCGGAATCGCTGGGGGGGATATAGCAACTCATCATAACTCTCAGTATGGCCTATTCCATAATATACAATCGTCATCATTTTTTGCTTACTACTGGACCAATCAGGAACTCACAGATGATAAAAGTTACGCGGAAACGTACTCTTTTCGGCTCGGCTTGGAACTAGGGTGGAGTAAGGATGACGATAACTATGCTTGGGCAGTACGCCAGGGGGATGTCCCAGTTGCATCAGGTTTTGCACCCCAGAACCCGATATTGCCAACCGCTACTTTGCCAAGTGGGTGGCAGTTCAATTTTACGATACCAAATGAGCTTCTTTATATCGATCCTACGGTAGCAGTCGGATACGACTACCTGTTAGATTCCGGCCCAAACTTCACATCCGTGTTGCTCCCGAGCGTTGGTGATGGCCACTTTAGCTTATATTTATGGAATGGGACCGAATGGACCTTGGATTCGACATTAGATTCTGGCATACAGCATGCATTCGGTGGAGCAGGAGTGGATAGATTTAGAATCACAGGCATCGAAACCAGCGCGGGCCTGGATCCGAACTCCGCCACAGCATTTGTTACAGGGCTAACCTTTGCCGCTACTGGTCAAGCTAGTATGCATATGAACCCGATCACTCAGTTGGTCCCGGAGCCAGAAACATACGCAATGTTTTTGGCAGGCTTGGGACTATTGGGATGGCGTATACACAGGGCGAGAGGCTAACCATCAGCGGTCCGCAGAACTGCAGTTCAGTTGACAATTGCGCAAGTAGCGTCCCTAAAAACCCTGAAAGCCCACCCGAGACGTGGGCTTTTTTATGTCTATCCTTTCTAGCTAGGGAAGGACCCTTTCGCACATCCTCACTCGAGGGTATTTCTCTCACCCCACTTTAAACGCCTCATTAGCCGCCCAGAATCTGTACCGATTCTTCCCCTGTCAACCAGTCATGCGCCGACATTTAAACCGCACCAAGCCGAACACTGGTAGCTTGATGACTGTTTCGATAAAATCTTCTTTCGATTTCTCCGCATTCGGTAACCGTCCATGGGATGAAGGACATTAGTTCACATCCCAAAATAGAGAATTAACTATGTAGGCCAATCCATCGAGCGATCTCTTCCTAAACGAATGCGGTACTCCTTTTGATGCTTGGTGGCCTGATATATCTTAATTGGAGGAAGTTTCTGAGATGATCTTTGAGTTAGCACTTCCATTACTTTTTTCTTAAGCCCTAGATCTGCACGACAGCCAAATATCAACCCCGTAACCAATTGGGGTCGAAACTTCAGATACTTTCTGGCGCCGTCAACAACAAAAATCCGGCGCTCCTCCTCATATTTCCATCCCTCATGTTTTCTAAGAAACGCCACACCTAGTTGCTCGTGAGTGTAATCGGTCCAATCAATTGAAACATAGTCTTTTGAATAATCAACGGGGCTTAACCTAGTCATTGTTCGGACATCGTTAATGATATGAAACTGAATTGCCAGTCCCCGATGATGGGATGCATAATGGCTCCACATCAATAAATCACGGGCCTTATCGCTGAAGCAAATAACCCCCGCATCATCTAAATTTTTTTCAAAGGCCGCTCTGGTATCTGAAAGACGTTTGGCCGACGATTGAAACATTAGCTCCCTCAGTTTTCTTTCTCTTTGTTTCCAATTCGCCCCGGGCATGTGAACACTAATTTCTTTTTTATATTTAGATGTCAATTTCTTTACGTTTTCGCTAACCGTTATGTGCGCTCCCGTATCAAAAGGGTCGTTAAAGGCAGATGCTGGACTCAAATAAAAATAAGAGTCTACTAAATAATCTGCTAGAAAAAGCTGCGGGATTTCCGGGCTAAGGTATCGATATACGAAGTACGGGAGTCTGTTAGGAGGTCCCTTGAGATACTGCCGTGCTTGAATGGGTGAGAGTGTATTTAACGAGTGAAGCGTCCGCTCGACTTCAGCAGGAAGAGCTTCGTATGGAGCTAGCTCACGAGATTTTAGCTGCATTGAGGACGAGAGTATCGTCGGCAATTATGCTACATCGACTGAGGTTTGCTGACACCGTGCTGACACGAAATCATTCTCCACTTGGCTATATGAGGTAAGTTGTTGATTTTGTGGCGCGCCCAACACGATTCGAACGTGTGACCCCCGCCTTCGGAGGGCGGTACTCTATCCAGCTGAGCTATGGGCGCAAATGAAGTGGTGTAACCCTTATCGAGCAAACCGGTTGGATGCCATAGAATAGCCTTTTTTAAATCCCACGTCCAACGTAAACGAATTGCATTTTGCTTCAACACGCATGAATCTATACAATAACCCCTTTTTCCTTGGGGAGTTATTGTGAGCGAGATTGATGAAGAAGAAGGGCATACCTCGTCCATCAAGACACCGAAACAATTGATTACGGTCGTTCTGGCCGCCTTTTTGTTTCCAGTCTTGACTATTATATTGCTGGCACAGCTTGTTACGGGCGATAGAACGGTAGATCAGAATGATCCCATTTATTCGGATGAAGCCGTCGCGAAGCGCTTGAAACCGGTGGGTCGGCTGATCATGGCAAGTGATTCGCCGCAGGCTGACGAGAACGTGGGAGTAGCCAGTCAGGCAGGTACGGTAGCCGCTCCGGCAGCGGCTGCAGATGGCGCAGATAGGATCAAGACAATCTACACAGCAAGTTGCGCTGCGTGTCACACAAGTGGTGCCGCGGGCGCTCCCAAACTCGGTGATAAATCGACATGGGCTTCCCGTATCAAGAGTGGTACGGATACGCTATACAACAGTGCGATCAAGGGCAAGAATGCGATGCCTGCCAAAGGTGGAAATGCCAGCCTATCCGATGCTGATGTCAAAGCACTGGTGGATTATATGGTGAGTCAGGCGAAATAATTTCCTGAGGGCATGAAAGCGAAAAATAGCGGGGCGATAGGAAGAATCCATATCGCCCTTGTTTTTTGGCGGGATGTGAATCCTGAATCCAATCTGAGCGATTTCACCAAAACGGTGAAGGCCAGGGGCTGAATCTTTGCCAGGCCATGGCATTAAACTGGAAAATGAGCGGTAGCTGTCGGATTTAGATTGGAAGCGGGGCCGCATGAGTCTTGGGCGATTGACGTTAACGAGTTCTCCAAAGAATGGCTACTTTCGCGGTCGGTGATTTGCAAGGGTGTTACGAGGAGTTCAGGCAGCTTCTTGACCTGATTCGTTTCGATCGCTCGAAAGACAGATTGTGGCTGGTGGGGGATATTGTCAACCGAGGGCCGGATTCGCTGTCGATATTGCGTTTTATCCGGGGGCTGAACGACGCGGCAATCATGGTGCTAGGCAATCACGATCTGCATCTGCTCATGGTTGCAGAAGATTGCGCCCGATTGCACCGGAACGATACGCTACAGGAAATACTCTCTGCGCCTGACAGGGACGAATTGCTTCATTGGTTGCGGCATCAGCGGCTGCTGCATGTGGATAAGAATTATGTCATGGTGCATGCGGGTTTGTTACCGTCATGGAATGTGGAACAAGCCGTGCGTCTTGCCCAATTAGTCGAGGCTGCGCTTCGCAGTGGAGATTTTCACAATTTATGTTCCCATATGTATGGCAACGAACCCGACCATTGGGACGACAGCCTCGAAGGATATGCGCGCCTGCGAGTGATCATCAACGCCATGACGCGGATGCGCGTGTGCACACCTGACGGAAAAATGAATTTCGCCCACAAAGGGTTGGTGCGCGACACCCCGGCTGGCTATCTGCCATGGTTTGAGGTAACGAATCGAGCCAGCCGGGAAGCGACCATTGTTTGCGGCCATTGGTCGGCGCTGGGTTTGCAGATAAGAAGCAATCTGATAGCGCTTGATACAGGCTGTTTATGGGGAGGAAATCTCACTGCGGTTCGGCTGGAAGATCGAAAGGTTTTCCAGGTGTCTTGTGCGGCAGGGGAAGAAACAAAGCGCTGGCAATAGCATGTTCGGCATATCGCGCCAGTTCACGCCGGTTTTTCCCGCCGCTATGAATAGGGTCGGCGAAGATTAATTCGACGTTAATCCACGGTTCCCGCAATATTCGCCGCAGTGATTCCAGCATCGAAATATTGGCGAATGCAGCCGACTTGCTGATCAATCCCGTGGCGTCGGTGTAACGTATCGCAACCGGGCATAATATCGCTGCGACCGTTACCACCGGTTGCAATAGCGACGCATGAAAATGTCGCAGCATGGTGCCGTCGCTGGTAGTGCCTTCCGGGAATACCGCAACCCGGTCTCCCATAGCCAACACATTGCCAATGTCCGTGTTGATGCGGGCGGTATCGCTACGCTTTGTGCGTTCGATGAATAATGTTCCCGCATTCCGGCTTAACCAGCCGAGCAATGGCCAGCCACGAATTTCAGATTTTGCTACGAAACGAGCGGGGCATACCGCATTCAGAGAATAAACATCCAGCCAGGAAACATGATTGGCCGCTAACATCACCCGCCGCTCGTCAGCCACAGGCACGGCGCCGCTGTAGCGCAACCTGATGCATAGAATCTTGAGAAGTATTGCGGACCACCTCTGCGCCATACGTTTTTGCGCCGACTGGCCCACGTGGGGATATATCGCGGATTGGGCCAGGCCCGAAATGATATGCAACAGCAAGCGGATGGCACGAACAATTTGTGTCAATCTGCTCGTAGTGGATTTTTCCATGCCATTATTATCGCATCAACAATGACGGTCGATCTTGATGGAAAGTAAATACTATTCAATACTATTCCTGCGCCACCATTTCGATCAATAGAACGACTGTTGGCGCTCAAATTTCCCAAGGCCTGTTTCAGAAGGCCGCTGCCAAGCATGACGGGAACAATCAGGATGACACCAAGTCTGTCATCGGCAGTGCTGCACCGATGTTGCTACGCGCACCTTCCGTCTCACTTCACGTACGTCTCCAACACGTCGGTGGGTACACTGTGTTCTTGACGGCATGGCTGCGGGAATAATCATTCCCGATAAATCCGCCGTACAACCGCTTAAATGGTTGCTGACAAGTATATCAACGCTACCGAAAAAATATTCGTCCGCATATTCCGCTCTTATAGAATGCGATTGCCGAAAATTTCAAAATATCGCTGATCAATCTCATTCCGGCTGAAACTATGGTTCTGTCCGCCACGCTGAGCGATTTTCAATGCTCCCATAAGCGAGGCAAGCTGTCCGGTGCTCCGCCAATCCATTTCATTGATGAGGCCGTAAAGCAGTCCCGCGCGGTAAGCATCGCCACAGCCGGTCGGATCAATCAGCTTTTCCGGTTTAACGCTCGGGATCTCGATTTGCTGGCCATCGGAATAAATTATCGACCCTTCCGAACCCCTTGTGACTATCAGGCCTTTTACGAGTTTCGCCAGCGCTTCCAGCGTGCGTCCGGTACGCTCGCACAGTAATTGACCTTCGTAGTCATTGACGGCCACATAATCGGCCTTGGCAATAAAATCCAGCAGCTCTTCGCCATTGAACATGGGTAGCCCTTGCCCGGGATCGAACATGAATGGAATGCCTGCTTCGTGAAATTCACGGGCATGCTGCACCATGCCATCACGCCCGTCTGGAGCAACGATGCCGAGGCTTACGTTTTTCGCATCCATGACATGGTTCTCATGCGAAAAATTCATTGCGCCGGGATGGAACGCGGTGATCTGGTTATCCGCCAGATCAGTGGTGATAAACGCTTGCGCGGTGAATGTACCTTCTATATGGCGTATATAGGTTTGTACCAATCCCAGATTGCTCAGCCGACTGGCATAGGGTTGATGGTCGTCGCCCACTGAGGCCATGATAAGCGGATTGCCACCTATCATCTGCAAATTGTAGGCAATATTTCCAGCGCAGCCACCGAATTCGCGGCGCATATCCGGGACCAGAAAGGCAACATTCAGAATATGAATCTTTTCCGGCAGGATATGATTTTTGAAATGGTCGTTGAACACCATGATGGTGTCATATGCCATGGAGCCGCAAATAAGTGTATGCATATACCCAGCTTGTCAGGTGAGGCGGTCTTTTTACATCTGGTTAAATCAGACTGGTTCCTCAGGTTGCTTCCAGGCTAGATCCAGTTCTCGCGCAGCTTTTACATCGTCCAGCTTGCGCACCGGCGTGCTGTAGGGCGCACCTTTCACCATGTCCGGCTGGGTGTGGGCTTCTTCCAGGATCTCCTTCATGGACACGACAAACGCATCGAGCGTTTCCTTGGACTCGGTTTCGGCAGGCTCGATCAACAGGCATTCCGGCACCAGTAAGGGAAAATAGGTGGTTGGCGCGTGATAACCCTTGTCCAATAGCCGCTTGGCCACGTTCATTGCCGTGACGCCGGTTTTTTCCTTCAGCTCCTTTAATGTGACGATAAATTCATGGCTGGCACGGCGAGTCGGGTAGGCAATTTCAAAACCTGCTTTGCCCAGTTCCGCCATCAGGTAATTGGCATTGAGCGCGGCGAAGTCGGCCACGCGGTGCATACCTTCCGCGCCCAGCAGGCGGACATAGACATACGCCCGCAGCAGCACACCCGCATTACCCATATGCGCCGAAAGTCTGCCGATGGATTGAGGTATATCCTTTTCCGTCAGCCAGCGATATATGCCGCTTTCAGATGCCACCACCGGTACGGGCATGAACGGCAATAGACGCTCGGCAACACCTACAGGCGCGGAACCCGGCCCTCCACCCCCATGGGGGGTTGAGAAAGTCTTGTGCAGATTGATGTGAATGACGTCAAAACCCATGTCACCAGGCTTGACCTTGCCAAGTATCGCATTGAGGTTCGCACCGTCGTAGTAGAGCAATCCACCCGCCTGATGGACAATTCTGCTCATCTCGGCTACGTTCTTCTCAAATACGCCAAGCGTGGAAGGATTGGTCAGCATCAACCCGGCTGTTTGCGGGCCAACGGCCGCTTTGAGCGCGTCCATATCCACGTCGCCTTCCTTGTCCGTGGCGATCTCCACCACCTTGTAGCCGCACATGACTGCGGTGGCGGGGTTGGTGCCATGGGCGGCATCGGGAACAATTATTTCGTTACGGGCAGTGTCTCCGCGCGATTCATGATAGGCGCGTATCATCGCTATGCCGATCAATTCACCCTGCGCACCGGCCATTGGTGTGAGGCTTACACCCGCCATGCCGGTTACATCTTTCAATATTTCCTGCAACTCATACATGCATGCAAGAAATCCCTGCCCGGTACTTTCCGGCGCCCTCGGATGTCGAGCCAGAAATTGCGGCAGCATGGCCAGGGAGTTGCATGCCCGCGGGTTGTACTTCATCGTGCAGGAGCCAAGCGGATAGAATTGCGTATCTATCGAGAAATTCTTCTGCGACAGTCGCGTGTAATGACGCACCGCATCCATTTCAGACACTTCCGGCAGCAGCAGCGGCACCTTACGCAACAGGCTCTGGGGAATGCCATCCGTTTTTGTTGCCGCTGCTGGGGACTGCGAATAATTGCGCCGTCCGGGGCGCGCGTGTTCGAATATCAACATGGGTATAATCCAGGTTTTGCAATAAGTGTTTATTTATAGGGCGCGTCTAGCATTGCCGGGTTTATTTCAGGGCAGCCAAAGCCGCATCGTAGTTGGGTTCGTCCTTTATTTCCGGCACCAGCTCAGCGTGAATCACGTTGTTGTTTTCGTCCAGTACCACAACGGCACGGGCGGTAATGCCGGCCAGCGGACTGTCGGTAATGGCGACGCCGTAATTCTTCATGAATTCCGCCCCGCGCATGGTGGACAATACCACCACCTTGTCCAGTCCTTCGGTATCACAGAAACGGCTCATGGCAAAAGGCAAATCAGCGGCGATTATCAGCACCACGGTATTTTCCATGTTGCTGGCCTTTTCATTGAATTTACGGGTAGAAATGGCACAGACGGGGGTATCCAAACTGGGAACGATGTTAAGTACTTTTTTCTTGCCGGAAAAATCGGCCAGCGTGACATCCTTCAGATCCTTGTTTACCAGCGAGAATGCCGGTGCCTTTTCGCCCACTTTAGGGAAGGTTCCTTCAATTTTGATGGGGTTGCCTGCAAGCGTAACCATGGCTTTTCTCCTTACATTAAGAATGGTTTAATTGAGGGTGGCTAGGTATCGACCGGCAACTATGCGGTAATCGCCTGCCCTAGATAGCCCACGTAATTTTCCAGATCCGCCGGTGTTTTGGTTTCGGTGGCGCATACCAGTATTGCACTACCAAGCTCTGGATAGTAATCCTCCAGATTCAATCCTCCCAATATCTGCTGACTTTTGAGCGTCCTTAATATATCGCCAGCCGGTCCCGGCAGCGAAATCACCATTTCGTGAAATACCGATCCATTGAAAATTCTCTTTACTCCTTTCAGGCCTTCCAGTTTTTCCAGCAGAGTCAAGGTGTTTGCATGAGACTGGGAGGCAATTCGGCGCAACCCTTCCGGACCCGTCAGCGCCATGTAAATGGTGGCGGCGGTTACCATCAACCCTTGATTGGTGCAGATGTTGGAAGTGGCCTTGGAGCGTCGAATATGCTGTTCCCGTGCCTGCAACGTGAGAACAAAGCCAGGCTTGCCATCCTGGTCTGTAGTGCGGCCGATGATACGCCCGGGCATTTGCCGCACCAGCGCCTGCTTGCAGGCCATGAAACCGAAATAGGGGCCGCCGCTCGAAAGTGGAATTCCCAATGGCTGGCCTTCACCCACCGCAACATCCGCACCTTTTGCACCCCACTCGCCGGGTGGATTGAGTAATGCCAACGCCATGGGGTTGACCACGCCTATCGCCAGCGCATTCTTGTGGTGCGCCCAATCGGTGAGTGCATCAACCTGTTCGAGGACGCCGAAGAAATTGGGCTGAGGAATGACCAGTGCCGCAAATTCCTCCTTGTCGAACGCATCCAGAGACTCGGGCAGGGTCTGGCCGGACTCCCTGCAATAAGGAATTTCGACCACGTCAATACCCTGATTTTTGACGATCGCGCGCACCACGCTACGGTAGATGGGATGCACCGTTGCAGGCATCAGAATACGGCGCGAGGATTTATGCGAGCGCACCGCCATCAACGCCGCTTCAGCCAGTGCGGAAGCGCCATCGTACATGCTCGCATTGGAGACATCCATTCCGGTCAGCGACGCCATCATGGTCTGATATTCGTAGAGCAGTTGCAGTGTGCCCTGACTTGCCTCCGCCTGATAGGGGGTATATGAGGAATAGAACTCGCCGCGAGTGGTTATTTGCCATACCGCAGCCGGAATATGGTGCTCATAGGCACCCGCACCGATGAAATTGAGATAGCGTCCATCCGTTTCGGCGCGCTCAAGCATCAATCGTGAAATTTCCATTTCGCTCAAAGCGGGAGGTACTTGCTTCAAGCTGCCGCCCTTCAGGGCGGGAGGGATCTCGTCGAACAGATCATCAATGGTTTTTGCGCCGATGCTGGCAAGCATCGCTTGTATATCTTCTTCAGTGTGGGGAATGAACGGCATGGTTTGTTCCGCGAATCATGGGTGGGAAAGATAAAAGGGGAAATGAAAGATAAATCGGGAAATACTATCCCGGCATTAATTTTTGCGGGTTCATGGCTTTATCAATCTTCTTCGCTCTCAAGTATTTTCTGATAGGCTGCAGGGTCGAGCAGATTGTTCAGGTCGGCGGCGTTCGCCGGCTTTAGCTTAAAGAGCCATGCTGCGTAGGCATCCTGATTGATTTTCTCGGGGGCTGGCTCAAGATCGGGATTAACCGCGGTGACTTCTCCCGCGATAGGCGCATACACGTCGGCCGCAGCCTTGACCGACTCCACTACGGCACATTCTTCTCCCTGCTTGAGGTTGCGCCCCACATCCGGCGTCTCCACGAACACCATGTCGCCCAGTAACTCCTGAGCATGCTGAGTAATGCCGACCGTCACCGTTCCGTCGTCCTCAAGCCTGACCCACTCATGGGATTTAGTGTATTTCAGATTGTTTGGAATAATCATGTTTTTGCTCCGGAATTAAATGATATTTCTTTTATGTACAATCAAATCAGGCTCTTGCCGTTCCTAACAAAAGGAGGTTTCACCACTTTCGCTCGCAGCATCTTGTCCCGCACCAATACCTGCACTTCATCGCCCGCGGATACCTTTAACGGCAAACGCGCCAAGGCGATAGACTGATTAAGTGTCGGGGAAAATCCGCCACTGGTTATCTCGCCGTCGCCTTCGTCCTGTTGCGTAGCAACCTTCTGATGGCTGCGCAGCATGCCCCGCTCCAGTAAAAGCAAGCCAATCAATTGTTGCTTGACGGGTCTTTCCAGCAGTGCTGACTTACCGATAAAGTCACGCTCACTTTTCAGATCAACTGTCCAGGCCAATCCGGACTCCAGCGGACTGGCCGTCTCATCCATGTCCTGACCGTAAAGATTCATTCCTGCTTCAAGCCGTAACGTGTCACGCGCACCAAGCCCCGCTGGAGCAACGCCTGCGGCATGGAGCGCGTGCCAGAAGTCTGCGGCATCCTTCGAGGGGAGCATGATTTCAAAGCCGTCCTCTCCGGTATACCCGGTACGGGCGATAAAATATTTATCGTACATTGTCGCCTGAAACAGCTTCAGGCCCTCGGTCTCGGCTTGGGAGCCGGCAATAACCTGCCAAACCCGGGCGCGTGCATTAGGTCCTTGCACCGCAATCATGGCTAGATCACGGCGGGGGATGATTTCCAGACCGGACGCGGTTTCATCGCGTTGCACCAGCATCCACGCCATGTCCTTGTCAGCGGTACCCGCATTGACTACCATGCGGAAATACGATTCCGTCAAAAAATAAATGATCAGATCATCTATTACTCCCCCTTGGGGATTGAGCATGCACGTATAAAGTGCTTTCCCCGGCTGTGTCAGCTTATCCACGTTGTTGGCAACCAGCCGTCGCAAAAAACCACGCGCTGACTCGCCCTTGATATCCACCGCCAGCATATGGGATACGTCGAACATGCCGGCGTCACTACGTACTTTGTGGTGTTCATCAAGCTGGGAGCCATAATGCAGGGGCATATCCCACCCCCCGAAATCGACCATTTTGGCCTTCATCTCGCGGTGGGTTTGATTAAGAGCAGTTGTTTTCACGGATGGGTGTCCCAAAAATAAAAAAGGCGAAGTCACATTACATGACCTCACCCCTCTGTCCTTTTTACCTGAGAGATTACGGAATGCCTATCCCGTGTGCCCCTTCGGTGGCCGCTTCAATGCCGGCACTCTCCAGATTGCTTGTCGCAAGCGGTTCTTAAGGATCAGGATCGATCTGATCTACGCCTGAGCGATTCCGGGGGGTTGCGCCTTCGGCGGCGACGATGAAACCGGCGCGCTCTTCCGCTTGGATATAAATAGCAGACTCGAACTATACTCCAGCAACGGGGATCAAGACAAGGTAAATAGCGTGTTGAAAGAGTTTTTTCCCGCGCTGGGAAGCAGGAAATTTTACGTTGATAATGATATCTTATTCCAGACCCGCGGAATCTGGAACCGGACTTTTATGTCGTTCAGAGAAAGTACGCCGTATCTCATCCGGATAATGAGCGGAAATATCAGTGGCGTGACCCAGAGCAAGCAATTTTTAGCAGGATTGCACTGAGCATACTGCATGGCGATTCAGGTTCGGTTAAGGGCCATGGTTACGAACTACCGGCAGATTTTTCAAATACAGGTTGATCACTCTTTTTTGTTGGACGCTACGATACACAAACTTGTTTGGGCCATGTGACTTCATCTATAGTGAATTCGCTACAATTACCGGATTGAGAATAATGTACCTTGGACATTTCGGGCTTTCTGAACAGCCATTTGCCCATACAGCACTCCCCGATTCTTTTTATGAGGGAGGCGGTAGAGGCGCGACGCTGGACGCGCTCATCTATGTGCTGACACATGGTGAGGGGGTCGAGGGCATTATCCAGCTCACCGGAGAAAGAGGGAGTGGAAAAACCACCTTATGTCAGGTACTGATGACACGGTTACCTTCCGGGGTGAAAACCGTGTATCTGGGGAAGGAGAATCTGTCGCGAGATGAACTTTTCCATGCAATGGCCGGCGAATTAAAGTTTGAGCTTGCTGAAAGCGCGATGTCCGAAGCACGCACCATCGTTGCAATATGTGACTTGCAGAATGCGCTGATCGAGAAATATGCTGGCAAACAAGTGGTGCTGTTGGTAGATGAAGCCCACACCCTGCCGACAGAGACACTGGAAGCGTTACGATTGTTCTACGAACTTGAATCATCCCATCACAAGCTATTGCAAATTGTTCTGTTTGGTCAGCCTGAACTCGAACATACGCTCGCTTTGCCACCCATGCGTCAGTTGAAGAATCGCATCACGCACCACTTAATGCTACACCCGTTCGGGGCTGAAGCAGTGAACGGCTATCTCCTGCACCGCATGCGCGCCGCTGGTTATCGCGGCCCGGATATTTTTACTCCTGAGGCGGTAAAATTAATTGCCGCGGCTTCCGGTGGGCTCACTCACCGGATAAACATTCTTGCTGATAAATCCCTGTTGGCGGCATTTTCGGTCCATGCTCGAGCCATAGACGCCCATCATGCCAGAGCGGCCATCAACGATTCCGGGATCAAACGCCCTCATGTGCCGAATCGCCGCATAGCAGGTGCGGGCGCCATGTTTGCCGTGGTAATGCTGGGAGTACTGGGCTGGCAAGCCCAGTACTCTACACCCACCAGCGTTGCCCCCACTGTAGCTCCGGTATCCGCTGAAGTGGTAGCATCAGTTCCGCTCTCTGCCCCGATATCTCCCCCGGCGGTTGCCTTAGCTGCTCCCGGTATCCCTCCGGCAGCAGCACCTGTACTCGGATCTTCCGTGCCCGCTGTTCCGCCCGCGCTTTCCGCGTCCCCTCCGCCGTCCCCATCGCCCGGACCCTCTACGCCGAAAGGACCCCTGCCGACGGCGGCAGGAACAAGCGCATCCACCCAGGACGGGTTAGGCCGTGCAACCGAAAGACATGCAACCGCCGGGCTGGATGTTGGCGGAGTCAAGTTGGCGGGGCATAAGCTGTTAGAGCAAAGAATCGAGGCAACCAGGCAAATGATAGCGACTGTGGATAAAAGTTATTATAGTATTCAGTTATTTGCAACTGAGAATGTTCAGCCCGACCGGATGGAGCGATTTCTGATTCGTGCTCAGCATCTGGTAAATTTATCCGACCTTTTTGTACATCCGGTAACCAATGACGGCGAAGCCAGATTCAGGGTTTCGTACGGAATTTATCCAAGCCATGACCAGGCCGTCGCGGCGGAGGCCGAACTTCCACAAAAATACAAAACCGATTTTCGGACGGAGCTGTATACGATGGGCGAACTACACTAGTTTCCGAGTTCCCATGCACGATTCCAATATTCACGGGTTCCGCTAACACGTGGTGCTACAATGTAAATTTCCAGTAAACATCCTCTTTATTCCATGCGGAAGTCTACCTTGGCGCTGTTCCGGGCGATCCCGATTCTCGATCGGGAACGATGGATATGCCTGAAAGTACCGTGTGCATAACGAGCCCGCGCTCGCCTGACAACCTGTCCGCTCCAAAAATAACTGATCAGCAATAATAAATGAAACTCGCCTTCATTCTCGACCAGCTGGATTCCATCAGGCCTTATAAAGACTCGAGCTTTGCCATGATGCGTGAAGCAGCCACGCGCGGTCATCAGCTGTTTAGCATGGAGCAAGGGGACTTGGTATGGAGGCGCGGCGAGACAATTGGATTTGCACGCGCACTGGAACTTACATCCGGGGCCGACGGACATCATTGGTATCGGACAGCGGAGCCGAAGGAAACGCCACTGCAAGAATTTAGCGTGGTGCTGATGCGCAAGGATCCACCATTCAATATGGAGTATGTCTACAGTACCTACTTGCTGGAACTGGCGGAAAAGCAGGGTGCTCGCGTCGTCAATAGCCCGCGAGGGGTGCGGGATCATAATGAGAAACTCGCCATAGCAAAGTTTCCGCAATTTACCGCCCCGACTTTGGTGACACGGCAGGAAAATTTGATTCGTGATTTCCTTGCTGAATATGGCGACATCGTACTGAAACCGCTTGACGGCATGGGTGGAGCCAGCGTGTTTCGCATTCATAGCGCTGATCATAATATCAGCGTGATTCTGGAAACGCTTACGCATTACGGTACGCGTACGATCATGGCGCAGCGCTATATCCCCGAAATCACCCAAGGTGATAAACGCATTCTGCTTATAGCGGGGCAGCCTGTGCCTTACACCCTCGCACGTATCCCGAAGGCAGGTGAATCGCGCGGCAATCTTAACGTGGGCGGCACAGGCGTGGCGCAGTTGCTTACCCGGCGCGACCGTGAAATCGCTGAAGCGCTGGGTCCCGCGCTATATGATAAAGGCCTGATGCTGGTTGGGTTGGATGTGATCGGGAACTACCTTACCGAAATTAACGTTACGAGCCCGACCTGCATGCGGGAGATTGCTGACCAGACGGGTTTCAACGCTGCTGGGATGATGCTGGATGCGCTTGAAAAGATGTTTAACTAATGTATTTCTCCCCTGATAAAAAGTGGCGGGAACGAACATGATCGGAATCCTGGTTATTTCTCATGGCAATCTGGGTGACAGTCTTATCCATTGCGCCAACCATGTCCTGGGAGAGGAATCGCCGCATTTGACCTATCTGAGTATTACCAACAAGGATGATCCTGACGCTGTTGTGCCTAAAGCGCTGGAATTGGTCAAACAACTCGATTGTGGCGATGGTGTGCTGGTATTGAGTGATATTTGCGGTGCAACGCCCTGCAATATCGCCACTCGGCTGGTTAGCCCCGGCAGGGTGGAATGTCTCGCTGGAGTCAATCTGCCTATGCTGGTGCGAGCGCTCACCTATCGCAACGAACCCCTCGCAGTGGTTAGGGATAAGGCGCTGACCGGTGGGAGGGAAGGTGTCATGCGCATTGACTCGAGGCCGCAGGATGCAATATAGAGAGATTGAAATCATCAACAAACTGGGTCTGCATGCGCGTGCTTCGGCCAGATTAACCCAGTTGGCCAGTAAATTTAAGAGTGAAGTGTGGTTATCGCGAAACGACCGTAGGGTTAATGCGAAAAGTATCATGGGTGTGATGATGCTGGCCGCAAGCAAGGGAGTCATTCTGAGTATCGAAACGAACGGTGCGGATGAAACCGAAGCCATGCAGGCGCTGGTAAATCTGATCGAGGATTATTTCGGGGAAAGTGAGTGAGCTTCGCGTTGCATGGTGTGGGCGTTTCCGGCGGTATTGCCATAGGTCACGCTTATCTGGCTTCCCATGCTGCGCTGGAGGTGGCACATCACATCGTGCCGCCGGATCAGGTCAGCAATGAGATATCTCGACTTGACACCGCCTTCACAGCGGTTCGCGAGGAACTTGAAGCCCTGCATGCTTCTGTTGTCGATGGTCCCGCAGCTGCGGAATATGGCGCATTCCTTGATCTGCACCGGATGATTCTGGACGATCCCACGCTTTCCACTGCGGCCAAAACCTACATTGCCCAGAATCAGTGCAATGCTGAATGGGCGGTTACTCAGCAGATGGGCGTATTGATGGCCCAGTTTGAGGAGATTGAAGACCCCTATCTGCGCGAACGCAAAACCGATGTGATCCAGGTGGTGGAGCGTGTACTGAAAGTCTTGCTGGGGCATCCAGGTTATGTTCCCACATCGCTGAGGCGTGATGGCGACAGCATTCTGGTTGCCCATGACTTAAGCCCTGCCGATGTCATTCAATATAAGCAGCACCGGTTTAGCGCGTTTCTTACCGATTTGGGCGGTTTGACTTCCCATACGGCCATCGTCGCGCGCAGTCTCAATATTCCGTCCATTGTAGCGCTGCATCAAGCTCGCCGCCTGATCCGCGATAATGACATTCTGATCGTGGACGGCAATCAGGGCGTCGTGATCGTTGATCCTGACAAGCATGTGCTATCGGAATACCGGTTGCGCCAGAGCCAATTTGAGCTGGAAAAGCAGAAGCTGAAACGCATCAAAACAACCGCTGCCACGACGCTCGATGGCACTACAGTGGAGCTGCACGCCAATATCGAACTCCCTCAGGATATCGAACAGGTCAAAGAGAACGGCGCTACCGGCATCGGCTTATTTCGCAGTGAATTTTTATTTCTCAATCGCGACACCCTGCCTGACGAGGACGAGCAATTCGAAGCTTATCGTACGGTGGCGCGAAAAATGCGAGGGCTGCCCGTGACAATTCGTACATTCGATCTGGGCGCCGACAAGAATCTCGATAGCGCCAAGCGCGTAGCGGCCAACCCGGCACTCGGATTGCGCGCCATCCGCCTTTGTCTGGCCGAACCACAAATGTTCCATACGCAGTTGCGAGCGATCTTGCGCGCTTCGCGTTATGGCCAGATGCGTATTCTGGTGCCGATGCTCTCCAGTGTTGCCGAAATTACGCAGACATTGCACTTGATTGAGAATGCCAAGCAAAGCCTGCGCCACGAAAAGCTTCTGTTCGACGAGAAAATCCAGGTAGGTGGCATGATAGAGGTTCCCGCCGCGGCGCTGTGTCTCGATATTTTTATGCGCAAATTGGATTTCCTGTCCATCGGCACCAACGATTTGATTCAGTATACGCTTGCCATAGATCGTGCCGACGATTCGGTGGCGCACCTCTACGATTCCCTTCATCCGGCAGTGCTGCGGCTGGTTGCACATATCATTCGGAGTGCCAACCGAACCGGCGTGCCCGTGACGGTCTGCGGCGAAATGGCGGGAGATATATTGTTTACCCGGTTGCTATTGGGCTTCGGCCTGCGGCTTTTTTCCATGCACCCCGCACAACTATTGACTGTGAAACGAGAAGTATTAAGGAGCAATCTGTCTGATATCATTCCGCTCACGCAGAAGATGCTCAAGGCCGATGATCCGGCAAAAATTCAAGCATTATTGGCGAAACTGAATAGCTGATCGAGATTGATGCAGCTTCTCAAAAAGCGGATCACGGGTGAACTTGTTTGCCAACTTTTTCTCCAATGAGTGGCAAACGAGGGCGGAGGGGACATGCCGCGGCATGATACCTGGATAAGTGATATTTTTCTTCGGGCAACGAAGCATCGAGATGGAGCGGAGGCGAGTATTCCGCCCAGGTTGGGATATGCGCTCAAGGATTGTTAACGGTATTTGACTATGATTACCGATCCCGGATTGCATGAGTGCCAGCCGCCGATGCGTTTGAGCCCTGGAAATGCGAGGGAATCAAAGTCGCTGTTATTTTCTGGCATTCTTGCGCAGCATTTTTTTTGATACGCCTCTAAGCGTAAACGTTTTTTCTCATGAATGATTTCTGATGCAAGATTCCGGTTCGATTGATATTGTTGCGCCGCGAAGCGCACGCTTCAACACACCGCTGTATTTGAAGAGCGGCGCAGTGCTTGAAGACTACGAGTTGGTATATGAAACCTACGGCGACCTTAATGCGGCCAAATCCAACGCCGTGCTGGTATGTCACGCGCTTTCCGGCAATCACCATTTAGCAGGCTGTTACGCGGATAGCCCCAAAAGCGCAGGTTGGTGGAACAACATGATCGGTCCGGGCAAATCCATTGATACACGCAAGTTTTTTGTGGTGGGCGTGAATAATCTCGGTGGCTGTCATGGTTCCACCGGGCCGGCCAGCATCAATCCAAAGACCGGAAAATACTATGGTCCGGATTTTCCGGTGGTAACGGTGGAAGACTGGGTGCAAACCCAGGTAAGGCTGGCAGACCATCTTGGCATCGATCAGTTCGCCGCAGTGGCGGGCGGCAGCCTTGGCGGTATGCAGGCGTTGCAATGGACGCTCGATTTTCCGGAAAGGGTGCGGCATGCGCTGGTGATTGCCGCCGCCGCCAAACTGACTGCACAGAACATCGCATTCAACGACGTGGCCCGCCAGGCCATCATTACCGACCCGGATTTCCACGGTGGAGACTACTATTCGCACAGCGCGATACCACGGCGCGGTTTAAGGCTTGCCCGCATGCTGGGGCACATTACTTATTTGTCGGATGACGCGATGGCTGCCAAATTCGGGCGGGAGTTGCGTAACGGAGCGCTTGCATTCGGTTTCGACGTGGAGTTCGAAATCGAGTCTTATTTGCGCTACCAGGGAGATAAATTTGCTGACCAATTTGATGCCAATACCTACTTGCTCATGACCAAGGCACTCGATTATTTTGACCCTGCGTACCTGCATAACAATGATTTGAGCGCGGCATTCCGCGCCGCCAAGGCAAAATTTCTGGTGCTGTCGTTTACCACTGACTGGCGTTTTTCGCCCGAGCGCTCGCGTGCCATTGTCAGGGCATTGCTGGATAATGAACTCAATGTGAGCTACGCGGAAATCACTTCCAGCCACGGCCACGACTCCTTCCTGATGGAAGACCGTCATTATCACAGGCTGATGCGGGCCTATATGGACAACATTGTCATATAGGCCGAAGATAGTGATCATGGATATGCTTGAAATCCTGCAGGCCGTTGCTTCGCCGTACGTCCTGGCCGATTCACCGCAATGGCGGGGGCAAATGCGCCTAATCCGGAACTCGAGTTGCCCGAGAAGCCTCCATGAGTAATGCGCGCGCAGCCCGCCGGATGTTACGTACTCACCGCTACGGTGTCTTGAGCACCTTGTCGGAGAAGTTCAATGGCCATCCGTTCGGCTCGATTATTTATTATCTGGTGGACCACGATGGCAGCCTGCTTGTCCTTATCAGCCTGCTGGCGGAACATACCAGAAATATCCGCGTTGATGCCCGTGTAAGTCTCATTACGCATAATTACAACGATTTGAACATCCAGTCGCAGGGGCGCGTCACAATGGTGGGAATGGCGCAACCGGTGGAGGACGACCACCGTATTGCCGTGCGCTATCTGCGCCATTTTCCGGAAGCGGAAAGCTATCTCGCCATGCGCGACTTTTCTTTCTACCGCATCCTGCCACAGACATTGCGCTACATTGGCGGCTTCGGCAAAATTCATTGGGTCTCGGCGGCCAGCTATCTGGTGCCGGCCTATCCGTTGATCGGGCAGGAGGACGATGTCATTGCACATATGAATGCGGATCATCGCGATACTTTGCTGCGTTATTGTGAACGCTTCCACCAATGCGAGGTATCGGATGTCGAAATGCTGGGCATCGACTGCGATGGTTTCGATGTATGCGCCGATGGGGGGTATTTGCGTTTTGATTTTGAGGAGATGGTACTCGACGCGCGACAGGCGCGGCATGCCTTGGTTGAAATGGCGCAAAGAACCAGATGATTTTGATAATATATCTCCGAACAGAATGAACAAATCCTGCAAATACCGAAGACGTGACCAGCCCTACTATCCCATCCACCGCCATTAGGCCCGATTTCGCCGCTATTGCCGCATGGGTGAAACCAGGCGCCAAGGTACTCGATTTAGGCTGTGGCGACGGTTCGTTGCTGTGTTTCCTGCGCGATATGCGCAACATCCGCGGCTATGGCGTGGAGATAGATGACGACAATGTCCTGGCTTGTTTCAATAATGGAGTCAATGTAATCCAGAGCGATCTGGAATCGGGATTGCTAAGTTTTGAATCGAGATCGTTCGATTACGTGGTTCTCTCACAAACGTTGCAGGCGGTAAAACACACCGAGGGAATCGTTAAGGAAATGCTGCGGGTAAGCCAAGAGGGGATCGTATCGTTCCCGAACTTTGGTTACTGGAAAAACCGGCTACAGGTCATGTCCGGTCATATGCCCGTATCGGAAACACTACCCTACCAGTGGTTCGATACACCCAACATTCACAACTGTACACTGGGTGATTTTGAAGAGTTCTGCAGCCAGCACGGTGCGCATATTCTCGAGCGCAGGGTAATGAGCGGAGATCATCAAATTACATTTCTGCCCAATTTACTGGGAACACTGGCGTTTTATCGATTTGAACAACAAAAGTAGTCATCAGCGTCACTTGACATGCGGCGGAGAATCCTCAGTCTTGAATTTTGCCTGCCCCGCTAACCATACTAATACCAATACCGGGAGGCCGAGCAACGCCGTGCCCGTAAAAAAACTGGCGTAACCGTAAGCGTCGACGAATACACCGCTGAATCCGGCAATGAATTTTGGCAACAACAGCATTACCGAACTGAACAGTGCATACTGCGTGGCGGAGTAGGCGGAATTAGTCAGGCCGGAAAGATAGGCTATAAAAGCGGAAGAAGCGATGCCGGCAGACAGATTATCGGCGGAGATGGTGAATATAAGCCCGGTCAGGTCGTGTCCGCGGCCGCTCAGCCAGACAAACAGCAAATTGGTTGCCGCCGATAATACCGCTCCCAGAAACAGCGTACGCATGACACCGATTTTTGCCGTGAGCACCCCGCCTAGGACCGCGCCTGTGATCGTCATGATGACGCCATACACTTTGGAGATCATTGCCACCTCATCTTTGGTATAGCCCATATCCACATAAAAAGGATTGCTCATTACACCCATCACGACATCCGAGATGCGATAAAGCGCGATCAATGCCAGAATCACCAATGCCTGCCGGCCATGACGCACAATAAAATCCCGGAAGGGCGCAATCATTGCTCCATACAGCCAGGCGAGCATTTGCGCGAGTCGCGCGTTCAGATTCCAGTGAGCGATGACCTCCCGGGCGTGACCTTCATTTTCTGCGATGAGATGAGTGACAGGAACTTCCGGCTCGCGGATGATAAGCGTGGTAATAATGCCCACGGCCATGCATGCAGCCATCGCGAGGTAGGCAGTGCGCCAGGGCGCATAGTCATAGGCGGCTTCCGAAGGGTCTACCGCTGCGGCTATCCACAATACGCCTGCGGAAGCCATGATCATGGCTACACGATAGCCTGCCTGATAAGTGGCGGCCATGGCACCCTGGAGTCTTGGCGCTACGGCTTCGATTCGATAGGCATCGAGCGCGATATCCTGGGTGGCGGAAGCGAAAGCGACAGCAAGTGCAAAGAAAACCATATACGTCAAGTTCTCGATCGGGTCGGTACTCGCCATACCGGCTAGTGCGATGGCGATAACGATTTGCGACAGCAACAGCCACGCACGCCGCCGACCCAGAAGCCGGGTTAATAACGGCAATGACAAACGATCCACCAGCGGTGACCACAGCCATTTAAAGCCATAAGCCAAACCGATCCAGCTCAGGTGGCCGATAGTGGAGCGTTCGATGCCTGCTTCCCGCAACCAGAATGATAGGGTGCCCAGTACCAACAGCAGTGGCAACCCGGCAGAGAAACCCAGCGACAGCATCCCCAATACCCGGGGGTGGGTATAAATGCGGAAAGCATGCAGCCAGCCAGATAAGGCGGCGGACATTATCCTGGATCCGGCAGTTGTACAGAACTCACCATGAAGGTGGCGGCCAGGTGTGGCTCAAGCGGTCGGGATCCGGCATTGGGGGGGGCGGTTATAGCGCAATAGGAGTGATCAATTACCGGATTCGGATAATATGCTATAGTCATAGTCGATGGTAAGCGGTGAATGATCCGAGAAACGCTCCGCTTTGTAAATCGAAACTTCGGTCGCCTTGGCCGCGATCTCCGGTGTGGCGATCTGATAGTCAATGCGCCAGCCCACATTCTTGGCCCAGGCTTGCCCGCGATTGGACCACCATGTATATTGCTCGGGTTCCACGTTAATTTGCCGGAATACATCGACAAATTCAAGCTCATCGAAAACTCCGCTCAGCCAGGCACGCTCTTCGGGCAGAAAGCCGGAGTTTTTTTGATTGGAGCGCCAGTTCTTCAGGTCGATTTCTTTGTGGGCGATATTCCAGTCACCGCACAATATGATCTCCCTGCCACAACCCGCGAGTTCTCTGAGCATGGGGAGAAATCGCTCAAGAAAGAAGAATTTGGCAGCTTGCCGGTGTTCGCCACTGGAGCCGGAAGGAAAGTAGATTGATATCACGGTCAATGGCCCAAAGTCCGCGCGTAGAAAACGTCCCTCCGCATCAATTTCCGTAATACCAAGACCCTCAATAATATTGTCGGGCTTGTGCCGGCTGTAAATACCTACTCCGCTGTATCCTTTCTTTTCCGCGCAGTGGAAATAACCATGGTAGCCATCAGGAGAAGCCATTTCTCCGGTAATGTCGATTAAATGAGCTTTCAGTTCCTGCACACATACGATATTCGCCTGCTGCATTGGCAGCCACCGAAAGAATCCCTTGTTTGCGGCGGAGCGCACGCCATTCAGGTTAAGCGTTATAATTCTCACGTCTATTTTTCCAGTTTGTCATATAGCGATGTCCGATTTTCGTCAGGAATTCATTGAGTTTGCCATTAGCCGTAATGTACTGTGCTTCGGCGAATTTAAAACCAAGGCGGGGCGAATGTCGCCGTATTTTTTCAATGCCGGGTTATTCAACGATGGCGACTCCCTCAGAAAACTGGGGCAATTTTACGCCAAAGCCATTCTTGGTGCGCAGCTTCCGTTCGACATGCTATTTGGTCCCGCCTACAAGGGTATTCCGCTGGTTAGCGCTATCGTTATTGCACTGGCCGAAAGCGGACACAACTATCCTTTCTGTTTCAATCGCAAGGAAGTGAAAGACCATGGCGAAGGGGGGAACCTCGTTGGCGCACCCCTAGCCGGGCGTGTGCTGATTGTGGATGATGTCATTTCCGCCGGTGTTTCAGTTCGTGAGTCTGTCGGCCATATTTGCACTTCGGGCGCCATCCCTTGTGGGGTCATTATTGCGCTTGACCGGATGGAGCGCGGTAATGGGGAGCTTTCCGCTACGCAGGAGGTTCATCATGCATATGGAATTCAGGTCGCCAGCATCATTAATCTGGACGATATTGCGAATTATCTGCGGGACAGGAATCTGGGACTCAATCTACGCGCGATAGAAAGCTACCGTGCACAATACGGGGTTGCTTGATCCGGGAAAGGCGGATTTCGGTACCAGGACCGTTTCAAATCTAACGTCATGCGGCCGTCGGGCGGGATCGGCGGTATAGGGAATATCCGACCGTATTTCGTGGCACCCGTATCTCGCGGGATAACCTTCCTGTGCGCCCTTGCCAGGAACTGACGTCAGTTCACCTGCTCTGGTGGCATGGTTGGCAGCATAACTTCTCCTTTTGAGTCGAAGTATCGCCCGATGGCAAATCCCCGTCCACCAAGGTGACCGCGCAGCCGGTAGTCGACTTTGGTACGATCACCGGTGGCAAACCCGAAGACATGACGGATGATGGTCGTCGCGGGGACGGTGACCGGCACCGTGATTACCGTCTCCCCAAAACGGGGTATCGTGCCCTGCTGATCGCTTACCCCGCTCGCGAAGCTCATCCCGCGCAAATCAAGATCGAGTGCGATGCCATCGTAGGTAAGAGAGGAGTCATCATGATTCTGAATTCTGAGATGTACCGCGAAGCGCGCTTCCATACCTCTCCCTTCCAGTGGCTCGATTCCGGCTACGGAGATGCGAAGGGGTTCATGCAGCCTGAGCGCCGCGCATCCGGATAAGAGAAGAAGCAGCGTGGAAATAAGCAGTACGCAACGATTCATTAGGTTCACCGGCTTTCTGGAATTTGAAATCATAACCTGAATATCTGGTTGGGGGGTTTTCGCTTGCTTTTTTGTCTCGCAGGAGCCAATGGGAGTATGGACCACATTGCTCCTCGATCTGGAGTCGTGGAAGATCGAGGAGGAGTTCTGAATGAATCCTGTCAGAGCGGAGGGCGGCTTGTGAAGGAACACGTTCACACAATACATCCACAGGAATAGCGCATAAAAATAGGTTCGTAAGGGGATGAGTTTGTTTCATGCCATTAGTTTGGTGATACTATCTCCCTCGAAGCTGGCTAGACAATCGCTGCTTGCCTTTCAGTCATGAAAGACAGGGGGAGGAAAGTCCGGGCTCCATAGAGCAGGATGCCGGTTAACGGCCGGCCGCCGTGAGGCGAGGAATAGGGCCACAGAGACGAGCGTATTAAGTTACGGTGAAACGCGGTAACCTCCATCCGGAGCAAGACCAAATAGGCAGGTAATGATGCTGCTCGCTGAGCCTGCGGGTAGGTTGCTTGAACGTACGGGCAACCGTGCGTCTAGAGGAATGATTGTCCACGACAGAACCCGGCTTACCGGCCAGCTTCATTTTATTTCATATTCCACTTAAGCATCCATCGATTCCATAAAAAACGCGGCTTCAACGTAAGGTTGAAGCCGCGCCGGACAGGATACTAATGGATTCTTTTTAGTGATCCATCGCCGGGGTTGAATTCTCATTCGGCTTCTTGAGCTGCTTCATGAGATCGTCGTTCCATGTGCCCTCGACATTCATGTGCGCCGCAGCACCCAGCAACACCGCCTCGATCAGGTTGTGGCTGAGGTACACATACAGCCCGGGTTGTCTGAATTCATACAACGCAGCACCTGCGGCACCCCCCGGAATGAACCAGGTTTCATGATTGGTGACGGGGGGGTCGCTGAATTTGCCACCTTGCCATACCAGATCGCCATGGCCGCCAATCAGGTGAGGCCGGGTATCGCGATTGGCCTGGGAGTGAATGAACAACACTTTCTCGCCCACTTTGGCCTTGAGCGCATTGTCGCCCGTCAACGCACCGACCGCGCCATTGAAGACGACATGGGTGGGGATGAGTCCCTTGGCAACGTCGAGCATTTCAGCCATGCCTTCGGCAGGCTGGGAGTACACTTTGTATTTCCCGTCCTTGTCCTTGGGCAGATAGAGATCCTGCTCGCCTATGTAGTAGGCCCGGTCATAGCGCACCGATTTGCCTTTGTTGTCTTTCAGGCCATCGCGCGGCAATACCATGATGGCGCCGTTCATGCCCGAAATGACGTGGAACGGAATCATGGTGCCACCCGGGGCGCAGTGGTAGACAAATACCCCGGCCTTGATCGCCTTGAAGCGCAATACCACATCTTCGCCCGGCGCCACCAGCGTCAGGCCGGCTCCGCCCAGCGCGCCAGTGGCCGCATGGAAGTCAACGTTGTGTGCCATGGTGCTGGTCTTCGGGTTGGCCAGTGTCAGTTCCACATAGTCATCCTGGTGCACGACGATCAGCGGACCGGGAACCGTGCCGTTGAAAGTCAGTGCCCACATCTTGGTGCCATCCGGTGCGACCTGCACCAGCTTTTCTATGGTCTCCATGCGTACCTTGACGACTTTGGGACCCCCTTTGGCCACTTGGTCATGCTGGGGCACAAAAGGCGGGGCCACCAGGTTCTGGGTGACCACCGGCAATTTGGAAATGTCCGTCGCCGCCATGGCCGCACCGGCACTCATACACAGCAATCCGAATCCGATTGCCCCTCGAACAACTTTGTTCATGTTTCCCTCCATAAATGTTTATTTACCGCGCATATCCATGCGCCATTTCTTTCCGCCCGGCATTCTATGGCTAACATCTCACCCTTTTCTGAAGAGCATCTCTAAAAACTCGATTCCCGGCCAGATCCTTGCGCGCACTCGCCTGGATTCATCCCCCGTGCCCAGTCAGCAACCTCGGCAACGCGCTTGCCCGCAGCGACCCGCAACAGCCATAAGGGGCGAGGGGCGCAAACAACCTCTCGCCGCGCAGGTCCGGCAGGCAGGAAAATATTCTCATTTGGCGATCGAGGAGCAATAACCCATTGCCACTATATTCGAATTCTTAGAGATGCCCTAAAGAGCGAAGGCTCGGCAACTATACAGCTTTAACATATACCTGTCCATGCTGAGTTGAATCTCGACGCGCGTTTCCATGGGCTAATATTCCCCCCAAATATCATGGCATTTCGTGACCAAATAAATATTGGCGGCGGATTTATAGCGTTCATTGAAAGCCCGAAAGGATTTCGAGGGAAACGGAATTTCCTGGAGTTTGCGGAGGTGAAATCAGATCTGACTAAATGTAGTTATCATAAAATTTCCGCAGCCTCATCTGGCATGTAATGGCGGCGACAGGAAAGGCAGGAAAGTCGTCTCGGCATGGCCATCCGGACGAGGCTTTTTATCCCGGCGGCGATAAGGATATCCGAACCAACTGGGCCGAAAGAACGATACACCGCACCGCCATAACCAAAAAATGTCAGTTGCCATATTTGTGCCCGGATTGGCAAAATTTCGCTAAGCTCGGCCGTTTGCGGATTTCCGGCCATACACTGCTTCCTATTCGCAGTGAGTTTGGTATACAATTCGCGACTATATTGTCCACCTAAAATGCTGGACATACGATTAATTTGCGGATTTGAAACCGGAGATATTATGAATAGAATGTTTGAGCGAGTGGTGGGGTTGGCATGCACAATGTTGGTGGCACTGACAGCGGTGCCAGTTCATGCGCAACTGATGCTCGCTCATGAAGGCCATCATTCAGGAGACTGTGCCATCAAAACGGGAGCCTTTCCCGTGGCTTTCAGTGCTTATGAAAAACCGAAAGGCGATCTCCCACCCACTCATGCGTATTGTGATCATGTTCCGGAAATAGGTGAACTGTATTTTTCGGTGGATTTGACAGATCCCGAGTCTCGCGAGATCCCCATTGCAATCCGCCTTGTGATGGAAGGACATGGGGAAGGGGGACATGAAATCCTGTCCGTGCCTGCCAAACAATATCCGTCCGGAAGCATTGCATTTACAGTGAACCTGGAGGAACTTGGCCAATATGCGGTGCTGCTGGAGACAGAGAAGGCCGGCAAGATGACCACGGCGGTGCGCATTCCGGTACATGTTGGCGGGGGAGGGGGTCACGGCGGACATGGCTCGGGTTTTGGCGTGACGGAGATCGCGTTATTGCTGGGTGTAGCGGGTATCGGAGCCTTTTTTTGGCTGCGCCGCCGGCCGACTGTAAAAGCTTCCTGATATTACTGTCTGACCAAACCGGTAGCGTGTTTGGGGTCAGACAGTTGCCGATCTCAATCAGTACACTTCTTCTCGTTGCCAATCAGTGTGGAGGTATCCGCCCTGATTGATGCATGCTCGTTAGCCGAATCATACCCCGCACCCAAATCGCATACTCCCACCCTGCCCAGCCGCAGGAGTCGGGATCATAGAAAACGGTTGCGAAAGATCATGAGTGATGGAGGTTGCAAGTTCCATCGACGGTTCATCCCTGGACGGGCGTGTCTCCAATGCAGTTTTCTTGCCCAGCATGCTAAGTGTTGTCAGCAACAACATTCAAAATTACCAGCGATTCTGAATGATCATCGCTGTCAGGAGAGCGTTGTAAGCGTTCGGCTTTGCCTTTTGAGAGGGCATAGACGATGTTGGCAGCATTGACCACCGCAGGCTGATGAGATACTGCGATGATGGTGAAATTCTGTGCCAGCCTCTGTAGCGTTTCACAAATTATCCGTTCACTATCTGGATCGAGGGCACTGGTTGGCTCATCCAGGAGCAGGAAAAGCGGCTGATGGGCGAGCGCTCTGGCAATTGCTATGCGCTGACGTTGCCCGCCTGACAGAAGTCCTCCGCGTTCACCCACCACGGTCTGCAAGCCTTCCGGGAGAGCGTTGACGAAATCCCAGGCACCCGCCTGGCGTAGTGCCCGTTCCGCATCGGCATAAGCCAGATCAGGCGCACCGACAAGAATATTGTTCAGAATAGTGTCATGGAGCAGAATGGTTTCCTGAGATACGTAACCTATCATGTATCGCCATTGACGCAAGTTAATTTCATGCAGCGATACGCCATCGATCAGGATTTGCCCCGACTTGGGTTCAGCCAGACCGCAGAGAAGATCGAGCAGCGTGCTTTTTCCCACCCCTGACGTTCCCGTGATGGTGGTGAACGATTTCACGGATATCTCGATGTTGAGATCACGAAATATCGATTTTGCCCCATAATCGAAGCTTATATGCTTAAGGCTGATCCCCTGTTGCAGGGTGGGTTGCAGGGTCCCGGTAGTTCTTTCAGCTGCGGCCTGCGCTTCTTCAGTCGCTGCCCGCATCGCCCAATAAGCGCTTTCCTGCGCGGTGAGTTGTTGATAACGCCGTTGTGTTTTGTTGAGTAAGCCAAGGATACGGGTCAGCAGAAAGGCCATTACCATTACCTCAGGTAATGAAAGTTCCCACATTACGAGCGCCAGATATAAGCCACTCGCCGTCAAGGCGGCAAGTATGGGCTCCTGCAAGGCTAATAAAGCTTCTCTGCTCATGACTTCCCGGCGCGTAGCTTTCTCCAGTTGCTGGGTCTGATCACGGAGAATGGCATCGGCCACGTTGTCCCGCGCCATGGCCTTTAATGATTTTACCGAGCTGAGAATATCGGAAAGATAAGTCAATAGATGACGTATCAAATGCGTCTGCTTAGAGCCTGCTCTGCGAGTGGCGCGTACCAGGCGGTGCAGCGCCAGGAGCAGGATCATGCCGATGAGAAGAGAGGTAAGGGTTGCCTGCCATGAAATAAACAAGGCCACAATTGAATAGACCAGCACTTGCATTGCCAGGGCGAGAACGTTGGCGCTATGCTCAAAGCCATTTGCCGCCCGATATGCTTCTGTGGCAACCGAATTGGCAAGTGAACCTATGGGTTGGCGCAAATAATATTGCCAGCGGCTGGCAAGCAGCGCCTTGATGAATTCCAGGCGCAGAGTGGTTGCGACATGCGCTACGGTATAGCCAACCTGCCTGTTGGCTAACAGCAGTATCAAGCTTTTGATAAGCATGCCACCGACGATAATCAATAGCATGACGCCTATTGTGGGTTCAATCCCAATCCCCTGCAGGGTATCCACTATAATCCGGCCGATATCCGAGTCTCCCGTCCCGCCTATCGCGATCGAAAGTAGAGGGAGAAGAGCGGTCAAACTGAGTCCCTCAGCAATGCCTGCGGCCAGCAGCGCCACCAGCACGTAGGCGCTGCGCCGAGGAAAAACCATGCTATAGGTAAGAAGAGTACGCATGCCGTTTCATGAATTTAATAATTATCTATTCTTCGGATTCAAAATCGATACAGCGCGATGAGAACCATTATGTGATTGGAACAAGAGGATGATTTCTGCATGTCATATCATGAAACAAACCGGAAGAAGCGGGAATTTTATTGAAAAATCGTTCCGCGCAGCTCGGCAAAAGCCTGACCGGCATAATCCATTTGCTCACTGGTATGAGCTGCGCTTACGCTGCAACGTACCAACGATTTGCCATCCGGTGCCGCAGGCGGCAGCATCAGGTTGACGTAGATACCATGTTCGAGCAGGCCATTCCATAAAGCCAGCGCCTGCTGTGGGGTATCAAGTATGGTTGCAACAATAGGGCTGGGCTCCGGCCCGAGCTGATAGCCAAGTTCCTGAAGTCTTGAATAAAGCTGGTGCGCATTTTTCCAAAGCTGCTCACGCAGTCCGGTACCGTCATGCAGTAATTTGAGTGCTGCCCGCGTCGATGCGATGGTGGCCGGTGAGGGTGATGCCGTAAATATATACGGTCGGCTGACATAGCGTAACTGATCGAGTTGGGGATGATTACTTACGCAGTAGCCTCCTATGCCACCGAGACTTTTGCTGAAGGTACCCGTGATGAAATCGACTCCGCCAATGAGCCCGGTTTCTTCCACCAAACCTTGGCCTGTCCGGCCCAGAACTCCGAGAGAATGCGCCTCGTCGAGAAGAAGGGTGCTGTGGTAGGCATCTTTTAATCTGACAATGTCTGCCAGCGGCGCCCGGTCGCCCAGCATGCTGTAAATACCCTCGACAATGATCAGTGTCGAGCGCGAGCGCTCTCCCAGGCGGCGGAGACGCTTATCCAGGTCCGTCATATCATTGTGACGAAACCTGATTATCTCGGCTCCGCTCAAGCGGCATCCGTCATAGATGCTTGCATGAGAGTCGCCATCAATGAGCACCACGTCACCAGCTCCCGCAAGGCCAGAGATGGTAGCGAGATTTGCCTGATAACCCGTTGTAAAAACAATGCATGACAGACAGTTATAAAAATTCGCGAACTCTCGTTCGAGCGCACGATGCCCGCCATAACTTCCGCTGGCCATGCGCGAACCCGTGGTACCGGTGCCCTCGCTTTCAAGCGCTTCGTGCGCCGCTCGCAGGCATTCCGGCGCAAAGGTCAGTCCGAGATAGTTGTTCGTGCCCAGGAAAAGTATGCGGCGATCACCGATTTTTGCCTCTGTCGCAGAATAAATCTGTCCTATGGGTATGCCAAAAACATCAACACCCTCGGGTAGCAAGGCCTTTCTCGCTGCGGCAACAGCATCCAGTTTATCCAGCAAACTCATTATTTGCCCAATTTTATCTGGTGAATCAAATTTACAAGTTCATGAACCGTCTGAACATCCGCGAGAGCGTTCAGCGGCACGGAAATATCAAACTCATCCTCGATTTCCATAATCAGGTTCAATAATTTGACAGAATCAATAGCGAGCTGATTAATGAGATCAGTCTGCGGCGTAATTTCCACCTCAGGACCAGTAAACTGCCTAAGATGATGACAAAGTTTCTGAAGGATATCGCTGTAATCGTTAGACATGGCTCAACTCTGAATCGATCTGATTGTTATAGAAAATCATATTGCCTGAGGTAAGGCATCGCGCAGGCGAACGCGAGGTCGCCAATTTGGAAGCGCCTGGGTTAGAGGCGTAATATCGCAGACCCAGTCCGGATGTTGTAGTTCTCGAACTTTCCCGGGGGTTAACATCGGCGAGTAACGCAGTATCTGTGCCGACCACAAGTTAATGTTAGCGACCAGCGAAACGAGTGGTGCCGGCAAAAAGAGACAGCGGACCGGCCGTTTCCAGACATCCTGCGCAATGGCTGCGACAGTTTGGCTGTCATAGCCCCCCGGCAGTCCGTCATCAAGTTCATAGACGCCGTTGACGGGAGCCTGGGTCGAGAGCCAGCAGAGAATAGCGTCCACCAAATCATTGACGTGCAATAAGCCAAAGCGCATAGCAGCTTTCCCCACCATGGGTAATATGCCACGCTGTGTGACTCTGAAGAGCGGGCTCATTTCCTTGTCACCCGGGCCATACACCGCGGTCGGACGGAAAACCGCGCACGGCATGATATGTGAATGGTCAATCACTAACTGCTCAGCCATGCGCTTGCTGGTTGCGTACCAAGAAAGTTCCGGTTGCCTGGCAGCCAGAGAAGAAATAAGAAGAAAGCGAGGCGGCGAGGCCTGCTGTATTGAAGCCCGCACAAGGT
This sequence comes from Nitrosospira lacus, assembly GCF_000355765.4. Lineage (NCBI taxonomy): Bacteria > Pseudomonadati > Pseudomonadota > Betaproteobacteria > Nitrosomonadales > Nitrosomonadaceae > Nitrosospira > Nitrosospira lacus. Next base: position 362,247 of record NZ_CP021106.3, on the reverse strand, counting down.
TGCTCGTGCCTTCGACATTGGTGGCGATAAAATCCTCGAGGGAACTGCCTCGAACCCGGCCTGCGCAATGTACGACAGCAGAAACATTTTCAACGAGACTCCGCAATGCATCCAGATTGTCTAAATCACCTTCAATCCATTGCGTAAACTCATCATTGGCACGAGGGTGGCGGGCCAATGCCTTGATCTTCCATCCCTCTTTGATCAGGGATTTTAAAAGTACGCTACCAATAAAGCCGGTGGCTCCGGTCACTGCCACCCATGAGCCCGACATATGCCGGTTATTTGTCCCCGGACTCGGCAGATAGCTGGTCTGTCAGATTTGTCCGCTGTATGAAACCCTGGCGCGCCGCAAAACGCGACAGTTTGCCGGATGAGGTACGGGGCAAAGTGTGTGGCGAAACTAGCTCAACCAGACAATTAACACCAAATGCCATATACACCAGCCGTTGCAACCGGCTGGTAAGAGACTGCCGATCCGTTATGGAGGTCAAGCGGCACTCTATAACCAATACGATCGTCGTAACATCATTGGCATCGGTTATACCAAAGGCGGATGCTTCACGGGCCCTCACCTCCGGTTGCTGTTCGGCAAGCTCTTCGATATCTTGGGCACGGATATTACGTCCATTGACAATAATGACATCCGTACGGCGCCCGGTAACATACAGGTCTCCCTCAAAAAGGAAGCCAAGGTCGCCGGTATCCAGCCAGTTACCAGGACGGAGAGTCTTTTGAGTATCCTCCGGATTATTGAAATAGCCCGTCATAATACTACTACCATATACCAATACGCTGCCTACTCTCAAATCAGGCAGAGTCAACCCGGCATCGTCCACAACCTTGACGGTATGCCCGGGCAAGGGGCGGCCACAATTTACAAATTCGCTATATTTTCTGCCTTCCGCTTGTAAGCGGACCGCCATCTTTTTATCTACCAGCGTGCCAGCATCAACCCGCAAGCTTTGAAAGCCACGGCCAACCTGAGAAAAGGTAACGGCTAGCGTCGATTCAGCCAGTCCGTAGCACGGTAGAAAGGCTCGTGCGTCAAAACCCGCCGGGGCGAATTTTTCAGCGAAATTTCTCAAGGTATCCGGACGGATCATCTCCGCACCGACACCCGCCGCACGCCAACTGCTAAGATCAAGATCTTCCAGATCCGAATCACGAACTCGCAGGGTGCAAAGTTTGAGGCCAAATGGCTGGCTAAATGCGACGGTAGCACGATTTCGACTGATCAAGCGCAACCATTGCAGAGGCCGGATTGCAAAATCACGGGTAGCCAGGTAGTCGACCGAAACTTGCGCCACCATGGGTGCCATGACCATTCCCACCAGCCCCATATCATGATAAAAGGGCAGCCATGACGCACAGCGATCACCGGAACGTATCTCCAGGCCATTACGCACAATTCCTTGCAGATTGCTCATTAAGGCCCGCTCGGTAATGATGACTCCGCGCGGAATACGAGTGCTGCCTGAGGTAAATTGAAGATAGGCGATTTCGTCAGGATGATTTGCTTTCAGCGACATCTCGGGAGCGGGGAGCTCTCCCAGCTGCTCAGGTGTACCCACCCATCTCAACCCTTGAGATCCCTCGGCAGCCTCTTCAAGAAAGCCTATATAGTCTGCATTGGCCAATGCTGCACTTGCCTGACCGCCCTCGAGCATTCCCCGGAGCTGCTGAACATACACCGTGTGGCTGCCAAGGTTGACCGGAACCGGCATTGCAAAAGGAATCAGTCCCGCGTAGCGGCACCCATAAAATAATTCGACAAATTCGGGGGTGGTGTCGGCAATAAGTGCTACGCGATCACCATGAACCAGGCCAAGGCCCGCTAAACGCCGGGCCAAAACACGGGCATTTTGCCTTAGCGCCTGATAGGAAAGGACCGAGCGTAAATTCCCCTTGGCATCGTAGAAGTTATATCCAGCATTCCCTGACGCCGCGTATTCTAAAGCAGCCGTTAATGTCTCAAAATCAGCTAATCTCTGAGTTTGGGTGTTGGAAGTCGGTGTTGGAGTTATTGCTATCGGCGACTCGCCTGACAATTGAGGATTAAACGCTTGCGTTAGCGGAGCGTTCAACTTCGCTATTGTTGAACTCAAGGTCTTCCCCTCCAAATTAATGGGACTAGTCATTTTTTTATAATGTAAAGGATTCCGGTCGGATACGCACTGGTTGTGGTTGTTAATCTATTCACGGCTTGATTTGAAATTTTAATCTTTTCCTTCAATACCTAGAATAATTACTGTGATAACAAGTACTCACTAATACAATCATAAGTGTTAATAAAATTAACTTCCGAGCTTATATTATGGCGGATTTCTCTGTCAAGGCAATATTGGCTGCTGCTCATATAGTCCTTAAAAGACGGATAAAGCGCCAGTTTCTCGGTATTTGAAATGACATTGAGATATTTATGAGCCCCCACCTGTCGCATATAAGAGTAACAGGTTCCATTTTGGACGAGTTGGGGATCAATATAAAGAGATTTTGGAGAATGGAGGAGAAATGTGTCGTTTTTTTGCAACAAAAATTTTCTTCATAGTTAATTAATCAATAATCAACAGAAATTGTGCAGATGAAGAACCTGCCATGAAATCACATTTGGATAGAAGGGACTGGACGCGTGATTGTATCGACCACTTTTGTGATGATTCCGGAACCCGGATTAAAGGATTTCGGGTGGATATCTGTCACGCCCTTTCATTCTTGGCTTTCTTCCGTTCGTTAAGCACGAAGACAAACAATGTTAAGCAACTACCCATGCCCTCGCGCTGGCGTAATCGCTAAATACCCTGATGCTTGCATCAATGAAAAGATTGGATACCCAGGCGCCCCAAGCCTGCCATTGATTATTGGTGATAATTGCAATCCGATTGAATTCGCTGCCATGCTCGCGGATGAATTTGATGTCTTCCCATGCGACATCGACGGTATAGCCGAGCATGTCGCGCCAATCCAACAGAAGATTCATCCGGCTTCCCGACCGGGATTTGTAGATCACCTGCTCTTCGAATTCCTTATAATCAGCTAGGGTGAATTCACCGAAAACGGCAACGCTTATGAGATTGTCGGTTTCTTCAATCGTAATCATGGGTCAAGTCACTTATGATAAATAAATTCAATAAGCCGGAATTAAATGTGTGATCCAATTTCCCGGCGCAGAAATTCATGAAAGTGCGCCATGCCATCTTCCATGGGCGATTGATAGGGCCCGATTTCATTCGTACCCTGCTCATATAGTGCGCGGCGGCCGGCGGTTAACAGTTTGCAAATTTCATCATCCTCAACGGCGGTTTCGTGGTAGGCAGCTTGCTCGGCTTCAATAAACTCGCGTTCGAACAAGGCAATATCCTCGGGATAATAGAATTCGATCACGTTTGTGCAACGCTCGGTCCCAGTCGGCAACAACGTGCTGATAACCAATACATGAGGATACCATTCCAGCATGATATTAGGATAGTAGAGCATCCAGATTGCTCCGTAGGCCGGTGTCCTCCCCTTGGTCTGGAGCAACAATTGTTCATGCCATCTGGCGTAAACCGGCGTGCCGGCGCGGGTGAGTCCATGATTTATCCCGACCGTCTGCACGTTGTACCACTCGCCGAACTCCCATTTCAATTCAGCGGTGTTTACGAAGTTGCTCAAGCCCGGGTGATATGATTCGACGTGATAGTCTTCCAGATACACCTCGATAAAAGTCTTCCAATTGCAGGCATATTCCTCGATCAGCACTCGCTCCAGTACATGGCCGGAAAAATCGAAATTCTTCAGGACGCCCAGATGAGCCATGTCGCGTGTTACATCCCGTTTGCCCGCGAATAGCAGGCCATTCCAACTCTGTAAGGATGTCGTGTCCAGGTTGAGGCAAGGATTCTCGGAAAATTGGGGGGCTCCCAGCAGCGTGCCATTCATATCATAAGTCCAGCGATGCACGGGACAAACAATATTCCGGGTATTGCCGCGTCCCCTGAGTAAAAGTGATTGTCGATGGCGACATACATTTGACAATAATTCAATGCCATCCTTGTTCCGTACCAGCACCTTGGCGCTATTCATCCACTCCAGCACATAGTAGTCCCCGACGTTCGGCAGCATAATTTCGTGGCCCACGTAGCCTGCCCCCTGATCGAATAGAAGGCGTTTTTCCAAATCAAGGATACGAGGGTCGAGATACCAGTCGGTGGGCAGCGGGGTGGTTGCTTGCGCCAGTTGGGAAACATCAACAAGATTGGACATATCAGGTACTTTCCTTCTCAAGGGGATTCAAAAAAGACGATTGCCATGCAAAAAAACCCGGCATTTGCTGAAGAAACGCAACTAGTCAAGCCGGAAGAGCGTGATATCTTTTCTAAAACGCCTATAATCTCGACTAAAAGACGCTGCTGAAGAAAGTTTCATGTATTTAATTGACCTGACCCTGCTTATTGCGTTATTTTTGCAAATTCCCGGACGCATCTATTCTGTGACACTGTGCTTATCATGACAAAGCCTGCTAAACCCGTCAAATTTTCGCGGCCAGAAAGTTTTGAAGTGGCATTGACGGAATTGGAAAGTATCGTGGTCGAAATGGAGGCAGGACAAATGCCGCTCGAAGCTTCGCTCTCAGCCCATAAGCGGGGCGCAGAGCTGCTGCAATATTGTCAGTCCAAGCTGCGCGATGCGCAACAACAGGTGCGTCTCCTTGAGGCTGATACGCTGAAAAATTTCTCCCCGCCCGGTATCGATGATCGCTGATTTCCAGGATTGGGCGAGGAGCCGCCAGGTACGCATAGAAACTTCCCTGCAGACCTTACTTCCCGCCGCAGATGTTCCTCCAGAGCGTCTGCATGACGCCATGCGCTATACCGTTCTGGGTGGCGGGAAGCGAGTACGTCCGCTGCTTGCGTTCGCGGCGGGAGAGCTGAACAACGCGGACGAAGAGCGTGTAACGATTGCGGCGGCGGCGGTGGAGTTGATCCATGCTTATTCCCTGGTGCATGACGATCTGCCGTGCATGGATGACGATGTGCTGCGGCGGGGTAAACCTACTTGCCATGTAGAATACGATCAGGCCACCGCGTTGCTGGCGGGCGACAGCTTGCAAAGCCTGGCCTTCCAATTGCTGGCTGAATATCGCTTGACGGATAGCCCCCAAATGCAGCTGGAAATGATCAGGCAGCTGGCACAAGCAGCGGGCTCGCGGGGCATGGCGGGCGGACAGGCGGTTGATCTCGCCAGCGTTGGCAAGACATTGAGTCTGCCGGAGCTGGAATTTATGCATATTCATAAAACCGGGGCGCTTATACGCGCTGCGGTAATGCTCGGCGCCTATTGCGGCACCAGTCTGAATGAGAATCAACTGACAAGTCTTGATCATTTCGCCAAATGTATCGGTCTTGCGTTCCAGGTCGTCGACGACGTGCTTGATGCTGAAGCTAGCACGGCGACCTTGGGTAAAACCGCGGGCAAGGATGCCGAAAACAACAAGCCCACCTACGTAAGTATCCTCGGAAGCAGCCAGGCGCGTGAGCTGGCCGAGGAGTTGCGGCGCGACGCCTATCAGGCACTGGAGATTTTTGGCGCAACAGCGGGACGGTTACGGCAACTAACCGATTTCATCATTCATCGGGAGTTTTGAGCTGATGTTTGCCACAATAAAGAATACAACATTTTTCAGGGTTTAAATGTATCCACTGCTTGACACCATTAATATCCCTTCCAAGTTGCGAAGGCTGGAACGCAAGCTGCTGCCGCAGCTCGCGGACGAATTGCGCCAGTTCCTTGTTGAATCAGTAGCTAAAACAGGAGGACATCTGTCGTCGAATCTCGGCACAGTCGAGTTGACCATTGCATTGCATTATGTTTTCAATACGCCTCATGACCGTTTGGTATGGGATGTTGGTCACCAGACCTACGCTCACAAGATTCTTACCGGCCGTCGTGAAGGCATGAGCAAATTGCGCATGCAAGGCGGCGTTGCAGGATTCCCGCGACGTGATGAAAGTGAGTACGACGCATTCGGTACGGCGCACTCCAGTACATCCATCAGCGCCGCGCTCGGTATGGCGGTAGCGGCGCAAAGGGAAGGAAAGGACCGGCGCGTAGTAGCGGTTATCGGCGATGGTGCGATGAGCGCTGGCATGGCGTTCGAGGCATTGAACAACGCAGGCGCCATGAACACTAATTTGCTGGTGATACTCAACGACAATGACATGTCGATATCGCGCCCGGTAGGGGCGCTTAACAATTACCTGGCCAGGCTCATGTCGGGACAATTCTATGCGACGGCCCGGCGTGCTGGCGAGAAAATGCTGGGTGTGGTGCCACCGATGCTGGAGCTGGCCAAACGCGCGGAAGAGCACGTAAAGGGGATGGTAACGCCAAGCACGTTATTTGAAGAATTCGGTTTCAATTATATCGGTCCCATCGACGGTCATGATCTTGACATATTGGTGACCACGCTCAATAACATAAAACATCTCAACGGCCCCCAGTTCCTGCATATAGTAACGCGCAAAGGCGCCGGTTATAAGGCGGCGGAGGATGATCCGATTCTCTACCATGGTGTAGCCAAGTTTAATCCAGAGGCAGGTATCCTTCCCAAGGCTGCCGGCAAGCCTGCCTATTACCAGATTTTCGGGGAGTGGCTGTGCGACATGGCGGCACTGGATGAGCGCCTGATCGGAATCACACCGGCGATGCGTGAAGGCTCGGGGCTGGTGAGATTTTCCGAGGAATATCCCGATCGTTATTTTGATGTCGGTATCGCCGAGCAGCACGCGGTCACTTTCGCGGCGGGCTTGGCCTGTGACGGCATGAAACCGGTAGTGGCCATTTATTCAACGTTTCTGCAACGAGCCTACGACCAGTTGATTCACGACGTCGCGATCCAGAACCTGCCGGTAGTGTTTGCCATAGACCGCGCCGGATTGGTAGGTGCGGATGGTCCCACTCATGCCGGCAGTTTTGATTTAACCTATTTGCGATGTATCCCGAATATTACCGTGATGACCCCGTCCGACGAGAACGAGTGCCGTCAGATGCTCTATACCGCCTTTCAAATGGATACGCCCACCGCAGTACGATATCCACGTGGCGTGGGAACCGGCATAGCGCCGCAAAAACATATGCAGGTACTCCCTGTGGGACGTGGCGAGATTCGCCGCAACGGGGAGAAAATCGCACTTCTGGCTTTTGGCAGCATGCTCAAACCCTGTCTGGAAGCAGCGGAAGAATTAAACGCGACCGTTGTCAACATGCGTTTTGTCAAGCCATTGGATGAAGACCTGATTGCCTCTCTGGCAACGAGTCACGAACTATTGGTGACGGTTGAAGAGAATACCGTGATGGGCGGCGCGGGTAGCGCGGTCCTGGAATCCCTTGAAAGCAGGGGTTTTGCCGGTCCGGTGCTGCAATTGGGATTGCCGGATATTTTTATAGACCAGGGCGATCCTTCGCAAATGCTGGCGGACTGCGGGCTGGATAAGACAGGAATCGTCAGATCGGTCAGATCAAGACTTCCCGGGTAGTTAAAACTCCACCGTTTCAACCATTTTACCTGATCCGCAGGCGTCCCTTTTTGGAAGGCAGGTATCATGAACGACATGAATTTTCTTATTGCGGATGTCCAAGGCGTCTTGGATACCCGGCGTATCGCAATCAATAGGGCAGGTATCAAGGCCGTCCGTCATCCGGTGACGATTAAAGACAAGGATGGCAGCAAACAGCATACCGTGGCCCTATTCAATATGTATGTAAATTTGCCTCATAATATGAAAGGCGCGCATATGTCGCGCTTTGTGGAGATACTCAACAGCCACGAGCGGGAAATTTCCGTCGAGTCGTTTGAAAATATTTTGCGAGCCATGGTAGAGAAGCTCGAAAGCGAATCCGGCGGTATCGAAATGACCTTTCCTTATTTCATCAACAAAGCGGCGCCGGTTTCCAGAATAACAAGCCTGTTGGATTATGAGGTGACCTTTATCGGTGAAATCAGTGAAGGAAGCTACAAGTTCACCATGAAGGTCATTGTACCGGTGACCAGCCTATGCCCATGTTCCAAGGAAATTTCCGCTTACGGAGCTCACAACCAGCGCTCCCATATGTCGATCTCGATTTGCATCAACAGTTTTGTCTGGATCGAGGAGCTGATAAAAATCGCCGAAGGCCAGGCGTCATGCGAGCTGTACGGAGTACTTAAGCGTACGGACGAGAAATACGTTACCGAAAAGGCCTACGACAATCCCAAATTTGTCGAGGATGCCGTTCGCGACGTAGCTGTGGTCCTGGATCGAGATGCGCGCATAGATGCCTACGTGGTGGAATCAGAAAACTTTGAATCCATCCACAATCATTCGGCTTATGCGCTGATCGAACGGAATAAAATGAAGAACTGAGAAGCAGCGCCCGGCAGGCCCTCAAGGTCAACATTTGCATATCATCAGGGAGCCATATGTTCAGGCGCGGTTCCGGGTCCACGATAATTCTGGTGGAAGAAGGCCATAAATTGACCTTTCATGGATGGAAAGGTATAGTAACGCCCTTTCCGGGGTGTAGCGTAGCCTGGTAGCGCGCCTGGTTTGGGACCAGGATGTCGGGAGTTCAAATCTCTCCACCCCGACCAATTCATGCTAATGTGGGGCGAAATCCGATTTGAGTGGTGCCCGTAGCTCAACCGGATAGAGCACCAGCCTTCTAAGCTGGGGGTTACAGGTTCGATTCCTGTCGGGCACGCCATAAGCTATCTTCTAGCTCATGGTATTCCAGGCTATGCGGTTATTTTCGGATGGTGGCTGTAGCTCAGTGGTAGAGTCCCGGATTGTGATTCCGGTTGTCGTGGGTTCGATCCCCATCAGCCACCCCATAAAAACAAAGACTTGCAGAAATGCAGGTCTTTTTTTATAACCCTATTTATAAAATGTAACCGGTTTGTAACCCGTTGTTATGAGAGAGAGCCATTTGAAATATGAGCACCAGGCTAATAGCTTTAGAGACGCTAGGCGCGCTCTTATGCTGCCACACGCTTCGGACGACGTTCAATCAATCACCACAGCGTTCGTGTTCTGTCGCGACGGCTTAACCGGACTTGATCGTGAGGTAATACCAGAAGACCATATTCAAAACTTACTCCCATGAGCTTGACCAACACATGGATGTATCGACCCTTGTATATGAGCCTAATGAAAACCCACATCCCCTAAAGGCCTCGCTGCTGGATACTGAGCAATTGAAGCAATTTTCGCTGATCGTTGACGAGCTTGCTACATGGTCTGAGTGCGAGTTTCAAAAGTCCTAGGTATTGCAGACGTCTGCACAATTTCCCCTGGACACCAAAAACCCCCAGCTTTACTATTGTAAATACACAGGTGTAGCCCCCATTCACCCCCTCTAACCCAGAGACGGATGCATGGTAACCCATTAGCCCTATCTTCCGATGGACTGATACCGATTATCGGGCTATTTATTCCATAGGTGCGCTTAAGTGGTTTCTCTGAAGATGCTTCCAAGCATCAGATACTTGTTCAGCATATATTAAGCCTTGACTTGAATTCGTTGGCAATGTGCTGGTAAATAGGTAATTCATTTCGCTAAGCAACCTTGCTTTTCTTCAATCCGCTTCCATCGCATGCCGTTGAGGCGGGTAACCCTGCTACATAAGAGACTGTTACCACGTCGCAATCCTGGGAAATGCCAACCCATTGGTGGCATTTCCCGAATAAATTTATTTGTCGCTCTTTAGCGACAATAAAATTCCATTATAAACAGATAGTTATTATGTGGTGGCCAGAAATCTACCTTGTTTGACGACAACATGGCCCTGGTATCATTTGATAATTAATTGATTTTTAATGTTAAAAAACATGGCATGAATCGTGCTTTATCTTGTCAAGACAGGATTCTTCCTCGCTATCCCACGTTATGTGGGTTATCGCACGGACACTCCAACGGGGAAATATTAAATATGGTTTCCTGGTGTTACCGTGCAAAATGGGTTCGAAGCCCGCCGTCCGCGCAGCCTGGAGAATTTTTATCAAGAACAGAAGGTTTCTTCGGCAGCGATGACGATCCGCTGAATAAGGTAGTTGTTGTCACGCAGTAGTGATGGTGCAACATTCCTTCGGCGCCATGGCTTTCTCATACTTTGAGTCAGGTACATGAACCAGTGGAATACCGGCTTTTGCGTCGAAGAATCAATCTGCCCAACTTCTTAAACCAAGCAGCTGACCAAACATCACGATTATGAGTTTCTTCTCTTCACTTTCTTCTGATCATCTTCAGCGTTACGCCCGTATTATCCAGGAAGGGATCACCGTGCGCGGACACCTTGACCTGTTCAGATGGTTACAGGGAGAAGTTCAGCATTATCTGCCTCATGAGATCATGCTTGCCGCCTGGGGCGATTTTGGCTCAAATTTTATCCGGCACGATATCGTTTCCGCGCTACCTGGGATTAGAACCGCACACTTGGAATCGGAAGATCTATCACCGTTGCTGCGGAAACTCTATAATCGGTGGGATGAACTGGGGAGAATGGCCTGCGCATCGAGCGTTCGACCTAATGCTTTGTATGAAGAGGGCGGCCTGCCATCCTCTTTTGGCAAAGCCTTGCAGGGCATGCATTCCTCGGTGCTGCATGGCATCAGCGACAAACGCGGACGTCATGATTGTCTTTACGTGATTTTCAGCTCGCAAGACAAATTCGATAGCTCCACGCTTAGTGCAATGGAAATCCTGCTGCCTTATCTGGACACGGCATTACGCCGCGTGGCACCCCTGGCGCACCCCCCTTGCGCCGGGGTACTTCTGGCGGATTCTCCGGAAAGTGAAGACTACGGACTAAGCGAGCGTGAAAGCGAAATCATGAACTGGGTAAAGATGGGCAAAACCAATGCCGAGATCGGCAGTATCCTGTCCATCAGCGCCTTCACCGTAAAAAACCATTTGCAGCACATCTTCAAGAAACTTGACGTTTATAACCGGATGCAGGCCGTATCGAAGATAGAACGCAGTCTCAGCCATGGCTGAAGCCAATCCGGTATTCTCTGCTTCCACGGTTTCCACCCATAGCAAAGGGCCGCTTGGCAACAACATGCTGAGCGCTGTCGAGTCCATTCTCGACCCTGCGGCATTGATACTTTCGCTCTGGCTGGTGAGCACCCGCATTGAAGGGGGATTGCCGCCTCCCTACCTGATTCTCGCGGTAATCGTGTTTTCGATCACCTTCCCCGGCACTTCGCGCCTGCAATTTTCAATTAAAAGATTGGTCTTCGACGTTCTGTACAGCTGGTTCTGGGTGGTTTTGCTGTTGCTTCTTCTGGGCGTTGCCACCGGCTATATGAACGAATTCTCCAGCGAGGCGCTGATCACATGGCTCTGGGTGGCGCCGCTGAGCCAGATCGGCGCTCATCTGGCGCTGCGCGCCACCGCCCCTTACCTGCTGATGCTGCAAGGGCCGCCGCAGCGCGCCATCATCGTCGGCATGAATGATCAAGGCGCCGCGCTGGCCGGCCGCATTCACGAGACGCGCTACTCAAAAATCGAGCTGTCCGGTTTCTTCGATGACCGCAGCCCGAACCGGCTCAACCAGGCCGCAAACAGCCAGTTGCTCGGCAGGCTGCGCGAGCTTCCCGGCTTCGTCAAGGAAAACCGCATCCAGTACATCTACCTGTCGCTGCCGATGGCCTCGCAGCCGCGCATCCTCCATGTGCTCGACGAACTGAAAGACACCACGGCCTCCATCTACTTCGTGCCCGACATGTTCATCACCGATCTTATCCAGGGCCGCAGCGGCACCGTTTGCGGCACCCCGGTCATCTCCGTGTGCGAATCGCCTTTCACCGGTTCCAACGGAATCATCAAGCGCGCCAGCGATATCGTTCTCTCCCTGCTCATCCTGGCGCTGATCTCGCCGCTTCTGCTGATCATCGCCCTGGCCATCAAGCTGGATTCCCCCGGCCCCGTCATTTTCAAGCAGCGCCGCTACGGCCTCGATGGAGAGGAAATCCTGGTCTACAAATTCCGCTCGATGCGGGTGTGCGAAGATGGCGAATCGATCCGCCAGGCGCAAAAGGGAGATAGCCGCATCACGCGCATCGGCGCTTTTCTGCGCAAGAGCTCCCTGGACGAATTGCCGCAGTTCGTCAACGTCCTGCAGGGGCGCATGAGCATCGTCGGGCCCCGCCCGCACGCCGTGGCGCACAATGAGATCTACCGCAACCTGATCAAGGGCTACATGATCCGCCACAAGGTCAAGCCCGGAATCACCGGCTGGGCCCAGGTCAACGGTTACCGCGGCGAAACACGGACGCTCGACAAGATGCAGGCGCGCATCGACCACGATCTCGACTACCTGCGCAACTGGTCGCTGCGGCTTGACCTGCACATCATCCTCAAAACCATCATGGTGGTCTTCAGGGATCGCGCCGCGTATTGAACTCAGACGCTTGGTCTCTCCGATAGCTCCTATGGGCTATTGTCTGTGAGCAACGCCTCCGTTACCTTCTTGCAGCCAGCATAATACCCATTGCGGTATTATTTGTACCCGGAAAGATAAAAAAACCGATTAAGAAAATGTTGCTGCTGAATCTTTCCCGTTGCAACCGTCCTTGGCTCGCGATTGCCGCCTTCATATTGTTACCATTGACTGTCCAGTATGCCAGTGCCGATGCGGGAGATACGTTCAATGTAACCGCGAGCAGCATGCTGATGTACGATAGCAATGTTTTCCGTTTATCGCCCCTTGTCAACCCGGTTACCTTGCTCGGACAACCCTCTCGATCTGATCAAATCGTAACCTCATCGGTCGCGCTCAGCGTGAACAAGCTTTATTCGATGCAGCGCTTCGAGTTTAATGGCAGTATCGTCGATAATCGCTATAATACTTTTGACTTCCTTAATTTTATCGGAAAAAACTATACGGCCGCCTGGCATTGGTATCTAACCCCCTATCTTCACGGTAAGTTGAGCAGTGGCCACAGGGAGGTGCTTAACAACTTTGCCGACCTCACTGGATTTGCCAACTCTACCAATCGCAATTTACGTACCGATGACAATATCCGTTTCGATGGCGTCTTCGAAATCAATGGGGGCTGGCGCATTATCGGTGGTATTTCCCAAGATACGCGCAAGAACAGCCGGCTTACCGTGCAGGATTTTGATAACAGAGTGCGTTCCGTCGAAGGTGGCATTCGCTATGACTTTCCCTCTGGCAGCTCGCTGACCTACAAGGTAAGAAGCGGTCTGGGTGAATTCTTTAAGCGGCCGCAACCGCTTTCAAGCGAGCTCTTCGATACCCGTTTCGACGAATTGGAACATGAAGTACGGTTAGCTTGGTTTATTACCGGCAAGACTTCCATCGATGCGCGTGCCGGTCATCTCGAACGTAACCATGCCCACTTTCCCCAGCGCGATTTTTCCGGGTTCGTGGGCAATTTCAATCTGAATTGGGCTCCAACCGCCAAAACCCGCATATCCATGAGTTGGGCGCGCGAGCTCTCCAATTTCCAAACTGCGTCTGCGTTCCAACTTTCTCAGTTTCAGCGCTTTTCCAGTAGTTATATCGCCACCAACCGTTTCTCACTGTCACCAGTGTGGCAAATCACAGATAAAACAGCCTTACGCATGCGCTACGATTTTATCGTTCGCGATTTCCTGGGCGCTGTTATTTCCCTTCCCGCCGATCGTAGCGACACAATGCATTCCGGCCTTATTGCATTGGACTGGAAGCCACTGAATATGCTCTCGATGAGTGCTGTATTTCAGAGGGATCATCGATCCTCCAGCCTCACCGGCTTCGATTTCGACAGTACTGCAGGCAGTGTTACGGCGAGACTCAGTTTTTGACGGCGGAGAGAATATTTCCGGGAACGGGGAGTAGTACTTTGTAATCATTGCTTAATAATCTGATTCGTATATTGTAATTATAATTATTCATATAGTCGGCTTGCGGCATATGCCATACTTGATTCGTTGACTATCGGAAGACCAGCGATTCCTGGAGATAATCCCGATGGGGATGACCACACGAGTTTTAATTATGAGCGGATGCTAAAAACGTAATTGTCAATCGAACCGATGACACTTGCGAATAATTCTACAAAATCTCAAATATACGTATAACCCGCATTGACGGCGATTGGTATCTGGTGTATATATTTTTTGTTACCTTCTTCTTATACTGGCCAATCATCAGCTGGCACAATCAAAGTACCGTAAGGCAAGCAGCGGTCACGAAAATGCAACACTGTAAACCTAAGATACATCGGTTATTTTTTTGAATCTGGCTGATTGATCTGTCACCCCGTCATTTCACCTGATGGGCCGTGATTACCAATCGTATTATTCAATTTCTGAATATTGTGGGTGTCAACATTTTTTCTTTCAAGGTACACATGGAAGCATTCCGTCAAAAATTAACATATTCGATACTGTTTGTGTCCGCTGCATTCGGGCTGGCCGCTTGCAACAACAAGGAAGCCGAAAAGCCCGCTAGCCAGATTGCGGCTAAGGTCAATTCCGGAGAAATCTCGGTTCACCAGGTCAATTACATACTTAGCCGTACGGGCGCCGGAGCCAATAAGCCCGAAATGGCGCCGAAGATTCGCCGGGAAATCCTCGACAGGCTTGTTGATCAGGAACTCGCCGTCGAACAAGCTATTGAGAAAAAACTCGATCGCTCACCCGATGTTCTCATGTCCATCGAAAATGCACGCCGGGAAATCCTTGCCCGTGCCTACGTTGAGCAGATTGCCGCGGGAATGGACAAACCAACTGTCGATGATGCAAAGAAATACTACGCTGAACATCCGCAGCTTTTTGCCGAGCGGCGCATCTACAACATCCAGGAAATCGTGCTTCCCGCAATATCCGGGATTGCGGACGAGTTACGTGAATTGCTCAATGGTGGCAAATCAATGGAGGATATTGCCAACTGGTTAAAGGGTAAAGGCATAAAATTCGTGGGCGGAAGTGCCACGCGTCCAGCCGAGCAGATTCCGCTTGAATTGCTGCCCAAAATACATCCGCTCAAAGTCGGGCAAGGCTTGCTTATGGAAGGTCCCCAATCCATTACGGTGATGCGGCTTGCCGCTTCACAGTCGGTACCGATATCCGAAGATGTCGCACTCCCACGCATTCAACAGTTTCTCGGCAACCAGCGTACGACAGAGGCAGCCAAGCAAGAGCTCAAAGCGCTCAAGGCCAAAGCCAAAATTACCTATATGGGCGAATTCTCCGGCGGCGACAGTGCGACATCTCAGGCAGCCACTGCGCCACCAGCTGCACCTGCGGCAGGCGCTGCCATATCGAAGTCTGCTGCTGACATCGCTGTTGAAAAAGGTGTGGCCGGTTTGAAGTGAAACTTGTTCAACTTACCGAAATGCATAAGAAAAGCGTGACATTCATGACCCAAGTACTCATTCGGACATTCATTGTTTTTTCCTTGTTGGCGACGAACGTTTTTGCGGAGGATAATCTCGACTATCCACTTGGTCCGGGAGATGTCCTGCGTATCAATGTTTTCCAGAATCCTGATCTCACGACTGAAACCCGCGTATCCGAAAATGGTTCCATCACTTTTCCGTTGATTGGTGCCGTTGACGTTGGCAGCCTTTCCATTGCTGCTGCGGAAAAGAAGATTGCCGCGGCACTCAAAAATGGTGGTTTCGTTCAGCACCCGCAAATCAATATTGTCCTTTTACAGATGCGCGGTAACCAGGTGAGTGTGCTTGGGCAGGTCAACCGGCCAGGGCGTTTTCCACTTGAGACATTGAGCCGTGTCAGCGACATGCTGGCAATGGCCGGGGGAGCCACGATGGCCGGAGATGATTTCGCCATCGTCACTGGCTTACGGAATGGCAAGCCCTTCCGTAAAGTTATAGATATTCCCGCACTTTACCTTGGGGCAAAATCGGACGAAGATATCTTTCTCGCTGGCGGGGATATTATCTACGTGCACCGCGCCCCGGTTTTTTACATATATGGCGAGGCCCAGCGGCCGGGCCCTTATCGTATCGAACGTGGCATGACGGTAATGCAGGCACTGGCTCAAGGCGGTGGCCCCACCACGCGCGGCAGCGAATGGCGTTTGCGTCTCCACCGGAAGAATGACGAGGGCAAGATCGAGAAGCTCTCGCCAGAGATGACCGATGCGGTGCAGCCCAACGACGTTATCTACGTACGCGAAAGCATTTTCTGATAGTCAAAGTCATGACAATCCAGCAATTCCTGCTTATACTCCGGGCGCGTTACAAGGTAGTGGTTTTCACGCTATTGGTTATTGTGATCGCTACACTTGTGATCAGTCTATTGTTGCCAAAACAATATACCGCCAGTACCGCCGTTGTGGTTGATGTCAAGTCACCCGATCCATTGGCGGGAATGGTTTTGCCCGGCCTCGCGGCTCCCGGCTATATGGCTACGCAGATAGATATCATTAATAGTGATCGCGTAGCTCAGCGCGTAGTCAAATTGCTTCGCATGGATGAGAGCCCTGCCATCCGCGAACAATGGATGGCAGCTACCAACGGTGAAGGTGAGTTAACCGTCTGGCTGGCTGCTCTGCTGAAGCAGAAACTTGACGTCAAACCTTCGCGCGAGAGCAATGTCATCAATATCGATTTCAGTGGCAGCGAACCTGGTTTTGCCGCGACTGTGGCCAATGCCTTTGCACGGGCTTACATCGATATCAATCTTGATCTCAAGGTCGAACCCGCCCGCCAATATGCTGCCTGGTTTGAAGATCAGATCAAAATACTTCGCGATAAATTTGAAAAGGCTCAACAGGCGCTCTCTGCCTATCAGCAAAAAACCGGCATTGTCGCTACCGATGAACGCCTTGACTATGAAGTCGCGAAGCTCAACGAACTTTCAACACAGCTAACCATCGTTCAGGGGCAGACTTCCGACAGCAGCAGTAAGCGCAAGTCCGTGGGTAATCCCGAAACGCTGACAGAAGTGATGCAAAGCCCATTGATCAACAGCATTAAATCGGACATCGCTCGCCTTGAGGCTAAGCTCCAGGAAGGCAACGTCAATCTTGGCGCAAATCACCCGCAAACCAAGCGTGCCCAATCTGAACTTGCGGCGCTCAGGAACAAGCTGGCCAGTGAGACTCGGCAAATCCATGACAGCATCGGTACGTCCTACCGAGTTGGCAAGCAGAAGGAAAAGGAGTTGCTCGAAGCAATGGAAGTGCAGAAAAAACGTGTACTAGAACTGAACAGGCAGCGTGATCAGATTAGCGTGCTCCAGCGAGATGTAGAAGCTGCCCAGCGTAACTTTGAAGGTGTGAGTCTGCGTTCCGCTCAAACCCGGCTTGAAAGTCATTCGGTGCAAACAAATATTGCAACACTCAATCCCGCCTCAATACCCACCGAACATTCTCGGCCCAGGATATTCCTCAACGTATTAATTTCGATCTTTCTTGGAACACTACTTGGAGTAGGCCTCGCATTGATACTTGAACTCGGCAACCGTCGCGTGCGCTCAGTGGAGGATCTCGCCGAGATCATCGATCTGCCGGTACTGGCGACGATTCCATCCGCAGCATCATCTTCGACTTTACGCAGATTTCCCAAAAAACTTTCCCGTCAGAAAGTGTCCAGGCAGGTACTCGGAATGAAGGCTTCCTGAAATCAATCGGAATCAGACTATGAAACCAGTGAGCACCAGCTTCTCCACTTTCAAGCGAAATCAGGCCACGAATTCCGCTGATCCGCTTGTCTATGGAAAGACCCAGCCCATTGGCAGCAGCGGCAGCGCGATTGGAACCATCCTCATTGAAAATGGGCGTCTGTCCGCGGAAAACGCCGAACGTATCTCGCGCCTGCAAAACGATCAGGACAAGCGTTTTGGTGATATCGCGATCGAACTGGGCCTGCTGACGGATGACGATATACGGTTCGCCCTTTCCCGCCAATTTGATGATCTTTATCTCCCGGCGGACGATACCAGCCTAAATCATCAGGTGGTAGCCGCTTATACGCCATTCAGTCCTGTCGTTGAGAAGTTGCGTGCATTACGCAGTCAACTTATGTTTCGCTGGTTCAATGCCGAGACACATCACAACGCTCTTGCCATTATGAGTTCGAACGTTGGAGAGGGGCGAAGCTTTATTGCGGCTAATCTGGCCGTTGTTTTCTCGCAGCTTGGCGAGCGTACCTTGCTTATTGATGCCGACCTGCGGACGCCCTGCCAGCATGAACTGTTCAAGCTCGGCAACACTATCGGCCTTTCAGGCATGCTCGCTGGTCGCATCGGTACCGAAGCGATTGCGCGCGTGCCTTCCCTACCCGAACTGTATGTGCTCCCAGCAGGGGCCATACCGCCGAATCCACAAGAGTTGTTTGGCCGTGCTGGTTTTGCCGAGCTGCTGAAGTCGCTGATCCGTGATTTCGATACCGTCATCCTGGATACGCCGGCCGCAAATGAATACGCCGAAGCCCAAATAATCGCGGCCGGCGCGGCCGCCGCGCTCATACTCGCCCGCAAGAATCGAAGCTCGGTCTCGGAAATGATTAAATTAACCCGGAGCCTTCAGCAAACCCGTACTGCGCTGGTGGGCTCAGTACTGAACGATTTCTGAGCCAGAAGAATGGATGTGAGGCCGGTATCAGATGTTCCAATGCATAATCTCACCCTGAATAGCGATCCCGTGGCTGTGTTGCTTATGGGGAGCTGCAACGCTGGATTCACGAGATATCGCTCGTTGCCAAAACAAGAATAAGCATGAATTCTCCAGTGACCTTTATCAGACAAATGGGTCAGCCGAAAGGCTGGACCAACCCGTTGTTTGCCTGGTTACCGATTATCGCTGGATTATTAGTACTTTATTTACCCACCCTGGTTGATTTGTTTCGGGGAGTCTGGGGTACCGATCAGCAAGCACACGGTCCTATTGTACTCGGTATCGCCTGTTGGCTTATGTATCGCAAGTGGCCGGAGATGTGGCAAGTCAGCGAAGGTCAATCCATTTCTGCCGCAGCCGGTTGGCCTGTCTTCATTTTTGGCCTGGTACTTTATATTGTGGGTCGCTCACAAGATATTCTGGTTTTCGAGGTCGGTTCGGTCATCTGGCTGCTTGCCTCCATTCTCCTGCTCATGCGTGGCGGGGCTGCGCTTAAGGCGCAGTGGTTTCCGCTTTTCTTTATGCTTTTCATGGTTCCGCTGCCCGGTGCGGTAGTAGACGTATTGACTATGCCGATGAAAATGGCTGTCTCTTACGTAGCGGAAAATATTCTTTTCTGGGCGAATTATCCTATTGCACGTACTGGTGTCATTCTCCAGATCGGACAGTATAAACTGTTGGTGGCGGATGCCTGCGCGGGTTTGCATACCCTGTTTACACTTGAAGCACTGGGACTTCTTTACCTGAATATTATTCGGCATGATTCGCTCTTCCGCAACATTGCCCTCGCTATCCTGATTGTGCCTATTTCCTTTACCGCCAATGTTATTCGTGTAATGGTACTGACATTAATTACTTATCATTTTGGTGACGAGGCCGGACAAGGCTTTTTGCACGGGTTTGCGGGCATGGTGCTATTTCTTAGTGCGCTGTTGTTGATCATTGGAGTGGATTCATTGCTGCAGTTGGGCGTCAAGCTGCGAAGTGCCCGTGGTGGCGCGTTGAGGGGAGCGTGAAACGATGAATCTCTGGCTCAGAAATTTTGTTCTTCTGATCTTGATGCTCGCCGCCTCCGGTCTCGCGCTCGCTCTGCGCCCAACCTACAAGATCGCTGAACAAGGACCGGCAATCGATCTGGAAACGATAATACCGCACCACTTTGGTGAGTGGTACGAAGATCAGAAACAATCCATTCAGATCGTCGATCCACAGCAAAAAGAACTCATAGATAAAATCTACACCCAGACGCTCAGTCGCACCTACGTGAATGCCAACGGCTATCGGATCATGCTTGCAATAGCCTATGGCGATAATCAGAGAGACTCCATGCAGATGCATTACCCTGAAGTGTGCTATCCCGCGCAAGGATTTTCACTTCAGTCAAAGCAAACAGGTGCCCTGACTACCGCGAACGGTTCAATTCCGGTAACCCGCATCTTGACCAGTCTGGGACAACGCAATGAACCAGTTACGTACTGGACCACGGTCGGCGATCGTGTGTTTCAAGGCGGTATCCAGAAAAAACTGGCCGAAATGAGTTATGGCCTTAACGGAAAGATTCCCGATGGCATGCTGATTCGTATTTCTTCCATCGACGCCGAAGCCACTAATGCATATGAAATGCAGACTCAGTTTGCCGATCAAATGCTTAATGCCTTAACCCCCGAGTACCGCAAGAAGCTAAACGGTAATCTTTCACTCAACTGATCCAATGAAGAAAATTGCACTTCTTACCGGCATAACCGGCCAGGATGGCGCCTATCTTGCTGATTTTCTGCTCAAGAAGGGTTACATTGTACATGGCATCAAACGCCGCTCCTCGCTGTTCAATACCGACCGGATCGATCATCTTTACCAGGATCCGCATGTTTCTCAACGCAACTTCGTTTTGCACTATGGCGATCTGACGGATTCGACGAATCTTATTCGCATCATCCAGCAGGTGCAGCCCGACGAAATTTATAATCTTGCTGCCATGAGTCATGTTGCGGTCAGCTTCGAGACCCCGGAATATACAGCCAATGCCGACGGTATTGGCACGTTGCGCGTTCTGGAGGCCATCCGTATTCTGGGGTTGGAAAAGAAAATCCGCTTCTACCAGGCCAGCACATCCGAACTATACGGTCTTGTGCAAGAGACTCCTCAGAAAGAAACAACCCCTTTCTATCCGCGCAGTCCTTATGCGGTTGCCAAGCTCTACGGTTACTGGATCACCGTCAATTACCGCGAGGCTTATGGTTTATATGCCTGCAACGGCATTCTTTTCAATCACGAGAGCCCTATTCGCGGCGAGACCTTTGTCACACGCAAGATTACCCGGGCGCTAACCCGCATCAAGCTTGGCCTGCAGGATTGCCTGTATCTTGGCAACCTGGATGCGCTGCGTGACTGGGGTCATGCCAGAGACTATGTTGAAGCACAGTGGCTCATGCTCCAGCAGGAGAAGCCTGAAGATTTTGTCATTGCCACGGGTGTGCAGCATAAAGTTCGGGATTTCGTCAACCTCGCCGCCAGGGAACTGGGCATCAGGATCGACTGGCAAGGTCAGGGCGTCGAGGAAACCGGCACCGATCAACATGGCAAACTCATTATTAAAGTCGACCCGCGCTACTTCCGCCCTACCGAAGTTGAAACACTTCTTGGCGATTCGACCAAGGCCAAAGAAAAACTCGGATGGAAGCCAAAAACCAGTTTTAACGAACTGGTTGCCGAAATGGTGCGCGAGGACCTGAAGAGCGCCGAGCGGGATGAACTGGTGAAGAAACATGGATTCGCCGCCTATGACTATCATGAGTAATAACCCGGTAGCCAGGAATACCAGGATTTACATAGCCGGCCACCGTGGGTTGGTTGGCTCCGCCATTGTTCGGAATCTTCAGGCAAAGGGCTACGATAATCTTCTCACGCAAACCCATACTGAACTCGATCTGACTGATCAGGGAGCCACCGAGACTTTTTTTGCACGGGAAAAACCCGATTATGTTTTTCTTGCGGCCGCAAAAGTGGGCGGTATTCTGGCCAACAATCTTTATCCGGCCGACTTTATTCGCGACAATCTCGTTATCCAGACCAACGTCATTCACGCCGCTTACAAAGCTCAGGTCAAGCGCCTTATGTTTCTGGGTTCCAGTTGCATCTACCCAAAACTGGCTCCGCAGCCGATGAAGGAGGAGTACCTGCTGACTGGCCCGCTGGAGCCAACTAATCGACCCTATGCCGTGGCCAAGATTGCGGGCATTGAAATGTGCTGGAGTTACAACCGGCAATACGGTACCAAATTTCTTGCCGTGATGCCGACAAACCTCTACGGACCCGGCGATAACTATGATTTGAACAATAGTCATGTAATTCCCGCGTTGATCCGCAAATTCCATGAGGCCAAGCAGGCTGGCTGCAAGGAAGTGGTCGTATGGGGTACCGGTAATCCAAAAAGGGAATTTCTCTACAGCGACGATATGGCTGATGCGTGTGTCTTTCTCATGAATCTGCCGGATGAAGATTATGAGAGTCTTTTGGGCAGTGACGAATCGCGGACGGGGAGATTCGAGCCGCCACTGGTGAACATCGGTGTAGGCGAGGATCTCACTATCAAAACACTGGCCGAAACGGTAAAAAATATCGTGGGTTATACCGGCGAGATTGTCTTTGATACGAGTAAACCAGATGGAACGCCCAGGAAATTGATGGATGTTTCCCGGTTACAACGTATCGGTTGGTCTAGCCGGACTTCCCTGGTTCAAGGAATAGGCCGAGCGTATGCAGATTTCCTTCGTGGCCAAAGCGCCGCTTAATCCTGTTAATGGGGATGATGCAACGATATCCCGGAGCACAGTCGCCCACCTAGCGCTCCGTGCCGCCAAGTGGAATTACATTGGTGTAGTGTTTCGTGTTGTAATTCAATTGATTGCACAAATTGTGCTGGCGCGGTTCCTGGGTCCGGCCGAATTTGGTTATTACGCTCTGTGTTTCATGGTGGTTGGAGTGGGTTATCTCCTTGCGGAAATGGGCCTAAGTTCAGCGTTAATCCAGACACGATCACTGACCAGCAACGACATTCAGCGTGTATGGACCCTGCTTGTAATAAGTGGTCTGTTTGGGGCAGGCTTGCTTGCTGCGTTCGCTGAGCAACTGGCATTCCTGCTTGGCAATCCGGAGGCTGTGGCATATCTGAGATTTGCCGCCATTCCTCTTTTTCTTCAGGTCATTGCATCCGTTGCGCTTGCGTTATTGAGAAAATCGCTCGATTTCAAACGCATTCAACTGGCGCAATTGACAGGAATGATTGTTGGCCAGGTTTTTGTGGGGTTTACCCTTGCCGCCATATTACATACCGCCTGGGCAATGCTTTGGGCCTGGCTTGTTCAGTTGCTCATTTCATGGATACTTATGTTCACTCAAGTCAGGCATCGGCTTGTCCCCACCTGGCCCCAAGGCATAAATCATTTATCCTGGTTTGGTGCGCGCGCCCTTACTACCAATATTGCTAACTGGTTGATTGAGAATCTCGACAATCTTTTAGTGGCGCGTTTCTTTGGTGCTCGTTCGCTGGGCTTTTATGCGGTGAGCTACAACCTCGTCCGCTACCCCACCAATCATTTGGTAACAACACTGCAATCTGTCCTTTTTCCCACCAGCGCCGCTATTCAGAATGACCATAGTGCTTTGCGTGCGGCCTATCTTGCGACCCTGTCCCTGGTCGCCGTTGCCACGGTGCCCGTGTTTATTTCCGCTGCAATGCTTGCAGAGCCTCTAATACTTGTTTTGTATGGTCAGGAATGGAAAGAGGCCGTTGCAATGATGCAACCGCTCGCCTTAGCCATGCCATTGCATGCAGTGACAGCCGTATCCGGGCCTCTTCTGTGGGGGATGAACCGTGTGGGGACCGAATCCCTGCTTCAATGGTTCACAGTACTTTGTTTTCTCGGGTTGGTTATTGTCCTTGGTCTGGCTACACCTGTTCAGCTCGCCTGGGTGGTCTTTGGGGTCTACCTTATAAGGGCTTTTTTACTGGTACTGACTGTCATGCGTATACTCGATCTGCGGTTGGGTGAAGTAACAGGTTGTTTTCGCGGACCTTTAGTTCTGGGTTGTGTCGCCGCGGGTAGTACTGCCCTGGCGGTGGCGTTTGCAAAGGTGTACTACCCGCTAATTCAGATCGGACTTGCTGTAGTCATTGCGGGTCCGCTTTCCTTTGCGTTATTTTGGCTGGTTCCCGGCTGGGTGCTGGCTCCAGGTCTTGCCAGGGTGTTGCGACGGTTTTCCGGCCGCCTGCCGCGATTTGTAGCGTCACGCATAGAGGCCATTATGTGTGAGCACGAGCATCGCAGGGAAAAAAGATGAGGATTGGTATTATCAGTCCCGTAGCGACAGCAGATGTACGGCATCTTCTTGATGTTGGAGACGATATTCCCTTGCCACCGGGTTACCCCGGCGCACCTTTTATCGCTACACTTATTACCACATATCTGAGAATGGGTCACGACGTTGTTGCTTTTACTTCGGACCGCAGCCTCCATCCGTCGAATGATCCTCAATATCTGGATGGACCAGGCTTCCGCCTGTGGCTTTGCCCGGCCCGGCCGAATGGAACGCTTCCCCGCCACGGGCGACTGGGGCGGATCTGCGATTTTTTTTCCCTTGAGCGTCGGAAACTGGCATCAGCGGTCGCGCAGGAAAAGATCGATATTCTTCATGCACACTGGACATACGAATTCGCGATGGTAGCCCAGGAATCGGGTGTTCCCGCCATTGCTACAATGCATGATGTGCCTGAAGACATTCTACGTTTCACCTTGAGTCCCTATTATTTCGGCCGTTACCTGATGGCTCGGAAAATACTGGCAAGAGGCCTCCCGCTAACGGTTGTTTCCGGTTATCTGGCGGACAGATTGGCGCAAAAGGGCATCCGTCCGGCAGACGTGATTGCAAACCCTTTACCCGTCTGGCTCAAGGATCTTGAACCGGTGCGGGCAGGATTTCCTGGTAATGGACGGTTCCCGGTTATATCAATGGTTGCCGGGTATTGGAACGGATTTAAAAATCCGCTGCCGGGGATAAAAGCCTTTGCGAATATTCGACAAGCAATCGGGCAAGACGCCGAGCTGCATTTGTATGGCCCGGACTTCGGACCTAATGGGAAGGCTGAAAAATATATACGGGCGGCGGGCGTGCGCCTCGATGGCATAAAATTACGGGGCGGCGTGCAACATCGCAAGCTGCTGGAAGAGTTGTCCGGCTCTGATGCATTGGTGCATACGGCTATTACTGAGTCGTTCGGCATGGCTGTGGCTGAAGCCATGGCGCTGGGAGTGCCGATTATCGGCGGAACCCGTTCCGGCGCCATACCCTGGTTGCTGGACCACGGTGCAGCAGGCCAACTGGTGGATGTGATGGATGTTGCTGCAGTCGAGGCAGCCATCCGTCGTGTGCTGAAAAGGCCCGATGAGATAAGAATTCTCGCCAGCCATGCTCAAAAACGGATATGGCAGATCGCCAGCCCCGAAGCCATAGCCGGGCAGTATCTCGATGCTTATCGCCGCGTGCTTCAATGACCTTGTCCTGTCACATCAGGAATATATATCAGGGGCATGGCGCGGTTTTCTGCTGCAGGCTGATATCCCAGGAGATCCGCGGGCATGTGCCCGAAAAACAATCATGGGGAAACAGTTGGTGCGGAAAATCTTGATTTACTTGATGAGAATTTGACGACGGGAAATACGACATGGGATTAAGGCAAGAGCTCCGAAGTTTACTGCGGAAGGCAGGATATGACGTATCCCGATTTGATCCGGCTTCCCATACGCTGGCGCGGAGAAAAAAATTATTGGAGACTTATGCAATAGATACCGTCCTGGATGTGGGTGCCAACATCGGTCAGTTTGCCAGAGAGCTGAGAAGAGACCTGGAATTTTCCGGGAAGATCGTGTCCTTCGAGCCACAGAGTTCAGCGTTTGAAACACTGAAGAAAAATGCCGCACGCGATTCAAAATGGGAGGTGAACAATTTTGCTCTGGGGGATGAAGATGGAATGGCGGATATTAATATTGCCGGGAATTCATACAGCAGTTCGCTTTTCAATATGTTGCCTTCGCATCTGAAATCAGCCCCCAGTTCAGGATATATCGGGCGTGAAACGATTTGCGTCAAGACTCTTGATTCCGTAATCGATAGCTATTGTTCATTGGAAAACAACATCTACCTCAAGATCGACACGCAAGGATTTGAACATAAAGTGATTAAGGGTGCAGATAAGTCTCTCGGCCGCATATGCATGATTCAATTGGAAATGTCCCTGGTTCCGCTATACCAGGGGCAGATACTTTTTAATGATTTGAATGGTCTTCTTACTGAAAAGGGTTACAAGCTCGTATCTATAGAGCATGGGTTTTCAGACAGGGATTCCGGTCATCTGCTACAGGTCGACGGCGTATATCATCGTAGTTGAAATCTTCTCTGGCAGAGGATCGCAGCGAAAAGTTTAGTACCTTACGAACTGCCAGTTTGCTCTATCCAGCTGCATCAAACCAAATTTTCCATCGAATGCCAGTATGGTTGAAACAATCCTGATCTTCTCAAGTTTCGTGCTCGCAGCA
The DNA here is from genome assembly GCF_000355765.4 of Nitrosospira lacus. Classification (NCBI taxonomy): domain Bacteria; kingdom Pseudomonadati; phylum Pseudomonadota; class Betaproteobacteria; order Nitrosomonadales; family Nitrosomonadaceae; genus Nitrosospira; species Nitrosospira lacus. The sequence goes on along the minus strand of NZ_CP021106.3, from coordinate 336,042 downwards.
GGCTCGATTTTGAGTTTCTTTTCCCTGCAACGAGGTATCGGATACCTCGGACGCACTCGCATAGCCTATTTGCTGGTTTGGATGATCGGCCTTGGCGGCACACTGCTGTTCGCGATTATTCGAATTGGCGGGGGCGAATATGATCCTGTGATCGGCGATACGGGCGGAGGTGGATTCATTGCTATTGCGGCGGTCTGGTTCAAACGGATAGTGACGGCGCTTTCATTGGTGGCGGCTATTGGTGTGATCGCGCATTTTTCAACCGGAAAAGACCGGGTGCTTAAAGCCGGCACTGGTTTGATCTGGGCATACTTTATCTTTGTCGCCGCGAGTTTCGTGCTGAGCTCACTATTCGGCACAGTGCCGGCATTCGTTCCCCAGTTATTTTACGGTCCCATGATGCTGTTGGCGTTATTCATGCTTAACGATATACCTCTCAAGGGATTCGTTTACCACGTAAAACTGATCATTGCAGTCGTATTGGTCGGGAGCTTGCTGCTATGCGTAAAACCGGATTGGGCCTTCTCTTATACTGCACAGGGAATCCTGATTCCGGGACTGTCGGGGCGGCTTGCCGGGTTGACAGCGCATCCAAATGTGCTGGGACCGCTGGCCGTGATTTATTTGTTGCTTGAGTGGTATCAACCGGCTCGAGCCGGCTTCCGTATCTTTTTTTTGGGGGCGGCTTTACTGACACTGCTGCTTGCGCAGTCCAAAACGGCCTGGATTGCAGCAATAGTAGCAGTAAGCGTTCTTGCCGCTTACTATCTGATTTCATCACGTTTCCTGTCCGAGAAAGGCTCATCAGAAATGCGATTCCGGGCTGCATTAATATTGTCGGTGGCCGGTGTGTTCTCCGTGGTTGCGTTTGCCGGACTGCTCTTCTCGGATGAGTTACTGATCAGATCGTATTTCCGTTATCCCGCACTGTCGTCGTTGTCTACTTTTACCGGAAGGACCGAGATTTGGCAGATAACGCTCCAGCTTTGGGAAAGGAACCCGTGGTTTGGTTATGGGCCTACTTTGTGGGGCCAGGAGTTCAGGGCGCAGTTTCTGATGCTCTATGTGGGTCAGGCGCATAATCAGGTAATTCAAACGCTGGGTGATTCCGGTGTGGTGGGTCTTGCCGGTCTCCTCATCTATTTGGTCACCCTGGTTGTATATGCGATACGGACAGCGTCGTATACGCGAGGGATATCTCTTGCGCTGGTTTCTTTCTTGTTGCTGAGATGTGGAACTGAAACCCCTATTAGAACTCTCGCGGTTATTGATGCAACATTTTTTATGCATTTCATGATTTTTGGATTTCTGCTCTTTGCCGCGAACGATTCCTTATCAGATTCCAGGCGTCGCTAAATTATGAGAGTCGCCGCAATTCTCACTTGCCATAATCGCCGTGAAGGTACGCTTGCTTGTTTGGAAGCACTTTATTCGCTGGATAAACCATCTGACTGGGAGCTGGCCGTTTATCTTACGGACGATGGCAGCAGCGATGGCACGTATGAAGCTGTTCGAGAGCTTTATCCAGAAGTTTTCATCACGCGAACTGATGGAAACGCATACTGGAACGGAGGCATGTATATATCGTTTGAAAAGGCCCTCCAAGGTGGTCATGATCGATTTCTGTGGCTTAACGATGATACGCATCTGGTAAAGGACACATTGCTCAGGCTGGAACACACGCTCAATACAAGGAGTGCAATAAGGGGTGAATACGCTATCGTCGTGGGAACTGTTCAAGATCGCAAGAGGGAAAAGGCAACCTATGGTGGAGTCGTGTTTTCTTCCTGGTGGAAACGCACGACCCCACAACTGGTGTATTCAGAGACCGAAGCTGTTGCATGCGAGACGGTAAATGGCAATTGCGTATGGATTCCAGTGGCTGTCGCTTCCGTGGTGGGAAATCTGGACACCATATTTGTTCATGGACTTGGCGATTTTGACTATGGTCTTCGTGCCCGGAAGGCGGGTATTGCACTCTGGGTTGCACCTGGATTCGTCGGGGTCTGCGATAGAAATAAAATTGAAGGAACGTTTATGGATAGGAATTTACCTCTCCGAAAACGATTGAAAATTATTCTTGGGCCGAAAGGGAGGCCGCCTTATGCATGGGCGGTCTTTACCCGTCGGCATTGTGGTCCTGCCTGGGTACTTTACTGGTTCTTTCCCTACGTCCGGGTTTTCGCGACGTGGAGTATTGCCCAGTTATCCCGGACATTATTTCGAAGGAGAACGATATGACACACCATGTAAATGGAAAATTCTGGCTAGCTGGATTCAAAGTCAAAGCGGCGTATATGATTTTCCTGATGGGTTTAGCTGGCGTTCTGTCATCAGGGGGTGCAGTCGCGGCAGAAAATACAGTTTCTGCAAAGGAAATTGATCGAAAATTTTTTGGGATGCATATCCATCATCTTGATGTGCCATACCCGAAGGGGCAGCGCTCGGGGTGGCCATTCATACCCTTTGGCTCCTGGAGATTATGGTGGACCTATACGAATTGGTATGAGCTCGAGCCAGTCAAAGGTGAATGGGATTTCTCGCGGCTCGATCGGTATGTCGAACTTGCGGAAAAAAATGATGTTGACGTGATGCTGACTCTCGGGCGCACGCCTCAATGGGCTTCATCGCGGCCGAAAGAGCCATGCGGGCAGGGTCTCGGTTGTGCCGCCGAGCCGAGTGATTTGAAAGACTGGGCCGATTACGTTCGCACCGTGGCGAGCCGATATAAAGGACGTATTTCCGCGTATGAAATCTGGAACGAACCCGCTTTCTCAGAAGTAGAGGCTACATCTCGGGATGGGAGAGCTACGCAGTCCTACTCGGGTTCTGCGGCAAAAATGGTTGAATTGGCTAAAGTCGCCTACACGACGCTCAAGGAGGTTGACCCAGCAATTACAGTGGTTTCGCCTTCTGTCACAATTGAGGGCAATGGCTTGAAACGACTTGAAGCATTTCTCAAACTCGGGGGTGGACGCTGGGCCGATGTTATCGGATTCCACTTTTACGTAGCACCTCCGGAAGTAATAGCTGATGTGGCTGCACGCCTGCGTACCTTGCTGAATGCTTATGATTTGCCGAACAAGCCAATCTGGAATACAGAAATGGGCTACCAGTTTGCACGAGCGGACCTGGGTGTTCAACCGCAAACGCCCAAAGGCCGCTGGCAGGATATTCTTGATCACTGGCAGGGAGCAGGTTATGTAGCGCGTGCGCTGATTCTGTCTGCGGGCAGCGGTATTCAGCGAGTGTACTGGTTCAATTGGGATGGCGAGCCGCCTCATCCGACGATGGGGCTGGCTGGGTCCGCGGGACACAGCCCAACCACCATGAGCATCGCGTACAATAAAGTATTTCATTGGCTGGTGGGTAGCCGGCTCATGGGATGTACACGCAGTTCGGCGGAAGTATGGTCGTGTGATATTGAACGAGGTTCCCGGCGTGGCGTGCTGGTGTGGTCGGAGAAAGCGGCAGGTGAGTGGGATCCATCCCCCTTCCGGGCAGTGGCATTTGAGCAGATCGGCCGGGCCGATGCTACGATTGATCCGGGCCAGAAAATTCCCATTGGCCCGGTCCCGATATTGGTCAAAGCTGACCCGGCGGCTTGGTAGAGTAGCCTTGGAACCGGGTTGTGACCGCGCTTCACTTACGCGACATCGCATTGATTCCATGAAGAAGCTGATTAAGGGTATCGCAATGCACCTGTAAGATGTTGCAGCTATTCATAAATGGCCCATTGTTATTTAATGGTTAGCTGCATCAAGAGCATAAGGGAGCGGTTGAACCCATAGTGTTGATTGTGGAATACGTATGGGCACCCATTCAAGTTATGGCCATGGACCGTGCACCGGATATCCGAACTAACGGCATATCGAATACCGAATCGTAAATTTAACGCGCTTTTGGAAGCATTATTTTTGCAACAACATAATTCTTTGGGATCTCCAACGTGTTGTCCTCTTTTTATAGGTGCGAACATGACAAAAATTAAAGTAGTTGTGGCTAATCTTGCCTTGGTATTTTTTTGCGACCATGCCTCTGCAGATATTGTTTTTGACGGCAGATTCAGCGAAGGTGATTTTTCCCGCTATGCAGCGGTCGAGGCGAACGGTACGGCCATTAACGCCACTTTGGCACCTCATGGCATTGCGGGCCACTTAGAGCGCGTTCTTGATCCGGCGGGTTCTGGCGGATCGGTGATGCGGGCAACGCGGCTATTCGGGGACTCGTCGACGAGTGGCGGATTTCGCTCTGAAGTTAGCGCATCGAAGGATCCCATGGGATCGGAGCGCTGGTACTCATGGGGGTATTACTTGCCTGATTCACTGCGAAGCGTCAAAAATGAACTCGTTATCGCACAGATCCAAAGCCTTGCCGATACGGGCGAGAGCAGCCTACGGTACCCTACGCTAGCCCTTGTTGTGCAAGATGACAAGATAAAGCTTTCCAATTCATTTGATTACGATAGGATTACTTCTCCGCTGGGTACTTCTCCGAAAGCGGGTATTGATTTTGAGCGTCGTGAACTGGCGTCGTGGACGCTTGATACGGAGAAGTGGACTTTCCTGGACTTACATGTGAAGTGGGCTGCGGACAATACGGGTTTCCTGGAGTTCTGGAAGGATGGCGTGCTGCTTTTCCAGGAAGAGAATCATATCAATACCTTCAATGACGAGCACGGGCTATGGTTTAAGACCGGTACATATGTTTTTCCCACACTGTCTACTTGGCCATCTGTCACGACATACTCCAGTGGAGTCAAGATCGGAGATGGAAAGGAGACATTTCAATCCATGGCCATATCCGTTGTTCCAGAGCCCAATATCTATGTGATGATGATGACAGGATTGTTGGGTGTCGGTTTCCGTGTATACAGCCGGGTCGGCCGGCAGAATAAGCTAAGCATATGAAAAGAATATATCTGGTTGCCGGAGCTCGTCCGAATTTTATGAAAATTGCTCCCATCGTACGCGCTCTACAAGCGCATGGCGGCTTGGCATTCAAGATTATCCATACTGGCCAGCACTATGATCGGGACATGAACGATGTTTTTTTCGAGGAACTGGGCATTCCCCAACCGGATGTCTTCATGGCGGCCGGCGGCGGCAGCCACTCGCAGCAGACAAGTAAGATCATGATTGCATTTGAGGAACTATGCCAGATTGAGCGGCCTGATGCTGTTTTGGTGGTAGGGGATGTGAATTCGACGTTGGCCTGCTCGATTGCCGCCAAGAAACTTGATATTCCGGTGGGTCATGTTGAAGCGGGTTTACGTAGCGGCGATATGACCATGCCGGAAGAAATTAACCGCTTGGTCACTGATAGTATTTCAGACTGGTTTTTTGTAACGGAGCCAAGTGGTATTGCGCACCTAAAAAAAGAAGGTAAGCCGGACTCGGCGATACATTACGTAGGGCACGTGATGGTCGATAATTTATTGTATCAAGCAGAAAAACTGATCTGCTCCGATACCTTTAGTTTTGAAACAAATACTTTCAAAGCAGCGCATCAAGTTAACGGCGGTCAGTATGGCGTGGTAACGCTACATCGGCCAGCAAATGTGGACAGCATTGAGGCAATGGTGCCTATCGGGGAGGCGCTGAAGCAAATCGCCCATGAGCTGCCATTAATCTTTCCGGTACATCCGCGCACGCGAGGCAATCTGGAAAAATTTGGGATCAATCTTGGGCCGAACATCACATTAATGGGACCACAAGCTTATATGGCCTTCCTCCATTTATGGAAAGACGCCGCTGTGGTATTGACCGACAGTGGCGGACTGCAGGAAGAAACCACAGCGCTTGGTGTGCCATGCATCACCATCCGGGAGAATACCGAGCGTCCGGTGACAGTGGAAGAGGGTTCCAATGTACTGGCTGGGACGGACCCCGCACGCATCGTTTCGGAGGCGCGCAAGGTGTTGCGAGGGGAGGGCAAGCAGGGTCGCCGCCCATATTTGTGGGATGGTAAAGCGGCAGAGCGGATTGTCGAGGTGCTGGCGAGGGAATTGTCATGAACCAGCGTATCGAGATGATGGGCTGCCAAATCGATAATCTCTCGATGGAAGAAACGCTGCATACCATCGAGAAATTTATCCAAAGCGGGCGACCCCACCAGCACGTGGTGGTCAATGTCGACAAATTGGTTAAGGCCAGCCGCGACGTTGAGTTGCGCCGTATTATCAACGAGTGCCCGCTGATCAACGTGGATGGAATGCCGGTGGTATGGGCCTCGCGCTTGCTTGGCAAGCCGCTCAAAGAACGTGTAGCCGGGGTGGACTTGTTTGAGTCACTCATGAAGCGTTCAGCGGAGAAGGGTTGGCGAGTATATTTGCTTGGCGCCCGGGAGGAGGTAGTTTTGGGGGTAAAGCAGGTTTATATGCGGAAATACTCTGGCTTGACCGTGGCTGGCTATCGCAACGGCTACTGGAAGCCGGAGGAGGAGGCCGAAGTGGTTGAGCAGATCAAGGCTGCGCAGGCTGATCTATTGTTTGTTGCCATAAGTTCTCCAATGAAGGAACATTTTCTGGGGCGCTATCAGGCAGAGATGAAAATTCCTTTTGCCATGGGTGTCGGGGGAACTTTCGATGTAGCAGTTGGCAAGGTCAAGCGCGCACCGGTTTGGATGCAGGGGGCCGGACTTGAGTGGTTTTATCGATTTCTGCAGGAGCCTCGCCGCATGTTCAAGCGCTATTTTGTTGATGACATGTTTTTTTTCTGGCTGCTGTTGAAGGAATATGTGCGTCGATAGCGTATTTCTCCCAGCCACGGATGGCAGCAGGCGTTTTGAACGACTGTGATTTTTAATTGGGATTTCCATGATATTTGTTACTGGCGGAGCGGGGTATATCGGTTCGCATACCTGCGTGGAATTATTGAACGCAGGCTTTGATATCACGGTGTTTGACAATTTCTGCAATAGCCGTCCCGAGGCATTGGCGCGAGTGGAGCGTATTGCCGGCAAAAAATTGCATCTGGTGCAAGGTGACTGCCGGGATCGAGCCGCACTGAGTTCGGCCTTGCGTGAAAGCGGGGCAAATGCGGTCATTCACTTTGCCGGTCTCAAGGCGGTGGGCGAGTCGGTTAAACAACCGCTGGCATACTATGACAATAATGTCGTTGGTACTCTTCGTCTGCTGGAGGCGATGGACGAGTGTGGTGTGCGAACGCTGGTATTCAGTTCATCCGCTACGGTTTATGGCGATCCGCAATGGCTGCCGCTAACCGAAGACCACCCGCTCTCTGCCACCAACCCCTATGGGCGTAGCAAACTGATGGTCGAGGAAATTTTGCGTGATCTGCACCGCAGTGCTTGTTCCTGGCGATGCGGTATCCTGCGTTATTTCAATCCGGTGGGTGCTCATGCCAGCGGGCTGATCGGGGAAGACCCGCAGGGTACTCCTGATAATTTAATGCCTTTCGTCGCCCAAGTGGCGGTGGGTCGCAGAGAATTCCTCAATGTATGGGGTAATGACTACCCAACGCCGGATGGTACCGGGGTACGGGACTATATCCACGTCGTGGATCTGGCATTAGGCCATATCAGGGCCCTGGAAGCTCTGGGCGTTCTGGAGAGACAAGGAAAAGGCGGATGTATGACCATAAATCTTGGCACGGGCACAGGATATAGCGTGTTGGACATGGTGCGCGCTTTTGAACAGGCAAGTGGACAAACAGTACCTTACAGGATTGCTGCCCGGCGTCCCGGCGATGTCGCCTCCTGTTATGCCAATCCGGCGCTTGCACTGGATTTATTGGGTTGGCGGGCGAAGCTTGGACTGGACGCGATGTGTGCGGACGCCTGGCGCTGGCAGAAGGCTAATCCTGAAGGATATGGAAATTGAATCAAAGGGCAGGCCAAAGAGTGCAGCGAGAGTTCTTGTACTCGGCACGGGGATCAAATCTCTTGAAAACTTGGTTGAATGGAAGAGATCTCCGATTAGGCAAAGAAGGATTTAGCCGATAACATGTATTATCCTAATTGGGAATTTTCATGTCATTATTGATTCCGGTTGTGCTTTCTGGGGGTTCAGGCACACGTTTGTGGCCACTCTCACGTGAAAAGTATCCAAAGCAGCTTTTGCCGCTGATCGGGGAAGACTCCTTATTGCAGGCTACCGTGCGTCGCATGGAAGGATTGGCGGATATAGAGCTTGGGGCGCCATTGGTGGTTTGCAATGAAGAATATCGCTTCGTGATTGCCGAGCAGCTGCGGCTGATAGGCATGAAGGGCACGCTCCTGCTTGAGCCTGCCGGACGCAACACCGCACCTGCCCTGACTCTGGCCGCCCTGGCGACGATGCGTGAGGGAGGGGATCCAATTTTACTGGTCATGCCTGCGGATCACGTCATCGCGGATACAAAATGTTTTCAGGCGGCGGTGCGCAAAGGCATGACTCTTGCGGCTGAAGGCGCAGTGGTCACCTTTGGCATCAAGCCGGATTCGCCTGAAACGGGTTATGGCTATATTCAGTCCGGGGACCCGATCGACCCGGATGGAACCTGCCGCATCGCACGCTTTGTGGAAAAGCCCGACCTTGCTACGGCAGAGGCTTATCTTGATGCCGGTTCTTACTTCTGGAACAGTGGCTTATTTATGTTGCGAGCCTCGGTATGGCTCTCGGCCATCGGCTTCTGCCGGCCGGATATTCTGGCGGCATGCCGCGCGGCCTGGGATAAAGGTTCAATTGATGGCGACTTTTTGCGCGTAAACAGGGAAGCGTTTATGCAGTGTCCAAGCGATTCTATCGACTATGCGGTCATGGAGCGCATCGCTGCCGGTGAGGGCTCGCTGCCAATCGGCGCGGTCATTCCGCTCTCGGCCGGCTGGTCCGATGTTGGCGCTTGGGATTCCTTGTGGGAAGTACTGCCAAAAGACCAGCGGGGCAATGTATCGCAAGGCGACGTGATGTTGCATGACTGTAATAATATGCTGGTCATGTCGGAAGACCGGCTGGTGGCATGCGTGGGGGTGGACGACATGGTGGTGGTCGAAACGCCGGACGCCATCCTTGTTGCTCATATGAGCAGGACGCAGGATGTGAAGAAGATTGTCGATAGCCTTAAACGCGAGGGGCGGCCCGAGGGACAACTGCACCGCAAGGTTTTTCGTCCATGGGGGTGGTACGATGGCGTAGATGCCGGCGAGCGCTTCCAGGTAAAGCGAATTGTGGTTAAGCCGGGGGCTGCCCTATCGCTGCAAATGCATCATCACCGCGCGGAACATTGGATCGTCGTGCGCGGCACGGCACAGGTGACACGCGGAGACGCAAGCTACCTGGTGTCCGAAAATGAGTCCACCTTCATTCCGCTGGGTACCCGCCATCGATTGGAAAACCCGGGCTGCTTGCCGCTGGAGATGATCGAAGTGCAATCGGGTTCGTACCTGGGTGAGGATGATATCGTGCGCTTTGAAGATGTTTATGGGCGGAAAGAAGGATGACAGATAACCTCGTCTGGCAAGCGAATCCCTTTGTTCATGCTATCCGTCATGGGGCGGCGGGCAAGATTCATTGTGGTACCGGGCTATCATTTTATGCGATCCCAATCGCAACTAGAACGCCATAGAAGTGCCTGCTGAGATATTGGGGGGTGCTTTCCCGGCGAGCACTCCTAAGGGCGCAGGTATTCAGCCGGTATGCCAGGCCCGCAAATTGCACCTTGTCCTGTGCCAGAAACTGCAAACCCGGTCCTTCCACTGGATATCATAGGGTATTTGCAGTAAGGCTCCAAAAATCATAAGCAACACTGTCCGGTGTTCAAGTCGGCAGCCACACCCCCAGGGACTGTTGTTCTATTTTTTCTCCAATCGCTGACGCCGCTCCCGCACGCCGCGACTCCTCTACTCCAAGCTTCGGAATGTTCCACCGCTGACCCGATCTTCCTTTCCCTTGTCAATCGATTCAGGTTGTGCATGCTTTAAGCATGAAAGCGACTTGCCGGATAGCAATCTTCTAAAGATTGGCATGAATATTGCTTTATTTTCTTCATCAAATGATGCCCGCACTGGAGATCAATTTCTGCGTGTACCGCACGTTTTTTGTCTTCGCTAGCCCGATCGGTCTATTGGATAACTTCATTGCTTAGTGTAGCCTGTCAACCATCGAGCTTCGTCATTCCAGTTTTTCCGGAACTCGATATTTCTAATATGAAAATATCTAAAAATTATTCCTCATTTTAGTTGCAATGGAATTACTGCACAAATGAGCCATATGGATGAGTTTAGTATCAAAAAATATTTGGAAAAAACTAATAGGAGTAGGCAATATGATTAATTCTTCTTTGAAGCGAGCGGTTGCGGTGGCAATACTGGCTGGCGCCAGCGTCGGGGCTAACGCTACGACAACGGATCTTGGTACGGTATCTTTCGGCGCTCCGACAACCTTTACGGGGAGCATATTAGGAGGTGTACAAAGCTTCAGCGATATTTTCACCTTTAGTCTTTCAGAACCCAATGCGAGCTCGGGTTACAGCGTGGTTAATTTTCCGCTGAATATTCCGGAATTAGGATCCTTCGGGACAGTGCTTGCTACGCTATCGTTGGTTTCGTACGGAACAGACGGACTCCGAGGGACTACCGATGATCAAGTCTTGAAGTCGACTGTGCTGCCCTCAGCCGGCAATACCAGTGATCATCTCAGTTTGTCATGGGATCAGCCCCTTACTGGCCCAGCGTACCTCAATATCACCGGGGTAACGAGTGGTTCACTAGGCGGCTTGTATAGTGGCTCAATCAGTGTGACACCGGTTCCCGAGCCCGAAGCTTATGCCATGTTGCTGGCCGGCTTGGGCTTGATGGGTGCAGTCGTGCGGCGGCGGAGTATGCGTAAGACTTCCTAGTTGGATCCACAGGGGTTCTGCCCTGCTCAGGATTCATCCTCGCGGCCCCTTCCGGGGCCGTTTCTTATTGCCTCTAAGCCCCGGGCAGTTGGCCGCTCATTTTTTGAGCTTGGCGCTATGATTCCAGATCTCTTGCGGGGTTTAATCTCTGCTTTTCTGATAAATTCGATGCAGGCTAATTGCTCGGTTTCGAGCAAGGGATTCCGCAAAGCAGGGGTCGGACAGCGGTATTGGACACCTAGGACCCCGAATCTCCGGATATGCTACAGCTCTTTTATCTGCTTACATTTCGTAACTCAGAGTTGCTTTCACGCTCATACTGCGGGGTTTGTCGTCGTAAGCGCAATCAAAGAGTAGCTGCGCTGGTCTTTGGCAGAACTAGGCACTTCCGGCCGTCGAGCCGGACAGCAAGTTTGCAAGGAGGAGAAAATCTGCTGAGAGAGAACTCCCAGAGGTGGATTTCGTGGTTAATGAGAAATTTACTTGCCAGATTCCCTGGTAGGCGCGATTGGACTCGAACCAACGACCCCCACCATGTCAAGGTGGTGCTCTAACCAGCTGAGCTACGCGCCTGGGAGGAGTAGATTTTATCTGAAACGAGACAACGGTTCAAACTATAATGTCAAGTTCTGGCAATATGCGCATTGACGCAATCAAATTTTTCATACGAGACGTAACTTTGCTAAACGAATTTACGGGAAAAGTCAGACTGTCCAAACTCATGTCACAGCAAGGGTTATGCTCGCGCCGAGAGGCGGATGGCTATATCCAGCGCGGGTGGGTGTTTGTGGATGGCGAGTGCATAACTGAACTGGGCACGAAGATTTATCCCGAACAGAAAATAAAGCTTCACAACGCGGCGCAAGCCCAGCAGCAGGGTCAAGTTTCAATATTGCTGAATAAGCCTATTGGTTATGTCTCGGGACAGCCGGAGCCGGGGTATCAGCCGGCGCTCGGCTTGATACGCCGGGAATCCCGTTTTCGTGGAGATCAAGCGGCGCAAAATTTCAGCCCAATGCATTTGAAAGGACTGGCCCCGGCGGGCCGGTTGGATATTGATTCCTCGGGATTGCTGGTATTCACGCAGGATGGCCGCATTGCCAGGCAGTTGATCGGTGTGGAGTCGAGCGTTGACAAAGAGTACTTGGTACGCGTGCAGGGGATGCTCTCAAAGCATGCACTAGGCTTGTTAAACCATGGTCTGAGCCTTGATGGTGAAGAGTTAAAACACGCCGAGGTAAGCTGGCAGAATCAGGATCAACTACGATTTATTTTACGCCAAGGCAAGAAACGTCAGATCCGTCGAATGTGCGAACTGGTCGGGCTGAAAGTAACCGGGTTGAAGCGCATTCGCATTGGCAAAGTAAAACTGGCCGACCTTCCAGCTGGGGAGTGGCGCTATTTGAGACATGGCGAAGCGTTTTAACTTAAGTGACGGGAAGTTAACAGAATGTTGGAACCCCGTTTAGCATACAGATCGTATAGTGTGACTCCTCAAAAGGAGTTGAAGCAATCGAGCTGTTATCTCTGTGCAAGGATACTTATGCACTCATCTTATACTGGCAGCGGCAGGGGTACGGTAGAATCATCAATGCGGCACAGATTGCAAGGGAATAAATGATACTGGTTACAGGAGGTGCCGGATTCATCGGTGCGAATTTTGTATTGGATTGGCTGGCACAATCCGACGAAGCGATTGTCAACCTCGACATACTTACCTATGCGGGTAATCTGGAGAATCTTGCCGCGCTGGCGGCGGATGAGCGGCATATCTTCGTACAGGGCGACATCGGTGATTCCGCTCTGATTACCGATCTGTTGACGCGTCATCGACCCCGCGCCATCATCAATTTCGCTGCGGAAAGCCACGTGGACCGCTCCATCCATGGCCCGGAGGCTTTTATCCAGACCAATATCGTGGGTACCTTCCGGCTGCTGGAAGCTGGCCGGGCCTACTGGAACGGACTGGACGGTAAAGCAAAGCAGGATTTTCGTTTTCTCCATGTTTCGACTGACGAAGTTTACGGCTCCCTGGCCACGGGCGAGCCAGCCTTTAATGAAGCCCATCGCTATGAGCCTAATAGTCCCTATTCGGCAAGCAAAGCTGCCAGTGATCATCTGGTTCGCGCCTACCATCATACCTACGGTTTGCCCACGCTGACCAGTAACTGTTCCAACAATTATGGGCCGTATCAATTTCCGGAGAAACTCGTCCCATTGATAATCGTCAATGCTCTCGCGGGCAAACCATTGCCTGTGTATGGCGACGGCCTGCAGGTCCGCGACTGGCTTTATGTCAAAGACCATTGCGGTGCCATCCGCAGGGCGCTGGAAGCAGGCACTCCCGGAGAAACATACAATATAGGTGGCTGGAACGAGAAACCTAATATTGAAATCGTACACACCATATGCGCATTACTGGATACGCTAAGACCGCTCACTATCGGACCCTACCGCAGCCTGATCGCCTTCGTCACCGATCGTCCTGGTCATGATCGCCGCTATGCAATCGACGCGAGCAAAGTTGAGCGTGAGTTGGGCTGGAAACCTGATGAGACTTTTGAAACTGGCATTCGCAAGACCGTGCAGTGGTATCTCGACAATCCGGCCTGGGTCGGAAATGTACAATCCGGGGCCTATCGCACCTGGGTTGAGAAGCATTACCAGGGACGCACCCGATGAAAATCCTGCTGTTTGGCAAAGATGGCCAGGTTGGCTGGGAGCTACAACGAAGTCTTGCCCCGCTGGGCGAATTGGTGGCCCTGGATTTCGACAGCAAAGAACTATGCGGCGATTTCACCCGTCTTGATGGTATCGCCGAAACCGTTCGAGCAATTGCTCCAGACGTGGTCGTGAATGCCGCTGCACATACCGCGGTAGACAAGGCTGAAAGTGAGGCGGAGCGCGTCCGCGTCATCAATGCCCTCGCTCCCGCCGCGCTTGCCCGTGAATGCCGAAAGCTCGGCGCATGGCTGGTCCATTACTCTACCGATTACGTGTTTGATGGTAGTGGGAGCAAACCCTGGGTAGAGACCGATACTGCCTTCCCCTTAAATGTATACGGTTCTACCAAGCTGGAAGGCGAGGTGGCCATACTTGCCTCTGGCTGCAATCATTTGATCTTTCGTACCAGTTGGGTTTTTGCTGCACGTGGCGGCAACTTCGCAAAAACCATGTTGCGCCTTGCCAGGGAACGCGAGCGCCTCACCGTTATCGATGATCAGATCGGGGCGCCCACGGGTGGCGACTTGCTCGCGGATGTCACCGCTCACGCTATCCGCAAGGCGCTGCGGCAGCAAAGCGTATCCGGTCTCTATCATCTGGTTGCGGCGGGAGAGACCTCGTGGTACGGTTATGCCCGTTTCGTATTGAACTTGGCTCATCAAATGGGAGTCAGACTCAGGGTCGCCCCAGAAAGTATTCAACCCATACCTGCCAGTGCATTTCCCTCGCCCGCTCCGAGACCCGCAAACTCGCGCCTGGATACCAGAAAACTACGGAATACGTTCGATTTGAGTTTGCCATTATGGCAAACTGGCGTGGCACGCATGCTTACCGAAATTCTCGAGACGCAATCATGACCCAGCGTAAAGGCATTATCCTCGCCGGTGGTTCCGGCACGCGGCTGTACCCCGTGACGAAGGCGGTTTCCAAGCAACTGCTGCCCATTTATGATAAACCGATGATCTATTATCCTCTGAGCACGCTCATGTTGGCGGGTATTTGCGATATTCTGATCATCTCCACACCTCAAGACACGCCACGTTTTGAACAACTCCTAGGTGATGGAAGTGACTGGGGTCTGAACTTGCAATATGCCGTGCAACCGAGTCCGGACGGATTGGCTCATGCATTCACCATCGGCCGAAATTTTGTAGGAAATAGTCCCAGCGCTCTGGTACTGGGCGATAACATTTTCTATGGTCATGATTTGCAGGTGCAACTCCGGCGTGCCATCTCAAGGCCGGAAGGCGCAACCATATTTGCCTACCACGTACAAGATCCCGAGCGTTATGGTGTAGTCGCTTTTGATGTTCATAATCGAGTCACTTCACTGGAAGAGAAACCTTCTCAACCCAAAAGCAACTATGCCGTTACCGGACTGTATTTTTATGATAATCAGGTCACTGACATTGTCGCTAATCTCAAGCCTTCCGCCCGAGGCGAACTGGAAATAACCGATGTTAACCGCATCTACCTGGAACGCGGCCAACTCAGCGTTGAAATTATGGGCAGGGGTTATGCGTGGCTGGATACGGGTACCCACGAGAGTTTGATAGAGGCCAGCAACTTCATTGAAACCATTGAGCACCGGCAAGGTCTCAAGGTAGCCTGCCCCGAGGAGATTGCCTACCGCCAGGGTTTCATCAGCGCCGCACAGCTCGAGAAACTTGCGCAGCCGCTGGCCAAGAATTGCTATGGCCAATATTTATTGCGCCTACTGAAGGAACGGGTAGCTGTATGAGAGCAGTTTCCACCTCCATCCCTGACGTCCTGATTATTGAACCGAAAGTCTTCGGGGATAGCCGGGGATTTTTCTTTGAGAGCTTCAATCTAAAGGTTTTCAGTCAAGCTACCGGGCTTGATGTAAATTTTGTCCAAGACAATCACAGTCGTTCGGTCAAAGGCGTGCTGCGGGGTCTGCACTACCAGATCCGGCAACCACAGGGCAAGCTGGTGCGCGTAGTGCGTGGTGCGGTATTTGATGTCTCGGTAGATATCCGCAAGTCTTCTCCGAACTTTGGCCAGTGGGTCGGAGTGGAACTGACTGAAGATAACTACCGTCAGGTATGGGTGCCGCCGGGGTTTGCACATGGTTTTTACGTGCTCAGTGATAGCGCCGATTTTCTGTACAAAACCACAGACTACTATGTTCCTGATTTTGAGCGCAGTCTTGCGTGGAACGATCCCAAGGTTGCCATCGCCTGGCCAATTGATAATGACGAACAACCGATCATTTCAATCAAGGACGAGCTGGGAGCGAGTCTCGCAGATGCCGAGCTATTTGCATGAAGCCACGCCTGTTATTTGCCAGATGGTCGTGATGAACGAAGCGAAGACGGATGCGAACGAGTTGTTATGAACCGGCGGCTGTATCAGATAAGGCCTGCAAACAAGGTTAATGCAATCTACAGTGAACGATCCGAAATGAGGGTCTGGAAATGATGGAAACAACAACTGGCCGGGAATTCCCGTTGCGGGAGGCACACGAGCTTGTCCGCGATCTGATGACGCCCAATCCCTGGATTTACTGGGGAGATTTTCTCTTTCATATTTCGCTGGGTTGGGTTTCCTTTATAGCCGCTCTGTCGATGCCGCAGTTCTCCGCCTGGCAGATAGTAACCGCGATTGTTGCGACATTTGCTTTTTATCGTGCGGCCATTTTCGTTCACGAATTGGCTCATTTGAAAAAGGGCACATTCGGACTGTTTCGTCTGGTATGGAATATCATTTGCGGTATACCATTGCTGGTTCCCTCTTTTACCTATGACGGCGTGCATAACGATCATCACAAGCGCGATGTCTACGGAACCAGCAAGGATGGAGAATATATTCCCTTCGCTACCCAGAAACCGGTGGCTATGGTCGGCTATGTCATGTTGTCGTTCATTCTGCCTCTCTTCTTCATTATCCGTTTCCTTCTTCTTACGCCCCTATCTTATCTGATTCCACCTCTGCGTAAATTTATTTGGGAGCGAGCTTCCTCGCTTACCATCGATATGAGCTATAAACGTGCACAAAATGCCATCCGTAACGATACGCATTGGCGGTTGCAGGAGTTTGCCGCTTTCGTATTTGTAACAACAGCTTTTATTTGCATTGCGTTGGGCGTGCTGACCTATAAGGCTCTGGTTCTCTGGTACGTGATTGCAATGTTCATTTTCTTTGTGAACGCATTACGCACGCTCAGCGCCCATGCCTATCGTAACCCCGGTGATCATCAGATGGAGTTTACCGAGCAATTTCTCGATTCCATCAATGTTCCGGGTAATTTGTTTATTACCGCCCTATGGGCCCCTGTTGGCCTGCGCTATCATGCCACGCATCATCTCTTCATGAGCTTGCCCTATCATAATCTTGGTGAGGCTCAGCGGAGGCTGGTGAGTGGTTTAAGTGATAACACCCTTTATCTGAAGACGATGCGTGCTGGCATGTGGGATGCTCTGCGTCGCATCTGGAACGAGGCTTCGGCGGCAAGCTCAGGACGCGATGCGCCCATATCCGACGCTACCTTGAATGATACGGTGGCCAGACAAAAAAACGCATGATCGACTGATTCTGTCGGACATGAGTGGGAAACGTAAACAATTAGCCGGCCTCTCAAAGAGAGGGGGGACATGCTTCGAAGTGCATTCCAACTTACCCCATGCCGCAAGGCAACCGAATTATTGGGTTCTGAATTTTCATCCGGCGGTTACCGTGGCTATCCCTATATTTGCTTCAGCAACGTTTTTGCCTCGTTGATCTGGGGGAAATCCTTTCCCGTAGCCAGCAATTGTTCAAGTTCTTTTCGGGCTTTAGCCTTGTCACCCGCTTTAACCAGTCCAAGCGCAAAGTGGTAGCGGATCTCCCCTATGTCCGGTGCCAGCGAGGCGGCTTTCTGCAGGAGCGGCAAGCCGCGGGTTAAGTTGCCTTGTTCTACCAATATCCATCCTAGGGTGTCCAGTATTTCCGGGCTCTCGGGGGTCAGTTTATATGCTTTTTCAGCATATTCCAGGGCCAGCGGGTCTTTTTCCCGCTGGTAAGCCGTCGCAAGATTGTTCAACGCCGGCACATAGTCTGGATTTTTCTGCAGGACAATTCGATATTGCTCTATGGCGGATTTCGTCTGGCCGTCTGTGAGATACACTCCGGCAAGGTACATGCGAACCGATGCATCATCAGGCCGTTCCTTCAGCCATTGGAGCAAACGGGTGTTTGCTTCCTTGCCCTTTCCCGTCTGGCTGATCAATTCATGCAATTTGATTATTAAGGGTTGACTCTTGTTGAGCGTCAATGCGTGTTCATAAGCTTTTATAGCGAGCACGGAATTTTTTTGTTTCATTTGCAGATCACCTTCCGCTATGTAACCTACAGGTGATTTTTGTTGCTGTTTCTGAATCTGGCGGGAAATTGAAATGGCTCTTTCATAATTTCCCTTTTGTGCCTCAAGTATGACTTGCGCCAATTGTGCATCCAGGTAGTCGGGTTTTAATGTCAACGCTTTTTTCAAAGCATCAGAAGCGGCGGGCAAGTTCTGCATTGACATGTGAATGGAAGCGATACGGAATTGGGCGAGAGCGGATTCCGGCATTACGACAGCAAGTTTGTTGTAACTCTCCAGAGCGCCAGCCTTGTCATCGTTGGCAAACTGGGCTTGTGCCAGAAGCTCCAGCACACCCGGGTCGCGGGTATGTGTGCCCTGCAGTTTTTGGGCAAAGATCAGAGCTTTCTGCTTTTCTCCCAAACGCAGATAATGGACTCCCAGAAGCATGGCGGGCTGGAGCGCATCCGGATTCTCTTTGGCGGCCCGTTCCAGCCATGCTGTAGCCTCCTTGGCTTGCCCCTGATTGAGAGCAAGACCGGAGAGCGCGGTCATAGCCTGAATATTCTTTGGGTCCTTTTGCAGAATGGCCTCAAAGCGCTTTTTGGCGGCATCCGGATTCTTGTCCCGCAGGTCAAGTTGCGCGAGATTCGTCACAGCCGGGAAAAAAACAGGATCAAGGGAAAGCGCCTTTTCAAAACTTGCACGCGCGCTGGGCACGTCTTTCTTACCCAGATAGATGCCACCTTTCAGATTCTGAATGAAGGGGTTGTCCGGATGTTCCTTTTCAAGAGTTTTCGCCGCCGTGAGCGCCTTGTCGAATTCTTTGAGACGAAGATGGGTCATGACCAGCAAAATGCCTGCGTTAGCAGATTTGGGGTCCAGTTTTGTTGCTTTCTCCAGCTCGGCCACGGCACGAGAACCATCGCCCTCTCCCAGTTTGCTCATGCTTAGCGCGGTATGCAGCATTACACTTTCCGGCGCGATATTGCTGGCCTTTTCAAAATACTCCGTTGCCTTGGCAAAATCCTTGGCCTGCATATAGGACTCACCCGCCAAGGCGAACAACTGAGGGTCTTGCTGCACGTTTTTGAGCATAGGACTCAGTATGGCGATCGCACGTTGTGGCTGACGGCTTTTTAGCATAATCGAGGCCATTAATTTGCGGGCATAAAGATTTCCCGGGTCTTTGTCCAGATAATGCTTCAGATGTTGTTCGGCTTGCTGTATTGATCCCAATGCAAGTTGAACTGCTCCCGCGAGTAATACGCTAGGCATATGTTCCGGAGCCTTGCTCAGTATCTGTTGCAAAGATTCCCATGCGACAGCGTTCTTTCCCTGGGTGAAATCAAGCAGCGCCTGGGTATAGAGGACCATCAGGTTACCGGGTGCCACTTTGCGTGCCGCATCGATATCCGCCTTGGCGGCTTCCAATTTTCCGGTATCAATTTCTATGAAGGCTTTATTGATAAACGCGGTGGAGTTATTTGGTTTTAACTTCGCAGCCTGATCGTAAGCGGCAAGAGCGAGATCAGTTTTTCCTTGGGTGCGTAACAGGTCACCTTTGAAAAGCCATGCATCGGCATTATCCGGATTTCCGGCTACCGCCTGCTCCGTAAAACGCATTGCAGTCTCGATATCTTTTTCTGCGAGTGAATATCGAGCCAATCCGATTAATGCATCAGGAAAGCCAGGTTTGTCATGAAGCGCCTGCTCGAATAGATCCTTGGCTTCCTTGGCTTTACCCAATGCCAGGAGCGCGCGTCCCCGCAATGTCGAAATTTCAGGAGAATTCTTGTTCTCGGAAAGTTGTTGCGTTTCATCCAGAACCTTTTGAAATTGACCCAGATTCAGTAATGTTCGCCCTAAGTCCGGCAATACCTTTTCAGGACTCAGCCCCAGGTTCAAGGCCCTGCGGAGCTCCTTCTCCGCTGATTGCAATTCGCCAGTTTTGTTATAAATCGTACCCAGGAGATGACGGGCTTCGGCATCATCCGGATTTTTCTGCAATACGTTCTTAAGCTGGATAATGGCGGCTTTGTCGTCGCCCTTTTGCTGATATTGTCGGGCTTCGGACATCAGCTTCGGAACATCCTCGGTTTTGCTACAGCCGGCAATGCCTGTCCCGATCAGTGCAATCGAGGTGACAAGCGTCAATAAGCTTTTGGTTCCAGTGGCGACGCTTAGGTTACGCATAACTCTTCCCTTTTCCATTAGCGATTGTAATTATATTAAACGCCGCCTCAAAAACCTGCTCCCAGCAAATCCAGCAATAGCACGATGTATTGTGTTATCGGAAGTATAGGGGCCGGTAGTCGAAAATCATGCGTATATACCCGGATCATTCATGGATGAAGTTGATGGGAACGCTTCATCTATTTTAAAGGTGGTAATAATACCCATTTTTTATTTATAACATGTAAATAGCCATTCGCTGCAGATCTATCTGCTTGGTGCTATTGGGAAACACCTGTTCTTGTTATCTTATCACCATCGTTACCCGGTATGATATGCTGATATATAGCTGTTGCAGAATTGGCCTTTAGTACAGGTTACCTTATGCGAGTTCAGGCTGATAATTCTGAGTGACGCGGCAATTATTTATGTTGTATGAACAATAATGGAGTGGAGATAATTATGAGTGTCGTAGCTGTGGTGGGCTTGGGTTACGTAGGATTGCCCTTGGCGGTTGAATTCGGCAAGAAACGGCGGACTATAGGTTACGATCTTTCCGCCAGCAAAGTCGAAAGTTATAAGCGTTGCGTAGACCCCACCGGCGAAGTGCCGTTTGAGGATCTTCGGGCCGCAAGTCAGCTTTCTGTCACCACGGACCCTTCTGAGTTAGCGCAGGCCGACTATATCGTGGTGGCAGTGCCAACACCGGTGGATCTTGCCCATCAGCCGGATTTTGCTGCGCTCGCCGGGGCTAGTCAGACCGTAGCGAAGCATATGAAGCGAGGAGCGATTGTTATATATGAATCCACAGTATATCCGGGTGCCACGGAGGAAATCTGCATTCCGGTGCTGGAGAAACATTCCGGTATGAAATGGAAAAATGATTTTCATGTGGGCTTCTCTCCGGAACGTATCAATCCCGGTGACAAACAGCACAGGCTGACCACTATTTTGAAGGTCGTGTCGGGAGACGACGACGATACACTGGAAAAAATTGCAGTGCTTTATGAAAGCGTGGTGTGCGCCGGCGTGTATCGCGCATCCAGCATCAAGGTTGCAGAGGCCGCGAAAGTAATTGAGAATACGCAGCGCGACCTGAATATAGCATTGATGAATGAGCTGGCTATCATTTTCGATAAGTTGGGAATTGATACCCTTGAAGTTCTCCAGGCTGCGGGTACCAAATGGAATTTTCTCCCCTTTCGTCCCGGTCTGGTAGGCGGGCATTGCATCGGCGTGGACCCTTATTATCTTACCCACAAGGCAGAGATGATCGGTTATATCCCCCAGGTTATTCTGGCGGGGCGCCGTATCAATGACAGCATGGCAAAATTTGTCGCGGAACAAACAATAAAACACATCATAAAGGCTGATATTAACGTCCGGGGTGCACGAGTGAATGTTCTCGGATTATCCTTCAAGGAAAACTGCCCCGACCTGAGGAACTCGAAGGTGGCGGACCTGATTAATGAACTCAAGTCCTACGGCGTGGAGATCCATGTCCATGATCCTGTCGCCGACCCCGGGGAAGCTCGTCATGAGTATGGCCTGGAACTTGAGTCATGGGAAAATCTCCCGTGTGCGGATGCGATAATAGTTGCGGTTTCGCATCGGGAATTTATCGGCAGACCCTTGACAGACTTCCAATCCAAAGTCACCGATAAAGGATGCTTTATTGATGTTAAATCCCAGCTCGACCCAATAGCGCTACGCGCGGCTGGTTTTAACGTCTGGCGGCTTTAAACCTCGATCTGATGGTTGCGGCTCACTTTCTATCTTTTCAGCCCGGCCCATGATCCCCAGAGATTCTTTGCACCATTTGACTTTTATTGTTCTGGTAATCTTGTTACCGGGCAGATTTAAGCCGAATAAACAGGATGACCGAATATGACAAGCTATCAAAATATTCTGCGGCATCTGAAAGATCATCAATATTGCTGGCTGATTACAGGTGTTGCCGGGTTTATCGGGTCTAATTTGCTGCAGGCCTTACTCAAGCTGAACCAGAGAGTAGTTGGACTGGATAATTTTTCGACCGGTTATCGGAATAACCTCGAGCAGATAAAAGAGCTGGTTGGAGAAGAGGCATGGCGGAATTTCAATTTCCTTGAGGGCGATATCCGCCAGCTCGAAGTTTGCAGGGATGCGTGCAAAGGCGTGGATTACGTATTGCATGAAGCGGCTCTTGGATCCGTGCCGCGTTCGATTCAGGATCCCATCCGCACAAACGAGAACAACATTTCGGGTTTCCTTAATTTACTGGTGGCCTCACGAGACGCTCCTGTCAGGCGTTTTATCTATGCGGCATCCAGTTCCACCTATGGCGATCATCCCGATTTGCCAAAAATTGAAGCGGTGATCGGACGGCCACTCTCGCCTTATGCCGTGACCAAGTATGTTAACGAACTCTACGCTGAAGTATTTGCTCGCTGCTATGGCATGGGCTCCATAGGTCTGCGCTATTTTAATGTGTTCGGACCGAGGCAGGACCCACATGGCGCCTATGCGGCAGTGATTCCTCAATGGATCGCCGCGCTTATCAGGAACAAGACGCTGTATATCAATGGAGACGGTGAAACGAGCCGGGATTTCTGTTTTATTGAGAATGTTATTCAAGCCAACCTTCTGGCGGCACTGACCGAGAATCCGGACGCGGTCAATCAGATCTACAACGTGGCAATTAATGAACGCACCAGCCTCAATCAACTCTATGAAATGATGCGTACGTTACTTCTGGAAAAGTTTCCCCACCTCCAGCACCATAGGCCGGAGTATGTAGAGTTTCGCGAGGGGGATGTACGTCATTCACAGGCCGATATTTCCAAGGCTGTCAGGATGCTGGGTTTTGCGCCCACCCATCGGATCGATGAAGGGCTTAAGCAGGCGCTGGATTGGTATATTACCCATCTTGCATCCGAGAGCGGCGATACAAAATAAACAATATTAAGATGGCCGAAGTTCTTGCGAAGTAGGCCACCCTCGCCTCAGACTAATCTTCCCATTTTCCAGCTTCCACCAGCTTGTTTTTGAGGCCAGGCAGCGGGAAGCCAAGTTCATAGGCCTTCTTTGCATAAGTTCTTGCCTGTTCATAATCTTTTTTCTGCACGTAGAGCAAGCCGAGATTATAGTTAATAGTGGGGTCTTCCGGTTGAAGGTTAACTGCCACATTGAGCTGGTCGATGGCTTTATCCTGCTGCCCAAGTTTTAGGAGATAGGTACCGTATACCATGCGAACCGTGGGATCGTTTGGCTTGAAGCGAATAGCGCGGTCAAATGCGCATTCCACGGAAAAACGTGAGCCAATCGGTTTTGGAGTTTTATCTCTAAGGCCAAGTTTTGCAAATGATGCCAATGCACGGTGGTGGTTGGGGAAACGTTCGAGTGTATAGGTCAACTCTCCCCCCAAGGGTCCCGAATTTCCACTGACCAGATTCTCAATATTGGGGGTAAAATGATATTGCTCGACGATAGGTACTTTGTTCTTCCTATCCTCACTGTTTGTGTAGTCGCCACCGGTTGCCCCATAGGCTACGGTTAGCTCTCCACAATGAGGCGCCGCCTGAAGGTTTATTGAGACCACAGAAATCACTAATGCTGCAAGGCAAGATACTGGTTTCATTACAGGCTCCTTCCAGGTAAATATTCGATTCGGACAATGGGTAACGATTCGCGATCATCAGGCGTGTTGCGCCACGGTATCAAGAAGATTGCCCAGCTCCTTTGTTCTGGATCTGCGCGAGCCTGCCAGCGCATTTTCCATTGATGCGATGGGAGCCTCATTTGCTTTGATTAATGCCAGAAAACGTAGCAGTTCCCGCATGATATCATTCCTGGAATCCAGGGGTGCTATCGTGTCGACCCCCACGCCGATTAATGTCGCGGCGGTATTTCCAGTTGGGTCTGTCAAGGCCAGAATGGGACGGCGAGCACGCATATACTCATAAAGTTTTGCTGGAATCTGATTATTGCAATTGGATGCCTGAAGTATCAGCAGGCCATCCGCAGCCAGCATTTCGGACAAGGCCTCCCGATAGGGAATGGGGGGGGCGAGCGAAACAATATTACCAATCTCGTATTGATCTATCAGTCGAAGAAGGTATTCATCGTGAGCGGTGGCTCGCAGGATCACGTGAAGACCGGTGTGAGAAATCAACCCTTGCCGGGCGAGAACCGCAAGGGCTTCGAAGAACTGTGTCGGGTCGCGTTCGGAAGGATAAATAATCCCGCTATGTACCAGAATGAGCCGAGCACTTTTTTTTTGTTCCTCTACCCGGCTTGATTCAGCCGCGGCAAAATTTTCCTCATCATATCCATTCTCAATGAGATGGAAATGCGAAGCGGGCGTTTGTGGAAATCGTTCTTTATAGTTGTCAATCGCCCCTGGAGTAGTGAGAACAGCCTTAGTGCAATAGTTGACCGACTTTTTCTCTATCCATTGAAACATACGACGAGTGAGCGGATCGGGTGGATAGTCTACATCGGTCATTGGATCCCTGAAATCCGCAACCCAGGGAAGCCCGGTCAATCGACTCAAGCTAAGTCCGATCAAATGAGCTGTCGCGATTGGATAAGTTGACCAGATGACATCGGGCCGGTATTTTCGAATCAGATACAGACCCATGGGCACCGCTCCAAGCGACCAGGAGGCCCAGCGGTCTGGCAAAGCCAGCAGCGTGGGGTATCGCCCCATAAACGACAGGTGCCTGGATGTATCCAAAGCAAATGCCCGATATACCGCTACCCGGTCCGCGATTTCGCCGGCCTGATCGTTACTGGTGCTGGCATAGGCTCTGGGATGGGCGGTCAGTACGATGGGTTCCCAGTCAAATTCAGGAAGATACCTGGAGAATTTCAGGGTCCGCAGGATGCCGCTACTCCCGCGCATGGGAGGAAAGTGAAATGCGATCATCAGGACCCTTTTTACCATGACCGAATCCAGTCCTTTGTCCAGGCTGCCACCTGATCACGCCACTCGCGCCGGGAGAAGGTATGCGTGGCTTCGGGTAAATCGAGCCGGGATACGCGTGGAGAGGCGAGCAGCTGTTGCCACTCGGGTGAACCGCGGACCATGTCCAGAAACTCTTGAGCCGTGAGGTCATTGCCGCTGGTAATCAGGAGCAGCCTTCCTTCGAAGCAGCTGAGTCCGGTGAACATCCGTTGTGGCAGGGGTGTCCGATCGCAAGATTTGCTCCCCTCCCTATTCGGGACTGCCACAGTACTTTTTTTTCTCTTCAAGACTGTGCCGATAGTCTTCAGGAATGATTGAGCCGCCTCCGAATAATTAAAGCGCCCCTGTAATATTTTGCTCCATAAGCGTGGTTCAAATAGCCGGGCGACGTAATAATGTTTCAGATAAACCTTGGCAGCTCCTTCATCCGTCCTTACCCACGGATTAAGCAGTACCAGGCCGGTTACGCGTTTATCCTGATGAGAATAGAAAAGTGCGGCCGACGCAGCATCACATAATCCCCAGATCACCACTTCGTTGACAGACGGAACTTCGTTCAGAAAGCCATCGATCGCGCTACGCAGGTCGTCGTCCAGATCTTCAAACGTTCTCACATCTCCTTCGCTATCGCCCATTCCCCGGTAATCAAAACGCAGCACGGGTACACCATGAGCGGCAAGGTGGCGGGCAAGCAATGTAAATTGACGGTGGCTCCCAACCCGATATTGGGGTCCCCCCACTACGATCACCACGCCTCTGGAAACAGAGGATTCGGGCAAACTCAAAACTCCGTATAACCAGTTGCCGTTACACGAAAAGGTAATCGTACGTTCCCCGAAATTCATGGAATGCTATCGGAAAAAACGTTTGTCGTAGCCGATACCAGGCCAGCGCATTCCGAAATCTCCTGAGTCGCCCAGAATGGCAGGCACGGCACAAGGTGTACATGCAAATCAACCTCATTCTGCTTCCATGCGCTTGCCACCCTGGCTCCAGCGGGGGTTATGGGACGGTCTGGCTCGGCCACGATCTCGAACCAGTGAACGGGACTCCGCGTTACAATGAGCTCGGCCGCCTTCAGCGAATCAATAGCGGCGGCCAGATCCGGTGCAAGTTCATAACCCGCCACCTCAAGCATCTCTCCCTTTGCAAGGGTGCTGCGCATGGCATTTGTTCCGGACACTTTCCCGCTACCCTCGCCACCCGAGAGCACTTCGTGAGCAAGCCGCAGGCGCAGAAACTGGGTGAGAAACGATTCTCCACTAATAACCGGCTGCCACAGGATGATCTTGTCAATCACATTTTCCTGATTCCTGGCGAAATCCAATGCCAGCAGCCCTCCCAAACGCAGGCCCCAAAGGCTGATGGGGACAGTCACTCTGCTCTCTAGCCAATTCCATGCAGTGGCCAAGTCCTGTTTCCAGACATTCCAGCGGGCATCCCCAAACTCACCGCTGCTGTCGCCGCAGCCAAAAAGATCGATCTGCAAGACGCCGACTCCTATCGCAGCAAGTGCTTTTGCCTGTATCGCAGCCATCCGGCGGGATTTGTTCATCTCGTCGCCAAATGGGTGAACATAGATTAGTGCGCCACGGCATTCCCTATCGGGGTGAGGGCCGTGATAGAGACAAAACCGCTCCCCAAGCCCCGTCTTCAGGAAAAAAGACTCGGCGGGGAGAGTGTCCGGCAAGCCCTTCATTCAGCCAATTTCTGCTCGACGAAGTGAGTCAGGCTGCCAAGGCTTTCAAAAGTACCCGCACTGATCTCATCATCGTCCACGGTAATGCCAAAATGCTCTTCCAGAGCCGTGATGACATTCACGACTGCCATTGAATCCAATTCCGGGAGGCTGCCCAGCAGGATTGAATCCTCATTGAGAAATTTTTTTCGCTCACCGAGACTCAATACATCGGACAGAATGTTTTTTACTTCTTCAAGGTGCTGCATTGCTTACTCCATAGTGGGTTTGTCGTGTTCGGTGGAAGGGGCTCTCCCGAGTCCCTGTGTATTCAAGCTGAATTCCGGAAATGACTCCCGATTTAAAGACAGATGAAAATAGGGGGATATGGAGGCGAACGTGATTTGCCACTGGCCCGCACAAAAAAAGATAGCGCTGCCCAGGGCTATCGTTCCCAGGTGCGCATGGGCGCCGAGCGAACCTGCATTGAATGCTGAAATGCGGCTGCATGACCATTGAATATCATTCGCGGTCAGAAAACGGTTTGCTTCATCCCACAGGCGCGGAAAAGCCAATCCCAAGCGGAAGTTTGGCACCACGTACACATCAAAATCCCACGCCGCCTGTTTTAGGGGCAGCGGAGTATAGCGGGCACGTACCTCGTCCTCCTGGTAGCTCCCCATCAATAGCCACAGGAAGCCGATAAATTGCTCTTCCTTAAATGCCACCAGGCACTTCGCGCCCTGCTCGAATCGAGCCTCGATCGCTGCCGCGGGCCTTGGGAATTGCCGGGTAATTTCGTCATATGGCTGAATCACTCGAATCTCTATTTTCCTGCCTCTGCCCGGTGGAAGCAGGCTTGTCTTCGCCACTGGCTGCGCGATTAAGTAATATTTATATAATCGCAGACCCCCCTTTGAGATCATGGCCAGAAATCTATTGAGCACGAAAAGACTGGTATTGCCCCAGCCCCATTGCTGCAACATCTGGTAAAACGCTTTTTTTCGTGCTGTTATGGACGCCATTGCACTCGCACCGATTGATTAGCGGGAATATCCACCAAACGAGGCATCGAGATGAGTAGTTAATCTGCCATATCTGGCTGTTGAACTGTAGTCAGCCGAGTGCGGGGATCAAGCGAAGACTCTTCCACCTGTCTGTGGAGCTTATCCGTATATTTCGGTGAATTCTGTCGTTGCGGTAGAGGAATAACGGCGTTTTATCCTGAAAACACTCGCAATTACAATTATTCCATTAAAAGTTAGATTTTACTCTATTCTGATTTTGACGCATGCCTGTTATATTAACAAAACTTATATAGCAGTATTAAGTAAAGGTGAAAAGTGGTCTCGTTTTTTTAGTGCCGTGGGATAGAAGCTTACAAGATTGCGGTGTTAGTTTTTCGAGTTATATTTTTCTCAGGGATGAGAATATGCATAAATTGAGCGTATCGAATAAGCAACGAGTTTTGCGTTCTTATCGTGCCAAGGCACGGATAGCAAATCTGGCATTTATCAAACTCCTTGGCGCGAGTTTATTCTTCATATTCGTGGCGCAGGCAAATGCGACCAGCTTCGAGCGTTTGTCGTCATTGCTTGCAACAACTCCAGCGGGTGGCTGGGTCAAGGCGAGCACTAATTTCTATTCCGATGCCTGGCCAACAGGGGCCGATGCAGTACCGAATAGTAAGCCCATCGGTGTCGTTAGCGCCTGGAGCTCTTTCGCCTGGGATTCGACCCAGGGAAAATTAATGCTCTGGGGTGGCGGCCACGCGAATTATGCCGGCAATGAGATGTACGTGTGGGATGGAGCTACAGGTAAATGGGGACGCGGTTCCCTGCCGAGCAAGATCGATGCAAATGGCTTTATTATCGGCGGCGATGCGCCACAATCCGCGCATACTTATGACAACAATCTCTATCTGCCCGTCAATGACATGTTCCTTACATTCGGGGGCGCGGCAACGCCACACGGGGGAAGTTTCCGGAAGACGGACGGAATAACCGTCAGTCGTGCCGGACCCTATTTGTGGGATCCAATCAAGGCGGACCCAAACAAGGTCGGTGGCACCACGGGTTCCGGCTGGAATACTAACAATGTCGCAGAAGGCGGCAACATGTGGATTGACCGGCAAGGCCATTGGACTGGGTCTGATGCTCCAGGATACATTCACGGAACTACTGCCTACCGCACCGAGAATGGCAAGGACGTTGTTTATCTTACTGCAGACTCGAATTCATCGGGATTCCCGTCACTTTATCGCTACACCCTGGGGGACGTCAGAAATGGCGGCGAGGATACATGGGAGAAAATCGGCTTGTCCCATAACACGGGCGGATACCAAAGCGCTGGAACGATCGACACCACTCACAATCTTTACATTAAAACAGCTATAGTCACGGGGCAATATACATCCGAATTGACGATATGGGATCTAGATAATGCAAATGCGGCTAACCCCCGTAGCAATCCAGATATCGGAGTCAACCTAGTCAATAAGGATGGCAGCGATTTTATAGTGACCGGAAATTTTGGTATTGATTATAATTCAGCCAATAACACGATTGTTCTGTGGGATGGTGGAAATAATGGCGGTACGGTCTGGTCAGCAAATGTTATCACGGACACAGCTGGAAACATTGGCGCAAATACTACCTGGACTGTCTCCAAAATAGAAAGCTCAACTGTGGATCATCCTCACGGAAACTTTGGTGCTGGGGTGCTTGGCAAATGGCACTATGATGATATGCTGGGCGCATTTATTGCCCTAGACGAAATTTCATATAAGGGAGGAGGGGTGTGGGATGCTGGTGTATGGCTGTATAAACCAATGGTTGCCGCAGTTGTTCCAGAACCGGAAACGTACGCACTATTGCTTGCGGGACTCGGTCTTGTCGGATGGTCTGCGCGCCGACATGATTTGTATCACCGCGTACGGTAAGAATGCTGCTGAAAGAATTTACCGAAGGCATAAGTTTGAATGGCGCCAATTGCTGACGGGTAAAAAATGAGCGCCCAGTGGCCCGTATTCTTATATTTTCCAGATCTATTTTGCGGCGAAGAAGTCGCCTCCCGCCTCTCATTTGACATTGTCCTGGATTTTTACGAGATCAATTAGTTGTATGGCCACTCCGGCCGAGATGATAATATCAGCCAATGGTCGAGCTTCCTATTTCACAGGCCGCCTCGCTTGTTCGTGGTTTCACAGCGCAATTTGCCCACGAATACCCCGGGGTCATGGACAGTTTTCCCCCAGAGCGTTTCACCGCTGAGCTTGTTGCGAACCGCACTTATGGTGGATATGGCGATCTTCCGGCGACCTTTCGCACCGGATGCACTGAGATAGAGCAGAGGTGTGGTTTGGCCGGGATGGAGCTTTACCATAAGCTGGTAATCGCGACATTGATTGTTGATTTTGGCCGGCATGCGCAAAAAGCGCTTCCGGTTTCCGTGGCATCCCAGTATGAAACTGAATTTCGGCGTATTCTTGAGCAGTTCGACACCAATCCCCATGGATTTTATATTCACGCGAATGATCTTTTTAACAAGGATCTAGCGATTTGCCGTGGCAAGTTGATCCCCTGCGGGGCGGAACTCGTGGATGAGTTTTCAGGCGTCCCGCGAAGTACCGCGATACGCGATGGCATCAACCAGTTGCTCGGAGTGCTGTGGTTTTTTACTACACGCAGTGGGGGTTTTCGACCATTTTATGAAATGCATATGGATCCACGGTCTCGTCGGCAATTTACTCCGGAAGGCTGGGATCGTTGTTACTTGAGAGTTGCCGATCTGCTGGAAATGGATGCTCAAATCAAAGGTTTATTTGGCAGTAGCTGGTGGTACGACCCCCAGGTGGAGGAGATTACCCCCAATCTTGGCTTTCTTCGCCACCGGCCTCTGGAAAATGGAGCCCGTATTTTTCGTATGGGAAGCGACAGGGCAGCCATAGGCAACGCGACCGGCCATTCACGGCGGCGCAAGGAGCAGTATGAAAAAGGGGAATACATGCCGACCAACTACCTGATGGTCTGGGCCCGTGACGATTTGATTCGCTGGGCGAAGCAAGCGCGCGCAGAAGGTCTTCAAGCCTGAACATATGTCATTTCGCCAAATGGTACTGGCCGTCGTCAAGGCACTCGGTGGTTTCGGCGTGGCGCGGATACTGACTGCGCCGGGATTGCGCATCATTTGTTATCACGGCATATCGGTTCATGACGAACATCGTTTCCAGCCGAAGCTGTTCATGCGCGAGGATACCTTTCTTGAACGCATGGCATATCTAAAGCGGCATGACTACCCGGTACTTTCGCTCAACGAAGCCTTGGCGCTCATGTATCAGAAAAGCCTTCCGCCCCGGGCGGTGGTCATAACGTTTGACGATGGCTGGCTTGGTACTGGCACGAAAGCGGCGCCCGCCCTGCGGGAGCATGGATTTCCCTCGACTGTGTACGTGACCACTAGAGATGCAGTGAATGGGATGCCTGTCTTTAACGTGGCGCTGCGCTATTTGATCTGGAAAGGGCGAGGAAAAGCACTGGACATGTATTGCCTCGGGCTGGCTCCGGGAACCATCGTTCTGAATTCACCTGACGAGAGGGAACATGCGGCATGCCGTATCAGCGAAGCGAGCGAGCAAGGAAACGACCAGGAAAGGCGAGCCTTGCTGATGAAGCTTGCGGAGATACTGGAGGTGGATTGGAATCCGGACGGAGATAATCCGCTTTTTCGCCTGATGACCATGGAGCAACTGGCACAGCTTCCCGCACAGGGCATGAATGTGCAACTGCACACACATCGTCATCGTCTGCCAATCGGTGATCGGGACGGTGTTGAAAGCGAGATCACTGATAACCGCGTTGTGCTTGAACGTATTGCTGATCGACCACTCCGGCACCTTTGCTACCCCAGCGGCGAATTCCACCCCTCGCAATTTCCCTGGCTGAGAGCGCTGGGAATCGAAAGCGCTACCACTTGCCTCTCCGGATTCAATTACCCGCATACGGAACGCCTCGAGCTACGGCGTTTTCTGGACGGCGAGAATATCGCCCAGGTAGAGTTCGAGGCGGAGCTTTCCGGTTTCCTTGAGCTCATGCGGAAATTTCGCAGGGCTGTGGGACGCAGGTAAGGCTGGTAACGACTGGACCAGGGCGTTATGTTATATTTAATGAAGTGACGCTTGTTCATGACGTTATTCCGCCGATCGCGGGACCGCAATCCGCAGTATCATCGGTTCACATTTATTCAGTTGTGCTGGTTTTCCAGAGTTACCCAGGCCAAAGTACAAAGGCTGGGGAATCCTTGACCCAGGCCACGCAAACGTCCGGTTCAAATCCGCGTTGGGAATTTTGGGGTACTTTGGAAACCTTGCTCTATACCAATTACCGTTAATTGCCGCAGTTCTGATCTTAACCCACAACCTGATAAATTGACTTTTATGGCGCAGATCCTATGGCGAATCTGAAAGTAGTAATGATTTTGCCGACGTATAACGAGCGAGACAATATTGGCCATATCATCGATGCGTTACAAGCGCAGTTTCGACATATGTCGCACGACATGCACATTCTTGTGGTGGATGATAGCTCACCCGATGGCACCGCGGATATCGTACGGCAGAAACAGGCTGGTGGTTCAAATGCCAATGTCCATTTGCTGATGGGGCAGAAGGCCGGGCTTGGTGCCGCTTATATCCGTGGCATGAGCCATGCCATGGATAAGCTACACGCCGATGCTGTGTTCGAAATGGATGCCGATTTTTCGCACAAGCCGGAAGATGTCCCCCGGCTGATGGCCGCTCTGGACCAGGGAGCCGATTTTGTAATCGGAAGCCGCTATGTGAAAGGCGGATCGATCCCAAAGGAATGGGGGCTGCTGCGCCGCATGAATTCACTGGGGGGAAATATCGTTGGCCGTTATGTTGCGGGCCTATACAAAATTCACGATTGCACTGCGGGATTCCGGGCTATCAAGACATCACTGTTAAGGAAAATCGTATTTGATGATCTCCGTGTCCAGGGTTACGCCTTTCAGGTGGCGTTGCTTCATAAGGCTGTGTCTCTGGGCGCGACTATCAAAGAAGTTCCGGTGGATTTTATTGACCGGACCGAAGGGGAATCCAAGCTTGGAATCTCGGACATCATCGAGTTTATCCTGAATGCCTGGTGGATCCGATTGCATAGCTCGAAAACATTCATCAAGTTTGCCATTGTGGGATCGTCCGGAGTCGTGGTGAATCTTGGCGTGTTCACCTTGCTCCTTCAGGCGAACGTTAATAAGTATCTTGCGTCACCCATTTCGATCGAAGCGTCGATCATCACGAATTTCCTGTTAAACAACTACTGGACCTTTCGCTGGCGGAAATCCGCCGACCATGTGCGTATCAAGGGTCTGAAATTCAACATGGTATCTCTCGTATCCCTGGCGGTGAGTTATTCGACGTTCGTGTTGCTGTCGATGCTGTTTCCCGCGACACCCCCAGAGATTCACCAGCTTGTCGGCATTGCACCCGCGATGTTCATTAATTATTTCCTGAATTCCTATTGGACATTCAAGCATGCTCCGGACCCCAAAGATTAGCCATATGCAGGGGCGTGGGGTGACGGCGGCTTCTTCGTTCCGGATACTCGACTCGCATTATTTCGTACCGGTTTGCTTCCTGTTTTTCATTGTATTGCGTGCAGTACCGATTTTTTTCCTGCCGGTGGAAATGGATTCTGATTCGAGCTGGTTCCTTGGCCGGGGCCTGAGTATCGCGAGTGGCGGGGGCTACTCGGAAGATGGCTATCCTACCGCATACTGGCCCGTCGGTTATCCCGGATTTCTGGGTATTCTTTTTTATCTCTTCGGCCAAGATCAGTTCGTTGGACAGATGGCCAATTTACTGATGGCGGCGGGTACTTTTTTTTTGCAACTGGAGTTGACCCGTCGGATTTTCCGTAGCGAAGCCGCTGCACGCCTGGGAGTTCTCCTGCTTACAATATATCCGAACAATATCGCCTATACTTCCTTCTTATTAACGGAGATTTACTTTACATTTTTGCTGCTTTTCGCCGTATACCTCTATATCGCCCGGCGTGGATGGATTTGGATTCTCGTTTCGGGCTTGATCTTTGGGCTGGCTGCGCTAACCAAGCCGCAGATTGTATTTTTGCCCGGTCTTTTAGTGCTCTTTCGTATTTTTGGCCCCAAAAGTGAAACTAATCTGCATGAGGATATTGTTAAGGGCTTTGCCATCTACGTGATAATGGCAGCGGTACTCGTGCCATGGGCAGTACGAAATACTCAGGTCTTTGGCGAAGTCGTACTTATCTCGACCAATGGTGGCGCGACGCTTTTGACCGGAAATAATCCCACTGCCGATGGAAGCTATGTGGAGAATGATCCCCTCGTGGTTCAGCGCAATTTTTCCGTACAAGATCAAGTGGGAGCGGATCGGCGGGCAAAAGAGCTGGCGCTTGCATGGATCAGGGAAAACCCTGGCAGGTTTGCCGAACTGGTTCCATTGAAGATATGGCATCTCTGGGCTAAAAATGGGGAAGCTGAATGGGCTTATCAGGCGGGCTATCAGCACTACCAGAAGTATCAGTCAATTTTTCGTTCAGTCAGATGGATAAATCAGATTTTTTACGGCTTGTTGCTTGCCGGTTCTCTTGTTGCGCTGGTTCTTTTGGTAAAAAATGGCCGTAGTGTAGCCCGGCCTTGGGTGTTCTTTGGATATTGCTTGATGATTTATCTGACACTGATATCGGTGGTTTTTTCCGGGCAGGCGAGATTCCATTTTCCTGCCATGCCATGGGTCATCATGTATGCTGCCTGGGCAGCCGTCATGTTGAAGGAATTCGCTTCCAGGACTTCCCCGGAATTGGCCGGTCAATTTGAATCACAAGATCGCCAGGCATAAAACGGTGGTTGATGGTCTGAACATAAATCGAAGCGCCGAGGCTCAAGCCCTGCTTAAAATTTTCTCCAGACCAATATGTGCCAGACAGCGGCCTGGGTGTGACATCCTTTCTGAACCGGCGGCTTGCTGACGAATTGACTGATATTAATGCGAATTCTTCATATACTCGATCATTCCCTTCCGTTGCATAGCGGCTATACTTTCCGCACCTTGTCGATTCTCAAGGAACAGTGGGCGCTGGGATGGGAAACCTTTCATCTGACGGGGCCGAAGCAGGGAAATTGCGGGTTGCTTGAAGAGTGTGTTGATGGATGGCATTTTTATCGCACTCCACCCGCGATCGGCTTGATGTCCAAACTGCCTGTCCTGAATCAGACCGCCGTCATTGATCGTCTGACCCATCGATTGAATGAGGTAGCGGAAATCGTCAAGCCGGATATTCTGCACGCTCACTCTCCAGTCCTGAATGCCTTACCCGCTTTGCGGGCGGGCCGGCGACTGGGTATTCCAGTCGTTTATGAAATCAGGGCATTCTGGGAAGATGCCGCGGTGGACCATGGCACCAGTAGTGAATGGGGTATTCGGTATCGCCTTACCCGTGGATTGGAGAGTTACGCATTGCGGCATGTCGATGCGGTCACCACTATCTGCGAAGGTTTGCGGAACGACATCCTCGGGCGGGGTAT
The DNA here is from genome assembly GCF_000355765.4 of Nitrosospira lacus. NCBI lineage: Bacteria > Pseudomonadati > Pseudomonadota > Betaproteobacteria > Nitrosomonadales > Nitrosomonadaceae > Nitrosospira > Nitrosospira lacus. The sequence continues at coordinate 300,793 of NZ_CP021106.3, read as the reverse complement.
CGCGCCGGAAAAGGTTACCGTCATACCCAACGCCGTAAATATAGAAAATTTTAGTGTCAATGCCTCGCCTGATCTGCAACTCGCCAAAGACCTCGGCCTCGATGGCAAGCTGCTGCTTGGTTTCATCGGTTCTTTCTATGCATATGAAGGCTTGAGTATCCTGCTGAGAGCCCTTCCGGAGATGCTTCTCAGCAATCCGGACATTCGCATCCTACTGGTTGGAGGCGGTCCCCAGGAGCAGGAATTGAAGGCGCTTGCCATGCAACTGGGCCTGGAAGACAAGATAATCTTTGCTGGCCGTGTTCCTCATGATCAGGTGCAGCGCTATTACGATCTGATCAATGTACTCGTCTACCCGCGGCTTCGGATGCGGCTTACCGATCTTGTCACACCGCTCAAGCCGCTTGAAGCCATGGCACAAGGCCGCTTGGTTGTGGCTTCGGATGTCGGGGGCCATCTGGAACTCATCGAAGACGGGAAAACCGGTGTCCTTTTCGAGGCAGGAGTCCCTCATGCCTTAGCGGCCAAGGTTTTGAATCTTCTCGCCAGACCGGACCTGTGGCCCGGTCTTCGGGACGCAGCACGGAATTTTGTGGAAACCCAGCGAACCTGGCGGGGCAGCGTCGCCCGTTATCAAAACGTTTACGGTCCACTCATTCGCAAAGGTATTCCAGAGTGATGGCATCGGGTATGCGCATCGGGTTGGTTGGACCCTTGCCTCCGCCTTCCGGCGGAATGGCGAATCAAACGCTGCAATTGGCAAAATTGCTGCGTGCAGAAGGTGCCACAGTGGAACTGGTTCAGGTTAACCGTCCTTATCGTCCCCATTGGATTGGCGGACTCAAGGGGATAAGGGCGGTATTCCGGCTTATACCCTATCTGGCTCACCTATGGCAATCCGCAGCCCATGTGCGGTTATTCCATGTGATGGCGAATTCAGGGTGGTCATGGCACCTCTTCGCCGCTCCCGCAATCTGGATAGCCAGAATCAGGGGGATACCGGTCGTCGTAAATTATCGGGGGGGCGAAGCGGATGCTTTCTTTGACAAATCCTTTGCCTGGATCAAGCCCAGTCTGCGCCAGACAGACGCAATCATCGTTCCTTCGGGTTTTCTTGAAGCTGTGTTTGGGAAGCGTGGTTTCTCGACCTCAATCGTACCCAATATTATCGATCTCAGCCGTTTTTCGGCTGAAACTGGTGTGGCATCTCCCTGGAAGACAAATAACCCGCATATCATCGTTACCCGCAATCTGGAGCCAATTTACGACAATGGTACGGTGTTGCGTGCCTTCAGCATTATCAAACAAACATTTCCCGGCGCGATGCTTACCATTGCGGGCATAGGGCCGGAGCGGCAGGCACTTGAGAAACTTGCGGCCGGGCTCGGCATGACCGAGGCTGTTTCTTTTACGGGCCGGGTGGACAATGAAGGCATGGCCGATCTTTACCGTCGTGCCGATATCATGGTTAATCCCAGCCTGGCCGATAATATGCCTATTTCGGTGCTGGAGGCACTGGCCAGTGGTGTCCCGGTTGTCAGCACGGATGTAGGGGGCGTGCCATACTTGGTGGAGCATGGAAAAACCGCTCTGCTGGTGCCTGTAAATGATCCGGCAGCGATGGCCGGTGCGATACTTACGCTGCTCAATGAACCAGCTAAAGCCAGGCAAATCAGCGAGGCGGGCATAGCGTCGGTACAGCAGTATACGTGGCCGAAAGTGCGTGACCGGTTGCTGGCTGTTTACGAACAGGTGCTGGCAAAAAAACAAACAAGCCACTAACGGAAATCGACTCCCTATGGATTTATACACGTCACTGATCTCAGGGCTATTTTTTCCCCTCCAAGAGCATTTCAAGAAACACGACAGCGTGGCAGTGCGCAAGCAGATGGAAATCTCTCAATGGTGGGACGACAAGCGCCTGAAAGAGCTACAACTTTCCAGCCTGTGTCGGCTGCTTGTGCACGTCGAGGCACACGTTCCCTACTACCGTGAATGCTTCGCGGAGATTGGCTTCAAAGCGCGGGATGTCCATTTGCTGTCTGATCTCACGCGTCTGCCCCTTCTCGATAAAACCACCATTCGCCACAATATCGAGGCGCTCAAATCGGATAATGCCCGGTACCTTGCGAGCTTCAATACGGGCGGCTCCAGCGGCAATCCGCTGATCTTTTATATCGGCAAGGAACGTGTGAGTCACGACGTCGCGGCGAAATGGCGCGCCACGCGCTGGTGGGGAGTGGATATCGGCGATCCGGAGATCGTGATCTGGGGTTCACCCATCGAACTCGGTGCGCAGGATAGCATGCGCGCCCTGCGCGATCGGCTGCTCAGGACAAAACTGCTTCCTGCCTTCGAAATATCGGAGCAAAAACTTGATCAATTCCTGGATGAGATTCGAAGCGTTCGACCAAGAATGCTCTTTGGTTATCCCTCCGCGCTCTCTCATATCGCCCGCCATGCCGAGACAAGAAGGCGGCGCATGGATGACCTGGGCATCCGCGTTGCATTTGTTACGTCGGAGCGGCTCTACGATGAGCAGCGACAACAGATTGGCAAAGTTTTCGGCTGCCCGGTGGCGAATGGCTATGGCGGCCGCGATGCGGGTTTTATCGCGCATGAATGCCCCCACAGTGGAATGCACATCACCGCCGAAGACATTATTGTCGAGATCGTGGATCAACAGGGCGTGCCTGTACCTTATGGCGAGGTGGGGGAGATCGTTGTGACCCATCTTGCCACCCGTGACTTCCCTTTCATCCGTTATCGTACCGGGGACATCGGTGTGCTGGATAGTAAACCCTGCACTTGTGGACGAGGCCTTCCCCTACTTAAGGAAATCCAGGGCCGCAGTACCGATTTTCTGGTGGCCCAGAATGGCACCGTCATGCACGGCCTGGCCCTGATTTATGTCCTGCGCGAATTGCCGCAGATTCTGGCTTTTAAAATAATCCAGGAAAGCCGGGATTTTACTCGCGTGCTAGCGGTTTCTGAGGGTGGGCTCAACCCAGAACTTGTTGAGAAAATCGAGTTGGGGTTCAAGGCCCGACTCGGACAAGGCGTTAAGATAGCTATTGAGGAAGTAACGGAAATTCCGGCAGAAAAATCAGGGAAGTTCCGCTATGTGATAAGCAGGGTTGCGCCGGGTTAATAAAAAGGTGTTTTTCAAATCTTTCTATGGATGGATAGTGCAGGCTTAAAAATTTGTCTTCGAGTGTGCATTCAGCATTCGGGAAATACTTGCCAAGTAATTTCAGACACGAAGATAGGTGACATTGGTCATTTTCAATTTTGTAGACAGGCGACAGATAACCTTTCTAGGTGCTGTTTGATGTTAATTGCTTTACAAGTTGGGTTTCGAGCGGGTGATTGATATGGTATTGATCACGGTCGTGCCGGATTTGCTCCTGATACGCAGGTAACATTTCTGAATTCAGCTCGATGCCAAAGTCACTCGGCAAGGAATTGTTATTGGTAACAAACATTCTTTTTAGAACCATGGTGCCGATATGGGAACGATAATGGGATGTCTCCCAATAGTTCTTCATTTCCTTCTGGCCACTTACTTGTGGAAGTGCTTCTGTTGTAATGCTGTTAAACCCGGAAAAGTCAAATAGGCGAATGTCACACCCTGACTGCAGGTTCAGGTCCACCATCCTGACCAAGGAGCGTTGCCACGCTTCCATCAGATCCCAGTTGCCTGCCCAGAAAATGGCATCCAACATCGACGCATGCGTAGGATTGATGTAAAGGCGAATCTTTGTCCCCGCATCGCACATTTCCTTGAGGGCTAAATTGAATGTCATCATTGCAGCCTGGGCAGATGGGGTATTCTGACTGAACGATTTAATCTCCGCTTCCGACGCCTTTGCCGTTCCTCCCCGATCCTGAAGAATGGTAACCATACAGGCATCGTCACGCCGGCCGTGGAAGGCTAAACTCGAGCGGCATACCGAACCGAAGTAACCCAGTAACACTTTAAGTGAGTCTTTCGTCATATCTTCTGCTAATGAGCGTTTGACGTCCATCAATGCACGATGAAAGAAGTAATTCCCTGTATTCGCCACAAGTTCTCTGTCCAGATCTGTACTGCCGACAGCAAGAGAAAAAGAAGGGTAATCAATACCCCACACGACTGTATCAAGACGATTGACTGTGGTTGCGTGCTTTGCCATGGCAATCGCATCTCCTATAGTTGCACCTGATATGGCGGTGTTGAACACTCTTTTCCCAGAAAATATACTTAGGCTGGTAGGTAGTCCAAGCTCGGTTCTTGAATTTCCTAGATACACAACCGATGGTTTATATTTTGCGACTGCGTAAGTTTTACCCCAGGGACTAAGCTTCTCCACTGGTGGTCGTAAGCGTTGAACCAGTGGAGAATCCCATTGATGGATCAGGTAAGGATCCACAAGATAATTAAGGCTTAGAATTAAGATTAATAATGAAGCAGAGAGGAAACAAAATATCCTCACATATGCGCGAAATTGAGCATGTGGCACAGGATAAATAGTAGTGTCCGAGTTCATGAAAAATCAAAACTGAAAATATAGAAATTCCGTAATGCGATTCATATGAAGGACGCATGCAACAAAAGCTAGTGCAAATACCATGCTCCAGATTCTTGAGGGGGACCAGGGGATGTATCTGCTAATAGTCGAATTCGGTAGAGGTACTTTCTCAAGGCATGGATCGTATCGGTAAAAGATCTCCTGCGTATTGGGTGCAAACCATGCTATCAACATGGCACTCAATAGAACAGGTATACCAATTCCACCAAAATCAATCCATTGAATTCCATTGAACGATGGGACGACGGGCAAGTCTTGGAACCAGCTCGCATAGAGCTCAAAACCGCGGGGTAGCGAAATACCGTTCAACCCTACCAGCGCGCCAAGAATATCGATGGCTGTCCGCATATCTGGTGCTCGGAAAAACACCCACGCCACTAATACCGCCAGAAACGTAATTAAGCGGCTGCCTATCGCCCAGAGTACACCTGTTCTTATTTCGGTTTTGGATGCGATGAACTGCCAAACATGGTTGATAACAAGATAAAGCCCATGCAAGCCACCCCAGATGACAAAAGTCCATCCAGCCCCATGCCAGAGTCCGCCCAATAGCATGGTGGCCATCAGATTACGATAGCGGTTGAAGGAACCAATGCGACTTCCACCTAGTGGGATATATAAATAGTCACGAAGAAAACGCGATAACGTCATATGCCATCTTCGCCAGAATTCACTGATGTTCGCCGCTTTGTACGGTGAGTTGAAGTTGAGGGGAAGCCTGACCCCAAATAAACGGGACAAGCCAATGGCCATATCCGAGTAAGCCGAAAAATCGAAGTAGAGTTGGAACGTATAGGCCAGGGCACCGATCCATGCTTCAATAAGTTGTGGATGAGCATCCGGAGAAAAAACCGGATTAGCCAAGGGCGCAATATTGTCCGCAATTAATATTTTTTTTGCTAACCCAATAACAAAAATAGATAGCCCTATAGTGATGTTTTCTCCTGTTGGATAGTAATTCTTCCTATCGGCAAATTGGGGCATCATTTCTTTGTGATGCAGGACTGGTCCGGCAATAAGATGCGGAAAGTAAGTAACAAATAGAAGGTAATGAATAAATCGATATTCATTTACCTTTCCCTGATAGGTATCAACAAGGAAAGCGATCTGGGTAAATGTATAAAATGAAATACCAATTGGCAAAATAATATCCAGTGGCTGGAAATCCGTAACGCCAAAGGTATTGATTGTATGAAGGAAAAAATTAGCGTATTTGAAATAGGCAAGCAGGAGCAGATTGATTGTCACCGCAAAGACAAGCCAGTACTTCCGAGCAGGCTTAACGGCTTGAACAATACATAGACCGACCCAGTAATTGAACCCGATGGAGGCGAGAAGCAGAGGAATGTACCGGTAATCCCAATACCCGTAAAAAACTAAGGAGGCCAGAGCAAGCCATCCTGCCGCCCACGTGGGGTTGTGGCGGCCTAGCCAGAAGTAAACCGCAACGACGACTGGCAGATAACCAAATATGAAAGCAAAGGAGTTGAATAACACGTTTGCCTATTGCTTATATAAGATTAGTTGTTATTGTCAAACAGGCTGTAAAACATGGGGCGTGTCGTCAATTACACGGTAGGCTGCGGTATTTACTCCAGAATCCCAACCTATCCAATATTTTCCACCGATTCACCAAGTGCTTCCAGCATGAGCGCATCCATAAAGAACTTCGCTGCCCAGTTAGGGAAACGCCAGGTCATATAGCCACCATTGATGGGATGCGAGCCTTTGATAGCGCCATATATATTTACATTATCTGTACTCAAGTCTTGGAGTCCCATGTTATGGCGGTTAGCGGCGATCGCATGTTGGACAAGCAAGGATTCACCCGTTTCTCGCGCGAGGCGAAACCAGTTAATTGCCATTTGTGAATTTCCCGTTACGCACGTCCAGCTCGTTTTCCCTTGCCAATCCGGGGTTAAATATCCGGGAAGTGAGCCGTCTTCGCGTTGCGCCAGTGCTACGGCCTTTGCCATTCTTAGCGCGTGTTCCAGATACTGAGATTTTTCAAGCACTACACCGACTTCCAACAGACCGCGAATTGAATAAGCAATGGTGTGAGTTAACGCGCTATCATCCGAATTTCGAGTAAGGCAATTTCCTGGAAACCAGTCGTTTTCGCCTGCTGTGGAAAGTGCCCATGCGATATTACGGTCAGCTGCGAGCAGATAACGTTCGTCTGGGATAACCTCAAACGCCCGCGACAAACCGAATGCGGTGCGAGTATTGTACGCAGCTACACTAGTAGTTGTGAAAGGAGATTGAAATTGCCGCCAACACCCATCTTCGTCCTGCACTTTGACCAACCAGTCGGCCGCGCGCTTGAGAGCCTTCAAGAAGCGGTCGTCGTTCGTTTCCTTCGCTGCTCGCGCAAGACCAAATAACACCTGACCCGTATTAAAGATCGTGGGTGTAATCACATGTGCGTCCATCGTACCAGCGCGTACACCCCCCTCAGGGAGTTGTACGTCAACTTCCCATTGCGCCATGCGGCGTGCCGCCTCACGATATTGAGGCTTATTGAAGTGTTGCGCGTAATCATATAACGTAGGGATAATGTATCCAGTCGTCTCCGGATAGGACGCAAGCCATTTGTTGGCGCGAATGTCATAGGAGTGCGCTACGCCATCGTCTGGTGTAGCCGCCTGCGCACGGCAAATCCATTGCGCTGCAGCTTCCAAATGCGCGTTAATTGCCTGTGGAGCGCCACGCCCAACCCCAAGCTGGTCGCGAGCCAACTGAACCCAATGTTTCACCAATTTTCTCCTCTTTCAAACTTAGCGTCGCAGCAGATGTTTCAGCCTCGCAAAAATACGTTCACGCATGAGTTTCAACCAAGGAGCAGGATCGTCCATGCGGAAATATGCATTGCATGATTTGTGCGGGATGCCAATCTCGGGCGGTGTGCCAGTACTACATTCCCGTGCCCAGCGGTCTGTCACGGGTTCTCGCCACAGGCGGGGAGGGCTTGCATGATTTATGACTGGAATAGGTGCTCCCACTTCGTGGCAGTAAGCGGCGAGCGGGATATTCACACCGTTTACAGTCGCTACTTCCTCCTGAAAGTCGGTTCGTGATACTGTCGGCTCCACAATGTAGAATTCCCCATTATGCACATTACGCTTGAACTCCATGCTGCCCATGCCCACAAAGCCAACCGACCGAAAAAAACCAGTAGTCGCTGCCGTCAATTCTCGCTCGAACTGTGGTGCGGCAATACAACTGGCGGTGCCACCGATACGAGGTGGCCAGGATCGTAGTTTGCGGCCGACAAAACTCACAACTGGATCACCATTTTCTCCAACATACTGCAAACAAAAGTAAATATCGCTATCATTGCCCTCGATCCATTCCTGTAAAATCAGGTCTGGCATCACGGGAGATATTTCTCGCCAACGACGTGCTGCTTCGTCCCTGGAATTGACTACATAAGCTTTTTGAAATTGCGCACCATAGCCATAGTGCTTATAAGCAGGCTTCAGTACGCACGGATAATCCACTTCGTCGAGCCTTAGAAGATCGTCTTCTGCAGAAATACTTATGGCTTTGGGTATTCGCCCCCCGTGTGCTTGAGCCAATGCCTGAAATGTGGTCTTGTCCATAAGCGCGGCCAGCCTATCTGGGGCAAGCAAGTGGATACGGTAATAAGGAAGAATTTCCTCGCGCCGCTCAGACACAGTCTGAATGGATTTTTCTTCCGTAAGAAAAAGTACCGGACGGCAAGGAAATTTCCGCCTTATAGCGTGCAGTGCTTTAAGAAGCTGTTCGCCCGCAGTATTCTCAACCCTATGCTTATAACCATGGCGCGAATACATGGCAATGCCATCAGGCGTGCCAACGAGATATGTAAGTACCCGTCCGGCTGCGAGACTCCGCAAAACACCGAGGCCATTTAGATCTGAACCCACCACCACAGCCGGGATTGGGGTCGCACATAGATGTTGCGACGATGACGAGAGGGCGGCGTAATTTTCAGACTCAGGCGTTTGCATAACAAGCTTCATAGCAGTCAACAATTTCACGCGCAATACGGTCCCACCTGTAGCTCTGAACAAGTTTGCGCACGGCTTCTCGCGGCGGCCGTTGCTCGCTCAGATCGATAATTTCACGCCTGAGCTGAGTCTGATCGTCCCAATGTACCTTTCTAAGAGCAAATTCGCTTTCGGGCAAGCATAGCGCACTTTGCGAAGTCATGACTACCGGGGTGCCACCCGCCAGCGCTTCCAGAACTGCATTAGGAAATACTTCACCTTTGCTTGGCAGTGCAAACACCGACGCAGCAGCAAAAGCGCTTGCCAGCAGGGGGTCGCCATGTTCAAGTGCCCCTAACCATTTTACACGGGAGTCTTGTAGCAACTCCTGTAGATAATCCTGGTCCTGCTTCCCAGCTGGACCAATCAATACGATTTGGAACGGAGGATCCGTGAGTGCCCGCACCACTGCAAGCTGGTTCTTGTAAGGCGAGATCGACCCTACAACAAGAACGAAATCACCGCCGATGCCGGTCTCGCTACGAAAGAACTCGGCGTCAGCCACAAAAAATCGGTCACCGATACCATTTGGAATGATCTTTATTTTCATCGGCTCAATCAAAAATCCGGAAATAATCGCCTTCTTCTCATCTTCGCCGAGTGCTATAACCAGGTTAGCCAAATCCAACCCCCGGCGAATGTGCCCGTAGGTTGTCTGCACATTCCAGTCGGTCAATCTACCTACTATACTTTCGGCTAACCGTGCTCTTACGCCTGCGGCGTGATCCCACGCCGGTGATACAAGCGGGGATAGAATAACTGGCAGGTCCATCTCTCTTGCTGCTTCTACAATGCGGTGATTGCCGTTCATGGATCCAAATACATGGATAATGTCGTAATCCTTTAGCCGACTTCGTGCAGTATCGACTATCTCGACATCGACTCCTAATTGTTTAACCGCTTCCATCGTTGCCCGAATGCGCGATTGTAGGCCACCAATACGCTGAAATAGCATCGGATAGGATAAGTAACCAACATGCATTTATATCCTCATTTCCGCAGAATTAATCAATCTTCGCAGCACCACTGTTGGCTTTTGGATTCCTGATCTTCCAAATCAGCTTTTCGAACTCGTTCTTTATTTCATGGTCGAGAAAGAAAATTCCTAAGATCCAAACAATGAAAACTCCTCCGGTACTAATGGCTAATGGTAACAGCAGATGGCCGGGCTCAATTGGTATCGTGATCATGACAATTATCGGTACAACCGCTGTCAAAGAAGTGAGTAAAAAGCTCTTTGAAACTGATCCAAGGAATTCGAGAAATCGCATGCCTGTGAGTGCTGCGAGATATCGATAAGTCAGGAAGGATCTAAAAAATGTAGTCAGCACGATAGCCCAAGCTATCGCATCAAGTCCAAATGGTGCCGCTAGGAGTAGACCGAGAATTCTTACCGGTACTGACATCATGTCAAGATGCGCCTGTTTTTTCACATGGCCCATCGCGACAAATAGATATTTAGTTAAGCTGAACATGCTGTAGGCAGCGGCGGAGAGACACATGATCCTGACGAGCGGTACTGTGGCATCCCATTGATCCCCATAGAGTATCCTGACAATCGGAAAGGCCATCAGCGCGAGAAAGACATGAAAAGGCCACGAAAGTGCTGTTATGTAGCTCATGGTTTTTAGGTAGGCTTCTCTCAAATTATGACCTTCACGAGCCCGAGCCGAATACAACGGGAAGACAACGGGGGAAATCGCACTTGTGATAAGCCTGTTAAAAATTCCAAGCACACCTTGGGCCTTGCTGAAAATGCCAACCCCCTCCATATTGATCATTTTTCCGATAATCAAATCTGGGGCGGCAACACCAATCTCATCCACAATTCCGCTACCCGTTGCATAGCTGCCAAATGATATGACCTTATTCATACCCGAGAACCTTGGTTTCCAAGGCAATTCCTTCGGCCGAAAATACAGGCTTACCAATAGTGTTGTTCCTGTCCCGGCAACAGTGGCCCAAGCAAGACTCATAAATCCAAATCCCAAGAGGGCCAATATTATTGAGACCAGCAAATGGATCAAACTGCTTGCGGTGTTTATCCAGTATATCGCACCGAACTTCATTTGCCGCCGCAGATAAGGCAATGTGACCGAACTGAAGGGAATCAGCAGGAAGTTTAGTGCCAGAGCCAATATTACCGGCTTAACATCAGGTTCATTATAGAATTGGGCAGCTAGATCGCTAATGAGGAAAAGTATAGCTGCCGTAAACCACGCAATAAGAAGGGTCAGAGTAAAGGCTGCATTTATTTTTTGAATCGTAAGCTCTTTTTCCTGAATTACGTATTGGCCGACACCAAAATCCCGGATGATATGCGCAACGCCGACTAATACCGCGCCGACCGAGAAAATACCGATCTCGGCTGGCGTCAGCAAACGGGATATGATCATTGTGCCAACAATACCTAGAGCCAGAACGGTATATTTTTCAGCAAATGAAAATATCAGCGACCTTCTTGTAGCGCTCATTCAGGTTATGTTTAAATGCGGGAAAAGTAGATCAGGTTTTACTTCTGAGGTTTACGGCATTCATAAGCAATTATTTAATAGGGGCATTGGATATGGTAATCTGCCAGAGTAAAATCTTCTATGTTAGCTCTGCATATCCACCGCTATAAATCTTCAATAGCTCAATTCGTCGTATCAGATCATGAGAGATATTCTTGTCACCCTTATTGTATTAGGTTCCTTACCCCTGATCTTAAAAAGACCCTATATAGGCATATTGATGTGGGTGTGGATTAGCGTCATGAACCCTCATACGCAAGGCTGGGGGTTTGCCGCCACATTTCCGTTTGCCGCAATCGTCGCGGGCGTCACCTTTGTAAGCCTGTTTTTTACCAAAGAATCGAAAGGATTGCCTCTGACCCCGGTCACCTGGATTTTCATTGCTTTCGTGCTCTGGATGAATGTAACGACGATCTTTGCCTTATATCCGGATGATGCGTACATTCAGTGGAACAAAGTGATAAAAATCATGCTGATGACCTTTGTTACGCTAATGCTGATAAAGACAAAAAAACATGTGCAGCTTCTCATTTTGGTCATAGTTGTTTCGCTTGGCTATTATGGCGTCAAAGGCGGAATCTTTACAATAAAAAGTGGGGGAGTGGATATGGTCTGGGGGCCGGAGGGTACTTTTATTGGAGGAAACAATGAGATAGCCCTCGCGCTCATTATGACCATTCCCCTGATGCACTATTTGCAAATCATTTCACCGAATAAGTGGGTGCGGCATGGTCTGACTGCCGCCATGCTGCTTTGCGCCGTTGCCGCCCTCGGAAGCTATTCACGAGGCGCCCTGTTGGCGATTGCAGCCATGGGCGCGTTCCTTTGGCTCAAAAGCCGACAAAAGGCTGGTCTTGGGTTTTTGGCAGTTTTGGCCATCCCCCCCCTGCTTGCTTTCATGCCTGACCAGTGGTCACTCAGAATGGATTCCATTAATACCTACGAAGAAGATGAGTCGGTTCAAGGCCGCTTCAACGCCTGGTGGATGGCCTACAATTTGGCTAAGGACCGGCCCTTGACTGGCGGCGGCTTCGAGGTCGCAATGCCTGAGCTTTTTTACCGCTACGCGCCCAACCCTATTGATATACATGCAGCCCACAGTATATATTTTCAGGCCCTCGGTGAGCATGGATTTGTGGGTTTAGGGTTATATCTCTTGCTTGGCTTCATGACTTGGCGAACAGGCTCATGGATCATCCGCAGTACCGCCAAAAGGGATGACTACATGTGGGCCTATAATCTGGCGACCATGATCCAGGTGAGCCTAATAGGTTTTGCTGTCGGTGGAGCATTCCTGAGTCTGCTTTATTTTGATGTGCCTTATTATCTGATGGCGGCTATGGTGGCAACCCGCCTTCTCGTGGAGAAAGAGCTGAAGGAGAAGGCCGCGCTGGCGGTCATTGAGAAACGTTCCGGCACTCAACGTCAACTCGGGAACTTGAATCCATCACAATCGCAACGAATCGCCGGGGACTCAGGCTAGCGGCATGCATATCGAAATGGGTTATTTCATGGCTTGCTTGGCAGCGGCGTGCCCGGATAGCGCGTATGCCGGTGCGTGAAGCCCGCCACGTGGAAATGCCGGTCAATCCCATGCCGCCCTGGACCTTGTTGCCGAGCCGTGCGCTCCTGAACCTGCTTTCTCCTGGCGGGTCAAGCAGCCGCTTGACGATACTCATCTATCATCGCGTACTGCCTCGACCGGACCTGCTGTTTCCCGGAGAGAGTGATGCGGAAAATTTCGATCATCAAATGAAGCAGCTTGCAGGCTGCTTCAAAATAATTTCCCTTCTTGATGCGGTGCACGGCTTGCGTGAAGGAAAACTGCCGCCGCGCGCAGCCTGCATCACATTTGACGATGGTTACGCGGATAATGCGGAAATCGCCCTGCCGATCCTGCAAAAACACGGTATTCCGGCGACATTCTTTGTGTCGACCGGTTTCCTTGATGGCGGGCGGATGTGGAACGACACGGTTATTGAATTAATCCGCCGCGCGCCTGGAGATACCCTCGATCTTGCCAGTATAGGCCTGGGGCAATTCGAGACCGGAACTCTCCCGCAACGCCGACAGGCCATTCATAGCGTGCTGGATGCGCTCAAGTATCTGCCGCTTGAAGTGCGGCGGTCCAGGGTGGAGGAGATGTGTGCGCTTATTCCCGTCATCCCCGCTGGAAATCTCATGATGACTTCTGATCAAGTCAGGCTTTTGCATGGCGCCGGGATGGAGATTGGTGGGCATACCGTCAATCATCCTATCCTGGCCCGCTTGGAGAATGACGCGGCCCGCGCCGAAATCGCTCATGGCAAAGAGACGCTGGAGGGTATAATTCGCGCTCCCGTACGGCTTTTTGCATATCCGAACGGCAAACCGGGTCGCGATTATCTAGCGGATCATGTGAGAATGGTCAGGGAACTCGGTTTTGACGCAGCTGTTTCCACCGCTCATGGTGCAGCCAAAGTGGATATGGATTTATATCAGCTGCCGCGATTTACGCCATGGGACCGGGAACCGGTACGCTTCATGCTTCGCATGGCGCAAAATATGCTCAAGTCCATCGACACCGTTTAATTCAGCCATCATACGACACAATGGATTTTTCTAACGATTTGCTATTTTGATTATTTATGGAACGAGCGATTACAGGATTCGAAGTGGATAGTGAAGGTGATCCGATAGCCATTCTCAGTTGCGGCCATCCGCAGCATGTGCGGCATAATCCGCCATTTATCAACCGCCCGTGGGTAACCGATGAGCAGGGTCGCAACAGCATGTTGGGGAAGACTCTCAATTGCGTTCGATGCGAAAAATTTGAGCTTCCGGACGATTTTATCGCCTACAAACGCACATCCGAATTTACCGAAGAATCGGTACCGGCCGCTCTGAGGAAAGATCATTCCACAAAAACCGGTGTATGGGCAAAGATAAATGTGGAGGAGGGCAGGTTACGTTACCGTGTGCCGGCCCTCGGAGTGGAAACAGAGCTGTTCCCGGACAAGATTGGAATTGTTGTGCCGGAAGTCCTGCATAATGTGGAGCCTTTGGGTCCAGTTCGCTTCTTCGTCGAGTTCTATCGGGCGCCGGATAGAGATGGGCAATGATACAAGCTGCAAAAATCTTGATGTCATATATTATTCCGGCATCCTGAATGACTCCCTGGGGACAATGTAATGAGATAGATGACCTCTCGATGCAGCAGGGCACCTTTTGCGTACTTCAACAATAGCGCGCTTTTACCCTGCCTTGCGGCAACAACATGCAGAGGGTCACCCAGCTACTGACATCCGCTGCATGAAAATCGGGTATTCCGGATTTGGGGTCAAGTGCTGGATTCTTTTCTGCGACGGATTATCGCCCCTATCAGGGCAAGACCTCCCAGCAACATAGCGTAGATTTCCGGTTCCGGGACAACGGATGTGGCAATAGCCACGGCGGAACCCGGCCTCAGACTTGAGTCGACAATTTGTATATAGCCGTCGATTGGCAGAAAAGTCGCATGAAATGAATTATCCCAATCCGAAAGCCCTTGGGAAGTAAGTCCGGAATTGAAGGGGTAGGCTGCCTGCAAGGGATTAATGATCGGGTTCTGGTCCGCACCAGCATAATTCACATGTCCGGCAAGTTCATCATGCAGGAAGGAATTTGCGTTCGTCCACCAAAAAGATCCCGGGTGCTCGCCATCCAGGAACGAAACTATTCCAAGGCCATGACCGCTTCCCGCCCAATTGATCGCATTCACCGAATGACCCAAAGCGCCATCCCAACAACTGGATGCGGTCAACGCGGGCGCGCATTTTCCGCCCCCGTCGGGGGCACTCGGGTTATCAGGAATATTTCCCGTGTCGCCGCGCAGCGCATGAAAGTCGGAGTCAGCGGCAGTGATAAAGGTTCGATCACCCCGGACAGCCTCTATTGCCGCTCTATTATTCAGGATGCCACTGTAATTTGGTATTGCCAACGGCCCGCCTGGCGTCGCTCCGGTCCTAAAGGATTCCCCGCTTTCGACTACCAGTACGTTATAGGCGGAAAAATCCGGGGCCGCAGCGCTGCTGGCATCCCAGTACGTCAGATTCCAGCCTGACCCATCACTTTGAGGAAGTGTATGCACAATACTGGCCAATTGCGAAAATTTCTGCCGGTATTCCGAGGCCGGATCAGCATAGGTATACCACAACACATTGATTGTGTTCGCTTGCACCGGCAAGCTCAGGCTCGCGATCAGTGCTGTCGATAAAATCGAGGGATATATGATTTTCATTGCTATCTCTGTCAAAGGGTCTGAGCGAAGCAAAATAACCGCAATTTTAAACTGAAGCAATAATCGGACCTCAATATAATAATCATGATAATCATCTTATTATGGCTCGATGCCGCCCGATGGCATTTATATATGTAAAAATTTTCGACATTCTCGTCATAAGTATTCAACCTAATCCGGTAACTGAACGGGTGAATCGTGTGGTTTTGGAATGCGGGAAAAGTTGCAACGCAGCCATATGGGCCGCAAAAACCATGCAATTCATCCCGTAGCGGCCATACCCGGAAGGTGAGCCGGAAGGTGAGCCGGAAGGTGAGAGTCGAATAATACGATATGGTTATTAACCATATCGCTGATCCATCAAGCGAGCGGTCAGCTACCGGATTCGGGTTTAAGAGTGAAAAGGAGTTAAGTCCCTCCAGCACTCCTATTCCCTCCAATTTCTCGCGGCTTCCGTGTTAAACGCTATAAAAACGGCTGTTTTCAGAGATATGTTGCTGCGCAATGGATCTGCCCCGATATCTGCGCCAATCGCATCAATTCAGCGCGTAGTGTGATGCTTTTAATAACTTTCATAGTCATTCTCCAAGATGCCGGGAAGACTTTCCATTGACTGGCGCGCGCAAGCAGATTAAAATCCGCGTGTTTTGAAATTCAGTCAATGCCGAATAGCGGAATCTTGCTGGTTCGGCTGGCCCAAAAGATGAACCCCGAAAGGGTGCGCCGGCTGGGGAAATAAAAATTCAGATCTTGTGAAAAAAATTTCAACCCGCCCAGCGTCACGCCAAGCCGCTGTTTTCTGACAGACACCACATATGCCTTGGATACGAAACAAGCCGGTGCGCATTGTCATGCGTTGGCAAATGATCGTCACCGTGGCAATGGTGCTGACCCTTGGTCTGCTGTGGGGGTTTCATGGCGCGGCTTCCGCGCTATTGGGCGGTGTGATCAGTATAATTTCCGCCGCTGCCTTTGCGGCGGTGATCTCGCACTACCAGGGTGCCACCGCGGGGGGTGTCCTGATAACTGCGCTGAAAGCGGAGGCGATAAAGATCATTACCATGATCATATTGCTCTGGCTGGTTTTGACACTTTATGAGGATGTGGTCGCGGTCGGTTTTATCGGAACGTTCGCGGTTACGGTGCTGATTTTTGGCATGGCGCTGTTTGTAACGGATGAAACAAGCGCTGCCGGGATTAAATAGTTTGAATAGACAATAAAAATGGCATCAGGCACAGAGCTTACTCCAACTTCTTACATGTCGCATCACCTCACCAACCTGACCAGTTCAGTGGGCGAGGGCGCATTCTGGACATTGCATGTGGATACACTGGCGATGTCGATACTGCTCGGCATCATCAGCTTTGGTTTCCTGTGGTGGGTGGTGCGGGGAGCGACATCCGGCGTTCCCGGCAAGCGCCAGGCATTTGTCGAGCTGGCCATTGAATTCATCGATGAGCAAGTCAAAAGCACCTTCCATGGCGACCGTCACAAGTTCGTCGCACCTGCGGCCCTCACCGTGTTCGTGTGGGTGCTCATGATGAACGCGATGGACCTCTTGCCCATCGATATCATGGCCGCGGTTTACGAGCTGCTGGGTTTGCATAACTGGCGCAGCGTGCCGACCACGGACATCAACACCACGTTCGCGCTGGCGCTGTCGGTATGGTTACTGATGATTTTTTTCAATATAAAAGTAAAAGGGCTGGGTGGCTGGATACATGAGCTGGTGTGTACCCCATTCGGCAAGAATCCCATCTTGTGGCCGGTCAATATTCTGTTCAATGTGGTCGAGTATGTTTCCAAGCCGCTTTCACACTCCTTGCGTCTTTACGGAAACATCTATGCCGGCGAGATTATTTTTCTGCTGATCGGCATGTGGGCGGCCACCGGTTTGGCCGGGACCCTGTTCGGTACCCTGTTGGGGGCGGGATGGGCCATTTTCCATATTTTAATCATTACGCTGCAAGCGTTCATTTTCATGATGCTGACGGTGGTTTATCTTTCCATGGCGCACGAGTCGCACTGATTTAACCCCCATCTGCCATCACAAAACTATTATTTATCACTACGACGAGAGGAAAACGAGATGGACAATTTGCAATACTTGGCGATGATTCAGGCCTACACGGGCATTGGTATCGGCCTGATGATCGGTCTCGGCGCCGCAGGCGCCTGTATCGGCATCGGTATCATGTGCAGCAGCTTCCTTGAGGGCGCCGCCCGCCAGCCGGAAATGATCCCGACGCTGCAAGGCAAAGTGTTCCTGTTACTCGGATTGATCGACGCATCCTTCATTATCGGTGTTGGTCTGGCGATGCTCTTTGCATTCGGAAATCCGCTGCTGGCCGTCATCAAGTAATAATGCCCGCTACCGGTACCATAATCAGAGACTAGCCATGAATATCAACTTCACGCTTTTTTCTCAGGCAATGGCGTTCGCCATATTTATCTGGTTCACGGTCAAGTTCGTTTGGCCCCCGTTGATGCGTGCGATCGAAAACCGGCAGAAAACCATCGCCGACGGTCTGGCGGCAGGCGAGCGTGGCAAGCAGGAGCTGGAGCTGGCAAGCCATCGTTCCGCCGATGTGGTGAGAGAAGCCAAGCAGCGGGCGGCTGACATCATTGCTCAGGCCGAAAAACGCGCGTCCGAGATTGTCGAGGAAGCGAAGAACGTCGCAAGAGACGAAGGCAGTCGTATTCTCGTCGGTGCGAAGGCAGAGGTGGAGCAGGAAGTTTTCCGCGCCAGGGAAACATTACGGCAGCATGTGGCCGATCTGGCTTTGGCGGGTGCTGCGAAAATCCTGCACCGCGAAGTGGACGCCAAAACGCACGCCGATCTGCTTGCTTCCATCAAAACGGAGCTCTAGGCGATGGCTGAAGCCCGCACCATCGCACGACCTTACGCGGAGGCTGTCTTCAGGCTGGCCAAAGCCACCGATGCGCTTCCCGCTTGGTCCGACATGCTGCAGCTGGCCGCCACCATCGCTGCGGACGACAATATACGTGCGCTCATCGGCAATCCAAAAGTTCCGGCCGGGCGATTGGGCGAATTGCTTCTCAGCATAGGCGGCGACAGATTCAATGAAGCAGGCCGCAATTTCATTGTGCTGCTGGCGGAAAATGGCCGGATTGAAATATTGCCCGAGGTGAGAGAGCTGTTCGAACAGCTGAAGACTCAGCACGAAGGCGTGCTGGGAGCGAAAATTGCTTCCGCATTTGCCATGAGTGATGAGCAATTGAAAGATCTGGTGGCCAGCCTCGAAATCAAGTTCAAGCGCAAAATAGAAGCCACGGTAAGTATCGATCCCGAATTGATAGGCGGGGTGAAAGTTGAAATCGGCGACGAAGTGCTGGATGCCTCCGTGCGCGGTAAACTGGAAGCCATGGCTGTCGCACTTAAAAGCTAGGAGTTATTTGAAATGCAGTTAAATCCATCCGAAATCAGTGAACTGATTAAAAGTAGAATCGAGGGACTCGCCGTCTCCGCGGAAGTCCGTACGCAGGGCACCATTGTGTCGGTGACTGACGGCATCGTGCGTATCCATGGCCTTTCCGACGTGATGCAGGGCGAGATGCTGGAGTTCCCCGGCAATACTTTCGGTCTTGCGCTTAACCTCGAGCGCGACTCCGTGGGCGCGGTGATCATGGGCTCGTACGAGCACATTACCGAAGGCGATATCGTCAAGTGCACCGGCCGCATCCTGGAAGTGCCGGTAGGCGAAGAATTGATGGGCCGGGTGGTCAACGCGCTGGGGCAGCCGATCGACGGCAAAGGCCCGATAGCTACACAACGCTCGGAGCCGATTGAAAAAATTGCGCCAGGCGTAATCTGGCGTCAATCGGTGAATCAACCGGTGCAGACCGGGCTCAAGTCCATTGACGCCATGGTTCCCATCGGGCGTGGTCAGCGCGAATTGATTATCGGTGACCGTCAGACAGGCAAGACTGCCGTGGCGGTTGATGCGATCATCAATCAGAAGGGTGAGAAGATGGTTTGCATCTATGTCGCGATCGGGCAGAAAGCCTCATCCATCGCCAACGTAGTACGCAAGCTGGAAGAGCATGGGGCAATGGAGTACACGATCGTGGTGGCCGCCACCGCATCCGAATCGGCGGCGATGCAGTTCATCGCGCCTTATTCCGGCTGCACCATGGGTGAATATTTCCGCGATAAGGGTGAAGACGCCCTCATCATTTATGACGATCTGACCAAGCAGGCGTGGGCTTACCGGCAGATTTCGCTGCTGCTGCGGCGTCCGCCGGGACGGGAAGCCTATCCCGGTGACGTATTTTATCTGCATTCACGTTTGCTGGAACGCGCCGCGCGTGTCAGTGCGGCATACGTGGAGAAGGCCACCAATGGCGCGGTGAAGGGCAAGACAGGCTCGCTCACCGCACTTCCAGTGATTGAGACTCAGGCGGGTGACGTAACCGCTTTCGTTCCCACCAATGTCATCTCGATTACCGATGGCCAGATATTTCTGGAAACCGATTTATTCAACGCCGGTATACGTCCCGCGATCAACGCGGGGGTTTCGGTATCGCGCGTGGGGGGTGCGGCCCAGACAAAAGTTATCAAGAAGCTGGGTGGCGGCGTGCGTCTCGCATTGGCTCAATACCGCGAACTGGCGGCGTTTGCGCAGTTCGCCTCGGATCTTGATGAAGCGACCCGCAAACAGCTGGAACGCGGCAAAATGGTGACCGAATTGATGAAACAGGCGCAATATGCCACCTTGAGCGTGTCCGAAATGGCCATTACCCTGTTCGCCGTCAATAAGGGGTATCTGGATGATGTGGAAGTCAAGCGCGCCCTGGCATTCGAATCGGCGCTGAAGGGCTACATACGCAGCAAATATAACGCCATCATGGACAAGATAGAGACCACCAAGGATCTCGACGCGGCTACCGAGAAAGAACTTGATGCCGCGATTCAAGAATTCAAGAAGAACGGAACCTATTAACCGATGGCTGGCAGCAGAGAAATACGCAACAAGATCAAAAGCGTAAAAAATACGCAGAAGATCACGCGCGCGATGGAAATGGTGGCGGCCTCCAAAATGCGCAAGGCGCAGGAGCGCATGAAAAAAGCGCGTCCCTATGGCGAGAAGATTCGCAATGTGGCCGCGCACATGAGCCGTGCCTATACCGAATATCGTCATCCATTTCTGGTGGAGCGCGACACCGTAAAACGGATCGGCATTGTCGTGGTCACATCCGATAAAGGCCTTTGCGGCGGACTCAACACGAACGTGTTGCGCATGGCGGTCAGTAAAATGAAAACGTGGGAAGCGGAAGGCGAACAGATCGAGGCGTGCTGCATCGGCAACAAGGGTTTTGGATTTATGAACCGCCTCGGTGCCAGCGTGATTTCCCATGTCGTAAGCCTGGGTGATACGCCGGATCTGGAGAAACTGATCGGGGCGGTGAAAGTCTTGCTGGATGGCTACACCCAGGACCGTTTCGATCGAGTGTACATTTTTTACACGCGCTTCATCAATACCATGAAGCAGGAACCGGTGATGGAACAATTGCTTCCGCTCTCCGACGAGCGCCTGAAATCCGGCGACGGGCCCACCGGGCAGCGTGGCGTATGGGATTATATTTACGAGCCCGAAGCCAAGCCGGTTATTGATGACATCATGGTGCGGTACGTCGAGGCGCTGATTTATCAGGCGCTGACAGAGAATATGGCATCGGAACAATCAGCTCGCATGGTGGCGATGAAGGCGGCGTCGGATAATGCCGGCAACGTGATCAACGAATTGACGCTGATTTACAATAAGTCGCGCCAGGCTGCCATTACCAAGGAATTGTCGGAAATCGTCGGCGGCGCGGCGGCGGTTTAAATATTTTGATTTAGCATTTAGGGAACAACATGAGCCAGGGAAAAATTGTTCAGTGTATCGGCGCCGTGGTTGACGTCGAGTTTTCGCGGGAAGAGATGCCGAAGGTGTATGACGCGCTGGTGCTGGAAGGTACCGAGCTGACGCTCGAAGTGCAGCAGCAATTGGGTGACGGCATTGTGCGCACGATTGCGCTTGGGTCTTCAGATGGGCTGCGCCGCGGCATGATGGTCACCAACACCGGTGACCAGATTCTGGTCCCGGTCGGCACCAAGACGCTGGGCCGGATCATGGATGTTCTGGGGAGGCCGATTGATGAAATGGGCCCCATTGGCGAGGAAAAGAGAATGTCGATACACCGGAAGGCGCCGGCATTTGACGAGCTTTCCGCGTCCACCGAATTGCTGGAAACGGGTATCAAGGTTATCGATCTGGTCTGTCCCTTCGCCAAGGGCGGCAAAGTGGGGCTGTTTGGTGGCGCGGGCGTGGGCAAGACCGTCAACATGATGGAACTGATTCGCAACATTGCCATCGAGCACAGCGGATTCTCGGTATTTGCGGGCGTGGGCGAACGAACCCGCGAAGGCAACGATTTCTACCATGAGATGAAGGAATCCAACGTGTTGGACAAGGTGGCGCTGGTATACGGGCAGATGAACGAGCCGCCCGGCAACCGGTTGCGCGTGGCGCTGACGGGTCTGACCATGGCGGAATTCTTCCGCGATGAAGGCCGTGACGTGCTGCTGTTTGTCGATAATATCTACCGCTTTACGCTGGCGGGTACCGAGGTATCGGCACTGCTCGGGCGGATGCCATCCGCAGTGGGTTACCAGCCGACGCTGGCCGAAGAAATGGGGCGCCTGCAGGAGCGCATCACTTCTACCAAGTCGGGTTCCATTACCTCGATTCAGGCTGTCTATGTGCCGGCGGACGATTTGACCGATCCGTCGCCCGCCACCACGTTCGGCCACCTGGATGCAACCGTGGTGCTGTCGCGCGACATCGCCTCGCTGGGGATATATCCGGCGGTGGATCCGCTCGATTCCACCTCGCGCCAGCTTGATCCGCTTGTGGTGGGCGAAGAGCACTACAATACCGCGCGCGACGTGCAGCAGACCCTTCAGCGTTACAAGGAGTTGCGCGACATCATCGCCATCCTGGGGATGGACGAGCTTTCTCCCGAAGACAAACTGGCCGTGGCAAGGGCGCGCAAGATCCAGCGTTTCCTGTCGCAACCCTTTAACGTGGCGGAAGTATTCACCGGTTCACCGGGCAAATATGTGTCGCTGAAAGAAACCATTAAAGGCTTCAAGGGTATCGTTGCCGGAGATTATGATCACTTGCCGGAACAGGCTTTCTATATGGTCGGCGGGATAGACGAAGCGGTCGAGAAAGCCAAAACCCTGCAATAGAGGAATTGATTTCATAAACCCGGCTTCTTAAATCAAGTAAGCCAATCAATTGGTAACGGAAAGAAAAATGGGTGTGTTCCACGTCGATATAGTCAGTGCGGAGGAGTCGATCTATTCCGGCCCCGCCGAGTTCCTGGTAGCCCCGGCGGAAGCGGGGGAAGTGGGTATCTACCCGCAACATACGCCCATGTTGACCCGGATCAAGCCTGGATCGGTGCGCATCAAGGCACCATTGCAGGAAGAAGAGCTCGTCTACGTGTCCGGCGGCATGCTGGAAATACAGCCGGACGTCGTAACCATTCTTGCCGATACTGCCGTGCGCGGCGCGAATCTCGACGAGGCGAAAGCCATGGAAGCCAAGAAGCGCGCAGAAGATGCCATGAGGGATCGTTCCTCTTCCATGGATTATGCGCGAGCCCAGGCTGAGCTAAGCGAGGCTATCGCGCAATTGGCGGCAATCCAGAAACTGAGAAAACGCGGGCATTGATCCATTGAGTTCAGATGCAAAGGCGGCGATAGCCGCCTTTTTTATTCTTGGAATAAGCCCCCAGATGTTTGGAAAAACGGATTGCTGACACGGCATTGAAACAGAATCCGCTTAAATTGGATGATCACCAAACGTGGTTGTGATCGAAGTCTTCCAATGCGGCATATCCATGTGAAAGGCGGCGCGGAGTGGGCTGCATTCACGTAAAAGACGCCGGTACTTGGATTTTAAGCGCGCAATGTGATAAATTAACGTCATCTTTTCGGGGGCTGAAACGTTTACAGTTTGTCCACCGAGAAAATACTATGAATTCGTCATTCCGGGCTTGACCCGGAATCCAGCTCAAATCAACAATGATGCGCTTTGTATCTCGCTGGATCAATAGCATTATCCCTGATCTGTTTACCGTCTGCGGCCTATACGCAAAAGAGTAACGCCTGCTGCTTGCAGTAGGGATCCTGACCATTCTTCATTAAATGTCCAAGCTAAATATCGTCATTCTTGCTGCCGGACTCGGCAAACGCATGCACTCGGCACTGCCCAAGGTTTTACATCCGCTGGCCGGAAAATCCTTGCTCGGACATGTGCTCGATACGGCGCGCGCATTATCGCCGCAAAGAGTTTGTGTTGTTTACGGGCATGGTGGCGAGGCTGTGCCCCGGGCGATCGGCGATGAGAGTCTTACCTGGGTGCAGCAGTCGCCACAACTGGGTACCGGCCATGCGTTGATGCAAGCACTGCCGCATCTGGACAATACCGGCATGACGCTTGTGCTGTATGGTGATGTGCCGTTGACCGGAATCGAAACCCTGAAGGGATTGATTGCAATGGCGGGGGAGAAAAATCTGGCCCTGCTGACGGTGGAGCTGGCTGACCCTGCCGGCTACGGCAGAATCGTGCGGGATGAGAGAGAAGCCATCGTTGCCATCGTCGAAGAGAAGGATGCCAGCAAATCCCAGCGGCAAATCCGCGAGATCAATACCGGCATCATGGTGATTCCAAACCAGCATCTCCATGGCTGGTTGCACAAGCTGGGAAACAACAATGCACAAAAGGAGTACTACCTTACCGACATTGTGGCGATGGCAGTCAAGGATGGCGTGAAGGTGGACGCGGCTCACCCAGCTCATGCCTGGGAAACGATTGGCGTCAACAGCAAGACGCAACTGGCGGAGCTCGAGCGTATCCACCAGAATGAATGTGCAAAAAAACTGCTGAATCAGGGGGTCACCCTGGCGGATATGACTCGCATTGATATTCGCGGCCGACTCGATTGCGGCAGGGATGTGGAGATAGACATCAATTGCATTTTCGAAGGCCATGTGCAGCTGGATGATGGCGTGAAAGTGGGCGCTCACAGTATTCTGAGAAATGTCAAAGTTGCGGCGGGGGCAGCGATCGCGCCCTTCAGCCTGATCGAATCCGCCGAAATCGGAAAAAACTGCCGCATTGGCCCTTATGCCCGTATCCGCCCTGGAACAACGCTTGCCAGCGACGTGCATATCGGCAATTTCGTCGAAGTCAAGAACAGCTCCATCGCTGCCGGTAGCAAGGCCAATCATCTGAGTTACATCGGCGACTCCGTGGTAGGCAAGAATGTCAACATCGGCGCCGGGACGATTACGTGCAACTACGATGGTGCCAACAAATACCAGACCATCATCGAGGATGACGTGTTTGTCGGCTCCGATACGCAATTGGTGGCTCCGGTGAGAGTGGCGCAGGGCTCGACCATTGGTGCGGGTTCGACCATCACCAAAGATACGCCACCGGAGACGCTGACCCTGTCGCGCGCCAAACAAATGAGCATTGATGGATGGAAGCGGCCCGTCAAAAAACCGAAGGGCGAGAAGTAAAAACATGAAATGGCGGCATCTTCTCAACCTTGCAATTCTCCGAAACGAAGCAGAAAGGAAATCAATCAATGTGCGGAATAGTCGGTGCGGTAGCCAGAAGTAATATTGTTCCGACCCTGCTGGAAGGCTTGCGCCGTCTCGAATACCGCGGTTACGATTCCGCCGGGCTTGCACTGATGAATGGCGGGTTGCATCGACTGCGCACCACCGGGCGGGTTGCCGAACTCAGCAAGCTTGCAGACGAGCAGGATTTCCATGGCGAGGTAGGCATCGCCCACACTCGCTGGGCGACTCATGGCGCGCCTTCCGAACGCAACGCTCATCCGCATTTTTCCGGCGAAATCTCGAAAGTGGCGGTCGTGCACAATGGCATCATAGAAAATCATGAACCCCTGCGCCAGCGATTGCAGGACGCGGGATATCAATTCACTTCCGATACCGACACGGAGGTTATTGCCCACCTCATCACGTTTAACCTGAGGGAAACCTCAGATCTCTTCGAGGCAGTATGCCGTTCTGTGGACGAATTGCAAGGCGCTTATGCCATCGCCGTCATGGAAGAAGTCGATCCCGAGCGTATCGTCGTTTCCCGCAATGGTGCACCGCTGTTATTGGGATTGAGCGAATCCGGCAACTATGCCGCCTCCGACGCTTCCGCCTTGTTGCAGGTGACCAAGCGCATGATTTATCTGGAAGAAGGCGATGTGGCCGAACTGCGCCGTGACAGCTACCGGATTGTCAGCCTTCATGATGGTGCGCGCAAGGAAGTGGTGCGTCCCATCCATGAAAGCGAACTGACCAACGAAGCCGTGGATATGGGCCCCTACGCCCATTTCATGCAGAAGGAAATATTCGAGCAGCCGGGTGTGGTGGCGAATACGCTGGAAATGGTGCTCAACGCTCAATCCATCTCTCCGAGGCTATTTGGAAGCGAAGCGGAAGATATTTTCAACACGACCGACGGCATTCTGATACTCGCCTGCGGCACCAGCTATCACGCTGGCCTGGTGGCGCGCTACTGGCTGGAAGCGCTGGCGGGATTGACCTGCAATGTCGAGATTGCCAGCGAATACCGCTACCGCCATCCGGTCGCCAGCCCCAAAGCCCTGGTGGTGGGAATTTCCCAATCGGGTGAGACGGCCGATACGCTGGCCGCCCTCAGCTATGCAAAGTCGCTGGGACACCGCCACAGCCTTGCCATCTGCAATGTGGCGGAAAGCGCCCTGGTACGGCAGACCGATCTGCGCTTCCTCACCCGCGCCGGGCCGGAGATCGGTGTCGCTTCCACCAAGGCATTCACCACGCAGTTGGCGGCACTCATGCTGCTTGCCATGACATTGGCGAAACTGCGCGGCAAGCTCTCTGGCGAGGGCGAGCGCGAGATCATCGCCGCCTTGCGGCACCTGCCTGTCGCGCTGCAGCATGCGCTGCAAGTGGAGCCCCAGGTCAAGGTCTGGGCCGAGGGATTCGCCCAGAAACGCCATGCCTTGTTTCTTGGGCGCGGCGTGCACTATCCCATCGCCATGGAAGGCGCGCTCAAACTCAAGGAAATTTCCTACATCCACGCCGAGGCCTACGCTGCCGGGGAATTGAAGCACGGCCCGCTTGCGCTGGTGGACAAGGACATGCCGGTGGTCGCCATCGCGCCCAACGACGCGCTGCTGGAAAAACTCAAATCCAATTTGCAGGAAGTTCGCGCGCGCGGCGGCGAACTTTATGTTTTCGCCGACGCCGATTCCCACATCCAGGAGAGCGAAGGCGTGCATATCATTCGGCTGGCGGAACATGCCGGGTCGCTCAGCCCCATCCTTCATACCATCCCACTGCAATTGCTGGCTTATCATGTTGCGCTGCAAAAAGGCACGGATGTGGATAAGCCAAGGAATCTGGCTAAATCGGTGACGGTGGAGTAACTATCACCCCCGGACTGCGGAGCCCATGAGCACTTGGGGACAGATCACAATTTATTGTGGTTTCCGAGTTGTTCAGAGAAATAAAAACGTCTATCCTTATTATTCCCGGCACGTTTTTGCCTTTGGTCATTGCATCGGATCGGCAACCCTATCGAGAAACGTGAGCTTTAACTGCCGACCCATTAGGTGGATTTATTAACCTGCTGAACGTACCTTTAATAAAAAACAAACATTGAAATTTCGACTCTATTAGGAGTCCGTTGACGTGGGAAACATGGATCCCGGTCAGCCACATGTAACCATGAGGAGACGATGATGAGCAAAACAATTTCAGCATTTGTAACAGGAACCATACTTCTGGTTTCTACCTGCGCCTTGGCAGAAGGAGGGCATGGAGGAGGGCATGGTGGGGATTATGGAGGAGGGCAGATGGCGAATCATGGTGGGGCGCAGACGGGGGGAGGATATGGCAACGCGCAAACTCAAGGTAGGCAGGACGACACTCACCGCGCTGAAAGGTCTCGAGAGAGGGGGATGCCCGGATTAAATCGGGCGGATGACGCAGCCGGTCAGCATGGCAGCGAGGGGCGTGCCAACGCCCGTGCAAATCAATTCAAGAATTAAAATATTCCTCCCGGAAAGAGCCATCAAACCATGACAATAATTATCGCAGAAGGCCCTTCACGAAACAGTTGAGGAAGCAGGAAGTAATTTTTACGTTTCACATCTCTTGCGACGCAGCGGGTATGGCAACGAGGGTAGAGTTCCAGCTTATTGGCCATTATTCATACCGCAACGCTTCCACCGGCTTCAACGCCGCCGCCTTTTTCGCGGGATAAAACCCAAAAAATATCCCCACCGCTGAGGCAAAGGCGAATGCCAGGGCGACCATCCCGAATGTGATCACTACCACCATATCCGTCGCCTGACTCACGGCCCAGGCGCCGCCGATGCCGATGGCAACCCCGATAAGCCCGCCCATGATGCAGATAACCAGCGCTTCCAGCAGGAATTGCGTGAGGATGGCGCGGCGGTTGGCGCCGATGGCCATGCGGATGCCGATTTCTCGGGTCCGCTCGGTGACCGATACCAGCATGATATTCATGATGCCGATGCCGCCCACCAGCAATGATATGGAAGCGATGGAGCCCAGCATGATGGACATGACCTTGGCCGCGCCCGTTGCTACAGCGGCGAGGGCGGCCATGTTGCGCACGGTGAAATCGTTTTCCGTCCCCTCGGCAAGGCGATGGCGCTGGCGCAACAACTGGTTGATTTCGGTTTCGGCTTCATCCATTACTTCGTCCGATCGGCCTTGCACCATCAGGAACCGTATCGTTCCAGGAAACTGGTTGCCGAATATCTGGCTTTGTCCGGTGGTAATGGGAATAAACACGGCGTCGTCCTGGTCGCGCCCATCCAGGCTTTGCCCTTTGGGTGCGAGGACGCCCGCGACCACAAAAGGACTGTTTTTGATGCGGATAGTCTTTCCCGTCGGATCTTCGTCGCCGAAAAGATTCCGGGCGGTTATTTGGCCGAGAATGACAACCCGCGTGGCCGAACGCAGATCGGCCTCGGTAAATAATGCGCCGCTTTCCGCAGGCCAGTTGCGCACACTGAAGTAATCCGGCGTGACGCCCGTGACAGAAGTGCTCCAGTTATTCGCGCCATAATTCAGTTGCGCCGTACCGGTAATGAGCGGTGCGGTTGCCTTGACCGAAGGCAGATGGGCGATGGCTAGCGCATCGCCCATCGTCAGGGTTTGCACGCTGCCAGCGGCGGAACGCAGTGCGCCAGAAGAGGTGGCGCCCGGTACGACGATGAACAGATTGCTGCCCATCGAGCTGATGGCCTGGTTCACCGTGGTTTGCGCACCCTGACCCACCGCGAGCATCAATACCACAGCCGCCACGCCGATGATCATGCCGAGCATGGTCAGGCCGGTGCGCAAACGGTTGAGCCGCAGCGCCCGCAGCGCTTCGCCGATGATGGCGAGAAGACTCATGCGGGCACCCCGCCATCATGCACGATGCGCCCATCCTGCAGGCGAACCAGCCGCCGGGTGCAGGCGGCAATGTCGTCTTCGTGCGTGACAAGCACAATCGTAATGCCCTGCTCGCGATTGAGCTGCTCGAAAATCGCCATGATTTCACGGCTGGTCTGGGTGTCGAGATTGCCGGTGGGCTCATCTGCGAGGATGAGCTGCGGGTTGTTGACCAGTGCGCGGCTGATGGCCACGCGCTGCTGCTGTCCGCCGGAAAGCTGGTTAGGCTGATACGCGGCAAAGTTCCCCAGCCCTGTTTGACGCAAGAGTTCCAGCGCGCGCTTGCGGCTATCCGAGCGGGTCGCTCCGGCATAGAGTAGGGGAGTGGCTACGTTATCCAGGGCCGTCATGCGTTTAAGCAGGTTGAAACCTTGAAACACGAAACCGATGTTGCGATTACGCACGCGGGCGAGTTCATCGTCCGAAAGTGATGCGATATCCCGTCCGTCGAGCCAATAGTGCCCGCTGGTGGGCGTATCCAGGCAACCAAGGATGTTCATCAGGGTGGATTTGCCGGAGCCGGAATGCCCCATGATGGCAACGAACTCTCCTCGATCGATAGTCAGGTTCACGTCGAACAGCACTTGACTGTTGACCGCTCCCCCCCCTTTGACCCCGCTATCCAGACTGTAAATCTTGCTAAGATTCTCAACCTTGAGCAGCGGTTCACCGGAAACGTGTTGCGGAATCATCAGAACATTCTGAATCTGAGTTTACTGGCGGACTTGTCCTTGTCGGCGGTTTCTCGAATGATCAGTTTATCGCCTTGCTGGATCGCGTCTCCCAGGATTTCGGTGAAACTGCTATCGGCAATGCCGGTTTGGATGCTGACGGGGACGGCTTTGCCTTCTTCCAGCCTGTAAACCATTTGCTTGCCAGGTCGCCGCGCCGGGGCCGTGACGGAATCCGTGTCGTTTTCGGCTGGCTTATAGCGCAACGCCGCATTGGGAACCCGCAATACATCTTTTTTCTGGTTGACGGTGAAGCGCACGTTGGCGGTCATGCCGGGGAGCAATACCCCTTCGTTATTTTCCACCGCTACCACCACATTGTATGACACCACATTCTGCTGGATGGTGGGGTTGAGGCGCACCTGTTTCACCGTGCCTGTGAACTCGCGCTCCTGAAAAGCGTCGACGGTAAAGTTGACCACCTGACCGAGATGCAACTGGCCGATGTCCGCCTCCGCCACGCTGGTATCGATCTGCATTTCGCGCAGATCCTTGGCAATTTGGAACAGGACGGGCGTCTGAAAGCTTGCTGCCACCGTCTGGCCAATATCCACGTTGCGCGCGATGACGACGCCGGAAATGGGCGAACGGATCACACTGTAGTTGAGATTGGTACGATCCCGCGCAAGCTGCGCTTCGCTTACCGCGAGCTGGGCGCGAGCGGCTTCGAGTATCTGTTCGACGGCGTCCAGCGCATCCGGAGAGATAAAGCCCTGTTCCACAAGGGCGCGGTTGCGCGCCATTTTGTTATTGGCCAGCTTCAGCGCGGTCCGGGC
The DNA here is from genome assembly GCF_000355765.4 of Nitrosospira lacus. Classification (NCBI taxonomy): domain Bacteria; kingdom Pseudomonadati; phylum Pseudomonadota; class Betaproteobacteria; order Nitrosomonadales; family Nitrosomonadaceae; genus Nitrosospira; species Nitrosospira lacus. Next base: position 270,354 of record NZ_CP021106.3, on the reverse strand, counting down.
ATTTGCCACATTGGCTTCCGACTGCCGCAACTGGGCCTGGAACAGCGACGGATCGAGCTCAACCAGTATCTGCCCCTCCTCGACCGCATCGTTGAAGTCCGCATATAATCTATATACCGTGCCCGATACCTGGGTGCCCACATTGACCAGCACGACGGGGTTGAGGGTGCCGTTGGCGGAAATATTCTGTATGATATCGCCGTGGTCGACGGCCTGGGTTTTGTAGCGTTCCTGCTTGGAATCGGGTTGTGCTTGCCAGTACCAGAAGCCAGCCAAGGCTGATAGCAGTGCCACGATGAGTATAAGCAGCCTGCCGCGGGGAATAAATGCCATACGTAACTCGGGAAGGGATACCTGGATGGGGAAAAATGAAAGCCGAATGTTACCCGAGTGCGCGCCGTTTAGAAATCATGCTGTAAGCGAGAATGGATTGCCGAGCCTCATTTTTCGTTCTTTTGCGCCTCGGCCAGTATGCGCAATTCCTTGAGGCGCGCCTCCGCGCTGGATTTCTGGTAGAAGTCGCCATCATCGCCTTTCAATGCGATCTGCAGCTGTTCGATAGCGGCATGGACGTTGCCTTGACGCGTATAGACTTCCGCCTGTGCGCGATGCTGCATCATCATGTCCCCGAGCGCACCGTAGCTTTGGGCCTGCAGCCGGTAAAGGCGTATGTCGTTGGGCATATACTGCAATTGCTGATTAACGAATTTGAGCGCCGCCTCGGCGCCATTGCTGCGCAGCAGCGCGTCGGCGTAGTCGTAGACCAATGCCCGGTGCTGGGGATAGGTTCGTAGCGCGGCTTCATAAATATCGAGCGCTTCCGCGGTTTGTCCCATGGCAAGTTTAACCCTTGCCGCAAGGGTTTCGATCATGGCGCTTGGCCGTAATGTTTTACGTGTAATCTGGATCGTGGTACCGAGGCGATGGTTTTCCGAGGTTTTATCCGTGCCGGTGTAATGGTTCGATGAGCGGTGCGGCCGATATATTCGTGGGGCGGTTTTGTAAATATCGAGGGCTTCCGCGGGTTGCCCGATGGCAAGCCGGGCGCGCTCCGCGAGCATCTCGATCATGTCGTTTGACAGTGGAGTCTTATATATATTCTGGGGGGACGAGGCCAGATGGTGATTCTCCAATGCATCATCGGCATCAGACTGCAAGTTTTCATACAATTGCATTAATTCCTTATCTGCGCGTACGAATTTTCTGTCTCGCAACAAGGCATTGATCAGTCCGTAGCGCTCGACCGCCTCGCTGCTATAACGCTTCTCCCGCAAAGCGGAGTCAAAGTATTCAACCGCCTCGCCGGGATTATCCATAGAGGCCCGGAGTTTGGCTCGCACCAGCAGGAAATCCAGGCTGTCGGGCACTTGGCGGTAAGGCAAACTGTGCGTGCGGTTATCAATATCCGCGATCCGCTCATAAGTGATCGGGTGGGTGCGCAGGTAGGACGGCGCCCCATTTTCGCGGAATCGTCCGGCTTTTTGCAAACGCTCGAAAAATTCCGACATCCCGCGGGGATCAAGGCCGGCGCTGATCAGTATATTCAAGCCGATACGATCCGCCTCTTTTTCATGGTCACGGGTGAAATCGAGTTGCGATTGAATCTGGCGGGCCTGCGATCCCACCAGAACGGCTTGCGCCGCCTGAGGATTCGTGCGCGAAGCCAGAACCGCCAATGCAACCGCCGCCAGAGAAGTCAACATGCTGTATCTTTGTCCGGCAATCATGCGCGCGAGATGTTTCTGGGTAACGTGCGCGATTTCATGCGCCATTACGCCAGCCAGCTCCGATTCACTTTGCGCGGTAAGTATAAGGCCGGTATTGAAGCCCATGAAGCCGCCGGGCAGCGCAAACGCATTGATCATCGGATCTTTCACCGCGAAGAACTCAAACTCCTGGTCGGGGCGTGTTTCGCGGGAATTCAGGAGCAGGCGGTTCCCGAGATTGGTGAGATAGCCGGCGACTTCGGCATCGTCAAGATAACCGGCGTCGGCGCGAATTTCGGACATGATCCGCAGTCCAAGTTCCCGCTCCTGCTGTGGGGAAAAAGTGGCCTGGGATGCATCGCCGAGATCAGGCAGTCCCGCGGCAAAAATATTGGCGGGGAACACTAGCGGCAAAGCCGCCATTAAATAGCGAAATTTCATGAGGATAAGATAGCCGGATCCGGGTGAAGTTCCAACACGCCTTGGCGCTTGACAGGGACACATGAGGAGATATCAGTGCAGGGGTACGAAGCTGCACTTCATCAGGGGAGGCGGCTACTGCGGGAACCAGGTGATCCGTGCTACTCCCCTATCTCTCGCTGCCGCGGCATTCCTGAGATGGGCCGGCTCACTGCGCTAAATTGCCGCCTCGCCTATCTCGCCGGTACGGATTCTCACTACCTGTTCTATGCTGGTGACGAAAATCTTGCCATCGCCAATCTTGCCGGTGCGCGCAACGTTAACGATGGTATCGATAACACCGTCCACCAGGGCTTCAGGTACCACTATTTCGATTTTTATCTTCGGCAGAAAATCCACCACATATTCCGCGCCCCGATAGAGCTCGGTATGGCCCTTTTGTCTGCCGAATCCCTTGACTTCAGTGATGGTCAATCCGCTCACGCCGGCTTCATTAAGCGCCTCGCACACTTCGTCAAGCTTGAAGGGTTTGATAATAGCCTCGATTTTCTTCATGATGCGTTACCCTGGTTACCTTGGTTGGATGTTTTTTATAATAAATTGCGGCCGCGATTTGTGCCGACGGTGTGCGGGAGATTATACGGGGTTATGGGAAGCTTGAACGCCGCTTGATTGTCGATTAAAACTCGTCCCGATATTTTGACGTGATCGGGTAACGCCAATCCTTGCCGAAACCTCGCTGTGTGATTCGGATACCCGGCGGGCTCTGGCGGCGTTTATATTCATTCAGACGGATCAGATGCACCACGCGCCGTACGTCCGCTTCGGCATAGTTCATCCCCAGGATTTCCCGCAGCGACAAATTGTGCTCCATGTACGCTTCGACGATGCCGTCGAGCACGTCATAAGGCGGCAAGCTGTCCTGATCGGTCTGGCCGGGACGCAACTCGGCCGAAGGCGCACGATTGATCACACGTTCCGGAATCACATTGCCCAGCGTGTTGCGGTAGCGGCAAAGCCGGTACACGAGGGTTTTGGTGATATCCTTCAGCACCGCGAAGCCGCCCGCCATATCGCCATAGAGCGTACAGTATCCCACGGCTATTTCCGATTTGTTGCCGGTCGTGAGCACAATGGAGCCGTATTTGTTGGATAATGCCATCAGCAGGTTGCCGCGTATGCGCGCTTGCAGATTTTCCTCGGTGGTGTCGGGGCGATTATGATCGGGTGGCTCCGGAAACTCCTTTGCCAGCGTATCCAGGAACTTATCAAATACCGGCTGGATGGAAAGCTCGCTGTAACGTACATTCAATGTCCTGGCCATCGTGCGCGCATCCAGTAAGCTGATATCGGCGGTGAATGGTGATGGCATCATGACCGCTTCCACCCTGTCGGCACCCAGCGCATCGACGGCGACCGCTAGTGTGAGCGCCGAATCCACGCCACCGGAAAGGCCCAGCAGCACGCCCGGTATGCCATTCTTTCCCATATAATCTCTGAGGCCAAGACACAAAGCCTGATAAACGGTTGCTTCCAGTGTTTGCGGTGGAGAGACTTCCCCGCGCATGGGGGTGCCGTTTTGCAATTCGATCAGGCCGAGCGTTTCCGTGAGCTCATCGAATTGATGCGTCAGCTCACCTTTGCCATTCATGGCAAAGGAAGCGCCGTCGAATATCAGCTCATCCTGCGCGCCTATCAGATTGGTATAAATCACGGGCATTCCCGTTTCGCGGATGTGCTGCCGTACAAGCTGATGGCGCAAGGCCTGCTTGCGCATGTGATAAGGGGAGGCATTCAGCACTATCAGCACGTCGGCTCCCGCTCCCCTGGCGCGGGTGACAGCGTCTCCTTGCCAAATATCCTGGCAAATGTTGACACCGAATCTTATTCCCTTCAGCTCGAACAGGCAGGGATCGGAACCCGGTTCGAAATAACGCCGCTCGTCGAATACAGAGTCGTTGGGAAGCTGATTCTTGTGATAGGTGGCGATAATCTTGCCATCGCGTATCACCGAGGCCGCGTTATAGAGCTTGCCGTCCGCGAGATGAGGATGCCCTGCCAGCAGCGTTACCCCACTTACTTCGCTGGCCATGTCTGCAAGCGCTTTTTCGCATGCGAACCGGAATCCGTTGCGCAGTAGAAGATCTTCCGGCGGGTAGCCCGACAGCGCCAGCTCGGGTGTGATAACCAGTTCGGCCCCGGCATCTTTAGCCCGATTGGTGTAGTCGAGGATCTTGCGGATATTGCCGCCAAGATCTCCAACTGTACAATTAATCTGGGCAATAGCGAGCTTCATGATGAGACAGTGGAGGGTTGATAGGCACTCTCTGTACGGCGGGCAGGGGATTGTCGGGTTTCTACAGAACTAAGGATAATACCAGAATGAACTCTCGGTCGTGGGCTTCAAGGACCCCCCGGCGGTCTCGAGGTGCATGTCTTCCTGCCTTCCGGCAACGCAAAAAATGCGCCGCATGTAGACTTGCTTCGTGGTTGGCAGGCTGGCAGGGACTATGAAAATGTGTTTGAATATAAAATCGACATATGATGCAATACGCTTTGCTTATTGTCTCCCTGCTACTCTGCGGCGATCCCGGGGCGCATGTGAAAATACTTCATGATTCCAGAATTTGAAGTAAAGGTAATCGACTCGCTTGACGGTATTTCTGTGAAGGCATGGAACGCACTGGCCGGGGACGATCCGTTTCTGCGGCATGAGTTCTTTTCCGCCATGCATGATACCGGATGCGCCTCACGGGCAACCGGATGGCTACCGCAATTTGTCACATTGTGGGAAGGAAATACCCTGCGTGGCGCGCTGCCGCTTTATCTGAAAAACCATTCCTATGGGGAGTATGTATTCGACTGGGCCTGGGCGGATGCCTACCGGCGCGCCGGTCATAGGTATTACCCCAAGCTGCTGAGCGCAGTACCCTTCAGCCCCGTCACCGGACGGCGGCTGCTGGCGGAAACTCCAGAGCATCGCGCCTTGCTGGTTTCGGCTGCATTAAAGATGGCCAAAAGCAAAAATGCGGAAACAGGCGTGTCATCGTTCCATTGCCTGTTCCCGCGAGAGGACGAGGCGCGAGAGATGGAGCTGGCGGGAATGACGTTACGGCATGGTATCCAGTTTCACTGGAAGAATCGGGACGCTGGAGGTTATGCGCATTTCGAAGCGTTTCTGGGAGAGCTGAGCCATGGCAAGCGCAAGAAAATCCGGCAGGAACGGCGCAAGGTTCATGCGGAAGGTATCCGTTTTCAGTGGCTGTCCGGACATGACGCGAATCCTGATCACTGGCGTTTCTTCGTCAACTGCTACAATAAAACTTACCGCAACCATCATTCCATGCCCTATCTCAATCTGGAATTCTTTCTGCGGCTCGGCAAAAGCATGCCGGAAAATGTATTGCTGATCCTGGCGCTGCGCGATGACCAACCCGTTGCCGCCGCCCTGAATCTGCATAATTCCCGTACGCTCTATGGGCGTTATTGGGGTACGATGGAGTTTGTCCCCGGACTGCATTTCGAGACCTGCTACTATCAGGCCATCGAATTCTGTATTGCCCACTGCATCGCGTTGTTTGAAGGCGGCGCACAGGGAGAGCATAAACTTGCGCGCGGCTTTCTTCCCGTGCGCGTCTGGTCGGCGCACTGGCTTGCACACCCCGAATTCGCCGCCGCTATCGGGAAGTATCTGAAACACGAAGCACAGGATATCAATCATTATCTGGATGAGCTGAATGAGAGTTCGCCATTCAAGAAAGAAATGAGAGAGAAATGAAATTCTGTAGTAATTGCGGCACGCCGGTTGAGCTGCGCGTTCCCGAAGGCGACAATTTGCCGCGTTATGTTTGCCCCGCATGCGGCGTTGTCCATTATCAAAATCCGAAGATAGTAGTGGGCTGCATACCTGAGTGGGAGGACAGGATATTGCTATGCCGGCGCGCCATCGCGCCGCGCCACGGTTTATGGACCGTACCTTCGGGCTTCATGGAAAATGCCGAGACCCTGATCCAGGGGGCCGCTCGCGAAACGCTGGAGGAAGCCAATGCACGAGTCGAAATGGGGAGCCTGTATGCCATTTATAATATCCCCCATATCAATCAGGTGCACGTTCTGTTTCGTGCGCGATTGCTGGATCTGGATTTCAAGCCCGGTATCGAGAGCCTGGATGTCCAGCTTTTTGGAGAGGCAGAGATTCCTTGGGATACGTTGGCGTTTCGAGTCATCCAGGAACCGTTGAAACGTTACTTCGAGGAACGCCAGCAGGGAAAATTGGGTTTTCATATGGGCACCATAGAAGAGCTTCGCAAGTAATTCACCATGCCGCAGGAATGCGCAGGGTACGCAAATCGGTCAATTGACTCCGTTACACCGCTCGTAGCGAATCCACGATATTGAGGCGCGCGGCCCTTGCGGCTGGAAGAAATCCCCCGGTGACTCCCATGATCAGCGCAAATGCAAACGATTTGATGATAATCGCGCCATTCAGGGTAAAGCTGAACGCGAGTTCGGAGAACGATTGCCAGTTCATGGTGGAGATGGTAAAGAATTGCATGAACGATGCAAATACCAGTCCGGCTACGCCGCCCGCAGCACCGAGCATCAATGCTTCCACGAGAAAGGCGGCCAGAATATTCATGCGGCGGAATCCCAGCGCGCGCAAGGTGCCGATTTCCGTGGCACGATTGGCGACAGAGGCATACATGGTGATCATCGCGCCGATAATTGCGCCGATAGAGAAAATAATCGACAGTATCATTCCCAGGTAGCGAATGAAATTCGCCAGCAATTGCGATTGCTCGGCATAGAAGACACTTTCCTGCTTGACTTCCAGAGTCAGGCGCGGATCGTTCTCAATGCGGGTCTTGAGTTGAGAAAACACCGCGGGATCGTTCAGCTTCAATATCACCGAAGAATAGACCGGCCTGCGGAATGCCTGCATCAACTGATCCACATCGCCCCATATTTCCGAATCGAAACCGGTTTTACCCGCGTCCATGATACCGACCACGGTCCATTCACGCTGCCCGAAGCGCAGTGTTTCGCCGACGCCGGCGCCCCGATAGCGTTCGGCTACGCTCTTGCCGGCAATAATTTCCGTTGACCCGGGACGAAACATGCGCCCCTCGGCGATTTCCACCTGTGGACGCAGCTCGATTCCTTTTTGTCCCACACCACGGATCAATACGTTGGACGCTTTATCGGAGCTGCGCTTGGCAAGGGAAATCAGCACTATCATTTCTTTTGACGCCAGCCGCCAGCCATTCGCGCTGTAAGCGACTTCCGGCTGGTTTTCCACAATGGCAGCCTGCTCGCGATCAATGACGCTTTGCACTTCGGTACCGGCGGAACGGCGGGTAATGACCACATTGTCGGGTGAGCCGGTTTCCACCAGTGTTTTCCGGAGACCCTCTTCCAGCATTAATACCGTCGCAAATACAAACACCACCAGCGCCATGCCCCCTGCGGTGAGCAGGGTAGTCAGCTTGCGAGCGGTGAAGTTGCGCCATATGTAGGAGAGAGGAATGGTCATAGGCTAACCAATGCTTCTCAGTCCTTCCACGATGGGTACTCGAGCGGCGCGAAAGGCAGGCAGGATTGCCGCCGCAATGCCAACCGCGATTGCGGCGGCGGCCTGCATGTAGACGGTTTCCAGCGAGACCCCAAATACCGGGAACAGCGTGCCGACCTGTTCGCTGAATCTGTCGGCGACAGGGAAGGTCAGCAGAATGCCTATCACCGCGCCAGCCAGCGCAATCGCGAGGGACTCGCCATAAATCAATCCGGCGAGGAAGCGCGGGCCAAAACCCAGTGCCTTGAGGGTGGCGTATTCGGCGACGCGCTCGCGCGCCGTCATTGCCATGGTATTGGCCATCACTGCAAGGATAATGAAAATCACCAGGAACGAAACGATACGTATCGCCACCACAATCGCTTCGGTCATGGAAACAAACCCCAGTTGAAAGGCTTTTTCTGTTTCGGTAAGGGTTTCGGCAAGAGAGTTCCTGAACATTGCATCTACCTCGTTCGATATTTCCGCCGCTCTGTCAGGGTCGGAAATTTCGATCACGTAGACACCGATCCAATCGGTTCTGCGGGCAACCGCTTTTTTCATGGTTTCATTGAGATAGTCCCAGTGAAAGAAAAACTGCGAAGTATCGGTTCCCGCTTTCGCGCCGTCATAGATCGCCCGTACCGTGAAGCTCCATGCACCGGGATAAATCGTGCCGCGCAGGGGAATGATGTCGCCGACCTTGAATCCATACGTGTTCGCCAGCTTGCGACCGACCACGCAGCCCTTGCGGTCGGTGAGGAAGGCCTTCATATCCGTTGGCGAAATAAGGTATTCGGGGTAGAGATTAAAATAGGTTTTTGCATCGACGGCGAACTGTGGAAAAAAGTTCTTCGGTGTAATGTACACTCCGCCGAACCAGCTGGCATGGGAAATTGCCGTGACACCCTGAACCCTGCGAATCCGTTCCTGGTAATTGATGGGTAGCGGAAAGACCAGCGAGATCGCGTTTCGTGTTACCAGCCGCGCCGATGAGGCGCCTTCCGCGCCTGCATACCAGGCATCCACGACGGTGCGCAACAGCCCGAAAGCGAGTATCGCCACCACCAGGCCCAGCACCGTCAGGCCGGTGCGCAGTTTGTGACGCAACGTATTTCTCAGGATAAGCTTCAGGAAATGCATTATCCTGAATCCGGGAGTTGAGAGCTCATTGAGTGGATCAATATTATGATTAATAACAATATCCTGGATTGCCCGCCTTTTGGGTGTGAGTTGATGCAACTGATGGATTCAGGATTATTGCGATATTCCACGGTACGCTGCGGGGTAATTGACGAAAACAGAAAGGATATTACTGAGAAAAATATTGCCATTCGATCACTTCGTTACATCAGCTCTCCTTTCTCCAAATGACGAATTGAACGGGCTGATTTGGCCGCATGGGGGTCGTGGGTCACCATAATAATGGTTTTGCCCATCTCGCTGTTCAGGCGCTCAAGCATGGCGAGAATATCGTTCGCCGATGCACGATCAAGGTCTCCGGTGGGCTCGTCCGCCACCAGTATGACCGGGTCGGTTATGAACGCGCGGGCAATCGCCACGCGTTGCTGCTGACCACCGGACAGCTCCGAGGGATAGTGCTCCATCCGGTCGGTCAGCCCCACCATTGACAGCGCCAGTTCCGCGCGTTCCCGCCGTTGGCTGCGCGAAAGTCGCGTCAGCAGCAATGGCAATTCTACGTTTTCAAATGCGGTCAGCACCGGCATCAGATTGTAGAACTGGAAAATGAAGCCGACATTGGCCGCGCGCCAGTCTGCGAGATCCGCTTCAGAAAGTGTGGCGATATCTGTTCCGTTTACCTTCAGCGATCCGCTGTCTGGTTTGTCAATGCCGGCAATCAGATTGAGCAGGGTGCTTTTGCCGGAACCGGAAGGCCCCATTAAGGCGATGAATTCACCGGAAACAATATCAAAGGAGATATTCGTGAGTACCGGTACCCACTGCTCGCCGCGATGGTAGCTTTTGGTGAGCTGCCTGATCTGGACAATGGGCTCCGCAAGATTCTCCATGCCTCTTTACTTCGCCACCGTCCGCACCTTATCGCCATTGTCGAGTCCATCGCCGGGGCGCAGGATTACTTTGTCACCCACCTTGGGGCCTTTCAGAACTTCAAGCATATCGCCAATTTTCCCGCCGGTTTCGATAGGTGTTTCAACTGCTCTTTCGTCTTTCATGATGAATACCACATTCTTTCCATTGCGCTGAACAATGGCATCGGGCTGGACCACCGGGCGGGCAGTACGTTGCTCCGCAGCCATTTCTTTTTCCAGAAAGGCAATTTTTGCACTCATCTCGGGCAGAATGTCCGGGTCGCGGTCGATAAATCGAATTTTTACCACCACCGTCGCTTTAGCCCTGTCCACTGTCGGCACAATGCGTTGCACCACGCCACGCAATCGGACGTCGGGCATCGCATCCAGCTGAATTTCACAGGGCTGTTCGAGCTTCACTTTGGGTAAATTGGACTCGGATACGTCGGCTTCGACTTCCAGGGTATTCATATCCGCCATTGTCACTACCGCGCCTTTGGCGTCGAGTGCGGACGAGAAAGGCGTTATCACGTCACCGACATTGGCACTTTTAGTCAGCACTACTCCATCAAACGGTGCACGGATCAGTGTTTGTTCCACAGCAATCCGGGCGGCGCGATGGTTAGCCTCAGCAGCACCAACGGATGCCTGATAACCCAGAACTGCCGCCTGGGCTTTGCGAAAGCGGGCGGTTGCGATGTCTTGGGCGAATTGCGAAATAAAGCCCTTGGCGAGCAACTCGCTATTGCGGTTGAATGCCGCCTCGGCATCGATCAGCTCGGCTTGCCCCTGCTGTAAATTTGCCTTGGCTACCCTGACGTTGGCCGCGGCTTGTTCCATCGCTGCGCTGACATCCATATTCTCCAGCCGGGCAATAATTTCGCCTTCTGTCACGCGGCTGCCCTCCGTCACCCCCAGCCACTCGACTCGTCCCGTACCCTTCGAGGCGACTGCCGCTTTACGTTGCGCAACGACATAGCCAGTGGCGTTAAGCAGCGTGAAAGACTGTGACGGGTAAGCGGTGGTGACTGTGCCGGACTCCACCTCAGCCACCGTGCCAGTACGAAAGTAGAAGATTAGGAGCAGACTCAGTCCCGCAACGATCGCGAGCGTGGAAATGAGGCGGGGACGTTTCCTATGGCCGGTTGGACTGGCGGCGCCGCTCCGGTCAATTTTTAATCTGGATAGATCTTCGTTGGCCACAAAACATCCTGGACGGGTTAACGGCGTGATTATGGCGTAGAAGCTGAGCCACGGCTAGGCGGCTTCTGGTTTCTCCGGATCAAGCTCCGCGGAGAAGTACGCCTTGTGATCATGCTGACGTTGGGAGTTCAGCCGGCAAACAGATGCCACGCAGGCTTACAGGAGGTCAGTGAAACTTTGTCAGGAAGGGAAGCGCCAATAGTGGCGAATGAGAAAAGAAAGTTATTCCAGAAACACCATTTTTGAACGCGCGAGGGGGGGATTGTTGGCGAAATAGCGTTTGATACCGGCAAGCATTGCGTCGGCCAATTTATCCTGGTAGGCGGCGTCTTTCAGTTTCTTTTCTTCGTCCGGGTTACTGATGAAAGCGGTTTCCACCAGGATAGACGGAATATCGGGAGACTTGAGTACGGCGAAGCCCGCCTGCTCCACATCGCTTTTATGCAGATGGTTTATATCGCCGATTTCCGAGAGTACCTCCCGGCCGAGCCTGAGACTGTCGTTAATGGTGGCTGTTTGTGACAGATCCAGCAGAGTTTGCTTGAGATAGGGATCCTTGATATCCAGGTTGACTCCCCCGATCAAGTCCGCCTCGTTTTCTTTTTTCGCCAACCAGCGGGCAGCCGCGGAAGTTGCTCCGCGCTCGGACAGCGCGAAAACAGACGAGCCGCGTGCATGCGGCTTGATGAAAGCATCCGCATGCACCGATACGAACAGATCGGCGTTCAATTGGCGTGCTTTTACCAGGCGCATCGGTAGTGATATAAAATAATCGCCTTCACGTGTCAGGGCTGCGCGCATGTTCGGCTCTTTATCAATCTTCGCTTTAAGCTTCCTGGCAATCGCCAGTGTGATATCTTTCTCATGGGTGCCACTGCGGCTTATTGCGCCGGGGTCCTCGCCGCCATGCCCGGGATCGATGGCGACCGTTATAAGCCGTATTGTTTCCGGTCTATTCTTTCTGGTGGTCGCGGTATTTTTTGCTATTTTGCTATTTGTCTTTATGCTCGTTTCGTTACCGGCATTGAGTTCTGGTTGTAACATTGCTGTGGCATTCTCGTTCAGTAACGCCATGAGCGGATCGGGCGGGATAGCGGGGTAAATGTCCAGCACCAGCCGATAACCGTAACTGCCTACAGGATTGAGGATAAATGCTTGCGGTATGGCCTCGGTTTTGAGGTCCAGCACCAGCCGCAATATGGTCGGCTTGAAACGGCCGATACGCACTGCGCGTATATAAGGATCGGTGGAGTCGATTTTTCCTGGCAGCCTCTCAAGTTCCGGACTAAGCCTGACATGCTCCAGGTCAACCACCACTCGATCCGGATCTTTTACCACGCTGAGCGAGTACTGGATGGGCAAAGCGGATTCTAGCGTGAGACGCGTATATTCCGGTGCCGGCCAGACACGGGCGGAGCTGACCAGGGTATTCGCAAAAACGGTGTTGCTGAGTGACAAAAACGGGACGAGTGTCGCCATCAACAAAAATAGGGCGAATGCCGATGGAATAGAAAGATTGTGGCAACAGGCTATTGCCCGAGGTTTCTTAGGGTTCGCCATTGCTTTAAACACCGTCTGCCTGTCTCCGTATGCGCCTGAATTTCGACGCGGCGATGATCTGTTCCGGTGATGTGGATAAGAAACTGCAAATCTGGTGGAGGCAACAATCCGCCCGCTTTTTCGGGCCATTCCACCAGACAGATTGATTCCGTGTTGAAATATTCTCGGAAACCTGCTTCCTCCCATTCTACTGGATCATTGAAACGATAGAAATCAAAGTGATAGAAGTATAACCTAGAAATTTTATAAAGTTCAACTAAATTATAGGTGGGGCTTTTTACTTTTCCTTGATAATCCAGGCCGCGCAAGATCCCTCGCGCCAGTGTGGTTTTGCCCGCGCCCAGATTGCCGCTCAGGAAGACGCTAATACCGGGATGCAATATCGTTGCGATTTCCGCGCCGAGTGCCAGCATTGCGATTTCTCCCTCGAGATTGCGCGTAAAGTGATATGAGGCAGAAGAATCGGTATGATGAGAATTATGCAAGAAAAAATATCCAAGGATCCGTCAGGTATTCCGTGCAATCTCCCGGACGCAGGGGTCGACCTGCCCCGGCTCGCCGATGCGATCAAGGCATGGGGGAAGGAGCTGGGCTTTCAGGAGATTTGCATCGCGGATGCAAATGCCGAGATGGCAAAAGCGGAATCCGGGCTGTTTGAGTGGCTCGGCAAAGGCTATCACGGTGAGATGGATTATATGGCAAAACACGGGACACGACGCACACGTCCATCTGAACTCGTTCCCGGTACATTGCGCGTGATCTCGGTGCGCATGAACTATACGCCGCCCGCCGCGAAGAACAGCTGGCAGGTGATGCACGATGGCGATAAGGCATTTATTTCCCGCTATGCACTGGGTCGAGATTATCACAAGGTGCTGCGTGGACGCCTGCAAAAACTTGCCGATAAAATAGCCGCTGAAGTGGGTCACTTCAATTACCGTGTCTTCAGCGACAGCGCGCCGGTGATGGAGGTCGAATGGGCGCAGAAATCGGGCCTTGGCTGGCGCGGCAAGCATACATTGCTGCTTTCGCGCGAAGCTGGATCAATGTTTTTTTTGGGTGAGCTGTATACCGACTTGCCAGTACCCGTGGATAGTCCAACAGGGAATTACTGCGGAAGCTGCACCAAGTGCATCGATATTTGCCCTACTCAGGCGATAGTCGCCCCTTATAGGCTCGATGCCAGACGCTGTATTTCCTATCTCACTATCGAACATAAGGGCAGTATTCCAGAAGCCTTGCGCCCCCTGATCGGCAACCGGGTGTATGGTTGCGATGACTGCCAGTTAATTTGTCCATGGAACAAATTTGCGGCAGTTACCGGTGAGGACGACTTCGCGGTACGCAATGGCCTGGATGATGTGTCACTTGTCGAGTTATTTGGCTGGACTAAAGAAGAGTTCGATATCAGGCTTGCCGGCAGCCCGATTCGTCGCATCGGCCATGAGCAATGGCTGCGTAATTTAGCGGTAGGCTTAGGGAATGCGCCATCCTCAGCGGCAGTGACCGCCGCATTGCGGACGCGATGTGACGACGAATCATCGTTGGTGCGCGAACATGTGCGATGGGCATTGCAACGGCATGATATGGAATGCATTTAGGGAAAGATCCGGGATAGGATGACTGTCAGAATGCCTGACAGGCGCGTCCCAAGGGGTGTGAATGCCTCTGGGTGAGGCTTGGGATATGCCACCGCGAATCTTGAGAAGATTGTACTAAAGTCCTATTTGCTCACGCCGTCGAACTTGATACGATGCGGACACACAACTCGAAACAAGTTGCTCACTCGGCTGATTTGCTTATGCGGCGTGGTTTATCTTGAGGATAATCTTTTTCGATTCCGAAGCGGGTTGATATAAAAATGCTATTATGGCGCACATTAAAGATCCTAGATTCCGTGACATACGTTGAAAAGGTGCTGTTTCGCCCGAATCAATCCTGTCTGATTGACACAAATATCTACTTATTGCATCTTTAATTATCCTTGGCTGCCTGCATGACCCGGCGCACCTTCAATAAACAGAAAAAGGAAATTCAGTGAGCACTCCCCATATCAGTACCTCGAAATGGCTGACCTGTTTTGCTATCGTGTTTCCTATGCTCGTTCTGGGCGGTTGCAAAACATATCCGCCTCTTTCTCCCGACGAAAAGCATATTGCGCACGATTATTTGATAGGACCGGGCGACGGCGTGGATATCATTGTCTGGCGCAATCCGGAAGTCTCCATGTCGGTGCCGGTTCGTCCTGACGGAAAAATTACCACGCCGCTGGTGGAAGACCTTCCGGCCAGCGGAAAAACATCCACGCAGCTGGCTCGAGACATTGAAGAGGCATTATCCAAGTATATCCAGCAGCCTGTTGTGACAGTTGTCGTGACACAGTTTATTGGACCGTACACCGAGCAAATCCGCGTCATCGGCGAGGCTGCCAGACCCCAGGCGCTTCCTTATCGCGAAGAAATGACGCTAATGGATGTTTTGATTGCAGTGGGCGGCATAACGGATTTTGCCGCCGGCAATAAAGCCAGAATTATTCGTAGTGTAGACGGGAAGCAGCAGCAGTTTAGCGTTCGGCTGAATGACCTGATCAGGGACGGTGACATCTCGGCTAACGTTCCCATGCGTCAGGGTGACGTTTTAGTCATACCAGAGAGCTTCTTCTGAGCCTTGTAATTGATCCTTTATCCAATTCCATCGTGAGAAAAGATTCGGCCGCCCGTTCCACCTCCCGAGCGAGAGATAGATGGGTGAAAAGATGGCAATGAACATGAAAATGGTCTCTTTACCTTTCTACGCGATGGCGGTGCAGGGATGCCGCCAAGAATTCCGTCGCAACAAAAGCCGCCAAATAGCATTTCCGGGGAACCTTTGACAAAATGGAGGAGCTGACTACTCAACTGCTTGTTTATTTGAAGGGGATATGGAAATATCGCTGGATCTCGGTAATCGCTGCCTGGATTGTGGCCATCGCGGGATGGGTTATCGTCTATAAGCTGCCGGACGATTATCAGGCATCAGCCAGAATTTACGTGGATACCCAAAATGTCTTGAAGCCGTTGATGGCGGGCATGACGATTTCCCCCGATCTGCAACAGCAGGTTTCCATCATGAGCCGTACGCTGATCAGCCGCCCCAACGTGGAGAGGGTCGTCCGCATGGTCGATCTGGATATCAAAGTCAAGGATGCTAAAGATCATGAGGGGCTTGTCAAGGAATTTATGGAAAAAATCAAGCTCGGGACCACGGGTCGCGATAACCTATTTACGATTCATTATAATAATAAGAATCCAAGGCTGGCCAAGGATGTTGTTCAATCGTTGCTGACCATTTTTGTCGAAGGGGGACTGGGAGACAAAAGACAGGATTCTTCCGCGGCGCTCCGTTTTATTGATGAGCAGATCCAAAGCTATGAGGAGAAGTTGATAGCGGGAGAGAATAACCTTAAGGCATTCAAACAAAAGAACATTGGAATGATGCCCCAGCAAGGCGGCGATTATTACTCGCAGTTATCCGCAGCGACAGAGGATCTCAACAAGACAAGGCTGGAATTACGGGAGGCCGAGCATGCGCGCGATGCGATCAAGAGACAAATTACCGGAGATGAACCCGTAATGATGGTGGATCAGAGCGATGCGGTGTCACCCATAGTCAATGTGGAGATTGATTCCCGTATCGCTGCATTGAACAAGAACCTGGATGCGCTCAGACTGAATTTTACGGAGTTGCATCCTGATATCATTTCCACCAAGCGCCTGATCGCTCAACTTGAAGAGCGCAAAAAAGAAGAGGCCAAGCTCGTGGTAAGAAATACCGCAGATCCCGGGAAAAACTATAGTCCCATGCTGCAGCAGCTTAACGTGGCGTTGGCGGAAGCCGAAGCTGATGTGGCTTCCATGAGGGCGCGTGTGGAAGAATATACCGCCCGTTACAATCGCTTAAAGTCGCTGAGCAATGCGGTACCTCAGGTGGAGGCGGAGCTTGCTCAACTTAATCGCGATTATCAGGTAAATAAATCCAATTATGAAAAGCTTCTTGAGCGCCGTGAATCCGCAAAGATATCAGGCGAATTGGGTTCCGCCACCGATTTGATGTCATTCAGGATCATCGACCCGCCGACGGTTTCTGATCGACCGGTAGGACCGGACCGCAGCAAGCTGTTTTCTCTGGTGTTTCTCGGATCCCTATTAGCCGGAATCGGGATAGCGTTTGTCATCAGCCAGGTCCGCCCCACATTCCACAGCCAGGCGAGCTTGCGGGAAATAACCGGCAGGCCGATTTTGGGTTCGGTCCCCATGATCTGGACGGACCAAGAGAAAGTGAAGAGCAGGAAGCGGCTCTATGCCTTTGGTCTTTCGTTGCTATCTTTGCTGGGTTTATATGGCACTTTGATGGTAAAGATGGTTTGACCCGGTTTTTTGTTACCTGAATTCTCGCCAATTTTTGAGACGCATGAGGATTTATTATCGCAAGAGGCGTCTATACTAAGATTTTGCCGTTATGCATAGGTCAAGGCGGGACGGCTGGGATTTGTGAACCACACATCGCTTCGTTGCAATGGCCTCTCTCGGTCAGGATGAGGTTTTCCGGAATCCCGAGATTTGCTCCGGCTTGGAAAACCTGGTGCGATCATCTGTTTCCATTACCAGATCCGGAATCAATATCATGTCGATTTGCTTTAGATTCGGACATTTAGTTCGAGGAAGGCATGGTAGATAACCGCATTCTGGCAAATTCCAATCCAACACTATTGGAGAAAGCGTGAGTATTATTGAAAGAGCCGCGGGTAAGCTTGAAAAAGAAGGAAAGATTGGTCCCAAGGTGCCACCGCAAATACCACCCGGTACTTCGGTAAATTCAGGCCAGAAACATCCGGGCGCGAATCATTCGGCCGGGGAAGAGATCAGCCAAAGTTTTTCACCCAATCCTGTCCCGCCTTCCACTTCAACATCCAAACGAATTACACTTAATCTTGCCAAGATGCGCCAGTATGGCATCGTCACGCCTGACCAGGGAAGAACACAAGTTGCCGAGCAATTTCGCGTGATCAAGCGGCCATTGCTAACCAATGCATTCAATCAGGGCGCGGGCATGATCAAAAATGGCAACTTGATTATGGTTACCAGTGCGCTTGCGGGAGAGGGTAAAAGCTTTTGTACTGTCAACCTGGCGATGAGCATTGCAATGGAAATGGACCGCAGGGTTCTTCTGGTGGATGCTGATGTAGCCCGTCCTACCGTACCAAAAATTCTGGGACTGGGAACAGAAAGAGGTTTGATGGATATTCTTCTCGATGAAAACCTTGATCTCGCGGATGTTCTGATAAAAACCAATATCGAGAAACTCACACTTCTCACGGCGGGAACACGGCATTCGCACTCTACCGAATTGCTGGCAAGCCAAAGCATGGGAGCGCTATTGAAGGAGCTTGCACAGCGTTACGCTGATCGCGTTGTTATCTTTGATTCTCCACCGCTGCTGTTAACCAGCGAGGCACGCGTGCTGGCAAGCCAGATGGGCCAGATTGTCGTGGTGGTGGAGGCTGAAACGACTTCACAGCAGGCGGTTAAGGAAATGCTTAGACAGATCGAGTCGTGCGACGTTGTGAATCTGATTTACAACAAGGCCAGATCGTTCTCCGGCGGAGAATATTATGGCTACTATTACCATGAAAGTGCCTGAGAATCAGAAATGCCATGGAGGGCTATGTCCGGCTGCCTGCTTTGCCGCCATGGCAATGCTGCTGCTATCCTCCTATTCGTATGGGCAGGCCCAAGGCCTGCTGGGCCCGGGCCTGCCGGGCCAAGGTTTGCCGGGCCAGAACCAGCCAGGCCAGGGTCAAAATGTATCGCCCGATCCTGCGGCCGGTGGATGGAGAGTAATTCCGCGCTTGAATTTAAGGGAAACATACTCCGACAATGTTAGATTGGGGGGGCAGTCTGGTGGTGATTTGGTGACTCAGATCAATCCTGGCATATCCGTGAGTGGCGTAGGGCGCCGTTTTAATCTCATTGCTAATTACACCATGAATAACCTCATCTATGCGGAGAACAGTAACTTTACCCGGATGAGGCATCAATTCAATGTTGGTGCCACAACTGAATTGGTTGAAAATCTTTTTTTTGTGGATGGAAGAGCCACAATGACCCAACAAAATGCTTCCTTATTTGGTCCGCAGGGGCTCGATAACGTCAATGTCACAGGCAACAGGGCTGATGTAAAAACCTATACTATAAGTCCTTATTTGCGCCACCGTTTCCAGGATTTTGCATCAGCCCAGCTCCGTTACACCTATGGCATCGTTGAGTCCAGTGCAAATGCGCTTCGGAATAGCCAGAGGAACGCCTTCCAGGCGGGTCTTAACAGTGGCGATGCTTTCAGGATATTCAGTTGGGGTCTGAACTATGACCATCAGATCATTGAGTTTGCCCGTACCGGACGGACAGTCGAGTTGGAGCGGTCTATCGCCAATGCTCGTTATATGGTTACGTCACGATTCGGCTTGACCGCGACCGGAGGCTACGAACGAAATAGTTTTATTTCAGTCCGGGGAAGTCCTACAAGTCCCACGTGGACCGTGGGTTTTTCGTGGATTCCAGACGAGAGAACGAATATCGTGGCCAGCGCTGGCCAAAGATTTTTTGGGGATACTTACTCGGTTCTGGCTAATCACCGTACCCGTCTTACCGTATGGAATGCAAGTTATAACGAAAACATCACGACTTTCAATCAGCAGGCCGGTATGGGCAGCGGCTTTGGTGGAATAGGCGGAATAGGCGGAATAGGTGGAATAGGTGATCCGTCGGGCGGTATAGGTGGTATAGGCGGTATAGGTGGCATAGGCGGTATAGGTGGTTCCGATCCAGGGTTTTCTGGAACGAGTTCTTTTCTTGATCCCACCAATTTCTTTACCAACCGCCTTTTTCTGCAGAAGCGTTTCCAGGCTTCTATTGGCTTGAATGGTGTATCAAATACGCTATTATTCAGGGTATTCAATATGACGCGCCGGGCATTTTCGCCAGAGGCGGATGATGCCGATCTCCTGGGGGTGAACGCCGCGTTGCTCAATCACACCAGACAAAGCGGCGTCAACGTATTATGGAGTCACAGGATTTCCGCGCTCACCAGGGCTAATCTTAATTTGGGGTTCACCAGATTTGCCTTTCTTAATACGAACAGGGAAGACGATTTCAAGATAGGCAGAGTGAGCCTGACAAGGCAGTTCCAGGATCGGCCATCCGTGAACGGTATGATTGAGTTCCGGCATGTCGAGCGGGACTCCAATCAATCCGGGGCAAATTATCGCGAGAATGCTGTTACCGCCTCCCTAAACATGAGCTTCTAGGGATAAGAGAAAAATGTATGCATCCTATTATGGTTTCCGGGTCAAACCATTCCAACTACGGCCCGATCCAAGTTTCTTCTTTGGTAGCAAGGGGCATAAACGTGCAATGGCCTATCTTGAATATGGGCTTTCGCAGGGAGAAGGCTTCATCGTCATTACCGGGGAGGTGGGTGCGGGCAAGACTACATTGGTACGCAATCTTTTCCGCACGCTGGAATCCGAGAATATCCTTGCTGCGCAAATCGTCAATACTCATCTGGACTCGGACGATACACTCAGAATGGTGGCCGCTGCCTTTGGGTTGCCGTACGAAAATTCCGGGAAGGCTTCCCTTTTGATCGGACTCGAAGAATTCTTCCGTCAATGTGATCGGCAGGGGAAGCGCGCGCTTCTGGTGGTGGATGAGGCGCAGAATCTTTCTCCCCGCACGGTGGAAGAGTTGAGAATGCTTTCCAATTTTCAAACAGATGATAAACCGCTGCTGCAAACATTTCTGCTGGGTCAGCCGGAGTTCAGGAAAACCCTGCTGAGTGGGAATATGCAGCAATTGCGGCAAAGGGTAACTGCCACCTACCATCTTGGACCCATGGATTTATCGGAAACGCGAGCCTATATCGAGCATCGGCTAAGTACCGCGGGCTGGTGCGGAGACCCATCGTTTGATGAGGATGCTTTTGCCGCCATTCATGATTATGCCGGCGGTATTCCTCGCAAGATCAATACGTTGTGTGATCGCCTTTTGCTAATGGGCTGCCTGGAGAAATTACACCAGTTCGGTAGTTCGGAAGTCGATGAAGTCATACGCGATATCCAGCAGGAGTTCGATATGCCGGACGCGACCGACGACGTCCAGGTGGAGTTCGATGCCGCATCCGGACTGAAGAGTGCCGAGGCGCTTGCCAGTCTGGAGAAAATGGACGACCGGGTTGCCAAGCTGGAGGAATCTGTCGTTTCGTTACTGGAGCTGCTCAAGCAGATCCTGTCTCCCTCGGGCGTAAACAAGAATCTTGGGAAAGACAAGGTTTGATATGCATCTTTACAGTAGACGCCAATTCCGGGAGAACCCTCATTGCAAGTCAGTGGCGGGAATCGCGGAGGTAATTTACAGGCGAATGGAAAATGGTTTGCGGAGCTAAGTGTGGATTTGATTGTTTGCGGCACTATGCGAGGTTGGTCAAATGAACTCAACACTAATACGCAACGCGATGACCGTCGACGTGGAAGACTATTTCCAGGTTTCAGCGTTTGCTCCCCATATTTCAAGGGAATCATGGACCTCCATATCTTGCCGGGTGGAGTCCAATATCGATCGCATACTTTCTTTGCTGGATGAAGAAGGCGCAAAAGCAACCTTTTTCACCTTGGGATGGATCGCCGACCGCCACCCCGACATGGTCAGGCGTATTGTCGCAAACGGTCACGAACTGGCCAGTCACGGTTGGGCCCATCATCGAGTCTCCGATCAGGAGACTCATGAATTCCGTGATGATATCGTTCGAAGCAAAGCCATTCTTGAAGACATTGGCGGCAACGCGGTACTGGGTTATCGCGCGCCGAGTTTTTCCATCGGCCGCCATAATCTATGGGCGCTGGATATACTTGAAGAAGCCGGCTACCGTTACAGTTCCAGTATTTATCCCATTCAACATGATCATTACGGCATGCCGGAGGCTCCCCGCTTTGCCCATCATCCGCGCACGCATCATGGGTTGCTGGAATTGCCTATTACTACTATGCGTTTGTTCAAGCGGAATTTTCCCGCCGGCGGCGGCTATTTCCGGCTTTGGCCCTACCCGGTTTCGCGGTGGTTCCTGCAAAGATTGAATCATCTCGAACGCCGTTCCGCTATCTTTTATTTCCACCCCTGGGAAATAGATCATAAGCAGCCGCGTCAGCAAGGCATCAGCATGAAAACACGCTTCCGCCACTATTACAATCTTCATCGTATGGAAGAGCGAATCAAAGCGTTGACTCGTGACTTCCGGTGGGATCGCGTGGATCGGATTTTTCTGGAACAAGACGCATGAGCAGCATCATTGAAGCATTCCAGGAGGATCATCAAGCTTCCCTCCATCAGGCCGGCATGCCGGTCGTCCATGCCTTTCAGCCCCAGGATGCGGCAAGATGGGACGAATTCGTCTCAGGCTGTCCCGAAGCTACTTTCTTTCATCGCGCCGGTTGGAGGACGGTCATCGAACGTGCTTTGGGCCACAAAACCTGGTATCTCTACGCTGAGTCCGGAGGAGAAATTCAAGCAGTGCTGCCGTTGGCGGAAATCAATAGCCACCTTTTTGGCCATTGCCTGAGCTCGCTCCCATTCTGTGTCTATGGCGGCATTGCCGCAATCTCGGAATCCAGCCGGATTGCGCTTGATCGTGCTGCCCAGGCGCTTGCTGCGCGACTGAACACCGATTATCTCGAATACCGGAATCTGAGAATACAGCACCCGGATTGGCCCACCAAGGATCTCTATGTCACTTTCCGCAAGGGCATAGACCCGGAAGAGGAGCGGAACATGCAGGCCATCCCGCGCAAGCAGCGCGCAATGGTACGCAAAGGTATCAAGGCTGGACTCGAAAGTACCCTAGATGAAAATACCGAGCGTTTTTTTCTTGCCTATTCCGCAAGCGTGCACCGTTTGGGTACCCCGGTCTTTTCCAGGAGATACTTTCGGCTTCTCAAGGAAATTTTCGCTGAAGATTGTGAACTTATGGTCATTCTAAAAGGAGGACGTACCGTCAGCGGCGTCATGAGCTTTTATTTCCGTGACGAGGTATTGCCTTATTATGGCGGCGGCACCAGTGAAGCTAGAGAGGTGGCGGGAAATGACTTCATGTACTGGGAACTGATGCGGCGCGCTTGCGAAAGGGGGATTAAGACTTTTGACTTCGGGCGCAGCAAGCGTAACACGGGCTCTTACGATTTCAAGAAGAATTGGGGATTCGAGCCGCAACCGCTGCATTATGAATATCAGTTGCATCGCGCGGGAGCGGTACCCGATCATAATCCCCTTAATCCCAAATATCAGATTTTCATAAAGGCCTGGCAGAAGCTGCCGCTGCCGATGGCCAATCTTATTGGTCCTTACATCGTGAAGAATCTGGGCTAGATTCATGCAGGAACTTCTTTATCTCGTTCATCGTATTCCCTTTCCGCCGGACAAGGGGGACAAAATACGCTCCTATCATCTGCTCAAGCACCTGAGTCGACACTATCGCGTCCATCTCGGTACTTTTATTGATGACGAGAAAGACTGGAGCCATCTTCCTAAAGTCAAGGATCTCTGTGGTGAGACCTGCTTTGTCAATCTTTCGCCGAAGGCCGCGCGCTTGCGCAGCCTTGGCGGCCTGTTTCTCCAGCAGCCCCTTACCTTGCCCTACTATCGGGACAGGAGTTTGCAAGCGTGGGTAAATAGCGTACTCGAAACAAGATCTGTCAGAAATATTCTGGTTTTCTCCTCCGGCATGGCGCAATACGTGAGCCATGCCGGGCCTGCACGCCGGGTCATCGATTTTGTCGATATCGATTCGGACAAATGGATGCAATACGCAGCCACCAAAAGTTGGCCGATGGATTGGATATACCGGCGTGAATCGAGATTGCTGCTCAGTTACGAAAAGCGGGTCGCCAGAGAGTTTGACGCTGCGACCTTCGTCTCCGAGGCAGAAGCCGATTTATTCAAGCGGCTCGCGCCGGAGGTTGCGACAAAAGTCACTTACTTCAACAACGGTGTCGATGCGGATTATTTCTCACCGCAAAATATTTACCCTAATCCCTACGCTACCGGTACCGATACCCTGGTTTTTACCGGAGCGATGGATTACTGGGCTAATGTGGATGCCGTAGACTGGTTTGCGCGCAGTATCTTTTCCGCAATCCGCGTGCATTTACCCAATGTTGAGTTCCATATTGTCGGCGCGCGACCCGCAGCAAGAGTAATGGCGCTGTCTGCCCTTCCCGGGATCACGGTAACGGGATCGGTTCCGGACATACGGCCCTATCTCGCACATGCATCCTTGGCGGTGGCGCCGCTACGCATTGCCCGTGGCATACAGAACAAGGTGCTGGAAGCGATGGCCATGGCAAAGATCGTAATCGCCTCTCCACAAGCGATGGAGGGAATATGTGCGGTTTCCGGCCAGGAATTATTGGTTGCTGACAATGAAGATGATTTTGCTCATCAAATAATTACGCTGCTCCAGAGCAAGTCGCGCCGGACGATGGGCCGTGCCGCAAGGGCCCGGGTTCTGAAGGATTACAGTTGGGAAAAAGGTCTGGCGCGAGTTGAGGCGCTCCTCTCCCAGCCACAAGTGATTTCTGCTGATGAAGCGCGTCCGCATGTCTTGCAAAACCATTTTAAATCCGCGGGAGATGCGGCATGAGCGTGCAAACCCCGCAAGAAATCGCGCATGGTTCCGCCACAACGCTGGATCAGCAAAGCTTGAAGGGGGCCGCCCTTCTTACACTTGCCACCATTGCCGCAATCCTGGCGGGTTATCATGAAACCACCTGGTCCATGGTTTCCATCTGGGAGCGATCCGATACATTTGCCCATGGCTTCCTTATACTTCCTTTCAGTGCCTATCTGATCTGGGGGCAACGCAAACATTTAAGCACATTTTCCCCTGAGCCAAACCTTCCGGCTCTTGCGGTACTCGGTGCCCTGGGTTTTGGCTGGCTGATGGCAACGCTTGCCAGCGTTCAGGTATTTGAGCAATATTTTCTGATGGCAATGATTCCCGCTGCCGTTTGGGCAATTCTGGGAACCCGAATGGCTTGGGCGATTGCTTTTCCATTGGCCTATCTTTTGCTTGCCGTACCTTTTGGCGACGTATTTATCCCTCCCCTCATCGACTTTACCGCCGACTTTACCGTATGGGCGCTGCAGTTGACGGGCATACCCGTTTACCGTGAGGGCAGTTTTTTTACCATTCCAAGCGGCAATTGGTCCGTTGTGGAAGCCTGTAGCGGTTTGCGCTACCTCATCGCATCCTTTACGCTGGGTATGCTTTATGCCTATCTGACGTACCGAAGTCTGAGGCGTCGCCTGGCGTTCATCGCGCTTTCAGTGCTGGTGCCCATTATCGCCAACGGGATTCGTGCCTACCTGATCGTGATGACCGGCCATCTGAGCAACATGAGTCTGGCTGTGGGAGTTGACCATCTTATTTACGGTTGGATATTCTTTGGTTTCGTGATGCTATTGTTATTCTGGATCGGATCATTCTGGCGCGAAGACAATGGCGAGAATAAGGGTGCCGATGCGGTCCCCCAACCTAAACCAGATCTCAGGCAGGGCAGCAAGGGTTCGCCGAAGAGCGTAGTTCTTGCTGCCAGCGCAGTCCTTGCAATAGCTTTCATCTGGCCGGTGTCAGCGGCCTATCTGGAAAACAGATTCTCCCGCAGCACGGAACCACAAATCGAAATTCCCGGCGTAGCAGAAAAATGGGAAGCCGCCACGAGTCCGATCTCCGACTGGAGGCCCAAGTATATTGGAGCCGCTACCCAATTTCTGCAAAATTACCGGAACCATCACCAGGCGGTGGATCTTTATGTGAGTTATTACCGCAACCAGCAGCAGGGAACAGAACTGATCAATTCCGGGAATCTGCTCGTGCCGGAAACAGAATCATACTGGCGTAACATCAAGGAAAATACACGCGGCATACTTCTTGACTCCCGGCAGGTGACCGTCAAGCAGAGCCAGCTTCATTCACCCGACGCAAACCTGCTCGTCTGGAGGTGGTATTGGATTGGCGGAGAGAAGACGGCCAGTCCCTATATGGCTAAATTTATCCTGGCACGGAATAAGCTCTTGGGCAGAGGTGACGATGGGGCGGAGATTATTATCGCGGCGCGTTACGAAGCAGCATCCGATGAAGCTGTTCCAGTGCTTCAGGCTTTTGTCGATGACATGATGCCAACGATAACAAGAGGGCTCCAGCATGCATGGGAGCGCTAGTACCCAGCAAGGTCCGGTGAAATCTTCAAGGACGTTTACCACGCAGCCTCCGCTCATTGTCCATGTGATTCATCACCTGGGGGTCGGGGGTCTGGAAAATGGTCTTGTAAACCTGATCAACCATATTCCACCCGAACGTTACCGGCACGCTATCGTATGCCTCAAGGGATACTCTGATTTTCGCCACCGGATCTTGAGAGAGAATGTGGAAATCGTGGCACTAAACAAGCGGGAAGGACACGATTTTGGTCTTTATATCAATTTATTCGGAACACTCCGACGCTTGAAACCGGATATCGTGCACACCCGTAATCTCAGCACGATGGAAGGGCAAGTCATTGCCGCGGTTGCCGGAGTGCGCACCCGAATCCACGGAGAACACGGCCGAGATCTGTTTGACCTGCACGGAAAAAATCGCAAATACAATCTGCTGCGTAAGGCAATCCGCCCTTTTGTCAATCATTTCATTGCTGTCAGCAGAGATCTGGAAAGCTGGCTTGCCGATACCGTGGGAGCAACGCCACAGCGCATCAATCAGATCTACAACGGTGTTGATAGCCTGCGTTTTCACCCGCGTGATGGCGCTCTCTTTAGAGCGGGACCACAAGGATTTTTTACAGAAAATGCTTTTGTCATCGGTAGTGTCGGAAGAATGGCAGGTGTGAAAAATTATCCCAGCCTGGTTCAGGCTTTTTTGAGGGTGCTGGAGGAGGAGCCCGCGGCTCGCGAACATCTGCGGCTGCTGATCGTTGGTGAGGGGACTACGCGCCGGGAATGCATCGATATGTTGCGTAAGGCCGGGGCGGAAGCGCTTGCCTGGTTTCCGGGAGAGCGTGCCGATATTCCAGAATTGATGCGTGTCATGGATCTTTTTGTTCTTCCCTCGCTTGGTGAAGGCATCTCCAATACCATTCTGGAAGCCATGTCCACGGGTTTGCCGGTCGTCGCTACCAGCGTCGGGGGAAATGTGGAACTTGTAAAGGAAGAATATACGGGAATGCTGGTTCCGCCGGGAGTTCCATCAGCATTAGCGGAGGCGATGCTGAGATATTATAAAAACCCCGATCTGATCATTCAACACGGCAAGGCAGCACGGCGGCAGATCGAGGCAAGCTTCAGCATGGAGGCCATGACCAAAGGGTACCTTCAAGTCTATGACAAGGCCTTGCGCCCGTAACGCCGATTCCCGTGGTTGACCATGCATTTTTCAGCTTGATGCCATGATCAGGAAAGCTTCTTGCATCACTTGACTTCATCTTTACGGCGAATTCACCACAACTGCCGATAGGATAACGGACGGAATAAAAGGAAAATCAACATGTGTGGAATTGTTGGTCTGTTTGACACGCGCGGCAAAAATGAAATCGATCGGCAAGTGCTCTGGCGCATGAATCAACTCCAGATTCATCGCGGCCCCGATGAAGGAGAGCTGTACACCGAGCCTGGCGTGGGCTTCGGCCACCGTCGTCTTTCGATCATGGATGTCTCCAGCGGACAGCAACCGCTTTTTAACGAAGACGGTAGTGTAGTTGTGGTTTTCAATGGAGAAATCTACAATTTTCAGGAGCTTGCCACAGAGCTTGCCGCCCTCGGTCATACTTTTCGCACGCATTGTGATACCGAGGTCATTGTCCATGCCTGGGAAGAGTGGGGTGAGTATTGCGTGGATCGCTTTCGCGGCATGTTCGCCTTCGGATTGTGGGATCGCAACCAGGAAACCCTGTTTCTTGCTCGTGATCGGCTTGGTATCAAACCGCTTTACTATGGCATGCTCGGGGATGGTACATTTATTTTCGCCTCCGAGCTCAAGGCAGTGCTCGCCCATCCGGATTTCATCCGCGAGATGGATGCCCATGCTATCGAAGACTACTTTGCCTATGGTTATGTCCCGGAGCCAAAAACGATATTTCGGCACGCACTCAAGCTTTCTCCGGGTCATACACTGAAACTTTCACCCGGCCAGAGCATGCCGCGGCTGCGCCAGTATTGGGACATACCCTTTACTCCGCACGATTCCATCAGCATGCAGGAAGCACAGGAAGAACTGATTGTCCGGCTGCGTGAATCGGTAAAGATTCATCTTATGACCGAGGTGCCGCTGGGGGCCTTCCTATCCGGCGGGGTCGACTCCAGCGCGGTGGTGGCGATGATGGCCAACCTGATGGGAGAGCCCGTCAACACATGCTCCATCTCTTTTGGAGACCCTGCCTTCAACGAATCCCAATATGCGCAAAAAGTGGCCGATCGCTATCACACGCGGCATGCTGTCGAACGAGTGGATCAGGACGATTTCGAGCTTATAGACAAACTGGCTTTTTTATACGACGAACCCTTTGCCGATAGCTCGGCCATGCCTACCTACCGGGTTTGTGAACTGGCCAGAAAGCGCGTGACGGTCGCGTTGTCGGGAGATGGGGGCGACGAAAACCTCGCTGGCTACCGCCGCTATCGCTGGCATCTTTATGAAGATCGAATGCGATCCATGCTGCCACTTGGGTTTCGAAAGCCCTTGTTCGGTTTGCTAGGCAGCCTCTACCCGAAGGCCGACTGGGCACCAAAGGTTTTGCGTGCGAAATCCACTTTCGAGGCGCTCGCGCGAGATTCCGTGGAAGGGTATTTTCACAGCGTTTCCATTATGAAGGACAAAATGCGCCAGCGTCTCTTCAGTGCTTCTTTCCACCGCAGTCTCCAGGGGTACCAGGCGGTGGAGGTTTTGCGCATGCATGCTGACAAATGCCCTGTCGATGACGCCCTGTCCCGTGTGCAATACCTGGACATGAAAACCTACCTTGTTGGTGATATTCTTACCAAGGTGGATCGCGCCAGTATGGCTCACGCCCTGGAAGTGCGCGTACCATTGCTGGATCATAAACTGGTCGAGTGGATATCTGGCCTTCCAGTGTCCTTCAAACTGCACGGCCATGAAGGCAAATATGTGTTCAAAAAGGCTCTGGAACCCTACCTTCCCAATGATGTCCTTTATCGTGACAAGATGGGATTTTCAGTACCATTGGCAAGCTGGTTTCGTGGCCCGCTACGCCAAAGGCTTAACGACGCTTTAATGGGGTCGGTTCTGGCAGATACGGGGATTTTCAACCAAGCCTTTCTAAAGGAGATGCTGGACCAGCATCAGTCGGGAAGGCGTGATTATAGTGCACCGTTATGGACGCTGCTGATGTTTGAATCATTTCTGCGCAACGTACTGCCGGTGGAGCACTCAGGCTCGCGCAAGAATGATCTCAAGGTGGCATGACGATGTTGCTGTGCAATCCAAAGATACGGACACATGACAGATTCAAATTGATGAACCAGGAATTTGCAACAGGATGATGGACGTATTTCTTACTGTTGACGTGGAGATCTGGTGTGATGGTTGGGATAACATTGATGCCAAGTTTCCGAGTGCATTTCAACGATACATCTATGGCCCCACATCAAGAGGCAATTACGGGTTGCCATACCAGCTGGATCAATTACAGGAGCATGGCCTGACGGGCGTATTCTTTGTTGAGTCCCTCTTTTCGACCCGGTTTGGGCTGGATCCCTTGTCGGAAATCGTGGGGCTTGTTCGAGAACGCGGCCATGAATTACAGCTTCATCTGCACACTGAATGGGTTGATGAATCCAGGGAGCCCCTGCTCGACAATATTACCGGCAAAAAACAGCTCCTGCGTTACTTTTCGTTGCAGGATCAAACGATCCTGATCCAGGCGGGCGCAAAGTTGATTGAACTCGCCGGTGGTCAAAACGTAAACGCCTTTCGCGCGGGAAGTTTCGGTTTCAACAGGGATACGCTGCGGGCGCTTGCCAGGAATCATATCGCGTTCGACAGCAGTTATAACGCCAGCATGCTGGGACGGGATAGCGGCGTAAGTCCGGATATTTCACTTGTGGAGCCGATCGAGTATGAAGGCGTGTACGAGTATCCCATGACGGTCTTCCACGGTGGCACGCATTCATTGCGGCATGCGCAAGTGACCGCATGCTCGTACCCGGAGATGGAAGGGCTGCTCTGGCAGGCGCTGGAATCGGGGCGCAAGGCCTTTGTTATTCTTTCACACAACTTCGAGCTGCTTAACGGCAGTATGAATCGGCCGGACGATATCGTGGTAGCTCGTTTCCGCAAGCTCTGCACCTTTCTCGATCGTCATCGGGATTGCTTTCGTACCCGCGGTTTTTACGGTTTGATCCCGGATCTTGCGGCTTCGCAGCCTGCCCCGCTCACCTCGCCAATCTGGAAAACGGGACTCAGGATGCTGGAACAAGGCCTACGTCGGGGGCTCCCGTGAAGCAAATATGGCATTACCGCCAAGTACCCATAAAACTTCAACTGGGTGACAAAACGTTGCTCGCATCTCGACTATGGTTGCAAGTGCGGGAAGTGGGGCTTGATGATGAAACCCCGCCGGTGATAGAGCCGGTGCCGCCAGCCGATGCGCTTCAAACCAATAGTCAAGGTTTCCTGGTGCGATCGCTGCGCGTCGACGGCAAGCAGCCTGTACTTCGAAGGCGGGATGACTATCTCTGCTATGTATCTTCCCAGCACCAGCGCTATTATATTGATATGCGTCAGTCATTTGCTGAGTACAAGAGCAAGTTTTCCTCCAAGACGCGCTCGACTCTCAATCGTAAAATCAAGAGATACGCTGAATATTGCGGTGGCGACATCCCCTGGAAAGTCTACAAGTCGGCTGGAGAAATGCCGGAATTCTTCCGGCTTGCCCGGGTTGTTTCCAAGATAACCTATCAGGAAAAGCTGCTTGACGCAGGGTTGCCCGATTCGGAGGCGTTTCTCCGAGAAATGGAACACCTTGCTCAACAGGGGCTGGTTCGCGGATTCATCCTTTTCCATCAGAACCAGCCTGTCTCTTATCTCTATTGCCCGATCTCCAATGAAATCCTGATCTATGCCTACCTCGGATATGATCCCGGCTACATGAGTTTTTCCGTGGGTACAATTTTGCAATGGCTTGCCTTGGAGCATTTGTTCGAGGAACGGTCTTTTCGTTTTTTTGATTTTACCGAGGGGCAGTCAGAGCATAAAAAGCTATTTGCCACTCATAGTATTCAATGCGCAAACGTCTTTTTCCTGCGTAGCAATCTGCGTAACAGGTTCCTTCTGCATAGTCAAAGTGCTGTGAACCATCTCAGCAGGCTGGCTGGCGATAAGCTGGATCAGCTCGGGCTTAAATCGAAAGTAAAAAAAATGATGCGGTTCGGAATCTGATTTAAACAATCTTCTGGATGGTGGAAAGTCATGTTAATCAAACGGATCGCGAAGCAGATAGTGGATGCGGAGTGGGTCGCTCGCATAATTGAAGTAATGGATCGTCGATCAGACAATCGAATGACCGAGCTTGGGATGCTGAGCCAGGCCTTCGAGTTCACCAAGATCAATGAAGTGCCTGGAGATTACTTTGAGTTTGGTTTGTGGCGAGGCAAGACGTTCGGCTATGCGCATCGAATGAAGCGGCGCTACGGCCGCCACGACATGAAGCTGTGGGGCTTTGACTCGTTTCAGGGCCTGCCGGCAACAGAGAAGCATCCCGACAATATATGGTACGAAGGGCAGTTTGCCTGTACCCGCCCGGAGTTCGAGACGATTCTCGCATCCCGCGGAATTCAATCGTCGGAGTACGAGCTGATCGAGGGCTTTTACAGCGATAGCTTGAACGATGTTGCCCACCGGCGATTATCCGGGCGCAAGGCGGCAGTCATCTATGTTGATTGCGACCTGTACGATTCAACTGTTCAGGTACTCGATTTCATCCAGTCCTATGTCGTGAATGGTTCCATTATCTGCTTCGACGATTTTTATAATTACAAAGGTGATCCTGAGCAGGGCGAACAACGTGCGCTGGCAGATTTTGTGCGGCAAGAAACGCACCTGAATTTTATCCCCTATCTGGACTATGCGCCCCTTGGAAAATCATTTATCTGCCGTCTAAAATGAGCAAGGAACTTCATATTCCACGGGGTGTTGCGGAAAGGTAATAGTGGTGGGTGATGTTTGAATTCGATAAATACGAGATGCATCTGCATATGGACCGAAACCTCGCTCCATTAAAACCCTATACGCCCGTTAAGGGGGTTGCAAAAATGTCCTTGCTCATGTGGGGTGAGCATTGCATAGAATGCGCCGCTCCCGGCTGCTTCGCAACTTGTGACCTCTATCAGAGCAGACCGGATCAACGTTGCCGGCGCCTGACCTATGGCATGTATCGCAACCCGCGCTTCCCATCCGCTCGCGGTTATGGAGCGGAGGTTACATTCAAACAATGGGGCAAGATCGAGGCCCGAGGCAATACCCTGATGATGCCGGCCGCGGCGGCCTTGCTGGCCGAACGCATGATCAACTCGATTGCCCCACTTGCCAATGCGGCGGGTGCGGTAATGTACCGGCTGACACGCGACATGCGCTGGTCGTATCTTGAGTATGCGCTCCTTGAGCGCTTTGCCCGCTGGATGCATCGGGTAAGCCGCACCGAATCCAAACCGGATTTTTTCCTGCTTGAAGTATACAACCCGGCGGATGTGCCGATACGGATGCAGCTGAATATGTCGATTTCGAGCGGCATGATGAGTAAACAAGCGCAACTCACGAAGCTTCCCCTGCCATTTCGCGCGTTGATTACAGTCCCGCCCGGATACTCGCGGCATAAGTTCGGGTATGAACAATTTTCGATGATTACGGAGTGCGGTCTTCCGTTCGACATCGCCATTATCCCCGACGCAGAGACTACTGCGTCACGTATTGTTTTCCTTACCGCCGATTTTGTCGTTCACCACCAGACCGAAAGTGTGCAGAGTTCAAGCAATCCAAAGATAAAGTGCGTGGTATGGGATCTTGACAACACGATGTGGGACGGAATACTGCTTGAAAATGAGGCGGTATCGTTACGGCCAAAGGTACTTGATCTGCTGCGCTTTTTTTATGAACGAGGAATTATGCTCAGTATTGCGAGCAAGAATGACGAGACAAGCGCGTGGCGTCGCCTTGAAGAACTCGGCATAGCGGATTATTTCCTGTATCCCCAGATCAATTGGCTTCCCAAGAGCGAAAATGTCAGGATCATAGCGGAACAGCTCAACATCGGTCTGGATACCTTTGCTTTCATTGATGACAATCCCTTTGAACTGGAGGAAGTGTCGCGGGCGCTGAG
This sequence comes from Nitrosospira lacus, assembly GCF_000355765.4. NCBI lineage: Bacteria > Pseudomonadati > Pseudomonadota > Betaproteobacteria > Nitrosomonadales > Nitrosomonadaceae > Nitrosospira > Nitrosospira lacus. The sequence goes on along the minus strand of NZ_CP021106.3, from coordinate 237,396 downwards.
AGGAGTCGCTTGCGTGAACGCGGCTGATATCGACAACCTCTTTCTGGATCCCCGCTATCAGGGGACGAGTAGCGAAGAAGCGAAGAAACGTAGCCAGTTTTATAAAGAAGAATTCGTGCGCAAGAAAAGCGCAACCAGGTTCGGCTCGGATTATCTTGGATTTCTGGCCTCATGCGAGATAAAGCTTTACATTGATGCCTATGCGGCCGATGACCTGGACCGTGTATCCGAACTTGTCCAGCGCACCAATCAATTAAATTTCTCCGGGCGCAAGTACGCAAGGGAGGAGATCCTGCCAATTCTGGCCGATGACGAAGTCAAGAAATACGTTCTCCGTTGCAGCGACAATTTCGGTTCCTACGGTGCGGTTGGATTCGCCATCGTTCGATTTGTGAAGCAGGAGATACGCATCGAGGATTTTATGCTGTCCTGCCGTGTGCAGGGGAGATTTATCGAACAGGCATTCTTCAATCACTTGGTGATCTCACAAAGCGGCCAACAGAAGCCCAAGAAGCTGTGGGTTAACTTCAAGCCCACGGGGCGCAATATTCCCGCTCAACAAGTGCTCGAAAGCCTGCACTTCGAGCCCTGCTCACCGGAAAAAGGTCTGCGTGTCGACCTCACTCTTCACTCGCTCGATTGCGCGTTTATTTCCGTGGCGTCCTTGTCCGCAAATGAACCCGGTTCAGGCAGGGAAGCCAGTCATTAAACCGCTATCGGGCTTTGCGGAGATCCGATATGGCCCAACTCCATAATGGATATTGCACCATTACAATGGCCGTGATAAGAGTGCTCCACAGCGCGATGTATCGCACCGCCAACTCGCCTGGTCCGGCCAGATGTGAGCGATCGCTACTCAGCAAGAACTGCAATGCGGAAAACACCTGGTTATATTTGACGATCACCTGTTCCATGCCGAAATAAATCGCCAAATAGGTCAGAGCGCCGGAAGCCAGCACCCATGCGGCTGCCATTGTTCGCCCGGTTGTCCCGGGAATCAATGCCAGCGTGGTCTTCGTCCCGCCAAACGAAATTCCCGCCATGGCCAAGCCGATCAGCAGGAATGCACCGACGCTGCCATTGCCGGCCATCAGTTCAACCAGATTGTCTGTGGAGGCCGCCTTCACCACGATGTAATAGGATATCGGTACAAGCAGGCATGCGCCGATCGCCCATCCCAGCAGCGCGGATTGAGCACCATTCGTACTGCGGAAGGAGCGCCTCGCGGCAATAACGGTCCCTGCCGTTGCCGCAACACTCCAGAGGCTGAACAGTGCCAGAAAACGGCCGAGGATTTCCCATTCCCAAGGCCAATTCAAAACGGGGGAGCCGACGATGTCGTGAATGCTCTCGCTTGGCACCGCGGACCATAGCAGCAACCATGCGATCAAACCATGCAGTAATGCCAGGGGCGGAAAGCTGAGCAGGTACAGCTTCCCCCGCGCCAGCCATTGCGCCATCAATATCGGAAAACCCATAGCCCAATACAACAGGGCGGCAAGGAGTACCAGTGACCGAAAGGGATGGCCCTGGTATACCAGTTCGCGCACGTTGTAGGGTACCCAGGGTGACCGCGTAATCAACCAGCCGATCGCTACGCACATCCCGATTCCGATCGTCAGCAAGGCAAGTGTGCGTTTTCCGCTTGCTGCTGTGCGAACCGCCATTAAAGGGTGTGGCTTTGATGCGGGCGTTTCTGTTTGCTGCTTTGCGGGGCCTGCATGTTTTCGCATTCCCGACAATGCCCAACCAATGAGTAATAACAAAATCGGTTCTGTTACATCCGCGGTGCGGCCCAGCAAACCCATCTGCGTCAGCTCTATCAAACATGACCATACCACCAGCCCCACCACCGCCTTGGCGATACTCATGCCGGTCCTTTGCAAAAGCCATAGCAAAGCGGTGTAAATAAATAATGACTGGACCAGTCCCCGGGCACCGGTTTCCATGGACCCCCGAAGCATGGTTGCAAACGGGATACCGTTGAAGGTTCCACCCGAAGCGGGAGAAAAGGGCGTTATCGCAGCAATGCTCCAGGCAATTAACAGCAGCCAGAATGCGGCCTCGAAGAGTTTTACGCGACCGAGGCGCGACAGCATCAGGCAACCCGCATAACCTGCCAGCGACCCGAGGAAAAGCGATGCATCCAGTATTAAATTAACGATAATAACTTTACCTGCCCATACAATTACGATTGCACTTCCCAGCCATGTGGAGGGCTGCCGTCCCAACGCCACGAAAGCGCTACCCGCGGCAAGCGCGCCAGCCGCATGCATCGTAGCTGCCGGGAAGGAAATATTGAATTCAAGGAGTGGCTTCAGTGCATCCTTGAACTTTTGCCAGTCCAATGTGGGTACCAGGGGCAATAACTCGGTGAGCAGCCACAGTATTAACACCAATAGGGGTACAAGCAGCGCGGCGTCGAATGGATGTGCATTTCCGGGTAAGCGTTTTCCTATCAGATGCGCCACCGCCATGCCCGACAGCATGCCTGTCATATTCCAGAGCACATCCGCCAGGGCTGCGGAACGGGAAGGAAGCCAAACTTGTGCCAACTGAAGGGCGAATGAATAAACAAGCGCGAACAGGAGCAGCCAGGCGCCATGAATCGTGGCATTGCCTCTGTTTGAGGCAAATAATATACCGGCCATTCCGAGTGGGAAAAACAACGCGATATTGCCCAGCAAATCTCCCGGAGAGGTGAACGGACGCCAGTCGGTAAGGAATTGCCTTGCTGCCTCGGCGTCCGGTGTGGAAAAATTGCCGGGATACAATGACCCATAGGCAATCAATACCGCGATCACTGACAGAATGCGCATTTTTTCTATTTTCTATCGAGCAGGGATTAATCCAAGCCGGGTGTTAGTGAACCCATCGCAGGGGTAAAGGTCGAGTAGCGCAAGTAGCGTAAAAATCTCTATGGATCATGTACTAGACTGGAAAATGAGCGGTCAGCCACCGGATTCAGGGTTAAAGAAAGGATCAGGGATGACGCCTTATTAGGGAGTGGCAGGTACCGGCTTGATCTCCAGGGCCGGCAACCAGCGAGGTCTGTCTCTATCCAGTGCATAAGCCCCCAGTTCACCGGTGCCACGCAAGCTTCCATCAAAATCCAGATCGGCTTGAGGGTAAGCATCAAAGCGCATGCCGTCATCGGCGCGCTTTCGCACCCGAGTGTCCACCGGTATTAAATTCATCTTGCCCAAAGGGGCGAATGGCCGGATAAGATGATTCCGCGCATCGGCAAATTCCCCGGTCAGATTTGTCTCCAGGGAAGCGCCCCGCACCGGCACTCCGGCGAATACGATATTGGCCATAACGAATTGCGGATACGCTGGATCGTTTTCGCGCCGCGCGAACGTTATCCCTGACCCGCGTGCTATCACGGTATTGTAGAAAACGCTTATCGCGCGTGTCGTATCATTGTGCGGCTGAATCCGTATGGCATCGCCGAAATGGTTCACAAATAAGTTATTGTACAACGCGATGTTGCCTTCGCCCTGGAACAATGCTTCATGCGGATTCTGATAAAATAAATTGCCGTAGATGAAATACCGGTCGTTTGCTCCCGGCCCTGCAAGCGGCCAATGCCCGACCAGCAAATTGGGCCTTGCCATTTCCGCGGATCCGCCACGCGCCTTGCTGAAAACGTTGTGACGGATGATCGTTGCGCTGTCTCCATCCGGTATCCCCGGCAACACCGGGCGAAGCTGCTGGTGTTTAATCTGCACGTTATAGCCGAGCGTATCAACTATCAGGTTGCGGTCGATCAGGCCCCCGATAAATGGCGCGCGTCCATCCGAATTGCCGAGGTAAAGGCCGGTTCCGGCACCTTCGATCACATTGTTGCGAATCACCCAGCCCCAAGCCGGACATTTGGTGGAAATACCCACCGTTTGCTGATTATTTCCGTGACCGCGTATACGCAATCCATCAAGCGTGATGTGATGTGCCCAGTCTGCGTGGCCTTCGCATTTCACTCCGTCCACCCGCAGGTTGCGGCCATCAAGAACCAGATTGCGAATAGTGACGTAACTCGAATTAACGATACTGACCGTGTTATGTCCGGGCCGCGCAACAAACACCGCACGTGGCTCCCCATCCGGTCCGGAAATCGTTATCGGGCTTTGCTCAGTGCCTTGAAGTTGCTGAACAGGCAGGCCATCCCTGTATTCTCCCGGCATTAGCCGTACGTCAGCCCCAGGTTTCAATTGCTTGAGTCTGGCACGATAGGTACCGGGGTCCACCGTGTAGGTAGCTCCGGCGAAAGCAGGCGAGATACCGGATAGAACGCCGGTGATTGCTAAAAACAATGGGAGATACCGGATATCGATTGATTTAGCCAAAAACTTTTTTTGCCGCTGAACCTTCATCTTATTAGTGAGTCCGCCCCAAGGTGAATTGCATGGCGCCCCCCGAGACTGCGTTCGATAACGGTACATTAAAAACATCTTTATGCATCAATATGATTCAGATACCAAGAATCTGATGAACAGTTTCCGTCTTCCCATTCTGAATTTGCTCTACTATCTTGGAGGAAGCCATCAAGCCGATATTGCGTACGCAGAAGTATCCGGTTATAGTAAACGCAACTTTGTTGCAATATTACTCCTATGCCTATCAATTTTCAGCAACAGGCGGAATCGATGATCCGGCGTACCGGCGATCGGGCGACCTCTGGCAGAGTTCGAATTCTTGCCATACTGCTGGCGGAGCAACGGGCCGTTACGCATCACGAAATTGAAGAGCGCCTGAGCGGGGAGCAGCGGTTGGACCGCGTCACGCTCTATCGTGTGCTTGAATGGCTGAATAAAAGATGTTTTGTGCATAGGGTGGCGAGCGATGATCGAGTATGGCGTTTTCGAGCAAATTTTGATGCCTATTCACATCAGCATGCGCATTTTAAATGTACCCGTTGTACAACGGTGATTTGCCTTGATGATCTGAAGGCCAAGTATGATGGTCCGTTGCCGGCCGGTTACCGGTTTCAGGCGGTCGAGTTGACCGTCAAGGGTTTATGTGCCGAATGCGCATGATAAGACATCCAATTCATAGAATGCGGTACCCCTATGCCTACATCAGAGGATACGCTTCCATGGGGGTGCGGAAAGGATTATTTTTAATTCTGGTATTGATGTTTTCGTTCGTTCCGGTCTTTCAGGCGACGCACGCGCTTACGCACATCGATAGCATCGGCGCGGCTCAAGCGGATGACCACGGGCAAAACGAAACCGGGGCAGACTCCGATCTCGATCGAATTTGCCTGGACTGCTTGGCTTTATCGGCTTTTAGCATTATCCCTCTCATCGTAATCCCTCTCTTTCTGGATCAGATAGCACGACAGCTTCCTTCGCTCCTGAAATTCAGACATGTCCTTCTGGATTTTTCATTCCCATATCTCACGCGCGCTCCTCCCCAAGCGTAATTCCTCTGCTTCTTAAAATCGAGCAATCCTGCCCGATATCTGTCATTTGGCGCATATCGCCTGATTCGGGTTGTATCTGGGCAAAAAAAAGTTAACTGGCGCCGTAACGCAACTCAGTTGCGCGCAAGACTCGTCTTTTCCATGTATTAAAGAAGTCGGTATGAATTATTCAAGTTCTAACGTATGGGGCGCACTCTCACAATACGTGGAAAGCATACTCAAGGAGTCACTGAGCAAGCCGCCGATTTTGCCAGCGGAATACGTGACGGCGGTTTTGCGAGGCGGTTCCCGCCGGAGGCGAGACCCGTCCGCTCAAAGCGGCCTCGGATCTGCCATCATTATGCTGGCGTCCGTTGCGTCCGGCATAGCGTCTGTTCAGGCGCAGGATATGGGCAACGGCAGTGTGCTGCCGTCAGTCGTAGTGACCGCCACGCCATTCGAGAATCGTAGCGAGCTTGATATGGCCCAGCCTGTTTCAGTATTGCGTGGCGAAGACTTGCGCCGTAAGCGTGAAGCGAGCCTGGGCGATACCCTCTCTCGCGAACTGGGTGTGGCGTCAAGCTCCTTCGGGCCGGCTGCGGGCCGTCCGATTATTCGCGGCCTGGATGGTCCGCGCATTCGAGTTCTCGAAAATGGAATCGGTACCCTCGATCTTTCGAGCATCAGTCCGGATCATGCGGTAACAGTCGAATCACTCAATGCGTCCCAGATCGAAATCCTTCGGGGCCCATCAACGCTGCTCTATGGCAGCGGTGCATCGGGTGGGGTAGTCAATGTCGTATCCGGACGTATCCCGAATCGACTGTTCAAATCACCCAAAGGCGATATCGAGCTACGTGGCAATACGGCGACAGAGGAACGTACCGGGGCTTTCAATGCGACCGGCAGCATCGGTGGCCGAGCTTCCTGGAGCGTGGGTGGCTTCAAGCGTAAAACCGGGGATTATCATATTCCTGGGCGAGCGGATGAGAGCAACCCGAGCAGCGAGAAAGGCGTTGTCAGGAACAGCGCGATAGATACGGGTGGCATATCCGCGGGTGGATCCCTTGTCGGTGAAAGAGGCTTCATTGGCGGGTCGATTTCGCGGCTGGAGAGTGAGTATGGCATACCCAGCCCGGAAGGTTCGAAGATCGATCTCAAGCAGACCCGTTATGATTTGTCAGGTGAATTGGACAAACCCCTCATTGGTTTTGAGAAGCTCAAGGTACGTACGGGTTATAACGATTACAAGCATAACGAAATCGAGGGAACCGGGCAGATCGCCACGCGGTTTAAGAATCAGGGCCTGGAAAGCCGCGCCGAGCTTTTGCATGCACCCATCGCAAACTGGAAGGGAGTATTCGGCATCCAGTTTCAGGACCGTAATTTTTCGGCTTTGGGCGAAGAGGCTGTGATACCGGTCACGAAATCTCGTTCGACCGGCATATTCCTGGTCGAAGAGCGCAACTGGGACCGCTGGCGCCTGGAACTCGGCGGACGCATCGAGCGTGCCACGCAAGACCCGCAGAACAACACCAATCCAGCGCGTGCATTCAATCTCTATAACGTTTCAGCGGGCACTTTATGGAAAATCATGGAGGGCTACGGACTTGGTTTGTCAGCAACAAGGGGGCAGCGCGCACCGTCTACGGAAGAATTGTACATAAAAGGCGCACACCGCGGCACCGCCACCTTTCAGACGGGTGATGGTACCCTGGCCAGCGAGACAACCAGCAATATCGATCTTGCATTGCGCAAAAACACCGGTCTCATAAAATGGAAAATCAATGTATTCCATAACTGGATCGACAACTATATCTTCGTGCGTAGTGCCGACATCAATGGTGACGGTGTGGCGGATCGTGGGGACGATACGGGCACATTGGATCCGGGCGGCGAATTCCTGGTACAGAATTTTGCGCAGACGGGAGCAAGATTTTTTGGTGCCGAAGCCGAAGTGATCTTAGCCTTGAAGCCCGATGCCACCGAATTACGGCTGTTTACCGATTACGTACGTGGAAAACTGGATACAGGTAGTAATGTCCCGCGCATCACACCACAGAGGTTCGGGCTGGAACTCAATCATAAGGTAGGCTCCTGGACAGCTAACGTGAATGCATTTCATGTGACGCGCCAAAACCGGGTAGCGGAACTTGAAACCAGCACGCCGGGTTACACGTTGGTAAATGTCGATCTGAGTTATCGTATCAAGGAAACCAAGTCGAATGGCATCAAGATTTTTCTTCAGGGCAAGAACCTGCTGAACGAAGAGGTGCGCGTGCATACTTCTTTCCTGAAGAACTTTGCGCCATTGCCCGGAATAGCTGCGGTAATTGGGTTGAAAGGCGAATTTTAACATCATTGTGCCAAACGCATTCGTTCAACGCTGGAAAACAAATATTCAGTGCCTTAAATAAGGCTTCGGCAAGGTTTCAATGTCCGTCCGCCTATTAAGCCCCGGCGGAATGTGGCAAACTTCGGCATTCTTAATATTCCCGGTAGTCGATCCGTGTCCCCCTACGAACTTTTCATTGGTCTGCGTTACACGCGTGCAAAGCGCCGCAATCACTTCATTTCTTTCATCTCCCTGATTTCCCTGCTGGGAATTACCCTTGGCATGACAGCGCTCATCACGGTGATGTCGGTGATGAATGGATTCCAGAAAGAAGTACGGTCACGTATCCTGGGCGTTGCGGCCCACATCCAGATCAGCGGTATTGACGGCAAGTTGACGGACTGGCGCAGGGTTGCGGAAGAAGCGCTGCGGCATCCGCTGGTGGAGGGTGCCGCGCCCTATGTCGGTGCGCAAGGCATGGTTTCATTCGACCAGGTTGTCAGTGGTGTCGCCGTAAGAGGCATTGAGCCGGCCTTGGAGGATAAAGTGGCCGACCTGGCCCAAATGATGATCGATGGCAGCCTAGATGATCTCGTGCCAGGCAGGTTCGGCATCGTTATCGGCTCGGAACTGGCACGCGCCCTGGGCGTATTTACGGGCGACAAAATTGTACTGATCTCGCCGCAGGGACAGGTAACGCCGGCGGGCATATTGCCACGCCTCAAGCAATTCACCATTACCGGTATTTTCGAGGCGGGGCATTTCGAGTATGACTCGAGCCTGGTACTGATCAATTTGTCGGACGCGCAAAAGCTCTATCGCATGGAGGACGACCAGGTATCGGGTGTACGGCTGAAGCTGCATGATCTCTTTGAGGCGCCGCAAGTGGCGCGAGAGCTTGCACCGATGATTTCCACGGAGGTTCATATCAGCGACTGGAGCCGCCAGCATGCCAATTATTTTCGTGCGATACAGATCGAGAAGCGCATGCTCTCACTGATTCTCGCTTTGATTATCGCGGTGGCAGCATTCAACATCGTCTCGACCCTGGTGATGGCGGTGACAGATAAGCAGCCCGATATCGCTATTCTGCGCACCTTGGGCGCAAGTCCGCGCAGTATCATGAAAATCTTCATTGTGCAGGGTACGCTGATCGGCGTCCTCGGTACGACGCTGGGCGTGATTGGGGGCGTGCTGCTGGCATACAATGTAGAGTCGGTGATCGCATTGATTGAGCGCCTGTTCAGCGTCCAGTTTCTCTCGCGGGAGGTTTATTACATCAGCGAGATTCCGTCCGATCCCCATGCCGCCGACGTAATCGCCGTGGCGGCGGTATCGTTCGTGTTGACACTGCTGGCAACGATTTATCCCAGTTACCGGGCCTCCAGGGTCAATCCCGCAGAGGCGCTGCGGTATGAATAAAACCATTATTTCCTGCCGCGAGCTGCGCAAGAGTTATTTCCAGGGAAAGCTGGAAGTGCCTGTACTCATGGGCATAGATCTCGATATCCTGGCAGGTCATACTCTTGCTATTGTCGGTGCCTCGGGTTCCGGAAAAAGTACGCTGCTGCATGTGCTGGGAGGACTGGATACCCCTACAGGTGGCGATGTCCGCATCATGGGACAGAATATAGCGACCATCAATGAAGAAGAGAGATGCAAGCTGCGCAACAGATCGCTGGGTTTCATCTATCAGTTTCATCATTTGCTGCCGGAATTCAGCGCATTGGAGAACGTCGCCATGCCACTATTGATCCGGCGCATCAGTAACAGTGAAGCGTATGAGCGCGCGGCGGAATTATTGAAGCAGGTAGGCCTTGGCCATCGGCTTACCCATACTCCCGGAGAACTCTCGGGGGGCGAGCGGCAGCGTGCGGCAGTGGCACGGGCGCTGGTGACTCAACCCGCCTGTGTCCTTGCGGATGAGCCCACGGGTAATCTCGACCGGCACACCGCGGGGGGCGTATTCGAATTGATGCTTGAACTCAATCGCAACGTGGGTGCGAGTCTCATCATTGTCACCCACGATCCGGAGTTGGCCAAAAAGGCCGGGCGGATATTACAGCTGGTGGATGGCATGCTGATCGAATAAGAACAGGTTGCCGGAGTTATCGCGATTTCCTTGCGGCGGTCAACTGCCGGATACGGGTGGCTTATATATCAGTGGCGCCGTTTTGCCCGTTTTCGCCACTCATAAATCGTATAGAGCCGCCACGTTACACGCACGGCAAAATATCCGGTCACGGAAAGCAGCAGCGCCAACAGCAATATCCCTACCAGTAATGGCTTGCCGAGCGACATTACCCAGCCTATCAGTGCGGGAACCCATTCGCTGATATTCTTATCCATCAGGTGCAAATCAGTCTGGGGCATATGACCTGTGCCGTTACCCATGACAAACTCGCCAATGGCGTAGGCAACGATATAGATCGGCACGATGGTGAAAGGATTGGAATAAAGCGTGGTAGCCACCGCCACGGGGAGATTTACCTTGAAAGCGATGGCAAATAAAGCGGCAAAAAAGAACTGTACCGGATTGCTGCCTGGGATCAGTCCGGCAAATAACCCGGCCGCAACGCCACCTGCTACTGATCGCCGATGCAGATGCCACAAATTGTGATGTTGCAGATGTTTGCCGAACAGCCCGACAAACCGGTTCTGACGGACGGTTTCGTGAGAGGGCAGATATTTTTTGAAGAATTTTCGCGGCACGGGAAGAGTGTACGGAAATATCGGCGCTTCATGCAAACATAATAAGCTGGCCGTCAGCAGCCGTCATACCGGTATCCGCCCGGCAAGAGAGAGCGGCCGTATGGGATTCAAGCACTCGATAGCCCTTTACTTTATCGATAAATATCTTAATGCGGTGGTTCAGTGCGCCGTAGAGGAACAATCTCCCCGTTCTGCTTCAGTAACTTCCCCCATGTCCATATCATCCCGGTAGACCACGAGAACCTGATGCGAGCCTATATTCTTGCGTTTGCCTTTGGGGTGGGGCTGTTGCAGCAACAGGCCGAATTGCCGGACTTGCTGTGGGCATGGCTCCTCGTGCCTGGTTCGGTGGGTGCTTTTTTACTCTGGCGTTGCCGGGTCGCCATTTTTTCCATCACCGCAAAGATTCTGCTTGCTCTGATTTTCTTGGGTGCGGGGCTTTTCTGGGCAGCAGCGTTTGCCCAGTGGCGTCTGGCGGATGCGCTCCCGCATGAATGGGAGGGACGCGATATTCAGTTGGCGGGAGTGGTGGCGGAGCTGCCGCAAGCCAATGAAAACGGCTTGCGTTTTGCTTTTGACGTGGAGCAAGTGCTAACGGAAGGCGCGATTGTTCCCCGGCGAATTTCCCTTGCCTGGTATAACGAGCGCCGCAAGTACGCGGAGAATTCCGTGTCCGTGCTACCCCGGATCAATGCGGGCGAACGCTGGCGGATCACGGTGCGCCTCAAGCGTCCGCGCGGCAGTGTCAATCCGCACGGTTTCGATTTTGAGGAATGGGCGCTGGAGCGCAATATTCGGGCGACCGGCTACGTGCGGAAAGCTGACGATAATTTGCGTCTGGATGCAATGGTTAATCAGCCTTCGTATCGGGTCGAGCGTTTGCGCCAGGAAATTCGCGAGCATTTTATTCAGGCATTGCCGGATCATGCCTATACCGGTGTTCTGATTGCGCTGGCGGTGGGCGATCAGCGCGCGATTCTAGGCGGGCAATGGCAAATATTTACGCGCACGGGCGTAAACCATCTTATGAGTATTTCGGGCTTGCATGTGACGATGGTTTCAGGCCTGATATTTGCGCTGGTGTATGGGTTATGGCGCAGAAGCCATCGTCTGGCGCTGTGGCTGCCCGCGCGCAAGGCCGCGGTCATTGCGGGACTGGCGGCGGCTTTCGGTTATGCGCTGCTCGCCGGCTTTGCGGTACCAGCGCAGCGCACGGTTTACATGCTGGCGGCGATAGCCCTCGCTTTATGGCTGGGGCGTTTCGCTTCCGCAACAGCGGTGCTGGCATGGGCACTGCTGATAGTGGTGGTGCTTGATCCCTGGGCCGTACTTTCGCCTGGCTTCTGGCTGTCGTTCGGCGCGATGGCGTTCATCATGCTCGTAACGGCCGGGCGGATTGGTAAAATGCATTGGTTAAGCGGCTGGGCGCGCGTGCAGTGGGCGATAACCCTTAGCCTGATACCGCTGCTATTGGCGATGTTCCAGCAGGTATCGCTGGTTTCGCCCTTTGCCAATGCAATCGCCGTTCCGCTGGTGAGCCTGGTGGTGGTTCCCTTGACGTTGTTGGCAACATTGCCGCTGCTTGACTTCATGTTGCTGCCTGCACACGTGGTACTCAGCGGTTGCATGGAGATGTTGCGGTGGATGAGCGATGTACCGCAGGCGGTATGGAGCCAGCATGCGCCCCCTGCATGGGCGGTGGCCGCCGGCATGGCGGGCATTGTCTGGATGCTGTTGCCCGGTGGATTAGGGCTGGGTTTGAGGGGCGGGCCGGGGCTGGCCACAGGTTTTCCGGCTCGCTGGCTGGGGGCGGTTGCGCTGCTGCCAATATTTCTGGTATTGCCCCCAAAACCGGCACCGGGAGAATTATGGCTCACTGTACTGGATGTCGGTCAGGGATTGGCAGTAGTGGCTCGCACAGAAAATCACGCGCTGCTCTTCGATACGGGGCCTGCTTTCAGTACCGAGGCTGATAGCGGTAACCGTGCCATCGTTCCTTTCTTGCGCGGGGAAGGCATCAGGCATCTGGATGCAATGATTGTCACGCACGCCGACTCGGATCATAGCGGCGGCGCATTGTCAGTACTGGAGGCAGTGCCGGTGGAATGGCTGGTTTCATCTTTGCATGCCGATCACCCGATTCAGCTAGCCGCTTCCAATAAACGCCAATGCCGTGCGGGACAGTCGTGGCAATGGGATGGAGTGCGCTTTGATATGTTACACCCAACCGAACAGAGCTATAGTAATCCCAAGCGCGGAACCAACGCTTTGAGCTGCGTGCTGAAAATCACGACAATCCACGGCAGTGTGCTGCTGCCGGCCGACATCGAAAAGAGCTCCGAGTATCAGCTAATCGAGAACGATGGCAACGCACTTTCCTCAACGGTGCTGGTGGCACCCCATCATGGTAGCAAAACGTCCTCCACCGGCGAGTTTGTGCGCCAAGTGAATCCGCGGCTGGTAATATTCACCGTAGGCTATCGCAATCGTTTCGGGCATCCCCGGGAAGAGGTAATGGAGCGCTATCGGGCACTCGGCAGCACATTACTGCGCAGCGATAACGATGGAGCGGTACTGCTGCGCTTTGCGGATAGCAAGGTTGCCGTCGAAACTTTGCGCGCGTTGCGCCGCCGTTACTGGCAGGATACCTGAATACCGATGAAATCAAGGCAGCATAAAAAATGAGCGATGAATTACCCGATTCAGCTTCAATAGCTTCGCCTGAGCATTCATCCACGGTGCCTTCCCCAGCCGCTGGCGGACGGGATGGGCTTTCCTGGCTTGAATCCACGTTACCCACGCTATCCATATTATCTCCCGGCGATGTCGACATACTCCGGCATGCGCTGGAATTCTCCCAACCGCTGTATTCCGGCAAGTGCCTGTACACTAGCGAGCCGGTTATTCAGCATGTGTTCGGTACGGGATCGGTTCTTGCATCGTTGCGGGTCGATAGCGACACCCTGATAGCAGGTTTGCTTCATGCAGTGCCGGGTTATCTGGACGGGTACACGGAAAAACTGCAAACCACCTTCGGCCCGGCGGTGACTCACCTGGTGGAGGGGGTGGCGCGCATGGGCCGCATCCGGACGCTGGGTGCGGGAGGCGAGGGAAACAGTACGGACCGCAGTGCGCAAATCGAGGCACTACGGAAAATGCTGCTGGCGATGGCGGAAGATATTCGTGTCGTCATCATCGCCTTGGCGGATCGGACGCAAACGATGCGATATATCGCTGCCAACAGCATTCCGGAAAGGGGGGAGATTGCGCATGAAACGCTGGATATATTTGCGCCGCTGGCCAATCGTCTGGGACTCTGGCAGATAAAGTGGGAATTGGAAGATTTGTCATTCCGGATTCTTGAACCGGAACGTTATAGAAAAATCGCCAGATTGCTCGAAGATACCCGCATCAACCGGGAACAGTATATCAACCGTGTGGTGGATAAATTGCAGCGCGAATTACAGCAGGCCGGCATCAAGGCCGAAGTTACGGGGCGTCCGAAGCACATTTACAGTATCCACAAAAAGATGAAACGCAAGGATGTGGACTTCAAGGAAATTCACGATGCCCGCGCGGTGCGGATTCTTGTGAACGATGTAAGGGATTGCTATGCTGCGTTGGGGATGGTACATAATCTGTGGGTACCGATTCCCAAGGAATTTGACGATTATATCGCGAGACCGAAAGGTAATGATTACCGGTCATTGCATACCGCCGTCATTGGTCCGGAAGACAAGGTGGTCGAGATCCAGATACGCACGCACGAGATGCATCGACATTCTGAAATGGGTGTCGCCGCGCACTGGCGTTATAAGGAAGGGGCCAGGCGCGACGCCCGGTATGAGGAGAAAATCGCCTGGTTGAGGCAGATCCTGGAATGGAAAAACGATGTGGACGATGCCGGGGAACTGGCGGAGCATTTCAAGACCGCGCTATTCCAGGATTCGGTTTATGTTCTGACCCCGCAGGGCAGGGTGATTTCCTTGCCCAAAGGGTCTACACCAGTGGATTTCGCCTACCATGTGCACACCGATCTCGGTCACCATTGCCGCGGCGCGAAGGTTGATGACCTCATGGTGCCGCTTGACTACCCGCTACAGAATGCGCAGCGGGTGGAAATTATCTCGGCCAAACAGGGAGGACCAAGCCGTGATTGGCTCAATCCCGCCTTGGGTTACCTCAGAAGTCAGCGTGCGCGATCGAAAGTCAAACAGTGGTTCAGTGCGCTGCAACGCGAGGATTCGTTAACACAAGGCCGGACAATAGTGGAAAAGGAGTTGCAGCGCCACGGCATGACCGCACTGGGACTGGACAAACTGGCAGCCGGATTCAAGTTCGTCAAGCTCGATGCTTTCCTTGCCGCGGTCGCCCGGGGCGACATCAACAGCCATCAGTTAGGAACGTTTTTAAGCGGCAAGACCGAGCCAGCCATCACAACTGGTTCAGTCGGGTCCGTTGGTACAGCCGCTACCGGGCCGGAGTTGCTAGTCAGCAGGAAAGCCGCCCCGCAACCGGATGGCGGCGTACTCATCGTCGGTGTTGACAAGTTGCTCACGGCGTTAGCCAAATGTTGCAAACCGGCGCCACCAGATCCCATCATCGGTTTTGTCACGCGCGGACGTGGTATCACGATACACCGTAAGGGCTGCGCCAATTTGTCACGGCTCACCGCGGATGGTGCGGAACGTCTGGTGGCAGCGGACTGGGATGCATCGGCGAGAGGAGCAAGTTATCCGGTCGATGTCGAGATCGAGGCACTGGACAGGCAAGGGCTGCTAAGCGACATTTCCACCATTCTTTTGCGCGAAAAAATAAATGTAACAGCCACCCACACCCAAAGCCGGGGTGTTACCGCGGCTATGCAATTCACGCTGAAAATTACTGGTCTGGCGCAGTTGCGCCGCGTACTTGGGTTGATACAGAATGTGCCCGGCGTCATGTCAGCCTCGCGAAAGTGATGAATCAGTCAGAGAATTTCTGAATAAACTCTGGAATCCCTTCGTTTTCAATGCAATAGCTGACGGTACGCAAAGCCGGGAATGACGCGGGGGTGACTCAGCGAGATCAAGATATTTCAGGAGTTGGCGTTGCGCAAGAAGTCAAGAATTGTGGAAAGGCACGTGATGGAGCCCGTCCGTATATGTTTGAACAGAGTACTGAAGTCCGCAGTTTTCAAATATTGCAGGTATTTAAAAGGGAAGAGCGCGACTGCCTGTCAATTTGGTGGGCGATAAAAGAGTATTTATGGACTCGCGCGTATTGCGGTTGGATTGGACGAGAATATTGTTTAAGCGTACATTCGCAAACGGGAAGCGGAAGACGAGCAGTACGATGCAGCAAGGATGCTTACATGCGCTCATTGGCTTTGGTACTTTTGAGGGTACGCACGCGTGCCGTGCGCATCGGGCGCGATCGGGACCGACTTTTTTCAGTGTAATGGGTGACGGTTTGAGATTGGGGGTGAGCGTTCCTAACCGTCCGGCAAGTCGCGCCAACATGTGATTGGTTTTCGCTGTCAGAATGGAATATAGGATGTCATCCAGGAATCCATGCGGATTTTTGGGCGATAGGGCCGCGAACAGAGAGTCGTTTTGACTCAAGCCACGCACAACCTTTCTTGGCTGGTGGAATTTCCATGCGCTATTTATTACACTGAAACGAGGGAATTTCGACTACCGATATGGTTGCAATATTTCCGCATGCCCTCTTGATATTCATTTTCTCGTTGATGTAGTCTTTCATTTTAAATCTTGTGAGTAATAGCGTACCGATAATCCGTTTCCTGATCAGGCGAGAATAATGCCGTCGGCGTACATTTTACAGTGGTTCAAATGAAAGCCCTTTTCTTTCTGCGCCACTATAATGATATAGATCACATCACGCCGGTCATCGCAAAGTGGATCGAGTCGGGCCATGTCTGCGATATCATCCTGATCGGCAACCCGAAGTTTCTCAATGACTACCGTATTGAATTTCTGAAGAAGCTTGATGGAGCACGGGTTGCCCATGTCCGGGATCTGCTGCCACCGTTCGAGTTTTTAAGATGGCGTTTGCAAGTGTTCCTCCTGACTAGCAGCTTGCGGCATTTTTTGACGGGCTCGCTTATCGATACATTGACCCGGTTTTATAATGCCCGGCGGCGTGAGCCAATCTGGCGGAGTACCGCGAATCGTTTGTTGGAACGGAGTTTCGAGGGAAGTGACGGAGGTGTAGTCGTATTTGACTGGATTACAAGAAATTCGCCTGTTTGTATTGAATGGGTCGAGATAGTTGTGTCCAGCGCGCGTGCCATGGGTTTGGGCACCGCATCGTTGCCGCATGGGGACAGTCCCCATGTCAATCGACTGATACGGCACCACGAATGGAGCCTCGAGCCGGACACCTCATTTTCTGCCGCACGGATATTTGATAAGCTTGTGGTACCCAATGAATTGTGTGCCGCGCGCTTCCGGCCATTCTTGGATGATCAGTCAATTGCCGTGCTGGGTTCACCGCGTTACTGTGATGAGTGGTTGGAAAAGTTGGCAAAATTGTCGCCAGTCCCGGTGCTGACTTGCTCTGGCAGTCAGCTCAAAGTAGTAATTTTCTTAAGAAAGGCTAATTTTACGACGTTCTGGGAGGAAGTTGTCGAGGTGGTATGTATGATTGCTGCTTTTCCCGGAGTGGAGTTGGTGATTAAGCCGCACACACGCGGTGGCTGGAAACAATCCCTGACCAGGAACGCCTCCCTGCGTCGCCTGCCGAACGTAAGTGTGGCGGGCGACGACGTTCACTCTATGCATCTCATGAATTGGGCGGACGTCATAATTGATCTTGCCACCTCGGTAGCGTTTGAAGCAGTTAAGGCGAAAAAACCGGTGCTGGCAGCCGATTACCTGCATGCCGGCCGTTCCGCACTGGCTCATTACATGCCCGAGACAGAATTGCGATGCCGGGATGACGTGTACAGAAGAATTAAGGAGTTTCTCTCCGATGGCTGCGATTTCTTCTATGTGGAGAAACACCGGCAACACTTCATCAATGAGATGCTGCATGCCGGAGGGCCTGACGTATTACCTCGTTACGTGGCTTTGCTTGAAGTACAGGCAGGCAGGATACGGATCAACTCCGAGGCTGCATGATCCCATCCGGTAAAGTGGGCAGGTGCCTTCAGGGTTGATTGTGGAGAAGAGGCCGTCTTTCGAGATATATTTCGGCGGTCCCGACAAGCCCGCAGGTTACCTGCGCGATATATTGGCGGAGCATATCGCTGCTGTTCCATGTGGCGGCTCCATCGATTGGGTCACGTATTATTTTCGTGATCTACGGTTGGCTGACGCGCTTGTACAAGCTCACAAACGAGGGGTCAGGGTCGGCTTGAGTCTGGCTGGCAAGCCACGCGTTCCCAATGCTAATGACGCGGTAATCGCAATGCTCTCCGGGCCTGAGGGTCTGGGTGAAGGACTTCGCGTAGTAACTTTGCCGGGTATACCGGCACCGCGAGGCAGATCGTGGAAACCGCAGTTACATGAAAAACTCTACTGCTTCTCGCACCCCAAACCCATCGCGTTCATCGGCTCATTCAATCCATCCGGAAACATGCCAGAAGAGAATCGGGAGATCATCCGGGAGATAGGCGATCAGGACAGGGGCCACAATGTACTCGTCGGGCTTACCGACCCGATACTGAGTGAGCAACTGGTAAAACATGCCCGGCAGTTGCAGCGGATGCGGCCGGGACTCACGTACCGGTTCTCTGCAGAGGCAAATCGGACGGTCAATGGCGCCGATACCTCTATATACTTTTGGCCCCGGGTGCGCCCGCATCCAGTAGTGCAATTTTTGAACCACATTGGCGACAATGCTCGTGTCCGTGTCGTGGCATCCCACATTAGAACCGAGAGTGCTGTCGATGTGATGCTTGGACTCGCCCGTCGAGGTGTGGCGCTGGAGATATTCGCAGATGCAACATCAAGGCGCGTGACTGAAAAGGTGGAACAACGGTTCTCCGCCGCCAACATCCAGTTCAGGCGAGTTAGAGACCCTGAGGATCTTCCAATGCACCTCAAGTTCGTCTTAGTGGAGGATAATGATAAAGTATGGTCCATTTTTGGTAGTTTCAATTGGACGAAGCCGTCATTCTGGCTTAACCATGAGATCGCCGCCATCTCAAGCAATCCCATGCTTTTTAAGGCATTCGCCGATCGGTGTGATGTATTGGAAAATTGAAGAGGCTTAATCGCGCCTATGATCTAGAATGTATTGATTTGAAATTTTGGAAAAGATATGAGAAATTCCGCCTCAACTCTTATTATTCCCGTAGAAAATCAAGTTCGCGAATTGGACGCGAAGATTCTGTTGGCCTGTGTTGCAGCCGAGCGGGGTTTCCCGGTCATAATGGGTTCTCGTGCCTTTGTTCATTTCGAGGTGGCCTCCATTCCACGTGGTGTTTACCTGGCAAAGAGTATGCGTAGCCTGAGCAACTCCATGTTCAAAATTCTACGTCAGCTTGGTCATGAGATTGTTGCATGGGAAGAAGAGGCACTGGTTCACCCGCCGCCTGATACCTACTTCACACTCCGGCTCTCTCCAACAACCATCAGTAACGTGTCTCATATATTTGCCTGGGGTCAGGAAAACGTCGATTTACTCCGGCAGTATCCGGAACTGCCCGGAAATATGCCGATCCACATTACCGGAAACCCTCGTGGGGATATACTGCGACCCGAGATGCGCCCCTACTTTGATAAAGAGGTGGAAAGACTGCGTAATCTCTATGGAAATTTCATCCTGATTAACACCAATTTCACTGAAGTAAACCCGTTTATTCCAAGCATTGGCCTATTTCTGCCGGCGAAAGGTCCCGGGGAGAAAGCCCGGCGCGGCCAGTCCGGGATTGGAATGAGCTCTCAGTTTGCCGAGGGATTGCGGGATCATAAACAAGCAATACTGGAGGACTTCAGGCAGCTCATTCCGGCACTTGAACAGGCGTTTCCCGATCTTACTATCGTCGTTCGACCGCACCCAAGTGAAAATTTTAAGATTTATAATGATATTGCAGCGAAGTGCGATCGGGTAAAAGTAAGCAATGAAGGCAATGTTATCCCTTGGCTTCTGGCTGCCAAGGCCATGGTGCACAACGGTTGTACGACTGGACTGGAGGCTTATGTTCTTGGCGTGCCCGCCATATCCTATCTGGCAACACTGAATGAGTATTATGACTTTGAGTTTCAGGGCCTTCCTACCAAACTAAGCCATCAATGCTTCAATTTCGAGGAATTAAAGAGGACCTTGACCCGGATCCTGGCCGGCGAACTTGGTGTTGCGGATAGTGAGGAATGCAAAACTCTCATTGATTACTATCTGGCAGCGCAAAATGGCCGTTTGGCTTGTGAGCGGATCGTCGATGTCCTGGAGGAAAGCGGATATGGTGAACAGCCGCCGCCTGCAAAACCGATCGGAACATACGTTCAGGGATGGATATTCACCAAACTAAAGGCCTCGGTGACGAAATTGAACATGCGTCGACCCGGTCCCAACAGACTGGCATACCATGACCACCGCTTCCCTGAAATTTCGGTGGGAGAGATTGAGCAGAAAATTGCACGTCTTGGCCGGCTATTGAACCGCTTCGACCACATCCAGGTCGAGCAATACTCGAAGCATCTGTTCAAGATCAATAACAAGGTTAAATGCCCGGCCGTTCTCGATGATTGAGGTTTTGAGGTAGAACGTTCTTATCGAAACTTAATCATCGGAGCCACAGAAGATTTGGTCAAAAACGTCCGAGTAGAAAATTGCTTGTCGCTGGAGAATACCCTACACTCATTCAAATCCCCAGAACAGCTATGGCGGCACTTGTCGACTAGCGACTGCCATCAGCAGTTACAGTAGCCGGGGTCGAGATAGTTGACGCAGACTGGCTAGAGATCTCCGTGCTGCGTCCGGGATATTGATTCTAAAAAAAGCAGTCAATAAGGGAAACCGGAATTCTGTTAAGCAATAAGCTCAAACATATAATCCATGGGATTTACTTCAACTGATGCGTTGGGTAGCTTTCATGCCCTTGCGCGCAGATTCTGGATCAACTGCCAATAATAATGTGCGTTGCATAGCCGGGCGACCATTATTCACCTGGAGTCTGGAACAGGCCATCGCATCAAAGTGCTTCGACGAGATCTACGTTGTCACGGACTCGTCAGAAATTTGCAAAAAGGTGTCTGATGAATTCTCGTCAACGGTTACGGTTCTGGATCGCTCCGCTGCAATTCATGCAGAGACAAGCATAGAGAGCGCCATGCGTGAGTTTCAACAGCGCATTCTTTTCGATGTTGTATGTCTGATTCAGGCAACCTCTCCGCTAACACGCGCAGAAGATTTCCGCGCAGCTAAACATAAGTTTTTTGCTGAAAATCTGGATTCTCTGGTAACAGTTGTGCAATCAAAACGTTTTGCCTGGACGATGGCAGGCATACCCATTAACCACGATCCGACAATATATCCCGGGCACCAGGATTTTGAAGGATATTTCATGGAGAATGGCGCCTTTTATCTAACCCGCGCTAACTTGCTTGAGGATTATGGCTGCTACGTCGGCGGACGTACTGGCATCCACGAAATGGCCGCTGAGACCGCAATTGGAATAGATGAAAGAACAGACTGGATTGTTGTGGAGCGACTATTATTAAGGCAAAAATTAAGGCTAGCCAAGGCTGGAGCTTCGCAGATTAAAGTGCTGGTGCTCGATGTAGACGGTACGCTCACCGACGGTGGCATGTATTACGGGCCTTCTGGCGAAGCGCTGAAGAAATTTAATACGCGTGATGCCCATGGCTTGCAATTACTGCGTGAGAATGGCATCAGGGTTTGTGTTATTAGCACCGAGAGCAGTCCTGCCGTCGAAGCAAGAATGAGAAAATTGAATATTGATGAGTATCACCCGGGCGTACAGGACAAATTCCTGCTTCTCCTGGAATTGGCGGAGCGCTGGAATCTTGCGTTGCAAGACATCGCATATATCGGCGATGATCTGAGTGATTTAGAATGCCTGAGTCGTGTGGGGACTGCTTTCTGCCCGGCAGATTCCGTTCCAGAAATCTTGCGACAGGCTCATTATGTTTGTAAACACCATGGAGGAAAGGGTGCGGTTCGCGAAGTCTGTGATCTCATTCTTAAAGTAGCGCAGTAACTTCGGTCTCATTTCCATCCATGCATGATCGGGAATGGCACACGAGCCGTTATGGTTCAGCATCCTCAACCACTGGAAGACAAATTCTGATCACCGTGGACCTCGATCTATCAATTCTTCACTTTACTATGGACTCTTAAAGGGGTAAAAATTCGAACAGCGAGTTTTCGTTCATCCTGACCAGGAACAACTTCCTCAAACCAGGAGCGTAAAGGGCCGTGGGATCGCCGTGCTCGCCAGCCCATTATTACCCGGACAGCAAGAAACACAGTTGAGAGAAGATGCCAGGTAACCACTGACCAGAGCGCTATGTCGGGCCTGCCCATGAGCCAGCCGAATGTCAACAGGATCAGGTTAGGATTGCGCCGGGCAGTGATCAGCCGGTTAAAGGAATCTAACGGGCGCCAAATGAAAATATCAAATGAGGCGATCCAGAATTGGAATATCCCTTCACATAACCGGCCGCCAATGTAACCGACAAGTATCCATGAGAACAACATCAGTAAGTCAGGCATTTGCGTTGATGCTGAAGCCAGTCCCAAACCCCATGCCATATACCATAGCGGTGGGTGAATGATATCCAGACCGTGATCGAGGACATCTCCAAGACGGCTGGAGGTGACTGTTATTCGCGCCAATTTTCCATCAACGGTATCAAGAAACGTCATCAACCATCCCATTACTAGACCGATGCCGTAGTGGGCATGCCAAAAGGCAACTCCGGCCAGCACGGTAAACACAAGACTAAGCAAGGTGACGTGATTTGGGCGCAGACCAAGACGCACGCAAAGGTGTGCGGCCCAGAATGCAGGTAGGGGCCAGAGCCATTTCGTGACGAGGTCAGTCACACCTTTGTATGATCGGGCAAATAGTTCCGACTCCAGGCTTTGGCGGTTATCTTTGGTGATAGGTAATACATAGGGTTTATCTCTTTTCTTGAGGCTTTGCTGGACGCCCAACAAATTTAGATCTTTCAATGCGTAATGGGGCAGGACGGAGATAGCCGGCCCTTTCCCCCGGCTCTTGAAGTCCGCAAGTACATCGGCTACATCTCCATCGGTAATCCGGACGGCGACCGGCTGGCCTTCATCGTTGCTAAGCACCAGGTTCGTTCGCGCATTGATCAACGCCGTCAGAACTCTGGAGTCGTACAGATGATCTGCCCTTAAAAGTAATACTGATGCATGTGCCGGAATCTGCTCGGAATTATCGACGAGTTTACCCTGAGCAAATACCTTTAACATACGCTGGAGGCGCTCGCGACCGCTCAGGCCCCAAATATGGATCTCACTTTCACCAATAATATGGATATAAATTGTCATTGGCATATTGCGAGCGATGTGGTGAAGTGTAGCTGCGTTTGTGTGGTTATGTTCGCGTTGTGCCAGTGGCATTGGGTTTTGACCTCAACTCTACGGTAATTCAACGCGGCGGCTGAATAATCCTGATTTCCATCGAACGATCCTAATGTTTTGCTGCGGACGGTTTTTACCCCATTTCTAAGGACGGTTTGATTAGTCCAGGCCATACTGTCGCCGCACTTCCATCTGTCGCCGCTATACCGGCTCCTGCTTGTCCAGGGCAGCAAGAGTCCTGATCAGTAACAACTTTAGCATGACAGTGAGTCCGAACGTTTTCATCATCTCTTCCACAATAAACGAATGGTGACAAAGATTTCATATGTCATACGTGCCCTGACCGCAAAGATTGCTCATCATCGTGTATCGTAATTCTGAGCTATCGAAATGAGCGGCAGTTATGTATAGCATAAACTTTGGCGAATCCCGGAAAAATTTGAAAGAAAAAGAACTTCACAATTTTCTTTTATTACGTTGATATTTTTTTCACAAGTATTGTGTTACGTTGCATTTTGCTTATAAAAAATACAATCCGATTGAATTAATCCTCACCTTAATCGAGAAGACGATTTATCCCATATCTGTTTTCCGCTTACCTCCCTTCCCTTATCAATAATCAGCTTGACTGGTCCATTTTCCATAACTCTGGATTCCGATCGTCGTTCCTCCGAAGAATCAAGATCTGTCGCACTTTTCCGTAGCGGTTTCCCGTGCATAATGAAGCAGACAATATGCGTCCGTTATTTATATGTCTGCTTGATTGGGATCTGGCGCCGGGTATTGAAGTCATCCTTGTTGACGATGGGTCGCGCGA
The DNA here is from genome assembly GCF_000355765.4 of Nitrosospira lacus. Classification (NCBI taxonomy): domain Bacteria; kingdom Pseudomonadati; phylum Pseudomonadota; class Betaproteobacteria; order Nitrosomonadales; family Nitrosomonadaceae; genus Nitrosospira; species Nitrosospira lacus. The sequence continues at coordinate 213,603 of NZ_CP021106.3, read as the reverse complement.
TGGATTTCCCGACAGGGCACGGACCCGGAAGGGCCGCATGAATATGCGGCTGCCGAGCGCCGGGAGAAGCCGGCTGTCTCAGGTTCAATTCTGGTGGGCGCGGCACTGGCGCGGGGTGATGTGAGTGTCGTGATGGATGCGGGGTCGGCCCATCGGCCCGAGCTGGCTGCGCCGGTGCTGGATGGTAGTCAAGACGTGGTTGGCAGCCGGCAGCTATGTGCCCGGTCTGATTCAGATATATATGCGCGCGAATTGCCGTTCTGAACCAAATATTATAATTTCTATCTTCGTTGTTCCATTATCGAGCGTTATCCGCATGTTTCCAGCTTCGGCTTCCCTGTGAACAGCATCTGAGAAGCTACACATTAAGAATACCGGGGTAATTTGGGATATGATAAAGAATATCCACCAATCCAGACTATGCGAACCCTAATTACCTATTGCACGCTTTTCCCACGGCGTACTGCGTATGTGCTGATCGCGCTATTGGCCGCCGGCATTGCCGAGGGGCTCAGCCTCACTGCCCTTCTTCCTCTACTTACAATCGCCGTAGGCGATACCGGGAACTCGGATATCGGCCAGCGAATAGTACAGGTCCTTCAAAACATGGGGATTGAACCAACGATCGAGGCAATGTTGCTGATCATCGTCGGCGGCATGATTCTTAAAAGTCTGATATTGCTGATTGCCCACAGACAGGTTGGCTATACCGTGGCACATGTTGCGACCTCTTTACGCCTGGAATTCATCGGGGCGCTGCTCACCAGCCGCTGGCAATATTATTTACGGCAACCCATGGGCTCACTTACCAATTCAGTTGCCACAGAAGCAAATCGGGCAGCGGATGGTTTCGAGCACGCCGCTGTCGTACTCGCCTTGTCGGTGCAAGTATTGGTTTATGGTACGGTTGCCATGTTTATTTCATGGGAGGCTACCCTTATTTCCTTTCTTATCGGCATAGTCATGCTGAGGGCGCTGCATCAATTGATACGCATTACCCGGCGAGCGGGAGCAAAACAGACACATCTGCTTCGCGAACTTTTGACTTATCTTTCTGACATCCTTGGCTCGGTAAAGTCACTGAAGGCCATGGCACGGGACAATGTCGCCGATGCCATCCTCCGCGATCAAACCAAGCAGCTTGAGAAAGCCACTCGACGTGAAGTCATGAGCAGGGAAGCTTTAACGGCTTTGCAGGAACCCATACATGCGACCCTGATGGCCGTGGGTTTATATCTCGCCGTGATTATTTGGGGGCTTTCCATGTCCTCCGTGATGGTCACGGCCTTTCTGCTGATCCGTATTCTAAATTTGCTTAATAAAATCCAGCGCCGATACCAGCATCTGATAGCGCAGGAAAGTGCCTATTGGGCCTTGCGGACTGCCATTGATGCGGCCCGTGCAGCAGCTGAAAGGACCGCAGGTACGCGGCAGCCCACACTGCAGAAAGGTATCAGCTTGCGTCATATATATTTTGATTACGGTGTCAAGTCGATATTCCAAGATCTGAATCTTGAAATCCCCGTAAGATCATTTACCACAGTTTCGGGAACATCGGGCGTTGGCAAGAGTACCTTGCTAGACCTGCTATGCGCGCTGGCTGACCCAAAGTCAGGCGAAATCCTTATTGACGGGGTATCTCTGCGAGAAATCGATCCGCGTGACTGGCGGCACATGATAGGCTATGTATCCCAGGAAACGGTGCTGCTCCATGACACCATTATCAGCAATATTCTTGTCGGTGCACCAACATTGGGTTATGCAGATGCAGAAAGAGCCCTGCGCCAGGCTGGTGCATGGGATTTCGTCAACGCACTTCCGGATGGCCTGCAAACCGTTGTGGGCGAGCGAGGCGGCCTTCTTTCCGGCGGGCAACGTCAGCGTATAGCAATTGCCAGAGCCCTAGCTCACCAACCGCTTTTTCTTCTGCTTGATGAACCAACCAGCGCTCTTGATCCAGAGAGTGAACGGATAGTCTGTGAAACCTTGCAGAGACTGGCGCGAAGTCTCACCATCGTCGCAGTGTCTCATCAACCTGCGCTTATTAATGCCGCCGACCACATTTTTACACTTTCAAAAGGTAAAGCGGAACGAGTACACCGTTTTCTGGGGACCGAGGATGATGCAGAAGCGTCCTCTGTGCCAGATGCAGAAAAAGCTATCTCGACCTCCCGATAATATGCAAGTTGGCCCTATATCATCTGGTTGACTGTGCGAGCTGTTTTGGTTTGAACCCTTTTGCCTTGTCCTGTCAATTGCCCCTTCCTTTTCGTTTACATGTCATAAGTCCATTGGTACACCAGTTACCCGGTTTCAGGACATAGCGCCTCTTATTTGCGTAAATAACCTCGGCCAGAGCGTGGAAACAGCATAAGAAGCACAATCAGAAACATTAGCCCATGTAGCCACCAAACACCCGGCATGCTACCAACGGTGCCTCGCATTACCCAGTTTTGGGCAAGTATGCTTAAGGCATAGTAGATCGCCGAAACCGCGGCTGCGATTAAATAGGTTCTCGTGCTCTTGTCCTGTCTGGGAGAGGCACGGCTTAACGGGACAGCTATCAACGCCAACAAAATAGTAGCGATGGGGCGTGCCAGCCGCCATTGATACTCGGCAATGTCACGCGGGCGATCGGAGTTGGATAATACCGCAGTAGGGGTCGCCTTGCGATTGAGTTCAGAAATTGAAGCACTGTCGATAAAATAAACCAGTTTCTCGAACTTGACGGTAACATCCTTCTTTTCTTGCATTGCCGAGTGGCCAAGCTGATATATATAACCATCATATAAATGTATCTGGGGACGCTGTCCGGCCACCGATGGTGGCTGGTGAGCCTCCTTGGCTACAAGGATTTCGCTTCTGTTCTCTTGGTGGATGAAATGAAATACATGATTCATCTGCTTGCCGGTATCATCCTTGGCCTCAATATAAACCACGCGGCCACTCCCCTCGTTTCCGTAGAAGCGCCCTGCCTGGAATCGATCTATATTTAATTCACCTTCCAGCTGCGAATTCAAGCTGTAGCTTGCGTTATAAGCAGAAGGGCGTACATAAATCGATAGCACTCCACTTACAATGCCGGCAGGGATGATGATTAAAAGTACAGCATATACAATGCGGAGCTCGCTGACCCCCATGGCACGTAATACATTGATTTCCTGATCCCTATGTAGCCGGCTGAGAGCGATGACCACGGCGATGTATAAGGTGATCGGCATGACTACTTCCAGGGCAATCACGGTCTTTAGCATTAACAGCTTTAGCATGGCGGCCAGTCCAAGCGTTTTCGTCACCCCTTCTGCCAGTAAACGGGCGGTAATGAAACTTCCATATAATCCCGTGAAGACTGCACTCACCACGAGAAATGGTTTCATCAACTCGCGCGCGATATATCGTTCAATTATTTTCACCGAATGTTCCTATCGCTTCTCAATGAAGCAGTTTTGCACCGCTTGAGTTTTCGAACCTGTTATCGCTTCGGATACCGCTGCGATTTTTGTACCAAGCAATTCCTGGCGGGTCACTGAGGAATTGCCCGTTTTCTAATCCCTTTTTTGTTTGAGTAGATTTCAACAACTACCTGCGGCTTCAAATGACGATTGAGGAAACTCTTGATCTTTTACCCAACTCAATCACGGGCTGTTGCATAGGCCAGTTATCTAGGTGAGAGCGCATGCATTTTTGACTATAAAAAGCTTGCTTAATCCGCGCCGTTTTACCCAAGAAGCTTCCAGAAGGTCATGCGTGACCCTGGAAACCAGGGTATGCCTGTTTAGCTTATGCGTGGTGATAAAAAATGGGTATTTCCGACTGAACCGCGAAAAGTCCTGTAGTGTATAAACATCATGCAATGGAGCCTCTCTGCGCATCTGTCTGCATATCTAAAACCGTGTTTGCGCCCCATCGACACTGAATGTTTCCAGCCTACCATAATATTTTTTACATATGACATAAATTGTGCTAGGTTATATAAATTAATAAGAGTACACGCTGGTTAATTCAACTTTGCCATTATCGAATCGATGGTTTCGTCGCTAATCCGCTTTCTGGTTTTCCAAATTTCTGCGCATAAACATCAGCTTGACTGATCCATGTTTTCCATAACCCCTGGATTCCGGTCGTCTTTCCTTCGGAGAATCCAGCAATCTACCACAACCTCCCGTAGGAGTTCCCACGCTTGATGAAGCAGACAATATCGATCCGTTTATACGTCTGCTCGATCTGGATTGGGCGGGTAGTCTGGAAGTCATCCTTGTTGACGACGGCTCGTGAGAGGGAACTTCCGCAGGGTACGCACCCGGGAGGGCCACGTGAATGTGTGGCTGCCTGAGCAGCGAGAGAAGCCGGATTTCAGCGGTTCGATCCTGGCTCCCGTATGGGAAACGGCGTCAAGACAATTACTATTTGAACAAAAGAGTGATGATAGGGTGTTATTTTAGAAGATTATTTTTATTTATAGATAAATCAAGGACATATCATGGTAAATAAAGAAAATATTTCCGTGGGCGAAGAAGCTGAAACCGTAAAGATATTGACAATCGAGCCTGGCGCCAATTTATCGGCACCGGAGATGCGGCGTGCGGCCATCGAAATGTTGGAAGGAGGCGGGGTCATCTACCTGCCCAGAAGCGGTTTCGAGCTGTCGGAGCGGGAGCGAGAGCTGATCTCAGACACGGCGAAGATCCTGACCCGAGTGCCCGACGTCGAGGACGGCCGCCCGACAATCATTTTTGATCCGGCGCGCGGCCGCATCAAGAAGTACCACTACGCGCAAGTGCGCGGAAAGATGATGCGGGCCCAGGTCAGAGATACGGCGCGTCCGGATATCGAGGCGATCATGGCGCGCTATGGCAAGTGGGCAGAGGATATCATCACCCAGCTGTTCCCCAGCTACCAGGGGCCGCTGGACCGCAAACGGGTCACCTATCGGCCTTTTTCGCGCAATAGCACCCAGTCGCTTCATATCGACTCGAGCTACGGCTATCCCACCCAGGGGCGCAGCATGCTGCGCATTTTCTCCAACATCAATCCCGCCAATCGACCGCGTATCTGGCAGCTCGGTGAGCCGTTCGAGCCCTTCGTGCGTCGCTTCCTGCCTTCCGTGCACCTCAGCAAGCCGGCCTGGTTTTCCTCCATTCTGGCCCGCCTCGGTATTGTTGACGGAACCAAGACCAAGTATGATCAGTACATTGCGGCGCTGCGTGCCCTCGGCATGCGCGACAAGGATTACCAGCGGACCGCCCCGCGCAAAGTCATGGAATTTCCGACCGGCGCGAGCTGGATTGCGATCACGGATCTGGTGCTGCACGGCGCCATATCGGGGCAGCACAGCCTCGATCAGACGTTCTACCTGCCGGTGGAGGCGATGAACGATCCGTCGCATTCGTCGCTGCGCATCTTGGAGAGACTGACCGGCGAGGTCCTGGTTTGAGCGTGAGAGGTGTCCTCCTGCGCGCCAGCATCTTCCTGCTGGACGACAAGACGAAGAAGCTGGATCGCCCCGGGCCATTAAGATAATCTCTGCGGCTGCGCGTTGCCTGGCTTCCTCCCCGGGCAGGCATCGGGAGTGGAGACCGTGCCAATCTCTCGACTTAAGCCCTGACTCACCTGCTCAAGTACTGGATGTTGCAATAGAATGTACTTGTTAAGTAATTGATATATATATGATATATTAATCATGCTTCAATGCATTCCTATTTTGGTTAACTTTTTTAATGGCACTCCGCTGAGCCCCTCGAACAATCTCAACAACCATGATGAATGATCCCCAGATATCCATGGGCAACCCTGTAATATACCCATCGCAGTGGTTTGTTCTCACGCAGTATTAACAGGCTCTCTATTGGACCAGGCCGGTCAAGCATTCGGGTAATATCGTTGCCCCAACGGTCGCACTCGAGATGTTTTTTCTCAATACTGACCAATATGATCGGCCGAGTTGTCGGCGGCTCCGATGGATACCAGAACTGATACATGGCTCCGCTATCGCCAAACATGTTACGCGAGCGAATATCCATGGGTTCTTTTCGATTATAGAAAGACAAAGAGCTTGCAATCGGCCATTTGCTCATACCTACAACAAGCGGTTTCTGCCCGGATTGGTGTTGTACCTCTTCGACGATTTTTTCAACCTCGCCCGTTGCTTCACGCCAGAAATAATGGTTCAGGTATGTTGGATATGGAACCCCGGGTATTCCAAGTACCGCATAGTGCAGTATGAGTGCGTAGAGAAATATGCAAATAGCGATTGTCGGTTTCCAGGCTGCCTGCAAACTGCGTGTGATACCGCGCAGGTCACCGGTCGCTCCCATCATCCATGCAATTGACGGCAGCACGGCAAGCCACAACGGTGCAGTCCAATGAAAGCGCAACGAATCAAACATGCTGAGCACAAAAAATATCGCCAGCGGTGTGCCAGTGAATACCCATACAAACAGACGGCGCCTGCGCGCAGATTGGCTTTTATCGTGACCATCGTGTGGTAGCAATGCCAACACCGCAGCGAGCAACCCCACAGGGGTCAACAGGACCAGAAGGTTAAGAAATAGAAGATGTGTCGAGAATTGATCATCGCCAACTCCCTTGATGCGCGACGACTGAAACGAGAGCGATGCCCACTGATGCTCCATATTCCAGATAATGACGGGTGAAAACAGCAACAAGGCTAGCATCGCCGCAAGATAGGGATGGGGGCGGCGCATCCAACGACGCGCAGTTGGATCCAGGATCACAAACAATAAAGCGGCAATACCCAACAGGCCCAGTGTATATTTGGACAGGAGCCCCAAGCCGAACGCGATTCCCATTCCCAGCCAGGCAGAGCTGCGGCCCGCTATCAGCGCTCGTTCCATGTAATAGAGCGTAGCAGCCCAGGCAGCGATCACTGGCGCATCCGCCGTCATCAACATACCGGTAGCAAAACTAAACGGCAGGATGGCCAGCAACAGCACGGTGCGCATTCCAGTTGATTTGTCATACAGGTTCCGTGCCAGGGCATAGAGATAACCCATTGTCACCAAGCCACTGACGAATGCGCCGATCCGTACCCCAAACTCATTATTGCCCGCGATTGCAGTACCCAACCATATCAGCCACGCAACCATCGGTGGATGATCGTAAAAGCTTAAATCCATGTGTTGGGCGTAATTCCAATAATATGCCTCATCGGGAATTAATTGCCCTTCGCCGACATAGATCAGACGCAGTAATATGATAAGCACTACGATTCCGATCGACGCCACACGCCAGCGTATGTCCGAAGAACATGAGTTTTGCTTGGCTGGAAATACATAAAAAGCGGCACCCAGATAGTTGATAGCCGCTGTTGTGGCAATAGCCGGGAAAATAGCCAGTATGGGCGGCACATGCCAGCCATGGATCAGCAAGGCCAAAACCCCCCCACGTATCAGCAATGCCATGCCCCCCACCATCAGAAAACGGCCAGTTTGATGCCACCTTAAGGGGCGTGGGTGACGCAACCAGAACGACCATTTTGAATCAAGTGTGTAATTCACCATGGCGGCGGCAAGAAAGCTCATCATATGCGCCAACGCAAGCCCGGTCCCGCTGCTCATCAACAACTGGAACAACCCGGCGTCGATAATGACACATAGCAATGTGGTCGCCGCAAACCGGTTGGCTGTGCCGGTAGTAACCGAACCACCGGCCAGCGTCATCAACCGTTGCAAATAAGACCACGGATGGGAAAACGGCAATTCCGAGATTCCGCGCTTCCGGCCGCGAAAATGGATGGGTACTTCCACTACCTTGAGTTTGCCCAGTCCGGCCATCAGCAACTCGAGTAAAATTTTATTTTCCTGCCCCTGTCCCGCAATTGTCGATGCCAACTCGCGGCGAAATGCGAAAAACTCAGAAGTTACATCATCCACATCAAAAATGAGACGCGCGAGCCAATTACCGATACGCGACAGCCACCGCCGATGCAGCGGCCCGCCCTCGGTACTCCCACCCGAGGCGTAACGGCTGCCGATGGCAACATCGTAACTGCCGTCCAGTACCGGCGCCACAATTGCAGGCAATTGCTCTGATGGATAACTCAGGTTAGCAGCCATCGCCACGACAACATCGCTTCGCGCGACTGCTACACCCGCCAGAATCGAAGCTTGCAGATCCGGTCTCGACTTGCGTTCGATGAGCCGTACATTCGCTCGCCCTTCCCATGCGCGTATCTTTTCAGGGGTACCATCCAAAGAGCCATCGTCAACAAAAATGACTTCAAAACTGCCCGGCGGTAGATCCACCGCAAATAGGCAAGCCAGTAACGAATCGATGTTGTTGGCTTCATTAAGCGTTGGAATTACTACGGAAAATCGTATCAAGGATATCTCTGAAAGTTGAGTGTTTAGCCTGGCAGTAGGACGGCCCCGGTGTTTGAACAGCGACCTGAATGTGTTAATTGGAATCTCTGATGATTCTCACGCTGCCAGTCTGACCATCGGCAGATATCACGGCCGACCCTCATCAGGTGTACTTGCTCAGGCTCGATGTGGCCTGGACCGGTTGTACCAATCCATGTATTGTATGATGATTGGTCCTCTGGCTTCAGTAATTGATAGGGATCAAATACACCTTCCCATACTTCACTGATTTTTCACCAACATTCAACGAGCATATTATCCCCCCAGGCCCCGCGCCCTCCATACCGGGGTAACGCCCCGATCCTTGACGTTCTGCATGAACTTGTGCGCTTCAATACCTATCCGTTTCAGCAGCGAGCCCTTCCCGATTGAGCCGGTCGCGCAGCATGCGCACTACCATTAATACCATGAACGAATTTTCAGGTACAACTCGTCAATGCTCCAGTCTGGCATGTTTTCCCGCTGCTTGCCATGATCGAATTGTGCCATAATGCATGCGGATTCAGCATACTGTCCGATATTCTGGTGCTGTGCTGAGGGATCTGACCCAAATAAATGCTGGTGCTGCATTGGCGGCAAGGGGCATAAAGGTGGATAACACGATAGAACAGTCGACCGCTACGCTATCCTGTTGCCCCTAACCGCGTCGGCCATTGAGGAATACTGACGATGTAATTTGGAGAGTCATCATGAAGATCGTGAGCGACTGGGGCATTGACAGGATCACGCGGGAATTGAGCGGCGCGATGTGGACGTTTTCCCACTTGCCTGACGATCGCTCGGCAGCAACTTTTGTCCACCGATGCTTCCAGCGAGAGATCTGGCACGAGGTCAAGCTCCGCGAACGCATCATAATATGCTTGGCCCTGCCGCTTGCGCCGCTCGTGACTTTGGTGCTGGCAGCAGTCTTCACTACCGTCAACGGCCCAGCGATAAAGAAGCGGACCGGGAAGGGGATTGTCAAGCAAGTCCGTGAGCAGATCGAGGTCGCGCTTCGATGCGCGATTTTGCCTCCCTGGTACTATATTTTCGAACTGCACGACGATGATAAGCGCCTGCATGCCTCCGAATACATGAACCGCTTCGAAATGAAAAGCGGGCTCTACCGCTTCCTGCGTGATTATAACGGTGGCCTTCCCATTCCTGCGGAGCGCAGCACGGCATGCATCAAGGACAAGGCGTGCTTCATGTCCCGCTGTCGTAAATTTGGCATTGCCACGGCGCCTATTCTTCTGCGCGTGGCTAACGGGGAGGTCATCCCGGTCGATTGGAGCGAGCCAGGCTTGCCGGAAACCGATCTCTTTGTAAAGCCATTGAATGGTCAGGGTGGTAGAAATATTACGCGCTGGGATTATCTGGGTTCGGGACAATACCGGCGCAACGATGGGAAACTGGCTACCCCGGACCAGGTGCTGGAAGACCTGCGCCAGGCGTCGCAGCGCAGGACTTTCCTGGTGCAGCCACGGCTCGCGAACCACCGGGAAATCGCCGATTTGGGCAATGGCACCCTGGCGACAGTCCGCGTGATGAGCTGTCGGAATGAGCAAGGTGACTTCGAAGTCACCAACGCGGTCTTTCGCATGGCGCGAAGCAGTGCAGTCGTTGTCGACAACTATCACGCGGGGGGAATTGCGGCCAACGTCGATATTCATACCGGCGAACTGGGAAGGGGCACCCGCGGAGCTTGGGGGTCTACGGTGGACGGGTGGTATGAGCGGCATCCCGAAACGGGCGTGCAGATCCTGCACCGCAAGCTTCCATGCTGGTCCGAGCTGATCAATCTGGCCCAATATGCTCATGGCAGCGCCTTTTCCGATCAAGTGGTAATTGGTTGGGACATCGCATTGCTCGATAGCGGGCCATGCCTGATCGAAGTCAATAAAGCACCGGATCTGGACATCATCCAACGGATCGGTAGTGGCCCGGTAGGCAATGAGCGGCTCGGAGAGTTGCTCGCATTCAACCTGAAGCGAACCGTTGAAACCAAGCATCATTTGCGTTAAGCCGGGGCTAGGGGCAATGAAATAACGAGCCGCCCCAAAGGCGGTAGCGTTAATACGCCGAGATTCCTGCCACCATGAGCCAGTACTTGATCATGCTGTCAGTCCATTTGTCCTGTGTTTCGGCTTGTGCGCCAGGCTTGTGGGCGACCCCAGCGCGCATGGCGTTCAACGTCGAGTTTCCGTTCAATCTGGAGGCATGAAGAATTCGAAATCCAAAGTGTGTTATTATTCAATAATATATTGATTAATATAGCTATAATCCTTCTGGATGGTTGTGGTTGTGCAGGGTTCTTCCATCGAGTATCCTACAGGGTAAGGCTTGATGTCATCGTAAGCTGATTTCCCAATATTTGTTCAGGGCGAAACGCATTGTTCGAAACCTCTCATGGATTTTCAGATGATCAATATTCCGTCAATGGATGCATCAATTTTGAATGCAACCATGCGGAAGTTCGGTGCACCGCAAACTATAATTCATCAATATGGATACTGGAGTGTGATGTTGCGTCCAATCCAGATAACGCTGGGTTCCCTGGTTCTGGCTGCTCATGAGAAGGCTCACGCATTCGCGGGACTTAGTCAGGCAAGTTTTACCGAGCTTCACGTGGTAACGGCGCAGCTAGAATCCGCTTTGGCAAAAGCATTCAATTACGATAAATTAAACTACCTGATGCTAATGATGGTGGATCCAGATGTGCACTTTCACATCGTCCCTCGTTACGCAACAGCAAGGCACTTTAATCAGGGGGAATTTATTGATTTCGGCTGGCCTGGAGTCCCTGACTTCAATCGCCCAAATAAAACCGATGCTGAAACAAATCAGCAAATCATCAATCATATTATGTCCTGTTGGGCATAAACAGCACGGCATATTGTGATATTTCAAGAAAAGACGACTATAGTTCGTGGGGGAAAGGTACGAGCTTGTCAGTCGTCGGATAAGGTCAGCTCCCCGGATTTCAGTGTTCTTAATTAATTTCCACGCTAAGTTAGCTTTTTCACGCCAATCTACTATTATGGGATACATAATGAGCACCACAAACGGACCAGGGTATACATGTCCGCTTGCCACTCGAACCCCATCGATGAGTCAATTATGGTACAGCTTGTGCTTTTACGACATGGAGAAAGTATCTCAAACCGGGATGGACATTTTACCGGATGGAATGATGTTGCATTAAGTCAGCGGGGCGAACAGGAGGCGGTACGGGCTGGTCGTCTGCTTAAGAAGGCCGGGTATGAGTTCGATATGTGTTTTACTTCTGAACTCAAGCGAGCTACTGACACGCTGCGTATTGTGTTATCGGTAATGGGAGCTAATGAAATACCAATACGTCGGAGTTGGCGTCTGAACGAACGCCACTACGGCATGTTGGAAGGAATCAACCGCTTGAGTGCTATCAGGAAATTCGGCATCTGGCCCATCCTTGGCACGCAGTTACGATTTAACGCCCAACCTCCGCCGCTCGATCCAGATGACTCGCGTTTCCCGGGAAATCAGCTGTGCTATTCTGACGTCGATAAGAAAGAGCTGCCACTCGCGGAGAGCATGCGCCAGACCCTTCTGCGAGTGTTGCCCTATTGGCAGGAAACAATCCTGCCGGAGATCCGGCAGGGAAAACGTCTGCTCATCGTATCTCATCAGCATATCTTGCGCACGTTGATGATGGAGCTGGACAGTTCATCCATTACCCACCTGATGATGTCGTCCATAGCCACAGGGCGGCCGCTGGTATACGAACTTAACGGTAAGCTGAATCCTGTCCGGCATTACTATATTGATTGTCAGGTCAAAATCCCAGCTTAGATCCATGCGCATGATCTCATGCAGTCCTAGTCCTTCGTACTCAGGCAAGTCAATGTTGAATTCAGGATAAGGATTCAATGGCGTATCGTCGACATCGTTTTCAGTGTAACAAGTGACGGTTTGAACGACGGAGCTCCTTTTAAGCCGCTTTTTTATTAAACCGGGACTAGTTCCGGAAATTTTTTTAAGTTATTGTAATGATGTACTTTATACTGCTTGAATTCATTCTCAATTTTGTATGCTCTCCCAATAGCAACCGAGTGCCCGTATTGCGGACGGCAAGTGTTGGCTGAGTTAATTTCGGGACGTGTAGATAAGTATAATTTTCCGTTCGCGGCCGTGATTCTTTCAATGTTGAGCAGCGTCGTCAGCGCTTCCTGAAGATGATCGATATCGGAGATCCGGATATACTATTCCTTTATGTCGTCCTGCTAGGGGGGCAGGGACGACCAAAAGTTGAGCTGGATCAGGTTCACCGGCATAAACGCGGCAAGTCCAGGTCCAGGCACATGAGCTGGCTTTACGGGCAGCATCACGGAGATTACTGAGCCCTTATGTCAGCCATACCACCCATTGATGTGGTGATCCCGGTTTATAATGCTCCTGAGCTAACGCGGCGTTGCATTGATTCCGTTGTTTACTGCCTTAGCCCATCCATAAGAGATATTCATATTCAAGATGATGCATCTGATGCCGAGACACGCCAGATGCTCGATCAATTGCCGTATGAACATATTCATGTCCACCACGCAGCAAAAAATCAAGGTTTTGGCGGATCTGTAAATGAGGCGGTCGCCCGCTCCGACGCAACCTATGTGTTGATACTCAACTCGGATACTGTGACGAGCGAGGATTTTCTGCCGACGTTGTGCCAGGTGTTTGCGGCTGACCCGCAGCTGGCTGTAATCATCCCCGGAGGCAATGAATATGCGAGGTACGATGAGGCCCAATATCTGCATCGTCCCGGGGGCTACATTCAGACACATCGCCTGCGGGGTTATGCGTTCCTGATTCGCCGCGACGTTTTCCAGGAGGTTGGGGGTTTTGACCCGGCATTTGGCCGCGGCTATTATGAGGATGTAGACCTTGGTCGTCGGCTCGATCTGCGCGGCTGGCGGCTCGGTGTTTATACTTGTGCTCATATAGAACACAAGGGGGGCGGATCATTCGGACGCGGCCGGTCTTTCAGGGAGTTGGTGCGACGCAATCGCAACATTTACTTCTTACGTTACCCCAACGCCCGGCGTAATGTCCTGCTTCTCTCCGGCAATTTTCCGCTGACGCACTTTCCCTCAAGTCTTCTTTATGCGGTCGAGAATGTTTTTCAGGAAGGAGGTTATGTGGATTGGCTTGCCCCTGAGCCAAAGGGGCAACTTCTCAGTTTGCAGATGCGTAAACGGTCTGCGGGAATGGCGCTTGCTGAGCTCCTGTTTCGCAGTTGGCGCTGGGATAAGCGTTTCTGCGAAGTATGGATCCTGCCCAATGCCCCGCATCCGCTGGCCACATTATTTATTTGCTGTGCACGTATCCGCGGTATCAGCGTTTTATCATGGGAGACTGAAATCGCGTAGATTCCCCAGATTGCTTTAGTACCCCGGTGTGGAAAATTTCAGGCAGCTTCCACCCCGATCGGAAGGAGTCGTGACGTAAAGAAGAACAGGTTTATGGAACAGCAGATCTGCATTGCACTGGGACGCATCTGCCGAATTCCCCCGCCAGGCAAGGAAAACCCCTTGTCCGGCAAGGCCAAGGAGCCGGAATTTTCATTTTAGACCGGTGCTGATTTTGGAGGCGGGTCGATTGATATTAAGTTTCTGCTTCTGTTTCTCTCGCAAAAGCTTGTAATTACATGTCGCCGGTATTATCGTTACTGATGCATATTCGTTCCCGAGTAAAAGGGGAGATGATCTTGATCCACTATCAACACCGCCTTTTCATTTTATGCTTTAAAGCATAACCCAAAAGAGGAAACTTCTATCAAAACGATTATTCTGAGTGCGGGTCGAGGACGGCGACTGCTCTCGCTAACCGAAAATGTCCCCAAGTGCCTCTTATCGATCTCAGGCAAGACAGTTATCGAGTGGCAGATAGATGCCTTACTCGCTGCTGGAATAGACGAAGTCACCGTAGTTACGGGTTTTAAATCCACCCTGGTTGAATATCTGTTGCAGCAACGCTATGCAAACTGTGTACGCGTTAATACGGTTTTTAATCCTTTCTTCGATGTTGCGGATAATCTGGCCAGTTGCTGGCTCGCACGGTCCGAGATGGATCGTGAGTTTCTGCTCCTGAATGGAGACACTGTTTTTGATCAGGCGGTGCTAAAACGGGTGCTGAATTCGGACCCTGCACCCATTACTCTCAGTGTAAGTTACAAGTCTACCTACGATGCGGACGACATGAAGGTCCAGTTGGATGAGAAAGGATGGGTCAAACATATAAACAAGAACTTGCGCCCAGATCAGATCGACTGCGAGTCTATCGGACTTGTTTTTTTCCGGGAACACGGCCCGCAACTATTCCGTAATGCGATCGAGGAGGCACTTCGCCAACCCGCCAAGCTTCAATCCTGGTATCTTGCCGTAATAGATGCTTTGGCCGACAAGCAGCTTGTCAGCAAGTGTGCGGTGCCTGGACACCTCTGGTGTGAAATCGATTTTCCGATGGATCTCGCAAGAGCTGAAGCACTTCTCAGCAAAATAGATCAAAATCAAATAACAGAAAACCCCGTTATAGGAGTTGCCCCAGAATTCGGAACTTAAGGTACGTCTTGATTTCGCAGGATATTGATTAATAAATTATCTTTCTGATGATAAAATTAACCGGGAATCGGTGCTGCTACAGTTTTTGACTTATTGTAATTATTTACTTTATGCTTTACTAATGTTGATTTATTCACTCATTCCTGCACGTGGAGGATCAAAAGCTGTACCGCATAAAAATATCCGCCCCTTGCGAGGAATCCCTCTGATTGTCTATTCCATTGAAATCTCTCTCAAATGTCCTTTCATTCAAAGAACCTTCGTTAGCACCGACTCGCAACGCATTGCCGACGTCGCCAGAAACGCTGGAGCCGAGGTACCCTTCTTAAGGCCCGGCAGGCTGGCCCAAGATGACACGAGGGATCTGCCTGTATTTCAGCATTTCCTCGAATGGCTCAAGCAAAATCGAATTCCCCTTCCCGATGCCATTTTTCAGTTTCGCCCCACTTCTCCTTTCCGAAGCGTTTCAAAAATAGAAGAAGCCGTGGAGCTTCTGAGAAAAAATCCGGAGGCCGATTCAGTTCGGGGCGTCGTCGAGCCCGAGCAGAATCCTTACAAAATGTGGACCATCGCAGAAGATGGCTTTATGCGTCCTCTATTGAGTATCCCCGGAGTCAGCGAGCCGTTCAACGAGCCCAGGCAAAGTTTGCCCAAAGTCTATTGGCAGATTGGCTATCTCGACTTAATTCGTACCCGAACTATTCTAGAAAAAAATTCCCTTACAGGAACTCTCATCTTACCTTTGAGAATCGAGAGCAAAGATTCCATCGATATCGATGATGAATCTTCATTCCGACGGGCTGAGCTCCTGCTCGAACAACGAGAGAATACCCTTTGAGAGCCCTAGTGGTGGGCCTCGGGTCTATTGGGGCCAGGCATCTCAATAACCTGCATACGCTCGGAGTTCACGAACTCGGAGTGGTGCGAACCCGGAATCATCCTCCCCCCAAGGAAATTATTCCAAAAAACATTACCGTTTTCCAAGATCTCGATCTTGCACTCACTCAAAAATTCGATCTTGTGGTGGTGGCCAACCCCACTTCTTTTCATTTGGAAACCCTTATCAAAGCCCTCAAGACGGGGGCTCATATTTATGTTGAAAAGCCCATCGCCCACGAAGAACAAAGCGTGTACGAACTGGCCCCATACTTAACGTCCCATGTGTCGAAGGTTTTGGTGGGATGCCAGCTCCGCATGCATCCCGGGCTGCAGAAAATCAATGAGTGGATCAATCAGGATAAACTTGGAAAGGTTTATTCAGTGCAGGTGGATCTGGGCGAATACTTGCCCGACTGGCACCCCTGGGAAGATTATCGGCAAAGTTATGCAGCTCGCGCCGATCAGGGCGGGGGTGTTGTTCTAACTCTCATCCATGAGTTGGATTATTTGCATTGGCTTTTTGGGAAACCAAAGGCCATCTACGCTATCGGAGGGCACCGAACTTCTCTCGAACTGACAGCGGAAGACATGGCTCTCATCACTTTTGAAACTGTGCAAGGCGTCTGTGTTCAACTCCGAATGGACTATTGGCGAAAACCACCCGTGCGCCATATGAATATCGTTGCTGAAAAGTCTATTGTGGACTGGGATTATCCTACTCGTCTCACCACCCTGAAACAAAATGGGCAAATCCTGGATCAGATCGAATTACCCCCCGCCTGGGATCGAAATGATTTATTTTTATCCATGATGCGGGAATTTCTTGAGGGCCTCTCCAGAGAATCACTCCCCCGGGTCACCTTGCAGGACGGTATTGATGTTCTACAAACGGCTCTGGCAGCAAAAAAATCCATCCGAACCCATCAGGTGGTCACGCTATGAATCAAGCCTACAGCGGCACCCCTTTTGATCTTACCGGTCGCGTGGTACTCATCAGCGGCGCTACCGGTCTCCTTGGCAAAGAATTCGCTTTGGCGGTTGCATCGGCTGGCGCTCATCTGGTACTTGGAGATTTAAATAAAGATACCCTCGAATGTCTCAAAAGTGAAATTGCCTCCATCTATCCGCTTACAAAAACATGGATCCAAGTCTTGGACGTGACGGACGCAGATTCTTGCCGATCCGTGGCCGAACTATGTGAAATCCGGTTCAATCGGATCGATGCAGTCATCCATAGCGCCGCTATTGATCCGAAATTTGACAAGGCTTCCAATACTGGCCGTTTCTCAAAATTTACCGAATTCCCAGAAGAGCTTTGGCAGTCGTCTCTCGATGTTAATTTAACCGGTGCCTTCTTACTTTCCCAAGCTACGTGCAAAATAATGGAGAAATCAGGGAAGGGATCCGTTATTTTTCTAGGGTCCAATTATGGACTCGTGGGACCCGATCAACGTATATATAAAAAAGCCGGCCAAGACCACCAAACTTATAAGCCCGCCGTTTATTCCGTGTGCAAAGCCGGCCTGCTGGGATTGACAAAATTCTTGGCTGCCTATTACCTGAATACATCCATCCGGGTAAATCTACTCACGCCCAGCGGGGTTTGGAATCATCATGACGATGAATTCATAAAAAATTATTCATCACGAACCATTCTTGGTCGCATGTCGAACAAAAATGAATACCAAGGAGCGGTTATCTTTTTAGCCTCAGACGCTTCCAGTTACATGACTGGAGCAAACCTAATCATTGATGGAGGATGGACAGCATTATGAATACGTCTTATCAGAAACCCGTTGTCGTGGCCGAAGTGGGCTGCAACCATAAAGGTGATTTTGAAATTGCAAAAACATTTATCAGAACTGCCAAAGAATTTTGTAACGTCGATATTGTTAAATTTCAAAAACGGACCACCCATGAGCTTCTCACTCACGAAGAGTATCATTCTCCACATCCCAATCCAATGCATTCCTACGGTGATACCTATGGGGAGCACCGTAAATTTCTAGAGTTTGATCTCGATCAACACCGGGAGCTCAAGCGTTATTGCGATGAACTGGGAATCGGCTATGGTTGCTCAGTTTGGGATATCACGGCGGCGAAAGAGATTTTGTCGTTGGATCCCGCTTATTTAAAGATCCCGTCGGCCACCAATACGAACCAGGAACTTTTGAGTTATATTTGTGCCCACTATTCCGGCCAGATTGACATCTCGGTTGGAATGACAACGCATCAGGAAGAAAATGCAATTGTGGAATTATTCGAAAAGAAGGGCCGAGCCAAGAGCTTAGTCCTCTATGCCTGCACCTCGGGCTATCCCGTTCCTCCAGAGGATGTTTGCCTACTTGAGATCCAGAGGTTGATCAAAACCTATCAGTCCCGTATTGGTGGAATTGGATTTTCAGGCCACCACAATGGAATTTGTATCGACGTTGCTGCTTATACCCTGGGTGCTCAGATCATCGAGAGGCATTTTACCCTTGATCGCACCTGGAAAGGAACCGACCACTCAGCCTCTTTGGAGCCCGATGGTTTACGTCGGATGGCTCGGGATTTACGAAATGTTTACAAGGCTCTGAGATACAAAAATCAAGAGATCCTTGAAATTGAACTCCCTCAGCGGAAAAAGCTAAAATGGAAAAAACGTGCCTAGAACAGGCGATAACTGAGATAGCGATGCTTCACAATAAAGCACCACAACAGTAGGATGTTAACTATATAGCGATCAAACTCAGGCAGCGAGATAGGTGGTTTTGCTCCCATTTTTCGTTCATTCTGTCTTTATATGATTTTTGCATGATCAAAATTCGATACTGTAATCCGGTCAAATCTGCTGCTGATTTGCAACTTGGATACCTCACCGAAAGACTGGCGGTACAAACTGGATAAATCCTGACTATCGGCCAAGTACCGTTACATCCCGCTTCCGACAATCTTGGGGCCGGTCTGGTGAAATATCCGGGTTAAGGCACTGCGCATTACGACGGTTGCCCCTCCCTCTCACCATGTGTCAACAAATCCCCGCGTTGATTTTTGAAGTACCACGCTGTATTCGTCGTGGCGTCCTGCAATGTTTTATGAGGAAAAACCACATTAATATGTTTGTATATCTCCTTTATTTGCATGACTTATTTGCTAATTGATGAGTTTTCGTCAATTTTGAATTTAAGTCGTTGTCGCATAACAAAAAAGTCCTGTATTCCCTTGACTTCACCATTGTTTTTAATTACAGTGGGTAGAAGTGGGAGAAAGTGGGGAAATTATAATATCTATTTCCTCCGAAAAAATAAGGGAACAAGATGTTTCGCGGCGGCACACCTATCAGTCTGGATAACAAGGGTAGACTCGCGGTGCCCGCGAAATACCGTGAGGGACTTATGTCCTTTTGTGCCGGCCGTCTGGTTGTAACCGCTGATCCCTCTCGGTGCCTGCTGGTATATCCGCAACCCGTATGGGAGCCTCTGGAGCAAAAGCTCAACAGTCTTTCCAGTTTTAATCCACAAATCCGTGGTCTGCAGCGTCTTCTGATTGGTAATGCCTGTGATGTGGATATGGATGGCGCCGGGCGCATACTGGTACCCCCTCTCTTGCGTCAGTTTGCCGGTCTGAGCAAAGACGTGGTGCTGGTGGGACAGGGTGCGAAATTCGAATTGTGGGACGAGGAGAAATGGAATCTGCAAATGGATAATGCTCTCGCCTTCAAAGACGGTATTCCGGCAGAACTTGACGGTTTTTCACTGTAATGGCGTGGTCGAGACGTCCATACATGTTACGGTTTTGCCGCATGAAGCGGTGGATGCGCTGGCCATCAAGCCGGATGGAATATATATCGACGGTACTTTCGGGCGTGGCGGTCACAGCCGGATGATACTGGAACGATTGGGGCAAAGCGGCAGACTGATCGGGCTCGATAGAGATCTGGCTGCGCTGGCGGCGGGACAGGCAATCAACGATATCCGTTTCCACATGATTCATGGCAGTTTCTCGCGGATCGAGCAGGCGTTGCGGCAGCTGAGCGTAGACCGGGTGGATGGAGTGTTGCTGGACTTGGGCGTATCTTCGCCGCAACTTGAAGAAGCGTCGCGTGGATTCAGCTTTCGGCTGGACGGGCCGCTCGATATGCGCATGGATACAAGCCAGGGACAGACCGCCGCAGAATGGCTGGCTTGCGCTTCTGAAGTACATTTGGAAGAGGTGATAAGAAACTATGGCGAAGAACGGTTTGCTAAACAGATTGCAAGAGCGATTGTTGCGGCAAGAGCGCGACAGCCTGTTGCTACCACCCTTCAGCTTGCTGCGATTGTGGCGGCGGCCGTGCGTTCGCACGAGCATACCCGGGAAAAACAGAATCCGGCGACGCGCACTTTTCAGGCTATACGGATTTATCTCAACCAAGAGCTCGACAAGCTGTCGCTGGCCTTGCCGCAATGCGTGGAGATACTGAATCCCGGAGGACGGCTCGTAGTCATCAGTTTCCACTCTCTGGAAGATCGGCTAGTGAAACGCTTTATGCGTGAATCGGCAAATCCCGACAAGCTGCCGCGCAGACTGCCGCTACGAGAAAAAGAGGTGCAGCTTCTGGGTCATCACAAATTGCGTTTAGTAGGCAAGGCGATACGACCGGGTGCAACCGAATTGGCGCTCAATCCCAGGGCAAGAAGCGCAGTAATGCGAGTGGCGGAGCGAGTCAATACAACCTAGTGGAAGCTCGCTATCGTGGTGTTCACGGCTAATGAGAGACCGACGTGATCAGGATAAATATTCTATTAACTTTAATCCTCATCGCCTGCGCGCTGAGTGTTGTGACTTCACAGCACAAGGCGCGCAAGCTTTTTGTGGAACTGGAAAGGGAACAGGAGCAGGCGGGGCGGCTGGCAGTGGAATGGGGACAACTGCAACTCGAACAGAGTACGTGGGCGATGCATACGCGCATTGAAAAAATCGCCATGGGACAACTGCACATGCAGGTGCCCGATGCCTCACGCGTTCAGGTTGTCTCATTGACGAGTGTGGCTGATTCCGCCAAATCCGTCGATTCCTTGGAGGCACTGAAACCATGATGCCTCGTCATGCACCGCGCCTTATCTTGCCAGCCGGACGCTCGCGCTTGCTGGCAGCTTGCTTGCTGCTGGGCCTGATGGGATTGGCGGGGCGCGCGGCCTATTTGCAGGGGATGCACAACGGCTTTTTGCAGCAGAAAGGCGAGTCGCGCTACAGCCGCACACTCGAAATGAGCGCGGATCGAGGAATAATCACGGATCGGCATGGGGAACCGCTGGCGATCAGTACACCAGTGGAATCGGTATGGTCGAGTCCACAGGATATGAATGCAACCCCGGAACAATTAAAAAAACTGGCAAGCCTGATCGAGATGGATACCAAGGAAATTCGCAGGCGTCTGGACGACTCCCAACCTGGCATGCGGCGTGATTTCGTGTACCTGAAGCGCCACTTGTCGCCAGAAGTTGCAGCCAAGGTGGTCGAGCTCAATCTGCCGGGTGTATTTCTTAAACGTGAGTATCGCCGGTATTATCCGGCGGGCGAGTTGACGGCTCATATGCTTGGCTTTACCGATATCGACGATAACGGACAAGAAGGAGTAGAGCTGGCGTGGCAGGATGAACTGGCGGGCAAACCTGGAAGCCGACGTGTCATCAAGGATCGTAAAGGACGTGTGGTCGAGGATGTGGAAAGTATCCGGGCTCCGCGCTCGGGTCAAAATATAGCGCTGTCCATAGACAGCAAAATTCAGTATCTCGCTTTCCGGGAATTGAAACAGGCGGTTGAAGCCAACAAAGCCAAGGCAGGGGGGATTGTGGTGCTGGATGCGCAGACAGGCGAGTTGCTGGCGCTCGTCAATCTGCCGGCGTACAACCCCAATAACCGCGCGCGAATGAATGGCGGGCGAGCCCGCAACAGAGCCTTGACCGATGTATTCGAACCCGGTTCAACCCTGAAGCCATTCACCATAGCGGCAGCGCTGGAGGCGGGAGGAATAAAGCCCGACACCATATTTGAGACTGGACCTGGGACGTTCTCCATAGGCAAGGCCACGATACGCGACGCGCATAAGGAAGGTCCGTTGACAGTGGCACAAGTGATCCAAAAATCCAGTAACGTCGGCTCCGCAAAGATTGCTTTGTCGCTGCCGCCGCAAACGTTATGGGAAATGCTGAGCGATTCCGGGTTTGGCGCTTCCACCGGTTCAGGATTTCCCGGAGAAGTGAGCGGCAGGCTCCGTCCATACCACACCTGGCGTCCCATCGAACAGGCCACCATGTCCTATGGACACGGAATTGCCGTGAGTCTGCTGCAATTGGCGCGTGCATATACCTTATTCTCCGCCGAGGGTGAATTGAAGCCCGTGTCGCTATTGAGGCTTGATGCACCCGTGGCGGGTAAGCAGGTGGTATCGCGGGATACCGCTCTCGCGGTGAGCAGGATGCTGGAGATGGTGGCACAACCGGGGGGTACTGCACCGAAAGCCCAGATCAATGGTTACCGGGTAGCGGGCAAAACCGGCACGGCGCATAAATTGGAGGGTAACGGTTACGCAAAAAACCGTTACCTATCGACGTTTGTCGGCTATGCACCAGCTTCCAGTCCGCGATTTGTCATTGCGGTGATGCTGGATGAACCGTCCGCGGGCCAGTATTTTGGCGGCGCGGTGGCGGCGCCCGTATTCAGCCGGGTCATGGAGGGCGCCTTGCGCATGCGGAACGTTCCGTATGACGCGCCCGCCAATAACGTCATGTCGTTTACCGCGGTGCCAGAGTTGAAGGGTGATGTATGAACCCAGAATCCGGAGTTGGAGATTCGAAATTCACGGCCAGATCAAAGGCGCATTTTGATTTCCGCGCTCTTGATCATCTGGGTGTCAGAATCGGCAGCCTGGTTACGGATAGCCGTATGGTGAAGACAGGAGATACTTTTCTGGCATATGCCGGAGAACAACTGGATGCACGCAGGTACATCCCTCAAGCGATAGCGGCGGGGGCAAACGCGGTACTGTGGGAACGCCGTGGTTTCGCATGGGATCCCGAGTGGCAAGTGCCCAATTTACCGATAGCCGGATTGCGAGCCCAGGCGGGCGCCATTGCCGATCATGTTTATGGTCACCCGTCGCAAAAACTCTGGCTTATAGGCATTACCGGAACGAATGGCAAGACCTCCTGCAGTCATTGGATTGCCCAGGCCATGACCGCGCTGGGCAAAAAGACGGCAATCATCGGCACGTTGGGAGCCGGTTTTCCCGGGGAACTCGAATCGACCGCCAACACCACGCCAGATGCGGTTCTGTTGCACCGGGAGATGGCGGACTATTTGTTGCGCGGCGCGCAGTGCGTGGCAATGGAAGTGTCGTCGCATGGGATAGTGCAAGGGCGTATCAGCGGATCGACATTCGCGGTCGCGGTATTCACCAATCTCTCGCGTGATCATCTCGATTATCACGGCAGCATGGAAGCATATGCCGCCGCAAAGGCACGATTGTTCCATTGGCCTGCACTCAAATATGCCGTACTCAACCTTGATGATGCGTACGGTGTCGAATTGTCGCAACAGCTTTCAGACTTGGAGACCAGGGTGATCGGGTATGGATTTACCGAACCGGCGCTTCAGCCTCGAAGTTCGGAAAAATTCAGGGTGGTACGGGGCCGGAATCTCAAACTAAGCCCGCAAGGGCTGGAGTTTGATATCGAGTTTGAAACGGGGTTTGAAACCGAGTATTCGAGATTTGCAACGAACGTGGTGGGGAGCTTTAACGCTTCAAATTTGCTGGGAGTGCTGGCTACCTTGCTGGCCAGCGGCATCAGGCTCGCCGACGCTGTGCAGGTCTTGCGGCAAGTACGGCCGGTGGCGGGCAGAATGGAGCAGATAGGGGGGGATGATCAGCCACTGATAGTGGTGGATTATGCTCATACGCCGGATGCCCTGGAAAAAGTGCTGGTGGCATTGCGCGAAATTCTCCATGCCGGTTCAGGTGCAAGTGAAAAACCGGGAACCGCGCTCCCTAAATTGATCTGTGTATTTGGCTGCGGAGGCGAGCGTGACCGCGGCAAGCGCCCTTTAATGGGCGCTGTGGCGACTCGCCTCGCCGATGAAGTCATCATCACCAGCGACAATCCGCGGAAAGAAGATCCTGGTGTCATTATCGGCCAGATCGCGGCGGGTGCGGGTGCCAGTTACCGCATCGAAGAAGACCGGAGGTCGGCTATCTACCGGGCGATTCTGAGCGCGCAAAAAAATGATGTCGTGTTAATCGCGGGAAAGGGACATGAAACGTATCAGGAAGTGGACGGCAAAAAATTCCCGTTCAGCGATGCCGAGGTCGCAAGACAGGCGCTGCGGGACTTAATCAGAGCAACGATGCAAACATGATGACGGTGCGGCAAGCGGCGCAGGCGTTGCATGGCGAATGGCGTGGTCAAGATGCGCGCTTCACAGCCGTTAGTACCGATAGCCGTACGGTGGGAAGCGGCGATTTATTTGTCGCGCTGACTGGAGAGAAATTCGATGGCCATGATTTTCTAGCCGACGTGACGAAAAAGGGTGCAGCCGCCGCAATGGTTTGTCTGGAATCAGCAGCTGAAAGCCGGGCATCGGGAATCCCCCTGATCCTGGTGGAGAACACTCGCCTGGGATTGGGGCAACTGGCCGCGCATTGGCGTAGTGGCTTCAGTATTCCGGTGGTTGCAGTGACCGGCAGCAACGGCAAGACCACGGTAAAAGAAATGATCGCATCCATATTGCGGCGAGCGGCGGACGGGGCGGATGGCTCAGACCGGGTACTGGCGACGGAAGGCAATCTTAACAATGACATCGGCGTGCCGGTGATGCTATTGCGATTGCGCCAGCGGCATATTTATGCGGTGATCGAAATGGGGATGAATCATGCGGGCGAGATTGGGTATCTGGCCAGGCTGACAAAGCCCGGCGTAGCGTTGATCACGAACGCGGGAGTGGCGCATGTTGAAGGGCTCGGTTCATTGGAGGCGGTCGCTCGCGCCAAGGGTGAGATTTTTGAGGGACTCGATCCACACGGGATAGCCATCATCAATGCCGATGACCCGAGCGCTCCGCTGTGGCGAAAACTCGCGGGTAACAGAACGGTGGTGGATTTTGGTCTTGGCGGAGAACCCAAGGTGAGCGCGCGCTACCAGTCCGATTTTCTTGGCAGCAGCATGACGTTGATTCTGCCTGACGGAGCCGAAGAGGTGAAATTGCAGGTGCCAGGTGAACACAATGTGCGCAACGCGCTGGCGGCGGCGGCTGTAGCGGTAGCCATGGGAATTGATGCAAAAGTGATCGCGTCAGGACTCGGCGGGTTTCGCGGAGTAAAAGGGCGGCTGCAGAAAAAACGTGGCTTGCATGACGCGATATTGATAGACGACAGCTATAACGCAAACCCCGAGTCGGTTAAAGCCGCGCTGGCTGTGCTGGCAAAGGCACCGGGTAAGAAAATGCTGGTGCTTGGCGACATGGGTGAGCTGGGCGAAAGCGCGCGGGATTTTCATGAGCGCATCGGTGAGGAAGCGCGTCTCGCAGGAGTTGACAGATTATTTGCGCTGGGCGAATTGAGCGCCTGTGCGGCGGCAAAATTTGGTCCGGGAGCAAGGCATTTCGAAAAGATCGAGGAATTGCTGGCCGAGGCAAAAAGTCATCTGGCAGCCAATGTGACATTTCTGATCAAGGGATCGCGCTTTATGCAAATGGAGCGGGTGGTCAAGGAGTTGGAATTATGAATTCTAATCATGTTGAAATCATGAGTAAGCGGATCCAGCCCGATTCCTTGCGGGTTTCGAGGAACGAAGTCTTATCGGGGTGGCCGCCATGCTGCTAGAACTCGCTCAATGGCTAGCGAAGGATATTCGTGTATTCAACGTGTTTAACTATATCACCCTGCGTACGGTTCTTGCGGCACTTACCTCCCTGGCGATTTCGTTCATCATCGGCCCCGCCATGATACGCAAGCTCACCGCCTATAAAATAGGCCAATCGGTACGCGATGACGGACCGCAGAGTCATCTTGTCAAGGCGGGCACGCCCACGATGGGCGGTGCGCTGATACTGGTATCCATTGCCATCTCCACTTTACTCTGGGCGGACCTGAGCAATCGTTATGTATGGGTGGTGCTCGTGACTACGCTGGGTTTCGGCATAATCGGCTGGGTGGATGATTACCGCAAGGTGGTGTATCGCAATCCGAAGGGATTATCCGCCAGGGCAAAGCTCTTCTGGCAGTCGGCAATTGCCGTTTTGGTGGCCCTATACCTTGCCTTGACGGCCGATCTGCCCGCGCAGACCACCATGATTGTGCCGTTCTTCAAGCAAGTGGCAATTCCGCTTGGCGTGGCCGGCTTTGTGACACTCGCCTATTTCGTCATCGTGGGAACCAGCAACGCGGTCAACTTGACTGATGGGCTCGATGGCCTGGCGATCATGCCCACCGTCATGATCAGCAGCGCCCTGGCAATCTTTGCCTACGTAGCTGGCCACGCGGTATTCGCGAAGTATCTCGGCATTCCTCATATCCCCCATGCGGGTGAGTTGGCGGTCTTCTGTGGCGCGCTCGCGGGCGCGGGGCTCGCTTTTCTGTGGTTCAACGCCTATCCGGCGGAAGTATTCATGGGTGATGTCGGTGCGCTCGCTCTTGGCGCCGCACTCGGGATTGTGACCGTGATAGTACGCCAGGAAATTGTGCTGCTCATCATGGGTGGCGTCTTCGTGGTGGAAACCTTGTCCGTGATGCTGCAGGTGGCTTCGTTCAAGCTGGTCGGCAAACGTATTTTTCGCATGGCGCCGCTGCATCACCACTACGAATTGAAGGGCTGGAAGGAAAACCAGGTAGTGGTGCGTTTCTGGATCATCACCATGATGCTGGTGCTGTTTGGATTGTCGTCGTTGAAATTGAGATAAAGAAGATCAGTGCATGAATTTGCGAGGTAAAACCGTGCTGGTGCTCGGAATGGGTGAAACCGGACTCTCCATGGTCAACTGGCTGTCGCGTATGGGCGCGAATGTGCGTGCGGCTGACAGCCGTGCAGCACCCCCCTGTCTTGAAAGTGTAAAACAGATCCTCCCCCGCGCCCGGATATTCACCGGCGCCTATGCGGCCGAGGTCTTCGCCGGTCTTGACCTTGTCGCCATCAGTCCCGGCGTGCCGGTGGCGGAGCCGCTGGTGCAGGCGGCGGTGAGGGACGGTGTGACCGTGATGGGGGACATGGAGCTTTTCGCTTTGGCAATCAAGCAACCGGGCGTGGAAAAACCAAGAATCCTGGCCATTACCGGTTCCAACGGCAAGACGACGGTAACCGCCATGACGGGGACGATGATGAGGAAAGCGGGATGGGACGTCGAAGTGGCAGGCAACATCGGCCCGGCGGTGCTGGATGCGCTGATGCGGCGGGAAGATTCGGGAAAGCAGCCGCAGGCATGGGTACTGGAGGTTTCCAGTTTTCAGTTGGAAGTCACCCGGAATCTTGATCCTGATGCGGCGACAGTGCTGAATCTAAGTGAAGACCATTTCGACCGCTATGCGGGAATGGACGACTACGCTGCTGCGAAGGCGAGAATATTTCAGGGAGGTACAAGGAATGGTCATGGGGGCGGCGGCGTTCAGGTTTTGAACCGCGATGATCCTCTTGTACGCGCGATGGCATTGACCGATAGAAGGCAGATGACTTTCGGCCTGGATATGCCGGTTGGCGATAATGATTTTGGTTTGCTCCACGAGGGTGAAGACATCTGGTTGGCGCAGGGGAAAACCCGCTTGATGAAAACCGGCGAGCTGGGTGTCACCGGCCTGCATAATGCGGCCAACGCTCTGGCGGCATTGGCGTTATGCCGCGCCATCGACCTGCCATTCACGCCATTGCTGCAAGCCCTGCGTGAATTCAGGGGATTGCCGCATCGCATGGAAAAGGTGGCGGCGTTCGGTGGCGTCACGTTCTACGATGATTCCAAGGGCACCAACGTGGGCGCAACGGTCGCGGCGCTGGAAGGTATGGCGCAAAGCGTGGTGCTGATCGCGGGCGGCGATGGCAAGGGGCAGGATTTTTCGCCATTGGCACAGCCAGTCACGCAACACGCGCGTGCCGTGGTGTTGATCGGGCGCGATGCGAAAAAAATTTACGCCGCGATTGAGGACTGCGGGGTGCCGCTGCATCACGCGACAACGATGGAAGAAGCCGTGCGGAGAAGTTTTGCGCTGGCACGAAACGGGGATGCGGTATTGATGTCACCGGCATGTGCGAGCCTCGATATGTTCAGGAATTACGTGCACCGCGCGGAGGTATTCGTTGCGGCGGTAAGAGGTCTGCAGACCGGCGCCTCAGACATGATTAACACGGTATCCAGCTGATGATCTACCAGAGCGATATCAATTACCAGAGAAGCCTGCCCAATTTTGATCAGTCCTTGATCTGGTCCGCGATATTGTTGCTGAGCCTGGGGCTGGTGATGGTTTATTCCGCTTCTATCGCCATCGCCGAAGCGGGGCGGGGCACCAATGGCCATCCTGCCTATTTTCTTGTCCGGCATGGAGCTTACTTGGGAGTGGGTTTGCTGGCAGGGCTGATTGCTTTCCAGGTGCCGGCGTCCGCATGGCAGAAGTATTCGTTGCACCTGTTTTTGCTGGGACTGGTGCTGCTGGTGCTGGTATTGATTCCCGGGGTAGGCCGCGAAGTCAATGGCAGCCGGCGCTGGATACCACTGCTGCTCGTGAACCTGCAGCCATCGGAGTTCATGAAACTGTTCGTGGTGTTTTACGCCGCCAACTATACCGTCCGCAAAGCTGCTTACCTTGATAGTTTCCGCAAAGGTTTCTTTCCGATGTTGATCGTCATGCTGATGGTGGGTCCGCTTCTGCTGCTCGAACCGGATCTGGGGGCATTCGTTGTCATCACCGTCATCATGATGGCGATACTATTTCTGGGCGGCATGGACCTGAAACTATTCGCGGGATTGACCGGCTTTCTAGCCGTCTGCCTGCTGGCGCTGATCTGGATGGAGCCTTATCGCATGCAGCGGTTTTTTGGATTCATGGACCCGTGGGACGATCCCTATGGCAAGGGCTATCAGTTGAGCCATGCCCTGATTGCATTCGGACGCGGCGAATGGCTGGGTGTAGGCCTGGGCGGGAGCGTGGAAAAACTTTTCTATCTGCCTGAGGCACACACTGACTTTCTGCTCGCGGTGATCGCGGAGGAGCTTGGCTTCATCGGGGTCATGACAGTAACGATGCTGTTTGCGTTGCTGGTGATACGGGCATTCGTAATAGGCCGTCAGGCCGCTGTGCGGCAGCGTCATTACTCCGCGCTGGTGGCACAGGGTATCGGCGTATGGCTGGGAGTACAAGCCTTGATCAACATGGGTGTAAACATGGGGGTATTGCCGACAAAGGGATTGACTCTGCCGCTGATGAGCTTTGGCGGCAGCAGTATTGTCGCCAATTGTGTCGCGCTGGCGGTGCTGATGCGGGTGGATTGGGAAAACCGGCAACTGATGAAAGGGTATGCGATATGAGCATAACGCCGCAGCGCCGGGCCGGTGCGGAGAATTCAGCTTGATCCCCACCATTCTCATCATGGCGGGAGGGACCGGCGGGCATGTGTTTCCAGGGCTGGCGGTGGCGGATTACATGAAAACGGCGGGTTGGCGTGTGGTGTGGCTGGGAACGGAGCGAGGCATGGAAATAACGCTGGCGCCGCAGCGAGGTTACGAAATGGAGACTATTCGTTTCTCCGGCTTGCGCGGGAAGAACATTGCGACTTGGCTCACGCTTCCATTACGCCTGTTGCGTGCATGTTGGCAAAGCGCCAGGGTGATAGGCCGGGTGCGTCCCGATGTGGTGCTGGGCATGGGTGGTTATCCGGCATTTCCCGGTGGATTGATGGCTTTTTTGCTGAATAAGCCATTGCTTATACATGAGCAGAATTCGATTCCAGGCCTTGCCAACAGGATATTGGCGAAACTTGCCGACAGAGTCCTGCTGGGGTTCCCCGGTGTGATGAGGGGCGACGGGAAGGTGATATTTTCCGGCAACCCGGTGCGTAGCGAAATCAGCCAGTTGGAATCGCCGGACAAGCGATACGCCATGCGCAGCGGGAAATTGAGATTGCTGGTGATTGGCGGCAGCTTGGGCGCACAAGCACTGAATACTATCGTGCCGCAGGCATTGAAGCGGGTTCCTGAAGAACTGCGCCCGCTGGTGACGCATCAGGCAGGCACAAGGCATCTGGACATATTGAGAAAGAATTACGCCGACGCGGGAGTGGAAGGTGATCTGGTCACGTTCATTGAAAACATGGCCGCCCGTTACGCCGATAGTGATGTGGTGGTTTGCCGGGCTGGGGCGCTCACCATCGCCGAACTGACCGCTTCCGGCGTGGCAAGCATTCTGGTGCCTTTTCCGTATGCGGTGGATGATCACCAGACGACGAATGCAAAATTCCTGAGTGACAGGAAGGCTGCAGTGCTGTTGCCGCAAAGTGAACTGACCCCGCAAGGATTGGCGGAATTGCTGATGGGGTTGACTCGCGAGACGCTTCTGGAAATGGCGATGAACGCTCGCCAGCTGGCGAAACCGGATGCTACCCGGCTGGTTGCGGAAGCATGTATGGGAATGGCAAGGACATGAGAACTTAAATGTGGAAAATGAAGGAAACCGTCATCTTTTAATCACTACCTTTTATTTCACATTTCACAAGATCCGGGTATGAAACATAAAGTCAAGCATGTGCATTTTGTAGGCATCGGCGGTTCCGGCATGAGCGGAATCGCCGAAGTGCTGCTCAATCTGGGTTACCAGGTGAGTGGTTCGGACTTGTCCAGCACCGCGATTACCCGGCGCTTGAAGAAACTGGGCGCGATTATTCATTCGGGCCATGCGAGCAGCCATGTTGCAGCGGCGGATGCAGTGGTGACATCCACGGCGATCAGCGCGGACAACCCCGAAGTGATTGCCGCACGCGAGCGAAATGTACCGGTGGTACCGCGTGCCATCATGCTGGCAGAGCTGCTGAGATTGCGCCAGGGAATCGCCATCGCGGGCACGCATGGGAAGACCACGACCACTAGCCTTGTCGCCAGCATTCTCGCGGAAGCGGGAATGGATCCGACGTTCGTTATCGGCGGCAGGCTGGAAGCCGCGGGTTCTCATGCCAAGCTGGGCGGGGGCGAGTTTATCGTGGTCGAGGCCGATGAATCCGATGCCTCCTTTCTCTATTTGCAACCGGTGCTGGCGGTTGTGACCAATATAGACGCCGATCATATGGAAACCTACGGTCACGATGTCAGCAAACTCAAGCAGGCATTTGTTGATTTTCTGCAACACCTGCCTTTTTACGGTATGGCGGTATTGTGCGTGGACGACGCCAACGTACGTGAAATTCTGCCCGATGTGACCAAGCCCATCACTACCTACGGCTTATCGGATGCCGCGCAAATCCGTGCTGCCGATATTCGCCATGGTGAAGGACAGATGCACTTTACCGCGCTGGTAGGCTTGAATGGCAAGACCCGCAAGCTCAAGATCGTATTGAATTTGCCGGGGTTGCATAATGTCCAGAACGCGCTTGCGGCAATTGCTGTATGTAACGAGATCGGCGTGAAAGACGCCGCCATAATCAGGGCGCTGGCAAATTTTCGGGGTGTGGACCGGCGATTTCAGCGCTACGGTGAAGTCAGGCTGGCAAGCGGGGAAGCGAATGGGAGCGGGAGTTTTACGCTGGTCGATGATTATGGTCATCACCCGGTGGAAATGGCGGCCACCATCGCGGCCGCACGTGGTGCCTTCCCCGGCCGCAGGCTGGTATTGGCATTCCAGCCGCACCGCTATTCGCGCACCCGCGACTTGTTCGAGGATTTCGTCAAAGTGCTCTCCACCACCGATGTGCTGCTATTGACAGAGGTGTACCCGGCGGGCGAAGCGCCCATCGTCGCGGCCGACAGCAAGTCGCTTGCGCGTGCGCTGAGAGTGCTGGGCAAGGTTGAGCCGATATTTGTCGAGACGGTGGATGAGCTGCCCGCCGCCATACATGGCGTGGCGCGGGAAAATGATGTCGTATTGGTGATGGGAGCGGGATCGGTGGGAGCGGTGGCGCCTGATCTCGTTAAAGGATCCCAACCCTGAGGATGTCCGCGATCGCGGAAAAGGATAACGGGCGTCCTGTTTTTCTCCACAAGAGATATATATCGCTGGATCTGGATGCATGAATGGACATGTCGGAAATTAGATTGACTCATGGGTTGCGTGCCCTTCGCGGGGAGATACGCATGAATGAATCGATGAAAAAATACACTTCCTGGCGCGCGGGCGGGGAGGCGGAGCGTCTCTATATACCGGCCGATCTGGCCGATCTGGCTCAATTCATACGCGGTCTGCCGGAGGACGAGCCCGTTTATATGGTGGGTCTCGGCAGCAATCTTCTGGTGCGCGACGGCGGGGTGCGCGGCACCGTCGTTGTGCTGCATGCACGGCTTAATGATCTGCGGCTGGAGCAGCACGATGAACATGAAGGATTGATAGTTGCGGGAGCGGGCGTGGCCTGCGCGAAGGTCGCGCGTTTCGCGGCATTGCACAGTCTGGCGGGTGCGGAGTTTCTGGCGGGCATACCCGGGACGGTGGGCGGAGCGCTGGCGATGAATGCGGGTTGTTATGGCGCTGAAACCTGGGGAGTTGTCGAACACGTGCAGATACTCAACCGTGCAGGTCAACTGCGCGAACGCCTGCCGGGGGATTATGAGATTGGTTATCGGCACGTCATGTTGAAGCTGGAGTCGGTCACCAGGGATCAGAAGGGGGGCAATCCCTCCGGTGAGGAATGGTTTGTGGGGGGCGGATTCAGGTTGTTGCGGGGTGAAGACGCGGCGTCGCGCAAAAAGATCAAGGAATTGCTCGCTCGGCGCATCAGCACTCAGCCATTGAATCTGCCCAACGCCGGGTCAGTATTTCGCAATCCGCCGGGAGACCACGCGGCGCGGCTGATCGAGTCATGCGGACTGAAGGGCTTTCGTGCCGGTGGCGCAATGGTTTCGTTCAAGCATGCGAATTTTATCGTAAATACCGGCGACGCCACGGCGGCTGAAATTGAAGCGGTGATTGCTGCGGTGCGCGAAACCGTGAAGGAAAAGGCCGGGATTGAGCTGGTGCAGGAAGTGCGAATCATCGGCTCGTCTCATGAATCCAGCCAGATTCAAAAGTCTGCCACTGACAACCTCATCGGGGATGATCGATCATGAGTCGCTCTGATTTTGGAAAAGTTGCAGTTTTGCTGGGAGGGCGTTCCGCCGAGCGTGAGATTTCACTCAAAAGCGGTAACGCGGTACTTGCCGCGCTGCGACGCCAGAATGTGGATGCTTATCCTTTCGATCCCTCTGAACACCACATGGAGGCGCTTCTGCAACAAGGTTTTGACCGGGCGCATATTGCCCTGCATGGGCGCTATGGCGAAGATGGTACCGTGCAGGGTGCCCTGGAGCTTATGGGCTTGCCTTATACCGGCAGCGGGGTCATGGCGAGCGCGCTGGCCATGGATAAATGGCGTACCAAGCTGCTGTGGCAGGCGGCGGGGATCGATACCCCTCGCCACATTCTGCTCAACGCCCAAAGTGACTTTGACGCGGTGGTAAAAACGCTTGGCTTGCCGCTGATCGTCAAGCCATCCCGGGAAGGATCAACCATCGGCTTGAGCAAGGTCAAGGCCGTGGCGCACTTGCCGGCTGCGTATGAATCAGCGGCAAGGCACGACACCATGGTGCTGGCGGAGCAGTTCATCGAAGGCATGGAACTGACTGCCGCCATACTCGGGGAGACCCCGCTGCCTCTGGTACGGATAGAGACCGCGGGTGGCTTATACGATTATCAAGCTAAATATCTTTCCGACGATACCCGGTATTTTTGCCCAAGCGGCTTATCCGCCGCGGATGAGCAGGCAATTCAGGCGCAGGCGCTGCGAGCGCATCAGACGTTGGGGTGTGAAGGATGGGGAAGGGTGGATGTGATACTGGATAAATCCGGTAAACCCTATTTTCTTGAGACCAACACTTCGCCCGGCATGACCGACCACAGCCTCGTGCCGATGGCGGCAAAAGCGGTCGGAATATCGTTTGATGACCTGGTGCTGCGAATACTGGAGCTGGCCCATGTGGGATAACCATCAGGCGCTGGACTTGCTGGCCAATTCACTATTTGTGCTAGTTGCGTTGATGGCGGCTTATACCGCCAGCCAGTGGGCGCTGAGTCTGCCGGTATTGCCGGTGAAGGCGCTGAGTGTCAGCGGTAGCGACAGCGGTGACGGCAAACTGAGGCATGTGACACGGGAACAGATCGAAAGCGCGGTTCACAGCGAATTCATTGGAAGTTTCCTCACCCTTGACCTCAATGCCATGCGTCATGCGTTCGGGAAGTTGTCCTGGGTGCGTGTTGCACGCGTGCGGCGGCACTGGCCGCAGAGCCTGGAAGTGACGCTCGAGGAACATATCGCGCTGGCCCGCTGGGGCGGTGACGCATTGGTGAACACGCATGGCGAAACATTCAACGCCGCGTCTGACGAAATACTGCCTGTATTCGATGGGCCGCCCGGGAGCTCGCATGACATGGCGCGGCAATACGCCGTCTTTACTGAATTGCTGCGGCCCTTGCAACAGCGCATCGAGCGGGTGAATCTCTCGCCCCGTCGTGCCTGGCAGCTTCACCTGGATAATGGAATCGTACTGGAACTCGGGCGCGAGCAGATGGAATCGAGGCTGGCGCGGTATGCCCGGGCGCATGACTACAGCATTGCGCGACTAAACCAGCAATTGAGCCATGTGGATTTGCGTTACCCCAACGGTTTCGCTGTGCGAGCCGAAGGGATGACGGAAAAGCCAGGCGGGAAGAAAGCTCCACGAAATTAAGGTCATGAAGCAGATGAGTAGAATCAATGAAAACAAGAACTTGATCGTTGGCCTCGATATCGGCACATCGAAGATCATTGCCATCGTCGCGGAGGTAAAGCCCGAGGGCGGATTCGAGGTTATCGGCATGGGCAGCCATCCCTCGCGCGGTTTGAAAAAAGGCGTCGTCGTCAACATCGAGACCACGGTGAGCGCGATCCAGCGTGCGCTGGAAGAGGCTGAGCTCATGGCCGACTGCAAAATTCGCGAGGTATATACCGGCATTGCCGGCAGTCATATCAAGAGTTTCAATTCCCATGGAATGGTCGCAATCAAGGACAAGGAAGTATCGCAGCTGGATGTCGAGCGCGTGATGGAAACCGCCAAGGCCGTGAATATTCTCAACGATCAGCAAGTTCTCCATGTCCTCAATCAGGAATTTATTATCGACGGGCAGGAGGATGTGCGTGAGCCTATCGGCATGAGCGGCGTACGGCTGGAGGTGAAAGTGCATATTGTTACCGGTGCGGTGTCCGCGGCGCAGAACATCATGAAATGCGTGCGCCGCTGCGGCCTGGAAGTGCGTGATCTGGTGTTGCAACCGCTGGCCTCGGCAATGGCCGTCCTATCGGAAGACGAGAAAGATCTGGGCGTATGTCTGGTGGACATCGGCGGGGGTACTACTGATATCGCGGTGTTCACGCATGGCGCGATTCGTCATACCGCCGTAATCCCGATTGCCGGTGACCAGATTACCAATGACATCGCGATGGCGTTGCGTACGCCGACCAAGGATGCCGAGGATATCAAGTGCCGCTACGGCTGCGCGTTGCGCGGCATGGCCGACCCGCGCGGAATGGTGGAAGTCGCGGGTGTGGGCGAGCGGGCCGCGCGCCAGCTTTCCCGCCAGACGCTGGCGGAAGTGATCGAGCCGCGCGTGGAAGAACTCTATTCCCTTGTGCAGGCGGAGTTGCGCCGCAGCGGTTTCGAGGAATTGCTTTCGTCCGGGATCGTCATCACCGGCGGCAGCAGCTCCCTGCATGGCATGGTGGAGCTGGGCGAGGAGATATTCCACATGCCGGTGCGGCTGGGATTGCCGCACTATCGCGGCGGATTGGCGGAAGTGGTGCTCACGCCGCGCTGTTCTACCGGCGTGGGGCTGATCATGGCCGGCATGGAGCAGTTTCAGCGGCATCAGCATACCAGGCTGCAGGGCAACTCATTCAAGCGGATTCTTGAAAGAATGAAGAGCTGGTTTCAAGGGAATTTTTGACAGCGGCGTAAAAAACAGGAGCCCGCATAAAGTTTAACTAACAATTTTTAAAGGAGAAGCGCCATGTTCGAAATAATGGATACACAAACTCAGGAAGCCGTTATCAAGGTCATTGGCATCGGCGGTTGCGGCGGCAATGCGGTGGACCACATGATTCAGAATGGGGTGCAAGGTGTCGAGTTCATTTCCGCCAATACCGATGCCCAGGCACTGAAGCGTAATCAAGCGCGTACCCAGTTGCAATTGGGATCCGCGATCACCAAGGGGCTGGGAGCGGGAGCCAATCCGGAAATCGGACGCGACGCCGCGATGGAAGACCGCGACCGCATCGCGGAACTGATTGAAGGCGCCGATATGCTCTTTGTCACCGCCGGGATGGGTGGCGGTACCGGTACCGGCGCCGCGCCGGTGGTGGCGCAGGTGGCGAAGGAATTGGATATTCTTACCGTGGCGGTGGTTACCAAACCCTTTTCCTTCGAAGGAAGACGCCTTAAAGCAGCGCAGGCCGGTATGGAAGCGCTGTCACAGCATGTCGATTCGTTGATCGTGATTCCCAATGACAAACTGATGGTGGTGCTGGGCGACGATGTCAGCATGCTGGATGCATTCAAGGCCGCCAATAATGTGCTGTATGGCGCCGTCGCGGGAATCGCGGAAGTGATCAATTGCCCGGGCTTGGTAAACGTTGATTTTGCTGACGTGAAAACCGTCATGTCGGAAATGGGTATGGCAATGATGGGTTCCGCAACTGCTGCAGGTGTCGAACGCGCGCGCGCAGCGGCGGAGCAGGCAGTGGCCAGCCCCCTGCTGGAAGATGTGAATCTCTCCGGCGCACGTGGCATACTGGTCAACATTACCGCCAGCTCGGGAATGAAAATGCGGGAAGTCCACGAAGTCATGAATACCATCAAGGGGTTTACCGCCGACGATGCCACCGTGATTGTCGGTACCGTGATCGACGAGAACATGCAGGACAACCTGCGGGTCACCATGGTGGCGACAGGCCTTGGCGGCGTGGGTAACCGCATGCAGCCCAAACCGCTGAGTGTGATTCACACACGCACCGGGACGGACAACATCATGTTCTCGGACACCGTGAACTGGAAGGAACTGGATGCTCCCGCCGCGATTCGTTCGAACAGGAGGCGCGATGCCACCGTGGAAGCCATGAAACAGTCGGGAGTGGATATGCTGGATATTCCGGCGTTTTTGAGGAAACAAGCGGATTAAGGATTTTGCAAGTTGGCTCCGGCTGGATCGGACAGCCGTCAGGTGCGGTCGAGTGTTAGCTTCAAAGCCGTCTTCACGTGTACGGCAACAGGCTGAATCTTGGCTGACAAAGACTTTTTCCATTCGTATGTATGCATAACGCATGCCTAATTCGACACAGGGGAGAACCAAAATGGCTCAATTCAAAAATTGTACCCTTGGGTATTCAAAGGACGATTCATTCGTATACTTCAACATAGCGGCATCTATCGATTTTCTGCCTCATGAGATGAATACACATTGGTTTTTAGACGTTACGTTCATGGAAAATGCCGATCTCTTGGATGATAAAATTGGTTCAAATGCTCGAACATTCCTTGCTAACAGGCTTCACAAGGATGTCAGCTTTAATTTTGCTTTCAAGTGGGAAGTGGTAAACACGGAGGTGATGAACGGAGAAGTTTACGCCAAGGTGCGTATTGTCCCACTTGAGGTGCCGCCACCATTTGTAAAAGATGAGATAGAGACCAACATGATATCTGTTGATGTGTAAATAAAGGTTAAAGCTAACCGGGGCGAGGCTCGAATTAAATGTCTTAGACTTTCGCCACAGGTGGAAATGTGACAGGAAGAGACGCTCAGGTGCTAAAAACGAAAAGCCACATACGAAGCGGCCCTAGCTTAAGCAATCTTGCGACGAAGTGTCATAAAGCCCAACAAGCCCAAACCGGCCAACAGCATGGCATAGGTTTCCGGTTCAGGCACGACAGCTATATTCAAGTTGACCGCTGCATTCTGAGCGCCCAAGTAGTTGCCGATGTCGCTCGGGGCGGGGTTTGAGTCACCATAGCCCAAAACCGGGTCTCTAATAAATTTTGCTTCATGAGTTTCCGGATCATACGCACCTATATAATTGTAGAATTCATAACGACGAATCACCGATTCTGCATTCACTCCGACCGGAGCATCCCCTCCATTATCCAATATGCCGACATCGGGATTCTTGTTATCTATCTGCAATAATGCCCACTCGACTTCGGTATGGTTTTCGACCTCCTTGATTTTGGAATTGTCGCCCACCAGCTCTTCCAGACCAACCGGAGCATCAAACTCTGTTGTAAAAACCTTAACCCATAGCGCATCTCCAAACTCAACATTATTTTCGGGGGCAGGGGCCTGAATGTGGGCTGCCACCACAGGGGGTGCAGCGGGGACGGGTGAGGGAGTTACATTCCAAACTGGCGCAGGAAGATTGACAACCCCATTGGTCAATACACCGGGCGTTGCAGTCTCGACCAGCCAGCTATAGGTGGTCTTGGTTGCGTTATGGGTCGTACCGACACCAAAGTGATCGCAAGGCGTACCTGGACCATAACCGACGCCGCCACCAGACCAGCAATTATCTCCAGGTGTAATGAAAGTTCCGCTTGGCGTACCGAAATCCCAGCTCGCCCCATCGAAAAGACCGCGATAGGTTACTTTTGTACCGAACGTCGCACCATTCGCGTACTCAGAAATAGTAGGGGCGCCATAACGTTCTACGCTTGTTAAAGGGTCAAAGCCGCGACCACTTGGAAAGCCTCGGCCAGCTCCGCCAAACGTGTCGGTGATATCGGAGCTATGCAGGCCTTCGAGATCAATTTCAAAGCCATGCGCGGTTTTACCGGTATCATTGATTACGTCAAAATTTCCCAAAAAACCAATGACCGAAGCAGAGGCCATATCTGGCGTAATCGCCATCGATAGCGCGACAGTCAACACTGAGAATTTAAGCATATCCAATTCCTCCTTGGTCGACTATTAAACCCAAATTGAGAAGATCTTTCAATGATCGGGATCATATTCATGTAAGGGGCACAACGCAAGCTATTGGAACACATCACTCTGTTAGCGGTGCTGGTCAAGGTAGGCAAGCCAGCGCGGAATCGGCGGGGGAGGGATTTGGTCATGTACGCAATCGGAGCTAGGTGGAAGACAATCAGGAGCGAGAAATGGCAGCGGACACCAACGAGAGTGTCAACTGCTTGCTGCGGCAGTAGCTGCCCAAGGGCAGTGACATGAATCGCTTCACGCAAGAGGAACTGGACGAACGCGCTTGGTAACTGAACCACACCGCAAAAGTCGCTAGACTTCAAGTACCCCGCAGAGTTATTCACGCCCGACGCATTCGATTTAAGCAACATCATACTGCACTTCTTGGGGTTGGAAATTGGCAATACTGCCAGTACGGAAACGGTAGAAAACAATCAGTATGTAATGCCTGGCTCACGTTTTGTCAGCTGGGGCGATACTCAGGCAGGCAAGCGGTTACAATTCATGCGCTGTTTCCCCCTTTCCATATTATTTCCGCCATATGGTTTTTCGGCATATTTTTAATCGTTCTGCTTCTTCAGCAACGATTCGACCGCCGTTTTCAGAGGCGATGGAGGCAATTCCGCAGCCAGTCCGATCAGGCTTTTCACACCGGCCTGGCCTATTTTCTGCTTTCCAGCTGGCCCGTTTGCGGATAGCCCATGCCCTGTAACAGAACGGTAATCTGCTTGCACAGTAACCCGAATTGCAGTAACCTCATAACCTCTCGCCCGGAATTTTAATAATAACGACGGCAAAATTTGCCTGAGTTTCGCTGCGATCGCACCGTTGTGCGCACACAGGGTCAGGTTCCCTTCGAAGAACCCGCCCAGAGTGCAGCGTTGAGCCAATTGCGGCGGAGCGATATCCATGAATACCCGTTGCATCGCGGTTAGTTTGTCCAGGTAGCCGAATAACCGTTGATGATCGGACATAGTGCTGAGGGCGCCGAGGTAAAAAGTAATCTTGCGTGCGGCCATGGCTGAATGACAATCAGGGAATAAAGATGAATATTATTCTAGTTTCCAATAATTTGGCAAAGGCGCGAACACTGACCTTAACCCGCTTGCATCTTGCCCTTGCCGCGGGAGCATTCCTGTTAAGCGCTGTGTTATTGGCGATGGCGCTGAATTATCTTTCCCTGCGTTACGCTGACAAGATCGACAGCCCCACCTTGCGATCGCTGGTTTTGAGCGTGCAGGCGGAAGAACAGCAAAAGACCCAATCGTATTTGCGTGATAGCCTCAACGCGATGGCGGTCAGAATGGGCCAGATGCAGGCTCAACTGCTACGGCTCGATTCGGTGGGCGCCCGTCTGGCGGAATTGTCAGGAATCAAGCCGCAGGAATTTTTGTTCAACCAGCGTCCGGGGCAGGGAGGAGTCGCTTCTTCCTTACCGTCTCAGGAAATGTCACTTCTGGAAGTCAGCAATAAAATCCAGGAACTGTCGCTCATTCTGGATGATCGGGCCGACAAGTTTGGTGCCTTGGATTCCGTGTTGATGCAAGACAGGCTCAAGAAAAAAATGCTTCCTTCCATTATGCCGGTCAGTACAAAATGGTACTCCTCCGGTTTTGGTGTGCGCATCGATCCCTTCACGGGAAGAAGTGTTTTCCACGAAGGGGTGGATTTCACAGCCGCAACGGGTACTCCGATCGTCGCCGCCGCGGGAGGCGTGGTCGTGTATTCCGGTTTCCATTCCGAATATGGTAATATGATAGATGTTGACCACGGCAATGATCTCGTCAGCCGTTATGCCCACGCATCCAAGCGCACGGTCAAAGTGGGCCAGGTTGTCGTGCGGGGACAGAAGATCGCGGAAGTGGGCAGCACTGGCCGTTCCACCGGCCCGCATCTGCATTTTGAAGTCAGGCACAAGGGCTTGCCGCAAAATCCGTCACGATTCTTGAAGATGCCTGGTTGAGCCGGATTAATACTCTGCTGCGGGGGTGAGGCCAAAAACCTCACCCCTTATTTTTTGGACGTTTGTTTAAATAGAATTTTTTCGAGATTTCATGCTGAACAATCTGCTCAAGAAGGTCTTCGGAAGCCGAAATGACCGGCTGATCAAACAGTATTTCCAGGCTGTGGGAACGATCAACGCGCTGGAAGCCAGGATAGCATCCCTGACTGACGCTGAGTTACGCGCCAAGACCGATGAGTTCAGGCAACGCATTGCCGATGGCGCAACGCTCGATGCATTGTTGCCGGAGGTGTTTGCCGTGGTGCGCGAGACCAGCAAACGCATACTCGGAATGCGGCATTTTGACGTACAGTTGATTGGCGGCATGGTGCTGCATAGCGGAAAAATCGCCGAGATGCGTACAGGCGAAGGAAAAACGTTGATGGCGACCTTGCCTGCCTACCTCAATGCACTGGCCGACAAAGGCGTTCATCTGGTGACAGTGAATGACTATCTCGCCAAGCGGGATGCGGAGTGGATGGGACGCATCTATCAATTCCTCGGTATCAGCGTCGGCGTGATTCTTTCCCAAATGGACCACGGCGACAAGCAGGCCGCCTACGCCGCCGGCATTACCTATGGCACCAACAACGAATATGGGTTTGATTACCTGCGCGACAATATGGTGAATCACCCTGTCGAGCGTGTTCAGCGGTTACTCAATTATGCCATCGTTGACGAAGTGGATTCCATTCTGATTGACGAGGCGCGCACTCCGCTGATCATATCTGGCCAGGCGGAAGGCAGCACCGACGTCTATTTGCGTATGAATGTGCTAATTCCAAAGCTTGTCCGCCAGGAAACAGAGAAGCACCCCGGCGATTTTAGCGTGGATGAAAAATCCCAGCAGGTGCTATTGAGCGAGGCGGGTTTTGAGCATGCGGAAAAACTGCTTGCCCAGAGCGGACTGCTGACGCCGGGCACCAGCCTATACGATCCCGCCAATATCAACCTCGTTCATCATCTTTACGCGGGACTGCGTGCCCATGCCTTATTTCTTCGTGACCAGCATTATGTGGTGCAGGACGGCGAAGTCGTCATCGTCGATGAGTTTACCGGACGGCTGATGTCAGGCAGGCGCTGGTCGGAAGGATTGCATCAGGCGGTGGAAGCAAAAGAGGGTGTCCCGATCCAGAAAGAGAATCAGACACTGGCCTCGATCACTTTTCAGAATTATTTCCGCATGTATCACAAATTGGCGGGCATGACGGGTACGGCCGATACCGAGGCTTACGAGTTTCAGCAGATTTACGGATTGGAAACGGTGATCATTCCAACCCATCGTCCCATGATACGTAATGATCGCATGGATCAGGTATTCCGCACCATGGACGAGAAGAATCGTGCCATCATCGCGGATATCAAAGACTGCTATGAGAGGGGGCAACCTGTTCTGGTCGGAACCACCTCTATCGAGAACAATGAGCTGCTGTCCGGATTACTTACTCAGGAGCAGTTGCCGCATCAGGTACTCAATGCCAAACAGCATGCAAGAGAAGCGGAGATCGTCACCCAGGCAGGGCGCCCGAAGATGGTTACCATTGCCACCAATATGGCGGGCAGAGGTACTGACATTGTGCTGGGAGGCAATCCGGAGCCGGAGCTCGAGCGCATCCGTACCGACGAAACCATGAGCGAACCTGCGAAGCTTGAGCGTACCGCGGAATTGCAGGAGGAATGGCAGCGGCTTCACGAGGAAGTGCTGAAGCAAGGGGGCCTCCATATCATCGGCACCGAACGGCATGAATCCCGGCGCGTGGATAACCAGTTGCGCGGCCGCTCCGGCCGCCAGGGAGACCCCGGTTCCAGCCGTTTCTATCTTTCGCTGGAGGATCCGCTTCTGCGCATTTTCGCATCGGATCGTGTGGCAAACATCATGCAGAAGCTCAACATGCCGGAGGGCGAGGCCATTGAGCACCCCTGGGTTACTCGCGCCATTGAAAATGCCCAGCGCAAGGTGGAAGCCCGTAATTTCGACATGCGCAAACAATTGCTGGAATACGATGATGTTGCCAACGATCAGCGCAAGGTGATCTATGAGCAGCGTAACGAACTTCTCGAGTCTCAGGATATTTCAGAGACGGTCACCGCCATGCGCGGGGACGTGCTGGGCGGTCTTATCGCCCTCTATGTGCCGCCGCAAAGCGTCGAGGAGCAGTGGGATATACCGGGACTGGAAAAGGCATTGGCTGCCGAATATCAGTTGCAGTTACCGTTACGGGAGTGGCTGGAGAAAGAACCTGACCTGCATGAAGAAAGTCTTCACCAGCGCATCACCGGGATAGCGCAGGAACATTATTCCGCAAAAGTAGATCAGGTCGGCGTCAACGTTATGCATCAATACGAGAGGGCAGTGATGCTGCAAAGCCTCGACACCCACTGGCGGGAGCATCTCGCGGCGCTCGATCATCTGCGTCAGGGTATTCATTTGCGGGGGTATGCACAGAAAAATCCCAAGCAGGAATACAAACGCGAGGCCTTTGAGCTATTTACTTCCATGCTTGAAGAGATCAAGACAGAGGTCACCCGGGTACTCATGACCGTTCAGATCAGAAGTGAGCAGCAGGTGGAAGCGGTAGCGGAAACACAGCAGGCGCCAGTGAATGTCCAGTATCACCATGCGGCTTACGAGGAGGCGCTGGATGAGGCGGGCGATCACGAAGGTCGTGACGAACAGCGCCTGGAAAAACATCAACCATTTGTACGCCAGGGCGGGAAGGTCGGCCGCAACGATCCATGTCCATGCGGATCAGGAAAGAAGTATAAACAATGCCACGGCAAACTGAGTTAATTGCGCTCGCTGATTGAGGCAGCCGAGCGTAAATGAATCATCGCGTATCCGCGTATTAGTTTATTCGCTTCTGAAAATACTCGTCATAGCGGAAAATATAATCCTTGTCTGTCAGCGGTAGATGACAGGCACGGCAGGTGACGGTATCATCCGGTGCCTTCGTTTTTCCATCCGCCATATACATGGCGTATATCCAGTC
Organism: Nitrosospira lacus; assembly: GCF_000355765.4. Taxonomy (NCBI): domain Bacteria; kingdom Pseudomonadati; phylum Pseudomonadota; class Betaproteobacteria; order Nitrosomonadales; family Nitrosomonadaceae; genus Nitrosospira; species Nitrosospira lacus. The sequence continues at coordinate 169,609 of NZ_CP021106.3, read as the reverse complement.
GCCATTCCTGAGATCGGGAGGCATTACGCTTTCGCCCCAGCCGGCACCTTTGCCCATTACGGCCACTTTCAGCAGGTCGCCTTTGACAAACTTGCCATCGGCACCCTTCAGCGGCGTGCCATCCGCGGCTTCACGCGCCTTGTAGATTTCCATTACAGAAATAGTACCGTTGGGGAAAGCCTCGCCCATTTTTGTGCTATGCCCGATAGGGTTAATATAGATTTCGCGGACCTGTTTAGTATCGGCGCGCTGGATTTCAGACAAAAATTTAGGCCAGCCCTTGTAATTCGCGGGAACGGGTAATTCGCCATCTTTGTATTTCTGGGCCTGGGGCGCGGGAGGCGTCTGCGCGCAACCCATCAGTACCGTAGTCAATATCGTGGCTGTGGCAACCCATTTAACATATTTCATCTGGTTTTCTCCTGTTGTCGAGCGGGATTTAATCACCTTTCTTCCATCACTTTGACCGATGGTTTCCCCATTGAGTCCGTAAATGACAGAAAGGAATTTGCATGAATATTTATATTACGGACTTGAATTGTGTGTGCCGGAATGCCTTTACTATACTAGCGTTGGACAGATGTCGTTGCAAGGATTAATACACGCTGCCATCCGTATTTGTTCCGCGCCGGTCCCTGCGCCCCCCTCGTGCGTCTGCCCGGATTTTTTTGCTATATGACGCAGTCAGTCAAGATGCAGGACGCGATAAGCAAAGCGCATCGCGCCACATGAAAATCCGGTCATGCGGCGCCTTGCCTGATAATTGTTGCGCCCGCTTTGCGGGGGCGCTTTTTTATGCAGATTTGCTTCGCAAGGGGAGTGAGGGGACGCCACATTCCGCGTGGCATTTCATGCTTCCGCCATACCATGGTGGCGCAGCAGCGCATCAATTTTTGGCCCACGCCCGCGGAATGCGATGAACGATTCCAGCGCCGGACGGCTTCCGCCGACGGCGAGAATTTCATTCCGGAAGCGGGCGCCGGTTTTGGCATTGATTAGTTCCCCGTCATTGCTTTCCTCAAACAGGCTGTATGCGTCGGCGGACAAAACTTCCGCCCATTTGTAGCTGTAATATCCCGCCGCATAACCCCCGCCAAAGATATGCGAGAAGCTGTTGGGGAAGCGATTAAATGGCGGCGGAATGACGACCGCAACCCGTGCGCGAATCTCATCCAGTAATTGCTGTACCGTTTTCTTCCCCCGCGGGTTGAAATCAGAATGCAGCCGCATATCAAACAGTGCAAATTCTATCTGGCGAAGCATTTGAAGACCGCTCTGAAAGTTCCTTGCGGCCAGCATTTTGTCGAAAAGCACCCGTGGAATAGGCTCGCCCGTATCCACATGGTTTGTCATGTTCATCAGCACTTCACGTTCCCAGCAAAAGTTTTCCATGAATTGACTGGGCAGTTCCACCGCATCCCACTCCACGCCATTGATCCCGGACACACCCAGGTCTTCAACCTGGGTAAGAAGATGATGGAGGCCATGACCGAATTCATGGAATAGCGTAATGACTTCGTCATGAGTAAACAGGGCAGGGCGAATTTGTCCGTTCAAGGGCACGGGTGCGGAGAAATTGCATGTGAGATACGCCACAGGCGCCTGGATGCTGAGTTCCCCGGTTCCGATCCGGCGGCGATTGATGGCGTCATCCATCCATCCTCCGCCACGCTTGCCGGGACGCGCATAGAGGTCAAGATAGAATTGCCCGATCAGGTTTCCTTCAGAATCCCTTATCATAAAAAACTTTACATCAGGGTGCCAGAGCTGAATACCGGCCGCCTCCGGCGGCGGGGAAATAACAATGCCATAGAGATTCTCCACCAGCGCGAACATGCCCCGCAGTACACTGCTTTCAGGGAAATATTGCTTTACTTCCTGCTCGGAGAACGCATAGCGGTCAAGGCGCAGCTTCTCACTGGCATAAGCCAGATCCCATGCCTCCAATTTTCCCAACTGTAGCTTGCCGGCCGCAAACCGGGACAATTCTTCCAGATCGCGTTCAGCGTAAGGTCTGGCCTTGGTGGCAAGCTCACCCAGAAAATCCAGTACCTGTTTTGGGGTCGAAGCCATTTTTGTCACGAGCGACGCCTCGGCGTAGCACTCAAATCCGAGCATCCGCGCCTCTTCCTCGCGCAGCTCAAGTATCTTGCTGATCAACGGCGTATTGTTCCACTCCACTTTGCCCAGCTCGCTCGCGCGGGTGGAATAGGCATGATACATTTTCTCGCGTAGTGCCCGATTGTCCGCATACTGCATGATGGGCATATAAGAAGGGGCGTGCAATGTGAATTTCCAGCCTGGCGTACCCTCTTTTGCGGCGGTTTCCCTTGCCGTTTCCAGTACGTCCGCGGGGATACCGGATAACTCGTCCGCATTCTCCACATGCAGCATAAAACTGTTGGTGGCATCCAGCAGGTTATCGTTGAATCTGGAAGAAAGCGCCGACAGCTCTTCCTGGATCTCGAGAAAACGTTTTTTTTCCTGTGACTGGAGCTCCGCTCCGCCCAAACGGAAATCCCGTAACTCGTTCTCGACAATTTTTTTTCGCGCACGATTCAGGCTTTCAAATTCCGAACCATTGCGGAGCTGCTTGAATTTCTCGAATAACGCCGGATCCTGACTCAATTCCGCATAATACTGAGTTACGTACGGCAGATTGGCGTTATATATTTCGCGTAATTCCGGGCTGTTCACCACGGCGTTCAAATGCGCTACCTGGCCCCAGGCACGAGACAGGCGCTCGTTGGCATCATCCAACGGTTGCACGAAATTCCGCCAGGTGGGCATGGCGGTATCATCACGTATCCTGGCAATGATGGCGCGGTTATCAGCAAGCAGTAGCGTTACCGCCGGAGTGATATGTTCGGTTCGAATATCCGCGAAGCGCGGGAGTCCGGAAAAATCCAGCAGAGGGTTTGTCATGATGTTCCAAATAGTGATTACAGATGTGGGAGGATATCTGGCTGCAGGCTGCGTTAGCCTTGATGCACAATGTTGCCGTTAACCAAGGTATATTTTACTCTGCCTTGTAGTTCCATACCCAGAAACGGCGTATTTTTGCCCTGGCTTTTGAGTGCTGCCGCTTCTACCTTCCAGTATTGATCAGGGTCAAAAATACACAGATCAGCGGCGGTGCCGGGAGATAGGTGACCCGCATCTATACCCAGTATCCGGGCCGGCTCCACGGTAATCCTGGCCACCGCTGCAGCCAATGGAATCTTCATCTCCATTGCCCATTTCAAGGTCAGCGGCAACAACAACTCCAGGCCGGTGGCACCCGCTTCAGCCTCACCAAAGGGTAATAGCTTGGCATCGTCGTCCACGGGCGTGTGGTCGGAACATATCGCGTCTATCGTGCCGTCCAACAGGCCCGCGCGTAGCGCATTCCGATCACTTAATCCCCGCAACGGAGGAACGAGATGGCAATTGGAATCAAAAAACCCGATATCCATTTCCGAGAGATGGATGTGATTGGCCGTCACATCACAGGTAACCGGCAGACCTTGCAGCCTCGCCGCCCGCACCATGGCAACACCTTCCGCACTGGAGATTCTGCACAAGTGCACGGCAGCGCCTGTCTCCCTCGCCATCAGAATAATATTTGATAAGGCTACGGTTTCCGCGCATACGGAAACCGCTGGCAGGCCCAACCGTGTCGCCACTTCGCCGTCATGGGCCACGCCACCGTCGGCGAGACTCGCATCCTGCGGACGCAGCCATACTCCGAAGCCGAAGGTGGAAGCGTATTGCATCGCATGCATCATGACTCGCGCGTTGGTAAGCGGCATATCTGACTGGCCAAAAGCAACGCAGCCCGCGTCGCGTAATTCAGCCATTTCCGTGAGCCTTTCTCCCTGCAGGCCTTGAGTGAGCGCTCCGATGGGATAGACATGGGCCTGGTTGAGGCTTCTGGCACGATGCTTCAGCATTTCCACCAGCCCCGGTTCGTCCAGCGGTGGATCTGTGTCCGGCGAGCATGCCAGGCTGGTGATACCGCCCGCTACAGCCGCTTCCATTTCGGATTCCAGCGTAGCCTTATACTCAAAACCCGGCTCGCGCAGGCGCGCGGACAGATCCACCAGACCGGGACACACCACCAAGTCCTTCGCATTTATTTCACGATTGGCGTGGAAGCCAGCCGGGGCCGCGCCCATGCCGACAATTTTACCGGCGGCGACGAATACGTCCATGATGGCGTCGATCCCGTTTCCGGGATCTACAACGCGGCCGTTTTTAATAAGGAGTTTCATGCTGCTTTTAATCTAAGTCCGGCAGCTGGAAGATAGCGGACTCACCCAAGACATAGGGCTTGGATGACACAAGATATCTTTATTAATCATGCTCGTAATCCCATAAGTGCAGCCGCCTGCGGGACGACTAGTTACCCGGCCAGGATCGACATCACGGCCATTCGCACCGCGATGCCGAATGTGACTTGCGGCAGAATCACCGACTGTCCGCCGTCGGCTACCGCGGAATCGATTTCCACACCACGATTCATCGGTCCCGGATGCAGCACAATGGCATCGCGCTTCGCCAGGGACAGTTTTTCCTGCGTAAGCCCATAATACTTGAAGTATTCTTCCGTGCTGGGAAGGCGTGCGCTCAGCATGCGTTCATTCTGCAGGCGCAGCATCAGCAACACATCCACATCCTTCAACCCTCGCTCCATTTCGTGATAAACATGTACGCCAAGCCGCTCAACCTTGGCGGGCAACAGGGTTTTAGGCGCAATGACGCGCACCTCCGGTACGCCCAGTGTGGTAAGCGCATGAATCTGGGAGCGTGCCACCCGCGAGTGCAGGATGTCGCCGACGATGGCCACCCGCAGATTATGGAAATCGCTCTTGTAATGGCGGATGGTAAACATATCCAGTAATCCCTGAGTGGGGTGCGCATGCCGGCCATCCCCAGCATTGATAACATGAATTTCGGGTCGCACATGGTGTGCTATCAAATGCGCTGCTCCGCTTTGTGAATGACGCACTACAAACATGTCGGCATGCATGGCGGAGAGATTATCGACCGTATCCAGCAGTGTCTCGCCTTTTGTTTGCGAGGAAGCCGCGATATTAAGATTTACTACATCTGCCGAAAGTCGTTTTGCCGCGATTTCGAACGTGGTGCGAGTGCGCGTGCTGGGTTCGAAGAATAAATTGAATATGGACTTACCCCGCAGCAGGGGCACTTTTTTGATATCGCGTTCGGTAACTCCGACAAAGGATTCGGCGGTATCCAGTATGTGAAGCAGAATGGAGGCGGGTAGCCCCTCGGTGGTCAGAAGGTGTTGCAATTCCCCATGCTTGTTCAGTTGCGGATTGTAGCTCATTGTTCCGGAGAATTTTTGTTGTATAGGCTCAAACCCAGTTTTCCATCCATATCCTTTTCCAGCGCCAGCATTTTATCCGACGGTAGGGCAAGTGTTGCACCGACATACTTGGCGGCAATCGGGAGCTCTCTGCCGCCCCGATCCACCAATGCCGCGAGACGGATGCTTGTCGGGCGCCCATAGTCGAATAACTCGTTGATGGCGGCGCGAATAGTGCGGCCGGTATAGAGTACATCATCTATCAGGATGATATGGCTGCCTTCCACCTCGAACGGGATATCCGAAGGCTTGACCTGCGGGTGCAGGCCGATTTGACCAAAATCATCGCGATAGAACGAAACATCCAGAGTACCCAGGGGAAGCGCAAGCCCCAGCTCCTGGTGCAGCCGTTCCGCCAGCCATACGCCTCCCGTATATATTCCCACCAGCGCGGTGCTTGCGGTAACGTCAGGCTTTATCGCGCCGGTCAGGCTGACGAGCAGTTGTTCTGCATCAGGTAGCTGCATCTTGGCCGTCGAAATAGGATTGCAATATCAGTTGTGCCGCCACCTGATCAAGTACAGGTTTCCGTTTCTTTTTTTTGACACCCGCTTCCCGTAATGCAGCGCCGGCACTGACCGAAGTGTAGCGTTCATCCACCAACACAGCCTTAATGCCAAAGCGGCCCTCGAGACGCCGCGCGAAACGTCGGCTCAACCGGGTCAGTTCGTGTTCCGCGCCATCGGTATAAGTGGGTAGGCCCACCACCAGCAGGACTGGCCGCCATTCCGCAATGAGGCTGGCGATAGTTTCGAAACGCCGCACCGTGGTCTCGTCGCTAATCGTGGCAAGCGGGTGCGCCAAACCCAGCTCCAGGTCACCTACCGCCACACCGATGCGCCTTTTACCAAAATCAAAAGCCAGAATTGCCCCTATGGGACGATGGCTGCTTCCGATATCCGGTGACAAGTGCTGTGTTGTCTGTATTTGCATGGTTGCGGGCATCCGCTGATGAAAAACTAAACCTGCTTCGGCAGGCGGCCGCCCATTTAGGTCAATTTCAGGAATGTCCCACCTCGTCCGACAGGCTTGAGAAATCTATTCCCAGCGAGTGCATCGCCGCAGTCAGCCGCTCTTCGGACGGAAGCTCGAATATGATGGTAGGCGATGCGGGCACTGTGAGCCAGGCATTCTGGGACAGCTCATGTTCTATCTGACCAGGTGCCCATCCGGAATAGCCGAGGGCAACCATTATCCGTTTGGGACTGTCGCCGCTCGCAATGGCCCGCAAAATATCCAGTGATGTGGTAAGCCCAACTTCTTGATTCACTATCATGGTGGATTGCCAGTCGCCCACTGGCTGATGCAGCACGAAACCGCGATCCAGCTGTACGGGTCCACCGAACATTATCTGCAACCCCCCAGCAGCCTCATCATCAGAAGAAATACCGAGTTGATCGAAGAGATCTTTCAGCGTGAGGTCAATGGGCCGGTTAACCACCAGACCCAATGCGCCCTGTTCATTATGCTCACAGATATATGTGAGCGTCTTGGAAAAGAAAGGATCTGCCATGGCAGGCATCGCGATCAGAAAATGATTTGTTAAATCAACGCTTTGCATAAAGTTATCGACCGCATGCTGGTTATTGCGTATCTCCCGGAATCCTGATTTGACCGAATGAGTCTCAATGCTTATTCCCATCAAACCACCTGACTAGTTATCATTGTAGAACGAATCGGTTTCCAGCAGTACGTTTTGAAGGAGCTCTGGAATACACAATTGCCACAGCGGCAATTATGCGGGACTTTACCAATTCTCTTGTCTGGTGACCTATGTCATTGAACTGGGCTGCCGCGGTCGGTGCGGGTATTGTCGCAGGAACATTAGCCACTGCAATACAACTCTTTCTCTGGTGGGCTTTCCTGGATGCGCTGCCCTGGATGTTATACAGGGATGCGCGCCTGACTGCAGCAATCCTTATGGGGCGGGAGATCTTGCCGCCGCCCGCCACTTTCGACTGGACCGTGATGATGGTCGCCACGCTGATTCATTTTGCAATTTCTATTACCTACAGCCTGATTCTGGCATGTTTGATTTCACGTCTGGAAATGGCGTTGTCATTGCTCGCGGGCTCTATTTTCGGGCTGATCCTGTATGGGATAAACATGTATGGCTTAACGCTCATTTTCCCCTGGTTCTGGGAGGCCCGCGATTGGATTACGATCCTTGCGCATATCGTGTTTGGAATTTCAATGGCTGGTACATACAAGGCATTTGCCAGGCAGGAGCTTTAAGCCTGACCCAGCGGTTGATCGTTCTTTTTTCAGTTAGCGTCATGATTCATAAAAATTGCTTATGTTATTGGCTTTCGCCCTTGTGGGGGGCTCGCCCTGCCCAAGTCCCGGATTCGGGTTAAGCGGCTATTGGTTCCGCAGCCGCTCCTGATTTTCTCAAGAATTGGAAAATAGCGCGATAAAAAAGGCAGGGGATAGTCCTGCCTTTCTGTGGGTAGGAAACGAGCCGGGATTATTTTTTCTCGGCGCTTGTCTTTGCATCCTTGGCATGAGCTTCATCTTTTTCGGCATGCTCACGTGCCTTCTTCGCATGAGCTTCATCTTTTTCGGCATGCTCACGTGCCTTCTTTGCATGGGCTTCATCTTTCTCGGCGTGTACTTTGTTGCCGTGGGCTTTTGATGAATGCGAACCGTGAGCACCATGACTATCATGCTTTTCGGCTGCGGCGTTAAAACTGAAGGCTGCGGCAAAGATCATTGCGATCAGTATCGATAACAGTTTGTTCATTTTTTTCTCCAAAGTTCAGTACGGTATTAATTGGTAAATAAAACGCGGTTCTGTGATTCTCCCACTCCTGTATATCCCCTGTTTTTTTAATTACACCAGTGTAGCGTATGGCCAATGGTTGACAGGTATCGAAACTTACCGCCCCAATAAGAAAAACTGCTAGCTAAATTTTTAGCTGGTCCTGCCGGGTTCTTGCGGACGCAATGCCAAGTTTGATAGACAACATTTATACTATAGCTAAATGAATCCCCGGTCAAAATTTGATCAAGAATTCAGTTTGCGTGTCGTAAAAGATTCGAGACAAGCGTGTGAAATTTTTTTTTGGGATCGGGCTCAGTGCCAGGATTCAACTCCGCTGCGGTGCATTTATCGTCAGTTATTTCAGCGCGGCAGAACTGGTAATAGTTATCCCAATCCCTGTTGTAAGCCGGGAGGCTTTCCTGGCGAACGGTGGGTTTGAAATCATCGATGATTTCCTGCATGACAGGCAACCGGGCGCAAAGATAGGTATCTATGCTTTTAGGCCAGTTGGTGGGTTCAGGATACAGACCGGAGAGCGTAGAGAGAATAGCTGAGCGAAAATCATCGATGGCATGAGCACGTTGCCTGCGGTGGAATAATTCGTATATTCCCGAGAAAACGATTGCCACAGCGAGTAAAACCAAGGGCCACATGGGTACCTGGTTAAAATATCCGGATATCTGGTCGGTGTATTCGTTCATGTATTCCTTTCCGGGTTTCCGGTTGTATTGCAGGCTTAAGGATGGGTATCGTACCCTTCATCCTGTTTCCTATCCTGTTTTTTTCTTATTCCCTCGCCATCTCTTTTGAACTCAGCCAAGGGCAGAGGCGGCGGTTAAACTCTGATGAATCGATTCAAGATGCGGCGCGGCTCACCTGACAGGAGCAAATGGTCATATGGAGATTATAAGCTTTAAAGGGTTAGGTCAATTGTCCCATAAATGGATTTTAGCCAACCATGCTGCAGTGCGTCAGGAATACCGTTACGTGAAAATGATTGGATTACCACCCACTTGGCTCCAGCTATTTGCCCAAACCCCGGTTCCACTATTCGCAATCGTACTCATCTCATGCTACTTGCAAACAGCGGGGCGATGTTGAGGTAGTATGTTTCCCGGCACAAGACCGGGAACTCCGGTCGCGGGATTGGTATTATCGTTGCAAATCCACTGCACGCCATCTTTTGTCGCGACCACTAGGGTTCTGCCGGTACCTTCGTTCAAAAGGCCTTTGCTCACCCCGTTATTTTTGAACGCTGCCGTGACCTGAAAACCGGAAGTCAACGCTAAAGGCGTGAGACTGGCGACATATCGGCCTGTCCGGGTCGCCACCAAGCTATCAAACTCCGGCTTCGTCGGCCATCTTCCCTTATCGGAATAAAATCCGGCAACAGGGGATTCCACGCTTTGCAGGAGACTGAGTGCTTCCGTTACCTGATCCCGCGCCACGGAATCCTCATAAAGCTGATATGCTGGTGGAATAGCTATCGTCGCCAGAATACCGATAATGGCGAACATCATCATTGTTTCGATCAAAGTTAAACCTTTTTGATCCCGCTCCATCGTGATAAAACTCCTTTGATTGACATCCATACACTTTAATACGGGCATTAAACCGAATCCGGTAGTTGTGCCGGACTGGGCTACATTTTCATTTGATCAGTAACACGGGTACGGTCGAAAGCTGCATTACCTTGCTGGCTACGGAACCTAGCAGCAAGCCTTTCACCCCGCCGAGCCCGCGCGGTCCGATGACTATCTGGTCGAACCCCATCTCTCTGGCATAGCGGGTAATCATTTCTTCCGGGCTGCCCACCGTGATGTGGAACTCACAGGCGATTCCCGCCTGGTCCAGCAGGTCCCGTGCGGATTGCAACCCCTTCATGCCTTCTTCCTGGTGATACAGGTCAATGCTCTTTTTGTCGATAAACAGGGCTACATTCCCGTGCTGCGGGAATTGCACGTTCAGCAGGTGGATTGCCGGCACTTCCTTGTACCAATCGAGCAGTCTGATGAGTTTGGTAACCGCTTTATTGGAAGCCTCAGAGCCATCCACGGGCAGCAGGAATTTCAACATTGTATCTCCCTTTATGCGGCAGTTATATTCACGGCAGCGAAATTCCAACCCGGCAGTTGACCGCGCTCATTTTTAGCTCGTCTGTTACTTGTTTTTTGGTTCGCCCGCAGCTGCCGGATTCAGGATAATGGTTTGTTTATGTCATCCGCCAGATCCACAATAGGCGCCATTTTCGCCTGTGTTCTTGCAGCAAGCCATTTGCCAATAACCACTACCAGCAGCACGCCGCCGGCAGGAACCAGCCAATGCAAAAAGGCAGCATTGGCATTTACCCATTCCCGGGTGATGGCGTCGGTAACGCTCATATCTCCCGCTATCCAGCCAAGCAGGCCCGCACCTATGACAATGACGATGGGAAAGCGATCCATGAGTTTCATCACCAATTTGCTGCCCCAGACAATAATGGGCACGCTCACCACCAAACCAAAAATCACCAGACCAATACTATCTTTGGCTGCGCCGGCAATGGCGATTACGTTATCGAGACTCATTACGGCATCGGCGATAATAATGGTTTTAATTGCACCCATCAGTGTGGTGCTGGCGTCAACCTGGTGTCCGTTACTATCCGGTTCAGGCTGAAGCAGCTTGATGCCGATCCATAACAGCAGCAACGCGGCGATTATTTTCAGAAATGGAATCGCAAGCAACGAAAGGGCAAAAAAGATCAAAATGACTCGCAGACCGATGGCGCCGAATACCCCCCAGAAAATTCCCAGATTACGTTGCTTCTCCGGCAGCCGCCGGCATGCGAGCGCAATAACCACCGCATTGTCTCCGCCCAGCACAATATCAATAGCGATAATCTGCAATACCGCGATCCAGAATTGCGGATTTGCGATATCCATAAATAATTCCTGAAAAAATGACGGTTTGTGAATGCCGGATAAGAACGTTAGCGCCCATCCGGGGATTGGGCCGTGACAGGATCGTTACCGAATTATACCAGCGTCCGTCGGCTCGCTTGTCTCAGCTCCGATAAATTGCAAAATCTGGGGTCCGAGGGGCATGGTGTCCCGGTAACCCAAGTCGATCAATGCGCGACAAAAGGGCTCTTCAAACAGAACATAGCTCAGAAGCGATGAGCCATCGCGCCTCAGTGCTCCAATGGCGCGATAAAAAAGACGTATGGTGCGGGGCAGCGTATGGGCGTGGTGTTCCGCAATGGTATTGATTTCCACGCTGGGAGAAATGACCATGGATTTCACCTGACGCAGCGGCATGCTGTTATCTTTCAGCTTTTCGTCCGGAATCATTCGGAGCGTATTGTTAATGCGTTGCAAGCGTTCCAGATCAAGGTCCAGGCTATCAAGGAAAATACTGCCCATGATGTGGCCCCCAATTTGCGCCAGTGTCGGATAGCTGTCCACGGTAACGCGCTCTGGTTGCGTTTCGGCAGTCTTGCGTACGCCTATTACCAGCACACGTTCCGCGCCGAGATGCAGCGCCGGGCTGATGGGTGCCAGCTGGCGCATGGAGCCATCACCGAAATATTCCCGATTGACTCTTATTGCCGGGAAAAGAATCGGGATCGCGGAAGATGCCATCAGATGTTCGACGCCGATGCGCGCCGCAACACCGATACGGCGTTCTCGCTTCCAGGGTACTATGTTTTTCGCCCCCTCATAAAACGTAACTGATTGGCCAGAGGTATAGCCCCAAGCGGTAATACCCAAGGCGTGCAAAGCGCCTGTCTCGATGCTCCGCTGAATGCCGTGAAGCGGCAAACTACGGTCCAGCAGCTGGGATAGTGGCGAACTGTCCAGCATCGAGACTGGGGTGCGCTTTGACAGTCCGCCAAACAGCAGGGAAGACAGCAAGCGCGCGACATTTCCAAAAACGCCGATGGGATCGGAGCGATAAGCCTGATTGACATGGGCATTTTCCCACACCGCCGATAGCAGGCGCACCCCTTCATGAAAATTTCGTGCGGAAAGGGCAACGCTGGCGGCATTTACCGCGCCAGCGGAGGTGCCGCAAATTACGGGAAAGGGATTACGCGTTTTTTCCGGCAACATGGCAGCGATGGCTTGCAATACTCCAACCTGATAGGCGGCGCGAGCGCCACCCCCGGTCAGAACAAGCCCGACCTTAGGTGAAGATGGCAGATGTATTAAACTCATTCACCAGCGGCCAGTTCCGCTCTTACCTTTTCCAGCGCATCCCGCAAGGTTTCCTCCGGAAGATCATTCAGACAGTTGGACAACATCTCAGCTGCTTCATATGTGCCTTCCGGCAGCGCGTCACTGTCCAGATTGGCGATAAATACTGCGGCCGCACCAGTCGTTTTGAGAAGACTCTGACGCTCGCTTATCAACATTTCGATTTCGGCGCGCAGCATGGAAATTTCCTGTTCTTTTAGCATGTGGGGCATGGGTTTTTATCCTGTTAGTCCAGATCCGGTGGTGGCGGCGAACATATCAAAAGGTAAAAATTAGTTGATGTAAAAGTCTTTGTGGATTTAGGATCAGGTCATCGGGCTGGAAAACGCATGACAAATGAGCGATCCACCGCCGGGTTCAGGACTCAGCCAGTGTAGTGCGTATGAAATGATACTGCAACAAGTCAGATCCATCAGGCTGCCCGCCAGGGGATGAGCAATAAGCGCAGTCAGCCAATGGAGGGTCAGTCAACAAGAAGCAAGTGGAAGTGGTATGGGAGGGGGAAGGGAAGATCAAATGGAGGATTTGGATTATTCCGGATTACTTGCTTCCGGTCATATCTTCCGGCCTGATCCAGGTGTCGTATTGATTCGCTGTAACATGGCCCGACGCAATTGCGGCTACTTTTAACGTGGTACCCTCGCGGTGCGCCTTCTTGGCAATCTCCGCGGCCTTGTTGTAGCCGATGTGAGGGGCAAGCGCGGTCACCAGCATCAAGGAATTACGCATCAGTTTGTCGATATGTTCGATATTGGCGGTTATTCCGCTTGCGCAATGGTCATTGAAACTCATCATTCCATCCGAGAGCAGGCGCACACTTTGCAGAAAATTGTGAATGATGAGCGGCTTCATGACATTAAGCTCAAAATTACCCATTGCTCCCCCCATGTTGATCGCCACATCGTTGCCCATCACCTGGCAACAAAGCATGGTTACCGCCTCGGATTGAGTGGGGTTGACCTTGCCTGGCATAATGGAACTGCCGGGTTCGTTTTCAGGGATTTTCAGTTCACCGATGCCGCAGCGAGGTCCCGACGCGAGCCAGCGGATGTCGTTGGCGATTTTCATCAAGGATGCAGCCAGCGTTTTCAGTGCGCCGTGTGCATGAACCAGTGCATCATTGGCGGCAAGCGCCTCAAACTTATTGAATGCGGTGATAAATGGCAGTTCCGTCAATCTTGCCAATTCTGCTGCCGTCCGGGCAGCGAATTCAGGATGAGTATTCAAGCCTGTACCCACGGCAGTGCCACCCAGGGCCAGCTCATATAAATGCGGAAGCGACGCATCCACATGTGCTAACCCGTGATCCAGCTGCGAAACATATCCCGAGAATTCCTGCCCCAACGTCAGGGGTGTCGCATCCTGCAAATGTGTACGGCCAATTTTGACGATACCGGAAAATTCCTCGACTTTGGCGGCAAAGGTCTGCCGTAGCGCGCCAATGGCGGGTTTCAATTGATGATGGATAGAACGAGCTGCCGCCACATGCATGGCTGACGGAAAAACATCGTTGGATGACTGTCCCATGTTCACATCATCATTTGGATGAATTTTGCGTTCAACGCCCCGTCCGCTGCCAAGCAATTCGGAGGCACGGTTCGCCAGAACCTCATTCATGTTCATATTAGTTTGCGTTCCCGAACCTGTCTGCCACACCACGAGAGGGAATTCCGTTTCGTGACGCCCCTCGATCACCTCATCGGCGGCATGAATGATGGCATCGGCTTTATGCGCATCGAGCAGACCCAGATCGCGATTCACGCTCGCCGCGACGCGTTTCACCAGCGCAAGCGCGTGAATCAATGCACTTGGCATAGTTTCACCGGAAATTCTGAAGTTCTGCAAGGAACGTTGTGTCTGCGCACCCCAGAGCGCGGTGGCTGGCACCTGCACCGTGCCCATGGTGTCTTGTTCTTCGCGGTGGCTCATGGAGATCTTTGGCTAAAGAAATAAAAAAGGCGGCTCATATTCCGATTACTGCGGCGCCAAAGCAATGCCTGTCTTACCGAACCGGATTCGGATTTAATCTCAATCTGGCAGGAATGGCAGGCTCACCATAAAGGTGAAGCTCAAGTGACGCAGAGAGTTTTTGTCGATCATGGCATTAAACTGAAAAAATGAGCTGTCGGCTACCGGATTTCGGCTTAATGCTTGAGGATAGGATGGGGTGTTAATACGTCGCGTCAGCCGCATGGGATCCTGGCCAACGACTCAACTCGTCTTTTTAGAGACTCATTGTTCACTGTCGCATGTGCTTCCGCTGGCCTGAACGATGCATGCCTCCGGATTTTCCGGAGAAGCACCGGATGTCGATCAAAGCATGCAGGATTGACCATCTGGATTAATTGTCATGACGGAATGATTCTTCGCTTGGCTCCCCCGTTTCCTGATCGATCCAGCCGGATATGCCAATCTCGTCTTCCGCCTGTTCCAGGGTCTCCCCCGGCTCATAATCGGATTCAGCGTTATATTCCATATCCTGAATGGCTTCGAGCAAGGTGGGAAAGGGGCCGAAGACCTTCTCACTCTCGTTCTCATCATGCCAATAAAAACCATCGGGACGTTCGACAACACGTGTGGTGTCGTAGTCGCGTGACGTTTGTGGAATTGTATAAGCCATGACTACCCTCACAAAACGATTTATCGGTTTAAGTCAGCGTTAATGTTAACCTCGTCTGTCAAATTTTACCAGCGTATATATTCGCTGCTGCGTAAACTCACCTTGGATCGACAGTCGGGTCAGGATGAACTCCGTCATGGCGGAAAGGAAAAACTCTGGAGGACATTGGTTCTCAAGCCCAAAATGGAAAATAGCCGGTCTGGAGACCAACACGAGTGGGTATGTTTATTATTGCGATAGGGACTAAAATGCCCCCGGCTCCTTAAGGAAACCAGTCTCTATAGTAAAATCTGCGGAATAGCCTATATCCGGGAAGAAAATAGACTGCTCCGCAGAGGTATTGCCAAGCTTAAGAGCGTGATCCCGAAAGGGGAAACGGCCAGCTGGAAGCAGGGCCTGCTGTGCCGGATGTAGTTGTGGACTTTTCTGCTGTTTTCTTGGTAGAGGTCTTTTTCTCAGCGGCGGGTTTCTTGATCGAAGCCTTTTCTCCCGTAGATGCCTTGGCTCCGCTTTTCGTGGCTGGAGCAGATTTCTTGGCGGGGGCATCTTTCTTTGCTGCCGGTTTTTTAGCTGAAGCGGCGGTTTTTTTCTCCACCGGTTTTTTTGCCGCCGTAGTTTTGGTTGGAGCTTCCTCTTTCGCCACTACTTTTTTTGTGGGAGCAGTTTTCTTGGCTGGCGCTTTTGTCGTTAACGCCGATTTTTTAGTTGAAGTCGTGGTTTTCTTTTCCGCCTTCTTCTCGACATTTTTCTCAGCCTTCTTGTCAGCTTTTTTTTCAACCTTCTTCTCGGCTTTCTTCTCGCCAGGTTTCTTGGTTGCTGATTTTTTTATGGATACCTCTTTTTTTGCGGACACTTCTTTTTCGGTTGCCGGCTTTTTCACAGACGCGGATTTCTTGTCGGCAGGTTTTTTTGCTGCGGGTTTCTTGGTAGTTGCCATTTCAACCTCCAGATAAAAGTTACAGGGGATTACAACTCACTACGTTACTACACCTACCGCTCCATGCACGATTACGGGTCAGCGGATAAATTGAGCCGCATTTACCCAATCGGGCGGCAGTTCGTTTTATGCAGCATGGCTTTTTTGGCCCTGTTTGCAAGAGAATCCTCAAGTGTGCCGGAACTCAGGTTGATATCATCTTTTCATGACACGGGTGCCATACAGTTCATATAAATATACTATTGACGAAATCTGGTCATATGTTGAAAGCGTCATAGATGGATAAAAGGCGTGACGCATGGATTTTATTTCTTCGCCTAATCCCAGCTTAGCGCACCGCCGGTCTGGTACTCGGTAACGCGAGTTTCAAAAAAGTTTTTCTCCTTCTTCAGATCAATCATTTCCGACATCCACGGGAAAGGATTGTTCGCTCCCGGATAGAGTATGTCCAGACCGATCTGCTGGCAGCGGCGGTTTGCGATGTAGCGCAAGTATTCCTTGAACATCGGCGCGTTCATTCCCAGAACTCCGCGCGGCATGGTGTCTTCCGCATAACGGTATTCGAGCTCCACGGCTTTTTGCATCAGTGAGCTGATTTCACCACGGAATTCCTTGGTCCATAGATGCGGGTTCTCCATTTTGATCTGGTTAATGACATCTATACCGAAGTTGCAGTGCATGGACTCATCCCGCAGGATGTATTGATATTGTTCCGCCGCACCGGTCATTTTATTTTGCCTCCCCAGCGCCAGGATTTGCGTAAAACCCACATAGAAGAACAATCCTTCCATGATGCAAGCGAATACGATCAAGCTCCTTAGCAGTTTCTGATCCGTCTCGGGCGTACCGGTCTTGAATGCGGGATCGGTGAGCGTGTCAATGAACGGAATCAGGAATTCGTCCTTTTCGCGGATTGACGTCACTTCATGATAGGCGTTGAAAATCTCCCCTTCGTTCAGCCCCAGCGATTCGACGATATACTGATAGGCATGTGTATGAATCGCCTCTTCGAATGCCTGGCGCAAGAGGTATTGACGGCATTCCGGATTGGTGATGTGGCGGTAGGTGCCGAGTACGATATTGTTGGCGGCCAGCGAATCAGCGGTAACAAAGAAACCCAAGTTACGTTTAACCAGGCGGCGTTCGTCCTCAGTCAGTCCCTCGGGATCTTTCCAGAGGGCGATGTCGCGGCTCATATTGATTTCCTGCGGCATCCAGTGGTTAGCGCAGGCGGCAAGATACTTCTCCCATGCCCACTTGTATTTGAACGGCACCAGCTGGTTGACATCCGCCTTGCAATTGATAATCCGCTTGTCCTCCACTGACAAGCGTCGATTAACATTGACGGCGGCATAATGCTCATCCTTCTTGCCGTTTGCCATCTCAGGACTCCTGATATCCGTCAAGCAATTGGAAGCGTGCAGGTTCAGCCCGGATGCGCCCGGTATTCCTGACTGCACTGTCTCGTCCTCAAATGTCAGCATAACCTTCTCCTTTATTTCCGATACCTTGAATTATTGACATGACTCGCACTCGGGATTATCAATGGCGCAACTCATCGCGGTCATGTTTCCCTCTGCGGGGACTGCGTTCAAGGTGCCGGCTTCAACCGTGGATTTTTCCGCCGATGTCGCTCCCAGAGAGCGCAAGTAATAGGTTGTTTTCAGACCGCGCAGCCACGCCAGTTTATAGGTTTCATCCAGCTTTTTGCCCGAAACGCCCGCTATATAAATGTTGAGTGATTGCGCCTGGTCAATCCATTTCTGCCGCCGTGACGCCGCTTCGATCAACCACTGGGGATCGATCTCGAAGGCGGTGGCGTAAAGTCTGCGAATATCAGCTGGTACCCGGTCGATCTTGCTTAAGGCGCCATCAAAATACTTGAGATCGGAAATCATGACTTCGTCCCAGAGTCCAAGTTTTTTCAAGTCGTTTACCAGCTGTTCGCCAGCCATGGTGAATTCTCCCGACAAGTTGGACTTGACGTAAAGATTCTGAAAGGTCGGCTCGATACTGGCGGATACGCCAATGATATTGGAAATGGTGGCGGTGGGTGCAATCGCAAGGCAATTGGAATTGCGCATGCCATGCTTTTTTATGCGTTCACGCAACGCATCCCATTCCAGGGTGGCCGACATGTCCACATCGACATAACCTCCCCGTTCCTCACGCAATAGATCGAGAGTATCCTGCGGCAGTATGCCGCGATCCCACAGGCTTCCGCGATAAGAAGCATAACGGCCCCGCTCCTCGGCCAATTCAGTGGAAGCCCAATAGGCATGGTAGGCGACCGCTTCCATTGCATGATCGGCGAATTCCACTGCCTCTTGCGAGGCGTAAGGAACGCGCAGCCTGTGCAGGCAATCCTGGAAGCCCATAATGCCCAGCCCCACCGGACGGTGCCTGAGGTTTGAATTGCGTGCCTTGGGGACGGCATAGAAATTTATATCGATTACGTTGTCGAGCATGCGCATGGCGGTGCTGACAGTACGCTTGAGCTTGCCGGCGTCAAGCTCACCGTCATTGATATGGGCCGCCAGATTGACCGAACCGAGATTGCATACCGCGATTTCATGATCATTGGTATTCAGTGTTATCTCCGTACAGAGATTGGAGCTGTGTACCACACCGGCGTGGTTTTGCGGCGAGCGGATATTGCATGGGTCTTTGAAGGTGATCCATGGGTGTCCTGTTTCAAACAGCATGCTGAGCATTTTGCGCCATAATTGCTGCGCGGGAATTTTCTTGTGCAGACTCAACTCCCCACGCGCGACCTTTTCCTCGTAGGCAAGGTAGGCCTGCTCAAACTGTTTGCCAAATTTTTCATGCAGATCAGGCACGTCGGAGGGTGAAAAAAGTGTCCATTCGCCCCCTTCCATTACCCGCTTCATGAACAGGTCCGGAACCCAGGTAGCGGTATTCATATCATGGGTGCGGCGGCGGTCATCCCCCGTGTTCTTGCGCAACTCCAGAAATTCCTCGATATCCAGATGCCATGATTCCAGATAAGAGCAAACCGCACCCTTGCGCTTACCGCCTTGGTTCACCGCTACCGCGGTATCGGATACCACTTTAAGAAACGGTACCACCCCCTGTGATTTGCCATTGGTACCCTTGATACGCGAACCCATCGCCCGCACTGGCGTCCAGTCATTTCCGAGTCCGCCGGCATACTTGGCAAGCAACGCGTTTTCCTTGATTGCCTCGTAAATGCCATCGAGATTATCTGCCACCGTGGTGAGATAACACGAGGATAATTGCGGGCGGCGGGTGCCTGAATTAAACAGGGTTGGGGTAGAACTCATGAAATCGAAATTTGACAGCACGTGGTAGAACTCTATGGCGCGTGCCTCGCGGTCAACTTCGTTCAGCGCAAGCCCCATCGCTACACGCATGAAGAAAGCCTGCGGCAACTCGATGCGCCGGTCCTGCACATGCAGGAAATAGCGGTCATACAAAGTCTGCAAACCGAGATAACCGAATTTGAGGTCGCGGCCGGCATCCAGTGTCCTGGCCAAACGCGGCAGATCAAACTGCGCCAGGCGCTCATCCAGCAATTCAGCCTCGATACCGCGTTTAATGAAATCGGGGAAATAGTCCGCGTAGCGATCCACCATGTCCTGCTGTATGACTTCTTCGCCCAGTACCTCGAAACGAATGGTATGCAACAACAGGCGCGCGGTGACGTAGCTGTAGGCGGGCTCTTTCTCGATTAATGCGCGTGCCGACAGGACAACCGATTTTCTTACCTCTTCCACTGGCACCCCGTCGTACAGGTCTTTCAACGTGGCTTTAAGTATCAGCGTGGCGTTTACCCCCTCACCCAAATTCGCGCAGGAAGATTCGATCAGCGACAGCAGTTGCGCTGTGTCAAGCGGGAATTTACGCCCATTTTCCACTACATTCAGAATATTGGCCGGCACTTCCACCACCGCCATTTCCTTCTGTTTTGCCCGCTTGCGCGCACGGTCTTCGCGGTAAAGCACATAAGAGCGCGCCACATCGTGCTCACCGGAGCGCATTAATGCCAGCTCTACCTGATCCTGGATATCCTCGATATGAAAAGTACCGCCTGTGGGCTGGCGGCGAATCAACGCATTGACCACATCATCTGTCAGTCGTGCCACCACTTCGCGAACCCTGGCGGAAGCCACGCCTTGACCGCCGTTGACGGCGATGAATGCCTTGGTCATGGCGATGGAAATCTTATTCGGCTCGAATGCGACAACGGAGCCATTGCGGCGAATGATCTTGTATTGGGAATAGCGAGAATCCGGCATGGGGAGGGCTGAAGAAAAATCGTACCCGGGTACTGCCGGGTGGGTTGTATTGTCTGTTACAAGCTGCATATGGATTCTCCTCATCGGTACGGGAAATGCATGCTTTCCATTGACTGAAGTTGGATGCTGTGGCACCAACAAAACCACTACATCTAGTATTCCTGTCCGGCACAATTTACTATTACTAGTGCGTCATGCCATAGTGCAATATTTTTTGATGTGTGTCAAAATTTTTCTCGAGATTGAATATTGGATGAGTGCCCATGGCATTGTGAAGTTGCCCATCTACGCTGAGCAGCTCCATCAGGCCGAGTCAGTCTGGCTGAGATAGTTGCCGCGCCTGTTTTGCCATTTCGAGGGCATCGCGAATCTGTTCCGGCTTGTGGGCGCGCAAGCCTTCCGCCAAGGCGCGCGAGGCATCCCTGCGGAGCTCGGCATAATGGCGCAGCATTTCCACTGTCGCGGCGGAAGGCAGGGCAGGATTGGGGGGGAGGTGGGAAAGTTGCTCAAAGCTCTCTTCGTAACGATCTCCAACTGCTGTATCGATGCGTCCGGCAAGCTCATCGAATGAGATGCCGCCACGGTTGCCCTCATCAAGTATGCCCTGCCACGCTTGGCTGATCGCCATATCGTCACGCAAAAATTCCCCAATCTCTTTGCGTGCCAACACCTCTTCGCTCCATCGGTAGGTCCGCACCGGAATCTGGCTGATCAGGAGGACAACAGCCAATGCAAAAGCGCTTCCCGCGAGCAGGCGGCTGCGGCCCGATGCCTGTTTGGCTCCGCTTACTGGCCGGGCAAGTATTATTCCAGCCAGCATTCCGGTCAAGAAACCGCCTATATGTGCGGCATTGTCGATACCGGTAATTAGAAAACCGAGAATAAGGGTGGCTGCCGTAAAACCGGAAGCTCCCCAGAAAAACCAGCGGAATTCCTGGGGATGAAGATTGTGCCGTTCGCGCCAGAGAAATATCAGCAGTGCGCCATACAGGCCAAAAATGGCGCCTGACGCACCGCCGGACACGGCCAGTCCTCGATGCGCGACCAGCGATAGCAGATTACCGGTCAGTCCACTAATAAAATAAATGCCGGCAAAACGAACGTGCCCATACATGCGCTCAACCAGTTGTCCTCCATCCCAGAGTGCCCAGAGATTCAGCGTCAGATGCACGGCGCCGAAATGGAGGAACATGGCGCTACCGAGCCGCCACCATTCCCCATCCTGGGTAGCCGGGCCAAAATTCGCTCCCCAGGCCAGTTGCACGCTATTGGATGAATGCCACAGGCCGGCGCCTCCGGCGAGCATCGCCACGAAAACCAGCAGATTGATGCCTACCAGCAGTTTCGTTACGGGCACCCGGGGCGTTCGCTGGTAAAGAAGATCATGGAGAGACAGCATGGGGCCGTGGATTCATTTTCCTGGAGCCGCTATTATGCATGAGGATGAAATTCGCTTATCCAATTCGATAAAGTATAAACCCCTCTCAATTCTCGATTTGCAAGCAATCGGTTCCGCAGATGATTTACCAATATGGGTGTAACGTGTCGAAACAGGATCGCCTGCAAATGAGCAGGCGTCACCATGCCATATTGCCAGCCGGTTCCCCATGATAAGACTTTTATCACAATTCACCGTCGCCCTGCTGGCTGCGCTGTTATTCAGTCCCTTGCCTGTCGATGCGCAGGTAAAAGTCCAGTTACCGCGCACGGGACTGACGCCGGAAGATCTTGCTGTCATCATTAACGACGACGATCCGTTATCACGGCAAATCGGAGATTACTATCAGAAGGCACGCCACATCCCGGCAGCCAACATGATCCATTTGCGTTTCCAGCCCGGTCGTAACGCGCTTTCGAAGGATGAGTTTCAGCAACTGAAAGCCGAGATTGACCGGGCAACGCCCGCACATGTTCAAGCCTACGCCGTGGCCTGGGCGGATCCCTACCGGGTGGACTGCATGTCTCTGACTTCCGCGCTGGCTTTCGGCTTCGACGAAGGCTACTGTTCATCCGGATGTGGCCCGACTGCACCGAGCCCATATTTCAATTCCCCCAGTCTTAGCCCCGCCAGCGATCATAAATTACGGCCGGCGATGATGCTGGCGGGCACCCATTTCGAACAGGTTAAGGCGCTGATCGACCGGGGTGTCGCAGCTGACTACAGCTTCCCGGAGGGACGTGCTTACCTGGTTATTACGTCCGATAAAGCGCGCAGTGTGCGAGCGAGTTATTTCGAGCGGACCGCAAAAGAACTGGCCGGGGTTTTCCCCATCTCGATTCTCGAGACCGACGCAATTACCGGCCGTCACGATATTCTGTTTTATTTCACGGGACTGGCGCATGTGCCGCAGCTCCATACGCTGGATTTCATGCCCGGTGCGTTGGCGGATCATTTGACATCGACCGGGGGCCAGCTTACCGATTCAAGTCAGATGAGCAGTTTGCGCTGGCTGGAAGCGGGCGCCACGGCGAGCTACGGTACCGTAGTGGAGCCCTGCAATCATATGCAGAAGTTTCCTTTTCCAGGTATCGCCATGTTTCACTATGCGCTTGGCGCAAGTGCCATTGAAGCCTACTGGAAGAGCGTAGCGTGGCCGGGAGAAGGCGTATTTATAGGCGAACCGCTGGCCCGGCCATTTGCACCCAGCCTGCGGGAGATTCGCGCCGGACAATTCGAATTGCGCATTTTCTCGCCGCGTGAACGGCTGCTGAGAATTGAACGATCTCATTCAGCCGCCGGCCCGTTCAAGCCCATTGCGCAGCATCCTTCATTGCGCCGCGGCGCGAATCGGGTACGCTTCAATTTTGCTGAAAAAGAAGGTTACCTCAGGGTACGATGGTGAGATGACGCCCTCTATTTTACCGATGAGTCCTGCTGCATTCCCGTGTAAATCAAACTGGCGAATGTAATCCGCCTCAACATCGTTATAATAACGGCTGCAAATAACCCGTGATTATGACATAGACATGAACCCGCCAGCGCAGCCCAACTTCAAATCCCATTTAATTGAACTTCTACGCCCGGTCCTGAGTGAAATCGCACCGCAGGATTTGGATGTGGATATCGAGTTCGCACGTCCCAAGCAGGCTGATCATGGTGATTATTCCTGCAATCTCGCGATGCAACTGGCCAAGCCATTGCGTCGGAGCCCACGCGATATTGCCGGACTGCTCATTGATGCGCTATCCACTTCGCCTTATCTGGAAAAAATCGAGATCGCGGGTGCCGGGTTCATCAACCTGTTCCTCAAGACGATCGTCAAACAGTGGTTCCCGCGCTATGTACTGGAAGGTGGCGGAAAGTTTGGTCATGGCAACATGGGCGCGGGTATAAAAATTCAGGTGGAATTCGTTTCGGCCAACCCTACCGGGCCGCTGCATGTGGGTCATGGGCGCGGTGCCGCATTTGGCGCAAGCCTGGCGAACGTGCTGGCCGCCGCCGGTTTTTCCGTTGCCCGCGAATATTATGTTAACGATGCGGGACGGCAGATGGATATTCTGGCGCTTTCCACCTGGCTACGTTATCTGGAACTGCATGGAGCCGCGTTGCGCTTTCCCGGCAACGCCTATCAAGGCGAGTATGTACGCGATATGGCGCGGCTGATTCATAAAGCGCATGGAGGGCGCTATCTGCATCAGCCCGATTTGCTGTTCGAAGGCATCTCCTCCGAAGCGGATGCGGATACGGAGGCCCAGCTCGACCGGTTAATTGCCAGTGCCAAGAAATTGCTGGGACAGGATTATGCATATATTCATAATTTTGTTCTTACCGAACAATTGGGGGATTGCCGCAATGACTTGATGGAATTCGGAGTCGTTTTCGATACCTGGTTTTCTGAACAATCGTTGTTTGACAGCGGGGCGGTAGCACAGGCGGTGCAATTGCTCGACCAGCAGAATTATCTGTACCAGCAGGATGGCGCCAAGTGGTTCCGTTCAATGCATTTCGGCGACGAGAAAGACCGGGTTGTACAACGGGAGAATGGGCAATTCACCTATTTTGCTTCCGATATCGCCTATCATCTCAACAAATTCGAGCGCGGCTTCGAACGCGTGATCGATGTGTGGGGAGCCGATCATCATGGCTATATCCCGCGGGTGAAAAGTGCCCTGCAGGCACTGGCGCTTGACCCCGCAAGACTTGAAATCGCCCTCGTGCAATTCGCGGTGCTTTACCGCAATGGCCAGAAAGCCTCCATGTCTACCCGCTCGGGAGAATTCGTGACGTTGCGGGAATTACGCCAGGAAGTGGGGAACGATGCGGCAAGATTCTTTTACGTGTTGCGCAAAAGCGATCAGCATCTGGATTTTGACCTGGATCTGGCTAAATCACAAAGCAACGATAACCCGGTATATTACATCCAGTATGCCCATGCAAGAGTTTGCAGCGTGCTGGAACAATGGGGCGAAGCGCGTGAGACGCTTGTCACCGCCGATATGACCCCGCTTACGAGCCCGGTGGAATTATCTCTGCTGCAGAAACTGATTGATTATCCCGAAATGGTGGAGGCGGCGGCGCGGGAACTTTCCCCCCATCTGATCGCCTTCTATCTCAGGGAACTGGCAGGGGAGTTTCACAGTTATTATAATGCTACCCGATTTCTTGTGCCGGAAATCCCGTTGCGGCTCGCCCGGCTGGGACTGATTGCCGCGGTAAGGCAGGTGCTGATGAATGGGCTGGAGCTGCTGGGCGTGAGTGCTCCCGAGAAGATGTAAAAAAGAATATTCATCCGATGGTGGGTTGCGAATTCAACAGGAAACAAAGAGGAAGCAAAGGTCAAGTGATGCAAAAAGTTATTATATGTCATGGCGCTCAGCAAAAGAATGGGTGGTTCCTGAGTGGTCAGCCGCCGGATTTAGGATAATATTTTTCATGAGCCGAGATTACAAAACCCGTCCGAATTCTCCAGCCTCCGGCATAATGGGAAATCCTCTATTGTTGGGTTTGTTTATCGGCTATGCGCTGGGTCTGCTCAGTGCCATAGGCATGTGGATGATCATTAACAATGCGCCGAGTCCATTCATCTCCCAGGACAAGCTCGCGGACAGCGCGGCAGTAAAAAGCACAGCAGATCAGGCTGGCCAAACTCAAAAGAGTGTCGCATCCGGTATTGAAGACAAATCAGCGAAAGCATCCGACGGCAAGCCGCGCTTCGAATTTTACAAAATACTGCCTGGCGCCGAGGAATCTGTAACAGAACAGCAATTCAAGCAGGCAGCACAGCAGCCGTCGTCCGGGGATAAGTACTTTCTTCAGGCAGGATCTTTCCAGAATAGCGATGATGCCGATAATCTGAAAGCGAAACTGGCGATGCTGGGCGTAGAAGCGTCTGTCCAGTCTGCCGATTTGTCGGAGAAAGGGATCTGGCACAGAGTGCGCGTAGGGCCTTTTACTTCAATGAACGACATTAATCAGGTTCGTGCTTCCTTGCAACAAAATGGTATTCAGAGCAGTCTCATGAAAGTGCATGAAGGTGTGCAGTAAGGGCGGCCCGTTCCGCAGCCAGTGCGAGCAAGGCATCCGTTTATCCCAAGGAGAAAAAATGAATTCAATGCGTTTACTAGCGGCGGTTCTTCTGCTTGCCGGCATGAATATTACCGGCATCTCCAGCGCTCGAGCCGAACTCGTGGAAGGACGTGATTACACGGTTCTGTCCCAACCTCAGCCCGTGAACAGCGGGAAAAACATCGAGGTTCTTGAATTCTTCTGGTACGGTTGCCCGCACTGCTACGCTTTGCATCCACACATCAGCGCCTGGCTCAAGAGAATGCCGAAAGATGTGAGCTTTCGTTACGTTCCGGCTATCTTTCGGGTCAACTGGACTCCCGGCGCAAAAACCTTTTACGCACTGGAAGCGCTTGGGGAAAGAGACAGGCTGCACGATAAAGTCTACGATGCGATTCATATCGGCAAGGTTGATCTGACCAATGATGACGTGCTGTTCGACTGGGTGGCCAAACAGGGAATAGACCGTCAGAAATTTATCGGCGCCTACAATTCTTTTTCGGTTCAAAACCAGCAGGTGCCCCAGTCCGTGCGTATGTCGAAGGAATATAGGCTTTCCGGTGTTCCCGCTTTGGTAGTGGACGGCAGGTACCTGACCAGCGGCAGGATGGGCGGCACACCGGAGGATACCATCAGGATACTGGATGAACTGATTGAGAAAGTGCGCAAGGAGAGGTTAAAAAAATAGCGCGATAGTTCCCGGTTTGATTGGTTTACGCAAACCCGGTACACCTGATGCCGTTAAAAGTCATTATTAGCGGCGCGTCCAGCGGCTTGGGCCAAGCACTGGCGCAACACTATGCGGGCCTGGGTGCAACGCTTGGTTTGATCGCAAGGCGCCAGGACCTGCTGGAAATCCTTTCCGTGGGACTATCCGGCGCGTCAATCTATGCCGTGGATGTCCGCGACGCGCCTGCAATCCAGGCGGCGGCGCAAGATTTCATGCAGCGCCATGGCTGTCCCGATATTGTCATCGCCAATGCGGGTATCAGTCGAGGTACTCTCACGGAATATGCCGAAGACAGCCAGGTTTTCGAGAACATCATCGCTACCAATGTCACGGGGATGGTCAATCTTTTTCAGCCGTTTATCGCCGCAATGCGGACATCTGGCCAAGGCAGCCTGGTCGGTATCGCCAGTGTTGCAGGGTATCGAGGCCTTCCCGGTGGCGGTGCCTACTCAGCATCCAAAGCCGCCGCCATCAGCTATCTGGAAAGCCTGCGCGTGGAAATGCACGGCAAGGGCGTGTCCGTCATTACGGTTTGTCCCGGCTATATTGTCACACCGATGACGGCGAATAATCCCTTTCGCATGCCTTTTATCCTGACGGCGGACGATGCTGCCGGAAAAATTGCTCGTATTATCAGGGACAAAACATTGTTTGCCGTCATTCCCTGGCAAATGGCTATTGTCGCACGGCTCTTGAAACTCCTCCCCAATTTCCTTTATGACCGGCTTTTCGCCAAGGCGCCACGCAAGCCGCGATAATATTGGTTATTGGTCGGGGGAATCCCCATTGTTTTTTCGTCGTCTTCCCCGCGATTTGTAAAGTGCGTGGAACTCAAGCGGAATAGCCATCAGAGTTGATCCAGGTCAACACAAGTTAAGGCCATACCAGACATCATCTGATCCGTAACAATACAGAAAGCATGAGCGTTCTATTTATTATGGAGATCAGATAATGAAATTCGCATCCCTCACCGTCATACTCGTGGCATTCACCCTGGCCGCCTGCGGTAAACCCACAGCGCCGGATTCCCCTGATCCTTCAGCATACGGGAAAGTCATTACGCCGGATCATCATGTTCCCAAAGAGCATCAAAATACCGATGAAAAGACATGATGAATTCGGCATAGGTTGCCCAGGAGTCAGGCCGAAGCTTGTTCCGTATTCTACTTCTTGAAATACGGCACGGGACTGAGTTTAAGCCAGCCGTGCCTTGATTTCATTGATGCGCGCCTCGCTTACCCTGGCATTGATTGCAGCCGGCAAGCGGGTGGAATCAGCAATGGACCTGGTCAATTCCGTGGCAATTGCACCTGCATCCACACTTCTGGCCGCAGCTAATGCTTCGCGCAGCCGTCCAGCCTGGGGGTAGGGTTTTTCGGCATAGCCGGGCCGGCCGTGAAAATCGCATGAGCAGGACTGCAGAAACTCTTCGAAGCGTTCTGGCTTGCGATAGGCATCCACGCCTTGCAGCATGTTGGCAATGGTGGCGGGACGCAGTTCCGCCGCGCGGTGGACATCACCATGGTAGCGTGCGACCAGCAATGCCAGATCACGCGCATCGTTGGGAGTCCGGATGCGCTCACATAGGTCCCTCACCAGCTTCACGCTGCGGATTTCATGCCCGACATGACGCGGCCATTCCTCGGGAGGTGTGGTGCCTTTGCCGAGATCATGGGTCAGTGACGCAAAGCGTACCGGCAGCGAATAATTTCTTGACGCGGCGTGATCGATAACCATCATCACATGCACACCCGTATCAATCTCGGGATGATATTGCGCCGGCTGGGGTACGCCAAACAACGCGTCCACCTCGGGCATGATACGGGTCAGCGCGCTGCATTCGCGGAGCGCATAAAACATGCGTGAAGGCTTGTGCTCCATCAATCCGCGAGCAAACTCCTGCCACACGCGTTCCGGCACCAGCGCATCCACCTCGCCGTTGTGTACCATCTCGTTCATCAGTGCAAGGGTCTCCGGCGCAATGTGAAAGCCGAAGCGCGCGGCGAAACGGGCTGTTCTCAGCACTCGTACCGGGTCTTCGGTAAATGCCGGACTGATATGGCGCAGCAGTCCCGCCTCGAGATCGGCCACGCCGTCAAACGGGTCAATGATATTGCCGTCCGGGTCCTTGGCGATGGCGTTGATAGTGAGGTCGCGTCGCGCCAGATCTTCCCGCAACGTGACTTCAGGGGAAGCGTAAACCTCAAAACCCTTGTAACCGCGCGAAACCTTACGCTCGGTGCGGGCCAACGCATATTGCTCCTGGCTTTGAGGATGAAGGAAAACGGGGAAATCTTTACCTACCGGTCGATACCCAAGCCGAACCATGTCGTCCGGAGTAGACCCCACCACGACGTAATCGTGGTCAGTAACCGGCAGACCCAGAATCTCGTCGCGAACCGAGCCGCCAACCAGGTATATTTTCATGAGCTGGAAAGAGCGGGAATTTTTATCGCCCTGCCCGATGGCGGAAGCGATCATACCGTTCACGCGGCATGAGGTTTGCCAGATACAGCGGCGCTATCTCTTCCAGTGCGGCGGGCTGGATACCCCAGACCTCCACGAGATTATTGACACCGGAACCGCATACGCTATCCATTTTCATCGAGTAATAATTATCCCGGGTCATAAGCTTGCCGGGCAGAAACTCTGTCACCAGCGCCTGCAGATAAGACAGGCCATCATTAAGGCCGATAATGGCCGGGTTATGTCCCGTTATATGCGCAGCATATTCTACCAATTGCCTCAGGGTATAGCATCGGGGACCGCATAGATCGTAACTCCGACCGAAGGTGTTTGGATCCTCCAGACTGGCCGCGAATGCGTGCGCCACATTTTCCACAAATACCGGTTGAAATTTTGCGCGGGGCGAGGCCAGAGGCAGTACCGGCAGCCACCGTCCCAGCCTGGCAAATAGGCTAAGAGAAGAATCCCCGGGTCCGAAGATGACCGACGGCCGAAAAGCGGTGGCCGCCAAGCTGGACGCCATCACGATGCGTTCGCCTTCCCCCTTGGAACGCAGGTATGCACTGGGGCGATCAATGCCTGCGTTGAGCGCGCTCATGTGCAACAGCCGCGTTATTCCATTACGCGTACATGCAGCTACGACTTTTCGAGGCAGTTCCACATGCACTGCCTTGAAGTCACCATGCAGAATGCCGGCCAGATTGATAACCGCATCCATGCCCACGAGCAGGCGATCAAGCGCCGCATCGTCGTGTACATCGGCTTCCACGACATCCGCCGTCGGCAGCACCAGCAATTCCTTGGCGCGCTCGCGGTGGCGGGTCGGGATACGGAGGTTGATTTCCTGCGTCGTCAGCAGGTTTGCAATGTGCTTGCCGACAAACCCGCTGCCACCAATAATGCATACATTATTGATTTTCATCTGGCTTATCTTCCTCTTCCGAAACATTCACGCCGTTCGATTTTGGTGCAACGACGCCGAGACGTTGCGTCAGAGTCCTCATCTGATGACCAAAGGTGCTGGCATAGTACATGGAGTTGCTCATCACTTTTTTTACGTAGTCGCGGGTCTCATTGAAAGGGATGGTTTCGGCGTAGATAGCGCCTTCCAGCGGCTTCTCGTCCCGCCATTGCCGTGCCCGTCCCGGACCGGCATTGTAAGCTGCGGAAGCCATCAGCGACTGGTCATCGAACAACGTCAGAACGTGCTTGAGATAGTACGTGCCCAACATCAGATTGGTATTGACATCCGTGACAAGGGTTTTATGGTATTTCTGCATCCCTAATTTTCTTGCCACCCATTTTGCGGTACCCGGCATCAATTGCATCAGGCCCATTGCTCCGGCGCTGGATCTGGCATCGCTAACGAAGCGGCTCTCCTGGCGGATAAGACCGTACACCCAGGCTTCGTCAAGCTCCTGTTGCTTCAAGGCATCACGCATGGCTTCTCGATGAGGAGCGAGGAAACGCAGGCTGAAATCATGCTGAAGCCGGGTTTTATCAGCGGTATGAATGGCACGATCATAGAGTCCGTTACGCCGTGCGACTTCAGCGGCGGCAAGTAGCTGCCGGTCGTCGAAATCGCGTATCGCCCAGGCCCACTCACGTATGGCTTCGGTACGCAGATTCAGGCGATACAAAGCGAGCGCCCGTTGAATTCCGGGTGTCCGCTCGATAACGGTAATTTCCTCTCTTGTGGCTTTATAAGGGTCGGCGAGGGCGCTCATCACAACCCCTAGATCCTCTTCGGCCAGTTGGCCGTAAAAATTGTGCTCGGCACTTAAAGGGGCAAGGATGGCGTTCGCCTCCACTATCTTGCCCTGGGCCTTCAGGGCTCGCGCCTTCCAGTAACGCCATACTCCTGTTTCTTGTTCCGCAGCCGACATGGCCTCGATGGTCTCCAATACCAGCCCCCAATCCCCAACGCGCAGCGCCGCGCGGGTTTTCCATCCAAGCTGCGCGTCCGACAACGGGACCCGTGCGCTGCCGGCACCGGCAGCTTCCTTGAACCAGCCCAGTGCACGCGGGTTCAGTCTGCGCGCAGCCTGATCCGCCAATTGCACCATGAAATAAGATCGGTCCTTTTCGTTGAATTGCCCGCGTATCCTGGTCCAGTACACATAGGCCTGATCGGGGCCACTGCGAAGCAGGCGCAGCATTGCGAAAAGGGCAATTTCCCGGTCGGCGCGAGTCTTGATTTCGTTGCGGTGTTTTTCCAGATAGCGCAGGGGATTGTCTGTGGCGGCGGTCAACTTGCGTTCATTGAGTGCCTGATTACCCGGCAGGTACTGGTTGATGCGTTTTGCCACGCTCACGTTGCCCGTTTCCAGTGCCAGGCGCAATCGTGTCCACACATCGTCCAATGTCAGTGTTCCCGCGCTGATAAGCATCTCGAATACCGGCGTACAGCTTGCCGGCAGGTCGCGTCCGTTAAACCATAGCGGACGGGCCGCGTTAAACGCATTGTCATCATTTGTGCCAAGGCGCTGTTGCAGGGAATAGCAGGTGAGTTCAGTATCCCCATTAATCACCCCCGGATATGCTTCGGCAAATAGCTCCCATTGCTGGGTCTTGCCTAGAGCTTTCAGCCATTCACCCTGCAGGCGATCACTTAGAGGGCTGTCCTGATAGCGGGAAAGAAACTTTTTAATGCTATCCGCACTCCCACTAGTATTTTCCAACTGTGGACGGAGCTGGTAGTAAGCGGCATAGGGTTCCAGCACATGCCCTTGCAGCCGCTGGGCGTAAAGAGCCACGCGGGCGGAATCTCCCACCTGAAATGCCTGCCTCATGGCGATGAAGTCATCATCCGGGCTGGCCGCTAGAATACCTGCGTAGATTGCAAGGGATAACCCCGCTAATCCCGCTACGCCTGCTGATCCCGCAAAAAAGTTTCCCATAACCTGCTATATATAATAAATATCCGGAATGAAAAATCGAACCGTCACCCCATCGTCTTTTATCTTTGACACTTCATTTTAAAGAATAGCACACCATGCCGTATATCAGCCTGAACCCCGCAAGCAATAAGACATTGAAAACTTATACCAGCTGGGATAGCCATCATCTCGCGTCAATTCTGGAGCAGGCATACGACTCTCAGCAACTCTCATTGCACACAACATTTGCCGAACGCGCAGAGCATATGAACCGAGCCGCCACGCTGCTGCACGGGCGGGCTAATGAGTATGCGGCGCTGATGGCTGTCGAAATGGGGAAGCCGCTGCGCGAGGGTCGCGCGGAGGTGGAAAAATGTGCGCTTGCCTGTGATTATTATGCGGTGCATGCCGAACATTTCATGCAAAGCGAGAGGGTCCGGACCGATGCGGGCAAGAGTTATGTATCTTATGATCCCATCGGTGTCGTTTTGGGTGTGATGCCCTGGAACTTCCCGTTTTTTCAGGTCATCCGCTTTGCGGCGCCCGCGCTGATGGCGGGTAACGCCTGTGTCCTGAAACACGCCTCCAGCGTACCGCAATGCGCGTTGGCGCTGGAGCAATTGTTCCGTGACGCGGGATTTCCTCCGTATCTCTTCACCACGCTCATGATAGAGGCCGCCGATGTGGCTGAAGCCATCGCCAGTCACTACGTTCATGCGGTGACGCTTACCGGTTCGGAGACCGCCGGGCGTGAAGTCGCCGCGCATGCAGGCCAGCATTTGAAGAAATGTGTACTGGAGCTGGGTGGATCGGATGCGTTCATTATATTGAAGGATGCGGATCTGGAACAAGCCGCCAATATTGCGGTGAGATCGCGGTTCCAGAACTGCGGTCAATCGTGCATTGCAGCCAAGCGTATTATTCCCGTTGCGGAAATCGCCGACGAATTTCTATCGCTGTTCATTAAGAAAGCTGAGGATTTGAGAATGGGCGATCCGCTGGATGAAGCAACACAGATGGGTCCAATGGCACGCCTTGATTTGCGGGAGGCGTTGCATGAGCAGGTAACCGATTCGATCGCGCAAGGTGCGCAGGCAATACTTGGATGCGAGCCGATATCGGGAGAAGGGGCATTCTACCCACCATCGATACTTGACGGAGTAACTGCGAAAACCCGTGCGTACCATGAAGAATTATTCGGACCGGTGGCTGCGGTGATACGCGCCACTGATGAAGAAGAGGCTGTTCATATTGCCAACGATACCCGTTTTGGTCTTGGCTCCAGCATCTGGAGCCGGGATACCGAATATGCGGAGAAAATCGCGCGGCGAATTCAGGCCGGTTGCACCTTTATCAATGGCATGGTTCGGTCTGACCCGCGCCTGCCCTTTGGCGGCACCAAGGCTTCCGGTTTTGGCAGGGAACTGTCGTACCATGGCATTCGAGAGTTCGCTAATATCAAAACGGTCTGGATCCGGTAAAGCTTCCGGGAAGCCGATCGTTCGCCAGTAAAAGATTTCTGTCAGCCCCTGCTCCACGAAGAATTTGTTCAGAGACTTCTCAGACGACCCCCTGGCCGATCATCGCGTCGGCCACTTTTACGAAACCGGCTACATTGGCGCCATCCACATAACTGACGCTCCCGTCTTTGCGTTGACCGTATTTCAGACAGGATCTGTGAATGGCCTGCATGATCTCGAGCAATCGGGCATCCACCTCTTCGCGAGGCCAGGAAAGACGCATCGCGTTCTGACTCATTTCCAGGCCGGAAGTCGCCACTCCGCCCGCGTTACTGGCCTTGCCGGGGGCAAACAGCACCTTGGCGTGCTCGAAACGCTTCACGGCCTCCGCCGTGGAAGGCATATTGGCGCCTTCGGCGACACAGATTACACCATTCTTGATCAGAGTTGCCGCATCCTCCTCATTCAGCTCGTTCTGCGTGGCGCAGGGCAGGGCGACATCAACCGGTACATGCCACGGACGCGTTCCGGGAATAAATGTGGCTTTCGCGCATTCAGCGTAGCTGCTGATCCGAGCATAGCGAAGATTTTTACATTCCATCAGCTCATTCAGCTTTTCGGGGGTGAATCCTTCTTCATCCACCACCGTGCCGCTGGAGTCGGATACGGTGATTACTTTGGCGCCGAGCGCCATTGCTTTTTCCACGGCATATTGGGCGACGTTCCCCGAGCCCGAAACGGAAACCCGTAAGCCGTCGAGCGAGCGGCCGGATTGCTTGAGCATTTCTTCGGCAAAGTATACGGTACCGTAACCAGTGGCTTCCGGGCGTATCAGAGATCCGCCGAAACTCAGACCCTTGCCCGTGAAAACGCAGTCGGCGCGGTTGGACAGCTTTTTCATCATGCCCGCCATGTAGCCAACTTCCCGCCCGCCAACCCCTATGTCGCCGGCCGGCACATCCGTGTCGGAACCGATATGGCGAAACAATTCGGTCATATAAGCCTGACAGAAACGCATGATCTCGCCCGGGCTTCGACCTTTGGGGTCGAAATTCGAGCCCCCTTTGCCGCCACCCATCGGCAGGGTGGTCAGCGCGTTCTTGAAAGTCTGCTCGAACGCCAGAAACTTGAGAATGGAAAGATTTACCGAAGGATGAAAGCGCGTGCCCCCCTTGTAAGGGCCAATGGCGGAACTGTGCTGTATTCTATAACCGCGGTTGACATGCACCTCTCCGTGATCATCCACCCAGGCGACGCGGAAAATGATAATCCGCTCCGGCTCGATAAGGCGGTCCAGAAGACCATGTTCGGCATAACGGGGATGTTCGGTGATAAAGGGCCACAGGCTTTCCATGACCTCAGCAACCGCTTGCAGATACTCGGGTTGACCTGGATTGTGCTCGGCTATGTAGGCGCAGAATTCCTGAAAGCTTTGGTATTTCATTGTGATCTCCCCTTTGTTCCTTTATACAAAACCATACTGGCAAAATAGGTATTCTGCCAGATTTCTTGTCGAATCGCACTGTGTTCCCGTCGCATCAGTTGGATTCATCGTTTTTTTTGTCATCATCTTTTTTTCGCGGCCTGGTCCACCAGACGATGAGAATCAGTAGCGACAACGCTACGCCCGCTTCCAGCAGTAGTATCCACATAGGGTCTGGCATGATGTATATTTGTCAAATGCAACTTTAACCAAAATTCGATGAAAAACCAATTAAGTTTTCTGGCCGTCGCCTGGCTGCTGTTGCTCAATGCCTGTACGACTGTGCCCACGAGCGCCCCCGTGGTTCCGGACAAACCGGCTGCGTCCGCGGTTCCGCGAGTTGCGGCACCTCCCGTGACCGTGCTCAAACCAGCTGACTGGAACGCGCTGACGGGTTGGATGGATGACGATATTCTGCCCGCATTGGACGCATTCCTTCAAAGCTGCGCCGTGCTGAGAAATCAGCCGCTATGGCAGGAAACCTGTTCTCAGGCTGACACCATGCGGGGACAGGATAGCGCCACGCTACGGCAATTCTTCGAGAGCCGTTTTGTGCCCCACCAGGTATTAAATTCCGATGGCAGCGGTGATGGCCTGATCACCGGCTACTATGAACCTTTATTGAAAGGCAGCCGCAAGCAATCAAAGCGTTACCGTTTTCCACTTTATACCACGCCCGATGAGCTTCTCGTGATCGATTTAGGTGAAGTTTATCCCGAGCTCAAGAATATGCGGTTGCGCGGGCGTTTGCAAGGACGCAAGGTAGTACCGTACTATAGCCGCTCCGAAATAGAGAGAAACCCGGTGTCCCTGCAGGGGAAAGAGCTTTTATGGGTGGATGATGCGATTGATTTATTTTTCCTGCAGATCCAGGGATCGGGCCGGGTAGAACTTGAGAATGGCGAAATCGTGCGCATTGGTTATTCCGATCAAAATGGCCATCCCTATAAATCCGTTGGACGGTTGCTGGTGGAGCGCGGGGAATTACCCCTGGAAAAAGCTTCCATGCAGGGAATCAAGGCCTGGGGGCAAAAAAATCCGGCCAGATTGAATGAATTGTTGCAGCAGAATTCGAGCTTTGTTTTTTTCCGCGAGCTGCCTGCGGGAGTGCCGGGGCCTCTGGGTTCGCTTGGGGTGCCCCTGACTGCCGGCAGGAGTCTTGCTATCGACCCGCGCTCAGTACCCCAGGGAGCGCCGGTGTTTCTTGCCACGACTTGGCCAAACACCGACAAGCGGCTGCATCGATTGATGGTGGCGCAGGATACCGGTGGTGCCATCAAGGGGAGCGTCCGTGCGGATTTCTTCTGGGGCTTTGGTCCAGAGGCCGGAGATCAGGCGGGGAAGATGAGACAGAGCGGCCGGATGTGGGTATTAATGCCCACCGGGTATGTCTCGCAAATCCAGACACAGTAGAAATATCGATGTTTCCACCGGGTTGTCCGCAAGCCTATGTCTGTCATTTCGCGGCCGCCCCTCCACTTAGTTTCTTCTCTATGACGTCAGCGGTTATCATCCCCGGTATGATCGAGCCATCGGCAAAGATCAGCGTCGGGGTACCATTTATGCCATTTTTCTTGCCTGCCTGAATGAGCGTTTCGATGGGCGTTTCACAGTCCTTTCCGGTTGGAGCGATACCTTTCAGCATGAAGTCATCCCACGCCTTGAGGCGATCCGCGGAACACCATATCGAAGTGGCGGTGGGTAACGAGCCGTTAAGTACCGGATAGAGCAGGGTATAAATGGTCACATCGGTAATCTTGGTCAATTCCTTTTCCAGACGCTTGCAATAAGGGCAATTCGGATCGGAAAAAACTGCCAGCTTGCGTTTTCCGTTGCCTTTGACCGTTTTAATCGCATGATCAAGCGGGAGGGAATCAAGGCTTATCCGCCGGGCGTCCTTTATCTG
Organism: Nitrosospira lacus; assembly: GCF_000355765.4. Taxonomy (NCBI): domain Bacteria; kingdom Pseudomonadati; phylum Pseudomonadota; class Betaproteobacteria; order Nitrosomonadales; family Nitrosomonadaceae; genus Nitrosospira; species Nitrosospira lacus. The sequence goes on along the minus strand of NZ_CP021106.3, from coordinate 132,969 downwards.
CTGCAAGCGTTCGCTGGTCAGACTCTGTCTGGTCTGGGGATCGACCACATGACCAAGAAAGAAGTAGGTCGCTTTTTCGTCGGTATAGAGTAACTCGCCCCCAACTACAACTTCATATAATCCGAGATAAGGGGTTTTTTTTACGCTTTCAATTTTCTCGCCGGGAAAATGTGTCACGACCGCCTTTTTCACGGCGGCTTCATCGGCAAGAGCCGCACCGGGAAGGAGGCAGAGAAATAAGGCGGGAAAAATAGGATTCAAACGCATGATGTGGGTTACTCCAGTTCAAATAAATATTGGTGGATGCCTCTATGAATCCCTATCCCGCGTCATGACCCGAGATACGGCGTTACTCACGAATCTTGGCGTTGGCATATTAAGTATATGCGGCGTTCGCAAATCTTTACGGGCACCCACTGCGGATTGTCTGTATCCCACTGCGTATCCTCAGTCGGCGGATTGGATTCACTTGGCACTCAGAATTTCTGGTGATATCCGGCACAGCGCATCCTGAAACTCACTGGTTCTGCTTCAACTCAACGCATGCTGCATTAACCGGTCTTTCAGCATGGGTAGCCGATTGGTGATTTCCAGCCCCAGGTTACGCCAGCGAACAAGCGTCGGGTTAGTGTTGCTGAATAATTTCTGCAGGCCATCGGTGGCAAGTTCCATTGCCAGAATATCTTCCTTGCGCGCACGCTCGTAGCGGCGCAGCAACAAGTAATCGCCACAATCCGGTTCCAACCCGCGCGCAATGATGGTCTCGGCCAGTTCGCGCGCATCGCGCAACCCCAGATTTACACCTTGTCCCGCAAGAGGGTGAATGCCGTGGGCGGCATCGCCGATGAGGGCGAGACGCGGCTGCACCAGTTTCTTCACGTGCACGAAATTCAGCGGAAAAGCGGCGGGCCGCGTAATAAGCCGCAATTCGCCTAACGTACGGCAGGAAGCCTGGGTAACCTGATGGCATAATTCCGCTTCAGATAAATCAAGCAATATGCGCGCCCGTTCTTCATTTGCCGACCATACCATGGATACCAGTGTTTCCGGCAATGGCAGGAGTGCCAGCACTCCATCCCGCCGGAACCATTGATGAGCGACATTATGGTGGCTTTGCTCGGCGTTGAAATTAGCCACCACTCCTAATTGCTGATAGGAATGCCGCACGACCCCGATTTCCGCCTGTTCCCGCACCCAGGAATTCAGCCCGTCCGCGCCAACAATCAATGCCGCCTGCAGCACATTGCCATCCGCCAGAAGCAAATCGGCGTGAGAGTCGTTCCAGGTTATCGAAGCGCACTCCGCAGGACAGAATATCTTGACATGTTTTTTTTGGCGTTTGAGGGCATTCCAAACAGCGGCCTGGAGCTGGCGATTCTCCACAATAAAAGCCAGTTCCGTCAATCCAATATTGTAGGCGCTAAAATCGAGACGTGCGGCGCTGTCGTCGCCGAATACCGCCATTTTATAAACCGGCGTAATCCGGTCCTCGTCGAGCGCTTGCCAAACACCAAAGTTTTGCAGAAATTTGGCGCTTCCGGGACTCATTGCATAAACTCTGCTATCCCAACTGTCGTCAGCAGGAAGAGAAGCCGCAGGCCGCGATTCCACCAATGCGATTCTGAGACCGCTATCCTTGAGCGCAAGCGCCAGGCTTGCCCCAACCAGTCCGCCGCCAACAATAACGACATCGAATTTCATAAGGGTATTATACAGGTGGTTTCAAGATGCCGGGCTCAGGTATGTAACTTTCCAAGATTTGATTCAACAGAAGCGACGACTCTGATACCGGTTTATCCGGAGGTTCGCTGGAATCAGTCATTTAGAACCTGTCCGGCTTTCCTGAAGTCTTATGTAAATTCCGCGCAAACCCTTGTAAATCTTGACAGAGTAGGTCTCTGAAGGCACAATGCCATCCCCTTGGGTGCTTGCATGTGGCGAATTAGCTCAGTGGTTAGAGCAGCGGAATCATAATCCGTTGGTCCCCAGTTCGAATCTGGGATTCGCTACCAATCAATCAGGTATATGACTACTTAATTTCTTCTCTGTGGGCAAGTGGCGGGTCGTCGAGATGATACTATTTTCCTGTTCCATTTGGGTAATGGTTATCGAGCGTGTATCGATGGATAACCTTAATCCTATCCCCTAGCTGCCGACAAAGCCCCGATTTCTTTCCCTGTACATATATTTATCTCGTATCTTTCCTGAAAGCTAAATAGCGTCAGCTAGAGCATTGGGAACGATCAGCTGTGTGGAACCGAACAGACCGACCGAAAAAAAAATCGCATCATGCGGATTCCTCAATCCCCAAGGAGAAATTCATGAAAACGATCAAACTTTTGGCAAGTCTATTTGTGATCGGAGCCTTTCTGACGCCTGTTGCGAGCTTTTCCGCAGATAAAGACCCCGATTCAAGTGTCGGTGAATTTGTTAAGGATTCGGTAATCACCAGCAAGATCAAAACCAAGCTGGCCACCGAAAAGAATGTCAGCGCGATGCACATCACCGTTGATACAGACAAGAATGGTGTAGTGGTTCTGGGCGGTACAGCCGGAAGTCAGACTGAAAAGGATAAAGCGCATTCAATCGCGCACTCTGTCGAAGGTGTTACGAAGGTCGTGAATCACATTAAGATTAAGAAAGAGCATTAGGCGAGTCTGCTCGCGTCCGAGCGCCACTGGAAATAAATTGGCCGGGATATCCCGGCCAATTTTTCATCGTGAAGGGGAGGCGCAGCAACCGGGCAGCATCTGCAGATTTACAGCTTCCGTGACACCAAGGCCACTCTAGCCGCTGTGTCCCCTATACAAAGAATCCCTTTCATGCGCCGTGGCTACTTCACACAGATACCGGCGCAATCGGCGCCACCCCGGGTCGGATCGCAATTGTCCGAGGGATCATCCACGCAAGTCTTGCCGGCTGGGCAGGGAAATCCGGCTATCCCGCCGCACATTTGCTTAGGTTCCTTATCGCCGTACGCGGGGCTACCTTTGGGCGGATAATCGACACGCTTCCCACCGCCCGGTTTAGTGGTCTCTGTTGATCCCACCTTAACCATCTCGCGAACTTGCTTGGGCTGTACGGTTTCGACATCGATGGACTCCACCTCTCCATCCGTGTGGCGGGCGGTATACACGCCGACAACATCCAAAGGCACGGGACTTTTTATAACCAGGAATCCTTCCAGGAACGCGAAATCGACACAAACTCCGTCGATGGGGCAAAAGTAGCCCGCAACGTCAAAGCAGCTCATACCAACCGCCCCGTCCGGCTGGAGCACAGCTTCCTTGAATGGCGTTACGCCGAAGGGGCCTGGTTCGGAGCCAAACTGTGTTGCAAGCGCCACCTTGGCGGCAACAGTGATTTGCTTGTTGGTAGGATTGTGTATATTGACGGTCGTGCGGTAGGTACCTTTGGCCAAGGTACCGTCCTGATGCGGCAGCAATAGCGAACAGACGACTTTTGCAGCATATTGATACTCCGTTTTGATTGTCTTCGAAGGCTTTATTGTCTCTGCCTGGGATGCCGGAATAACTTCGGTGGGGCCAAACCCTCCCCATATTCCCGCCAAAATGGCCAAGACTCCGATCACGCGCGTCTGTTTCATGATAGTCACCTCCTTGGTTTGAGTACGGCACAAATTATCCAGCCAATTACGAATGGAAATTAAATGTCATGGATAAGAATCATGAATATCATTTAACCTCTAGTCATTTCGAATGAAGGGTAGCCCCCGAACTTTATAAGGTCCCTGAATTTATTCATAGCAGCGTTTATTTCATAGTCAAGATAATCTTTCAAGACTGGAAACCATAGGCTAATTCGAGGATAACCATGACTGAAGATCTATGCGTGCCATGGAGATGGCGGGTCTAATTACGTGATGCCCAGAAGAGCTTCAGAAGGCCCGTATTGAGATAGGTCATGCTCCGATCGAACAAGGCAGCGCAGCGGGATCATATGTTAGTAACCGCTCTATCAAAATCTTTACTGGAGGAGGTGCGGCGGATAGCGTGACAATTGCCGCATATTGCAGGGATCTAAGGCTTATGACGAAACGAGAGTGCGCGGGGGAGTTTGACGTCAGCAGGCAATGGAGAACTATTCCCAGCGTCCGAAATTCGCGTATTTTTAAGCGGTGTGATGAAAACAACCTCGACTGACCGAGAAAAATTATCGCATTTTTTTATTCTTTGATATGTTGTGATACGAATTTTATTGCTTATACCGCGTATTTACAGGGTTTTCGGCGTGCTGTGATAATCACCGATGCACTGTGTTGGTGCCGGGAGGGGAATAAGGCACTCCAACTGTTACCACAAAGCCGCGTCAATGCTGGTTCCTGTGGTGACGGCGAGTCTGAAAAAGTACAACAAGAGTCCCACAAAATGGCCTTTCAGCCGCTAAGGTAGACGGGGCAAACTCTGTAGATTTTGCTTCGGTTATTAAATCATCCATTAGCACACAATGAAATGTGTTATTCAACAGGGAGGGGCAAAAATGAGAATGAGTGCGGCGCTGTTTCTGGTTGGGTTGGCCGGATGTTCGACGACTCCCTCTACTTACTACGGAGAATATACTCGTGGAGGAGAACGGGTACCTTACATGGCGGCACTAAAGGAATGTCGAGTTGTAGCAAGGAATCAGGCCAATAAGGATAATTACGCAGATACCGGGACTGCCGTCTGGTTGAGTTACGTTGATGAATATGTATTGGCCTGCATGAATGAAAAGGGATTCGAGTTGGTCAACAGAACGTTACCTTCCAAGGCTTTCCCGGCGTGGGGAGATTAGCAAATGACTCAGTTTATTACGCGTAAACCAACCTGAGCTTCCCCCGAAAAATCGTCTTCCAAGGGTATGTAAAATAGAAGTCCCATTGGAGAGGAAGATGATGAAGATACCGGAGCAGGAATATACAACCGAGTTCAAGAAATTAGCAGTCAAGCACATCGAGGAAGGGCTGACCGCCGGCGCGGTAAGTAAGGAGCTGGGGGTCAGCGACCAGACGTTGCGGAACTGAGTTAAGGCTGCAGCGCGGCAGGCAAGCTCAACGGTCTGGAGCCAAGGTAGTCACACCGGAACAGATGGAGCTATCCCGGTTACGCACCGAGACCGGCCGATTCAACAAGCGGGAGAATGAAATCCTCTGATAGACGAATCGGATTGACACTCTGAATATGCTTTAGAGCCGTAGTTTTATGTGCGGTACCACAAAAGCACCACCGCAAGGAAACTAAGTCCATCGTAGCTTATTGAATAAACTAAATATATTAGCTGATCCGTGGTGCCGGGAGGGGGAATCGAACCCCCATGACCTCACAGTCGCGGGATTTTGAGTCCCGTGCGTCTACCAATTCCGCCATCCCGGCAATACTTTTCACGAGGGGCATTATTACTGAAAACATAGGTTGCGGCAACCGGGACAGCCCACATCGGTATAATACGCGCGATGAAAATTCAGGATTTCGATTTCGATCTTCCCTCCGAGCTGGTTACGCAGTTCCCGACCGAGGAGCGGGCCAGCAGCCGCATGCTGCATCTCGAAGGATCAAGCGGCGTGCTGCGGGATGCGATGTTTGCTGATTTGCCCAGATATTTACGCGCCGGTGACGTGATGGTATTCAATGATACTCGCGTCATCAAGGCGCGCTTGTTTGGCGTGAAGAGCAGCGGCGGCAGGGTGGAGGTGATGGTAGAACGGGTACTGGACGCGCATTGCGCGCTGACGGTCATTCGCGCCAGTCATTCACCGAAACCCGGCTCCAAGCTTCTTCTCGCGGATGCAATCGAGGTGACGGTATTGGCGCATGAGCAGGATCTTTATACCTTGCGCTTCGATCATGAGCGGACAGTGATCGAGTTACTGGAATGCTATGGCAGTCTGCCGCTGCCGCCTTATATTTCACGCCCGGCGACAGAAACGGACGAAGCGCGCTACCAGACAGTTTACGCGAAACAGGCGGGTGCCGTTGCGGCGCCTACCGCAGGTCTGCATTTCGATGAAAGCATGCTGAGCACATTAAGCGAAATGGGTGTGGTGCTTGCGCACGTGACGCTGCATGTAGGGTTGGGCACATTCCAGCCCGTGCGGGTGGAGAACATTGCCGATCACAAAATGCACAAAGAAATTTTTGATGTGCCGCAGGAAACGGTGGACTCGATCAGGCGCGCGAAAGCCGGTGGCGGGCGGGTGCTGGCGATCGGGACGACATCACTGCGAGCGCTGGAAGCGGCGGCCGCGGCCGGTAAGGGCGAACTGCAATCGGGTCATGGCGATACGGATATTTTTATTACGCCGGGCTATCGCTTGCGTGTGGTGGAGCGTTTGCTGACCAATTTTCATTTGCCCCGTTCAACTCTCCTGATGCTTGTGTCTGCATTTGGGGGAGCGGAAAATATTCGCCGCGCTTATCAGCACGCAATAAATGAGCGCTATCGTTTTTTCAGCTATGGTGATGCCATGCTGATCGAAAGGGGATCATAAACCTGAATCCTCTTGTACGGGTCCTCGAGTGGACAGTACAAGGGTCATACCGGCGGCAGCCGGTATCCTGTGACGTGCAGGCACGCCGCTGCTGGTTTGGGCTGGATTTCGCGTCAAAGCTCGAAGTAATGAAATTTATAATATTTTTTCACCGGTAAAAATCGTTTGCCGCCAGGCGCTCATCAATATCATGCGTGACCCAACATGAGATTTCAACTTCACCGCAGTGACGGCCTGGCTCGCCGTGCCACTCTGACGCTCATGCATGGCGTGGTGGAAACACCCGCGTTCATGCCGGTTGGAACCTACGGTGCGGTAAAAACAATGTCGCCCGCGGAGTTGCGGGAAGTTAACGCGCATATTGTGCTTGGCAACACCTTCCATTTGTGGCTGCGTCCCGGCCTCGACGTGATCGAGGCGCATGGCGGGCTCCATGGCTTCATGGGCTGGAATGGGCCCATACTGACCGATTCCGGGGGGTTTCAGGTATTCAGCCTGGGGGTTCTGAACAAGATTACCGAACAGGGGGTCAAGTTTCGCTCGCCGGTGAATGGCGATACGTGTTTTCTTACCCCGGAGGAATCGATGCGCATCCAGCGCATACTCAATTCCGACATTGCGATGATTTTCGACGAGTGCACGCCTTATCCGGCGGACGAGCCCAGAGCCGGTAAATCCATGGAATTGAGTTTGCGCTGGGCGGAACGCTCAAAACGTGCGCATGATAATGATGGGGGAAATCCCAATGCATTGTTCGGTATCGTCCAGGGGGGGATGTACGAGAATCTGCGTGATAAATCTCTTATGGAACTACGGGATATCGGTTTCGACGGTTATGCCATCGGGGGGCTATCGGTGGGCGAGCCCAAGGATGACATGCAGCGCATTCTCAGGCATGTCGCGCCCCGCCTGCCCGCCGAGCGGCCGCGCTACCTGATGGGTGTCGGAACGCCTGCGGATATCGTCAACGCGGTAGCGCAGGGAGTGGACATGTTCGACTGCGTACTCCCTACGCGCAATGCGCGCAATGGCTGGCTGTTTACGCGCAACGGGATAATCAAGCTGCGCAACAGCCGGTACCGCCTCGATACGGCGCCGCCGGATGCGCAGTGCGGCTGTTATACGTGCCGCCATTTTACGCGCGCTTATCTGCATCATTTGCAACGGATCAATGAGATCCTTGGCGCCCGTCTCAATACGCTGCACAATCTGTATTACTACCAGCAGTTAATGGGTGAAATCCGTGTCGCAATCGAGATGGGCAAGTTTGAAGATTATGCGCAAGAATTTCAAGCCCGCGCCGCATCATGCTAAAATCGCGTTTTTTTTCAACTATCATCGGAGAATGTCATGTTGATTAGTGAAGCTTTCGCCCAGGCCGCTTCTGCTCCAACAGGTGCTGATTTTATGAGCCTGCTTCCGCTGATCGGCATATTCGCCGTATTTTACCTTCTGCTGATTCGTCCTCAGGCGAAGCGCGCCAAGGAACAGAAACTGATGATAGAGGCGCTGCAAAAGGGCGACGAGGTGGCGACCACAGGGGGTCAGCTGGGACGCGTGAGCAAGGTCAGCGGTAATTACGTAATACTCCAGATTGCCGAAAATGTGCAGATCGTCATTCAAAAGACTGCCATACAGACCCTGCTGCCCAAGGGAACCTTGAACAGTATAGAGAAGGATTAACCAGATTCCGGTAAGGCAAGACATGAGGGTGCGGCATCGTCCTTTTTGTACCTTCTTTTCCCTAGTATCCATCCCAAAACCATGAACCGCTACCCTGCCTGGAAATACCTGATTATCGCGGTTTCGATACTGCTCGGACTGCTCTATACCCTGCCGAATTTTTATGGTGAGTCGCCCGCAGTGCAGGTTTCGCCATTACGGACCGCTGCCAAAGCCGATACCGCACTGCTGCAGCGGGTTGAGGAGTCGTTAAAGAAGGCTAACCTTCTCCCTACCGGAATGTTCCTTGAGGCTGGCGGTGTCAAAGTGCGCTTTGCCGACACCGATACGCAGATCAAGGCCAAGGATACGCTCCAGTCGGTACTCGGTAACAGTTATATGGTGGCGCTGAATCTTCTCCCCAATTCTCCGCAGTGGTTGACCAGCATCGGCGCATTGCCCATGTATCTGGGACTTGACCTGCGGGGTGGCGTCCATTTCATGCTGCAGGTGGATATGCACGGGGCGCTCTCCAAAGCGCTTGACCGTTTCAGCGCCGATATACGCAGCAGCCTGCGCGAGCAGAAAATCCAGTATATCGGACTCGATAAGGATAGCTCGATGATCACTGTCAAATTTCGTGATCCCGAGTCTCGCGCCAAGGCTGAGGCCGAGATCAAGAAGACCTATGCCGATCTAAGCTTGCGTGAGCAGAGTGTGAGAGACGAGTTTCATCTTACCGCTACCCTCAAGCCGGAAGCGCAGAAGCTCATCCAGGATACCGCCGTGCAGCAGAATATCACCACGCTGCGCAACCGCGTCAATGAACTGGGTGTGGCCGAACCCATTATTCAACAGGCTGGAGCTGATCGGGTGGTCGTGCAATTGCCCGGTGTACAGGACACTGCCAAAGCCAAGGATATTCTGGGACGTACCGCCACGCTGGAAGTGCGCATGGTGGACGAGGAGCGTGACCTGGCCGCGGCACTGCGCGGGCAGGTTCCGTTCGGAACAGAGCTCTACAATGAGCGCGGCGGGGGTCCGTTGCTGGTGAAAAAGCAGGTAGTGTTGACGGGCGATCGCATCAATGACGCGCAGGCGGGTTTCGATAGCAACAATCAGCCAGCGGTGCATCTTAACCTCGACAACAATGGGGCGCGAATTTTCAGACAATTGACACGTGACAATGTCGGCAAGCGCATGGCTATTTTGCTGATCGAAAAGAATCAGGCGGAAGTCGTGACGGCTCCGGTGATCCGCGAGGAGATCGGCGGCGGGAGGGTGCAAATCAGCGGACGCATGAGTACCGAGGAAGCCAGGGATGTGGCGCTGCTGTTACGTGCCGGAGCGCTGGCCGCGCCGATGGATATCATCGAGGAACGCACGGTAGGCCCCAGTCTGGGTGCGGACAATATCGCACGCGGGTTTAATTCCACATTGTATGGCTTTCTGGCGATCGCCATTTTCATGATGGCCTATTATCTGATGTTTGGTGTCATTTCCGTGATGGCGCTGGGTGTGAACCTGCTGCTTCTGATCGGCCTGCTCTCGATCTTGCAGGCTACATTGACGCTTCCGGGCATGGCGGCGATCGCGCTTACCATAGGCATGGCAATCGATGCGAATGTGCTGATCAATGAACGTGTTCGCGATGAGCTTCGCAACGGCATGTCGCCGCAAGCCGCGATTAATGCGGGATATGAACGGGCATTTGGCACCATACTTGATTCCAACATTACTACCTTGATCGCAGGCATCGCTTTATTTGCGTTCGGGAGCGGTCCCATCAAGGGATTTGCCGTGGTGTTGTGTCTGGGTATTCTGACTTCGGTATTCAGTGCGGTGATGGTTTCGCGCGGTTTGGTTAATTTAATGTACGGCAGCCGCCGCAAACTGGACAAGGTTTCCATTGGACAGGTTTGGAAGCCGGTGAGTGAACAAGCGCCGACGCCGGGAATGAGCGGGGCCCAGCGGCCTGCCAGACTGAAAAGTAAGTGACGAATAAGTAAAAAACAAGTGAAGAACAGGCAGAAAACAAGCAGGAGATAAAGGCCGCATGGAATTTTTCAGAATCAAGCGCGACATCCCCTTCATGAGTTGGGGGAAATATACCACCACCATTTCGTTGCTGACTTTTATTGTGTCGGTATTTTTTCTCTTTACCAAGGGTCTGAATCTGGGTGTGGATTTTACCGGCGGCACGGTAATGGAGGTCGGCTATACCCATTCGGCGGACATCAACAAGGTACGGAATGTACTCGTGAAACTGGGGATGCCGGATGTCAGCGTACAGAATTTCGGCACATCCCGGGATGTGCTGATAAGACTGCCTGCCAAGTCGGATATGTCAAGCGCCAAGTTGTCCGAAACAGTCATTGCCGCCCTGCGTCAGGATGACGAAACCGCAGAGATACGCCGGGTGGAGTTTGTCGGCCCCCAAGTGGGCAAAGAGTTGGTCGAGAACGGTGCGCTGGCGTTACTGATCGTGTCGCTGGGTATCGTGGCTTATCTGGCGGTACGTTTCGAGTGGAAATTCGGTGTCTCCGGGATCATCGCCAACCTTCATGACGTCGTGATCATTCTGGGTTTCTTTGCTTTTTTCCAATGGGAGTTCTCGCTCACCGTGCTGGCGGCCATATTGGCAATTCTTGGCTATTCGGTAAATGAATCGGTGGTGATATTCGACCGGATACGGGAAAATTTCCGCAAGATGCGCAAGGCCCCTGTGGCGCAGGTCATAGATAATGCAATTACCCGCACCATGTCGCGCACCATTATCACCCATGGCAGTACGCAAATGGTCGTAATTTCCATGCTGTTGTTCGGCGGCGAGGCGCTGCATTACTTTGCGTTGGCGCTGACTATCGGCATCCTGTTTGGCATTTATTCCTCGGTGCTGGTGGCAAGCCCTCTCCTCATGTTGCTGGGTGTCTCGCGCGAGGATATTGTCAAGCCGGAAAAAAAGAAGGAAGAGGCGGAAGCGGTACCTTGATTTAGTCTCGATCTTTTTAGACGCTTCCCGGTTTCATCGCAGTTTCGGTTCCGTTTTTTCCAAGGCTCGTTTTGGAACTCCTTACGACTTTTATCGATATCATCCTGCATCTGGATCAGCATCTCATCTGGCTGGTGCAGAATTACGGCAGCTGGATTTACCTCATTCTGTTCCTGATAATCTTTTGTGAGACCGGGTTGGTGGTGACACCGTTCCTGCCGGGGGACTCGTTGCTGTTCGTGGCGGGTGCGATTGCCGCAAGCGGCGCCATGGACGTTCAATGGCTGGCGGCAATGCTGATGCTGGCCGCATTTTGCGGCGACAACACGAATTATTGGATCGGACGTTATTTCGGTCCCAGGATATTCAGCCGCGCGGATTCGCGATTATTGAATCGCGCTCATCTGGAAAAGACTCACCAGTTCTATGCAAAGCATGGCGGCAAGACCATTATCTTCGCGCGCTTTCTGCCCATCGTGCGCACTTTTGCGCCTTTCGTTGCCGGGGTTGGGCGTATGGTCTATCCGCGTTTCATGGCGTACAGCGCATTCGGCAGCATCTTCTGGATCAGTTTCTTTGTATTTGGCGGCTTTTTCTTCGGCAACGTGCCGATCGTCAAAAATAATCTGACCTTTTTCATTTTTGGGATCATTATCATTTCGATCTTGCCGGGCATTATTCAATTTATACGCAGCCGGTTTGGCAACGGGGGGCAGAAAGCTTAACAGACTGCTGGCATCGCTACCTCTGAGCCCCCATTTCCAGCGCCCGCTGCCGTGATTGGGTCAGTTGTTCTTCCGGGTGCTCCAGATCCAGCCATCCCTGCAAATTGGCAAGTGCGATATCGGCCAGGGCCTGGATCCAGTCGTCGCGTTCATTGAGGCAGGGAATGTAATGAAACTCTTGGCCACCGGCTTGGATGAAGATGGCCTTGCCTTCCATGGCGATTTCTTCGAGGGTTTCAAGGCAATCGGAAACGAAGCCGGGACAGACGGTATCCACGCGCCGGATACCTTGTTTGCCGAGTTGTTCCAATGTTACTGCGGTGTAGGGTCTTAACCATTCCGTCCGTCCAAAGCGTGACTGAAAACAAATCTGGTATTCATCCGCGTTGAGTTCCAGCGCCTCCACCAGCAATCGTCCCGTTTTCTGGCATTCGCAGTGGTAGGGATCGCCTTTGTCCAGGGTGAAGCGCGGCACGCCGTGAAAACTTATTACAAGCTTGTCGGGCTTGCCGGTTTTCATCCAGTAATCCTGTACATTCCGCGCCAGCGCGGCGATGTAGCCCGGATGGTCGTGATAATGCTTCACCGTGCGCAGGGCAGGCGTGTTACGCATCTTTCCCAGTTGCGCAAAGATTTCATCAAAGGCCGAGGCGGTGCTACTGGAGGCATACTGGGGGTAGAGCGGCAGCACCAGGATGCGTTCACAACCATGCTGTTTCATTCGCCCCAGCACTTCCGCTATGGAGGGGCTCCCAATGCTCATTGCATATTCAACCATCGGCGCGGGATGAGTGCGATCCGCCAGGGCGGCACGCAGCAATCTGGTCTGGCGCTCGGTGTGGACTTTCAATGGCGAGCCTTCCGGCATCCACACCTGTGCATATTTTTCCGCCGATTTTTTGGGCCGCGTATTGAGTATGATGCCGTTCAGAATCGGCCACCATGCCCACGGCGATATTTCAATGACTCGTGGATTGCTCAGAAATTGTTTGAGATAGGGCCGCAGCGCCTGAGCGGTAGGGGCATCGGGCGTGCCAAGATTGACCAGCAGAATGCCCGTCCGGTCTTGGGTGCCGTGCTCATAAGCGGGTTCGGGGGAAATCAAATTATCCTGAATTCTCATTATTGATCGGGCAGGAAAATCCCATGGATTGCGTCATTCCGTGCTTGACCCGGAATCCAGTCCGAACCCGTAGTGGTGTGCCCTGACCGTGTCTCAGCTCCGCGGGTACCGCCCTCATCCTTGCTTGCGTTTCTGACGAGAGATAGCATCGGACAGCGAGCTCGGGAGATGGGAACGGGCGCCGGTTCGGGACGGAATAGGGGATAATTAGTGGTGCGACAGTGCACTGGAGAGCAGTCTGGCAGTCGCATCCACAATCGGAATGATACGTTCGTAAGCCATGCGCGTGGGGCCGACGACCCCCACGGTCCCCACGACTTTTCCGTCTACCTCGTAAGGTGCGGTAACTACGCTGAATTCATCCAGCGTCAACACACCCGACTCGTCGCCAATGAAGATCTGTACACCTTCCGCCTTGCGGCTGAATTCCAGCAACTGCAGCAATACGGTTTTACGTTCGAACAGATCAAACAGTTTCTTCAGGCTGGTCATGTTGCTGGCTAAATCATGTACATCCAGCAGCTTGCGTTCGCCGGCGACCACTACTGCTTCGCTATTTGACTGGAGTGCCTCGTTACCCAGCTCAATGGCTGCGGTCATGAGATTGGTCATATCGTGGCGCAATTGCTTCAATTCGCTTTGAAGACGAACGCGGATTTCATCAAAGGTGCAACCGGCGTAATTCTGATTAATGAAATTGCCCGCCTCAATCAGCTCCGTCTGGTTGTAGGGCCTGTCGGTGAACAGCACGCGATTCTGAACATCACCCTCCGGCGTGACGATAATAAGTAGAATGCGCTTCTCCGACAAGGCCATGAACTCGATATAACGGAACACCGCGCTGCTGCGCTTGGGGGTTACCACCACGCCCGCGAAACGTGTCAATTCCGACAGCAACTGTGACGCGGAATTGATCAACCGTGAAGGATGGTCCGGGTACAACTGGTCTTCAAGCTGGTGGATTTCGATAACGTCCAGGGGCTTGACCACCAGCAGCGTATCGATAAAAAAACGATAGCCTCGATGAGTCGGCACACGTCCGGCCGAAGTATGGGGACTGGCCACGAAGCCCATCTCCTCGAGGTCAGCCATCACGTTGCGTATGGTGGCTGGACTCAGATCCAGGCCGGAAAACTTGGAAAGCGAGCGGGAGCCTACCGGCTGGCCTTCGCTGATATACCGTTCCACCAGGGTCTTGAGCAGAATTTTTGCGCGTTGATTGAGCATGGGATTATTTTACACCAGGATTCTGTTTTCCGGCTCCGGGATTGCGTTATCCCGCTTAATGCAACACCATTATGAACGAGACACCAGCCAGTGTGGAAATCACGCGTTACGCTTATCTTGGACCGGCAAAGAGAAATTCTGTTCAGCCGGGAGCGTCGATTTGCAGACACAGATCAAGGTCAAGAAATGTCACCAATCCTTGTGAATCATGGCACGCTGATTAAGAAAATGAACAATCAACTGCGGGAGTCAGTTTCAATCGGTGCCATGCGGACCATATCGTGCAGATTTATCGCACTACTGCTGGAATCTTTTGTCACCCGGCGCCCGATATGGTTTAATCTTGAAAACAATTCTCAGGAAATCTCAATAAATCCTTAGTGGAGCAGGTACCGGGAGATTCCTGAATAATGGATCATTCCCCGTGGAGCAGGCCTCCCATTCTAAATCCATCCATGAGTTCCCCGTTCAACACAATAGCGCTTATCGGCAAGCACAAGAATCCGGAGATTGCAGCTCCATTGCTGCGCCTGGGGCGATATCTGGAGAGCCGGGATGTGGAAGTTCTGGTGGATTGCCTTACCGCCGCGAATATAGCAGAAAACGCATATCCCGCCGTGACGATGGAGGAGATCGGCGTACGCGCCGATCTGGCGATTGTGCTGGGCGGAGATGGCACCATGCTCAATATTGCGCGAAAGCTGGCGCCTTTCGACGTGCCGTTGGTCGGTATCAATCAGGGCAGGCTCGGATTCCTTACGGATCTTTCCATCGATTCCATGGTGAAGACGCTTGGCGCCATGCTCGACGGCCAATATGTCATGGAACGGCGCATGCTGCTATATGTTGAAGTCATGCGCGATAATACATGCGTATTTGGCGCCCTGGCATTGAACGACGTCGCGGTGAACCGGGGGGTGGGTGGCAATATGATTGAGTTCGAGGTACGTATCAATGGCGAATACGTCTACTCGCTGCGTTCCGATGGTCTGATTGTGGCGACTCCAACCGGCTCTACCGCTTATGCGCTGTCGGCGGGCGGTCCGATTCTTCATCCCAGTCTGGATTTAATCGCGCTGGTCCCTGTCAGCCCGCATACACTGAGCAATCGGCCGATCGTGGTGGAACCTGATGCCATCGTGGAAATCCTGATGCATCGCACCGCGGTTGCTCGTGTTCACTCCGACAGCCATTCCCATTTCGACCTGCGGGAACATGACAGAGTGGTAGTGCAGCGCTCTCCCCACGAAGCAACCTTGCTGCATTCTGCCGATCACAGCTATTACCGAATGCTGCGCGAGAAACTTGGCTGGAGCGGTTTTCCGAGAAATCCGGTATGAACCTAAATCCGGCAGTTGATCGCTCATTTATCAGTCTATGATTGGTAGGGAATTTTGTGTCACTTGATTCTCACCTTTCGAGTGTGTCCGCTACGGGGTGGATTGCACAGTTTTTGGGGCGCATGGTTGCGTTGCAACTTCTTGGAATGGAACCACCATTCCGCATCGTTGCGCCTTGCCCTGCACCCCAAAAACCGCACACTTCACCCCGTCCAACTACCGGATTTAGGATGAATCTTTTATCATGCTGACGTTTCTGACCATTCGGGATTTTGTCATTGTCGATCGCATGGAGCTGGAGTTCGTTCCCGGTTTTACGGTACTTACAGGCGAAACGGGGGCGGGAAAATCCATTCTGATTGATGCGCTTTCACTCGTTCTGGGTGAGCGCAGCGACCCCGGCGAGGTGCGAAATGGTTGCGAGCGTGCCGAAATCAGCGCGGAGTTCGACATTAGAGAACAGCCGGAGCTGGGAGACTGGTTGCGTGACAACGGATTTGAAAGTAATGGTGATGATAGCGGCATATGCCTGATGCGCAGGATTGTGGATATTGGCGGGCGGTCACGCGGTTTTATCAACGGATATCCCGCTACCTTGCAGCAACTACGCACGGCGGGTGAAAGGCTGGTGGATATTCATGGTCAGCATGCACATCAGTCCATGTTGCGCAGCGATGCGCAACGCGATCTGCTTGATGCATTCTCGGGCAGTCATGAGTTGCACCGGACTACGGCAGAAATTTATCGCCGCTGGCAGGGCTTGCAGCAGCGGCGCATGGCCTGGGAGCAGAATGCAGCCGCCTTCATGCAAGAGCGCGAGCAATTGGAGTGGCAAGTCAACGAAATTACCGCCTTGAACTTTTCACTTGGAGAATGGCAAGCGCTGCAAGCCGATCACAGTCGTCTGGCGCATGCGGCCAGCTTGCTTGAAGCGGCACAGATGGGGCTGGAAGCGCTGTCGGAAGGAGAATCGGCCGCGCTTGCGCAAATAAACTCGGTTATTTCGCGCCTGAACAATCTGCTTGATTGCGACACTGATCTTAAAACCGTGCTTGATTTACTCGAATCGGCGCAGATTCAGTTGCAGGAAGGCGTGTATGAACTGGGACGTTATCAGCAGCGACTCGATCTCGACCCGCAACGCTTGCAGGAAATGGAAGAACGGTTATCGGCGATCCACGCCACCGCCAGAAAATATCGTGTTACTCCCGAGGAATTGCCGGATCTGTTGAGAACAGTAGGAGGGCGCCTGGAAGAACTCGGCCAGGAGGATGACGGCGAAACGTTGGCGAGGGAAGAGGCGGAAGCCCGGGATGAATATTTCCAGCTTGCAAAAAAGCTGAGTGAGGCGAGAAGAAAGGCGGCTATAGCGCTTGCGCAGCAAGTTACCTCCGCAATGCAAACCATGGCGATGTCGGGTGGGGAATTTTCGGTGGCGCTGACCCCGCTTGAACAAGGTAATGCGCATGGCATGGAGCAAATCGAATTTCAGGTTTCAGCTCATCAGGGGTTGCCGCTTCGCCCGTTGGCAAAAGTGGCATCGGGTGGTGAATTGTCGCGAATCAGCCTGGCAATACAGGTTATCACCAGCAAGCTTGGTGCGGCGCCCACACTTATATTCGATGAGGTGGATGCAGGCATAGGCGGGCGCGTGGCCGAGATTGTGGGGGGGTTGCTCAAAAAACTGGGCACCGAACGTCAAGTCATGTGCATCACCCATCTCGCACAAGTCGCAGCGGCGGCAGACCACCAATGGCAGGTCACCAAATCGGTCGATCCAGCTAATGGAGGGAAAGTATCGAGTCGGATCACCGTGCTTGAAAAGCAGGAGCGAGTCGAAGAGATTGCCCGCATGCTGGGTGGCGAGCAGATCACCGAAACTACGCGTAAACACGCGGCCGAAATGTTGCGGAACGGGTGAAATGCCCGGCCGGCGATATAGCGGTCGTGAAACGGATTCCTGTTCGTACGGAATGCCTCTCAGGCTTTGCAGTAAGAAGGAACCCAGCTACGTTCAATCATATGATTGGGCAGTTTATTAAAGTCGAAAGCGATGCCATCCTCAATCATCTGCCCAACATTGAACAAGTATTTGATTTCAGGAATGTCATTGAAAAAAAATGTATAAAAAGGTCTGACCAGCGCCTTTGAAATTTTCATGCCCAGCGGGCCGATGAAATTTCTTCGTTGTCCCACATGGGCGACTTCATCAATGGTAATTTCATCCAGAAGTTCTTTCAAACGACCGCGGACTTCCGGTTCATCAACCAATATGTCGTCAAACAGGCGGTTTAGATGAGAGTAGTAAGTTACACCCATTAATTCAGTTACAAAAGCGGGTGAGTCCATCAGGAATCCCGGAAACTTGGGAAACTGTTCGTAGATTTTTTCCTTGATTGGTCCTAAAGGTACCCACTCAACCCTGTCCAGGCCACATGTCACCAGCATTTCATTGAACAGGCGTACGTGACAGAACTCTTCGGCTAAATGCACGCGGCTGATTTTATCCTCGACCCGGCACGAATTTGCCATATCCGGAACCGAATCCCATGCGCCTTTTATCCCCACCCACTCGTGCCTGGCGAATTTGTACATCCCCGTCAGCATCAATGTCATGCGATCAAGGGAATGAAGGTCATCCTGCATTTCAACGTAGTTTCGATAAAAGCTTTCAGGATCAGCCAGTGGCTGCCGTAATTTTACCGGGTTATCCTGAAAATACTGAAGGCGGGCACGTTTCTTGGCTAGATCCCTATCATCTTCAAAAAGTTCGCCACCATGATGCTGAGTGAATTCCCAGTAATTTTCAAAATTTTCTTTTCTTTGCTGTTTTGTCGCGGGAGAGAAGATCGAACAATATTTTCCTGACTTCATAAACTTCTGCTCCTCAATAGTATTGCTAATTTAATTTCCTCCATTTCACTTGATAGTAAAAACGAACCAGAAGAATTATGGTTGACAAGATATGACTTTGTATGACTTTGATATTATGGCAAACCAAGCGTTAATTTTGCATCTTGAATCCAAATGCTGAACATAAGCCAGAATATATACGCAAGTTTACTTATATATTATTGCAGAGGAATGTCAGGTAAAAATGTCGGACTGAGGCTTGACGTGTGGTTTTGAGGTAGTTCCGGAGGCTGCTTTCTACTCTGCCAATGCCAGAAACTCCGCTCGCTGAGCGGCGTTCGTCTTCAGATCGCCGAGCATTGCGGACGTGACTGTTTCTTCCCCCACAACCGCGATCCCGCGCGACTCCATGCACATGTGACGACACCGGATTATCACACCGACCGCCTTGGGTTGCAGATGCTCAAGCAGGGATTGCGCAATCTGTTGCGTCAGGCGTTCCTGCACCTGCAGCCGTGCGGCAAAGCAGTTGACCAGCCGGGTCAATTTCGATAGCCCGACAATATGGCCGCTCGGAAGATACCCAACGGTCGCATGGCCGAAGAAGGGCGCCAGATGGTGCTCACAATGCGAGTAAACCGGTATCTGCCTGACAACAATCAATTCATCGTAGCATTCACCCCCATCGGCGAATGTCTTGAGAATCGTTGCCGGGTCTTGCTTATAACCTCGCATCCAATGCGCCCAGGCGCGGGCAACCCGGTTCGGTGTGTCGGTCAGGCCCTGACGTTCAGGGTCCTCGCCAATTGAGCGCAACAGCCGTTGCCAGTCGGCTACGCCAAATTCTGAATCGCGTGGAGTGGTCATTGTAACTTTGCCTTTATTTAGATGAAGATTGTCCAAAGTATCGACAGAGCATTTACTCACATCGGCACCCATGCCGGTTATCGGGTCTCCAGGTGCTGGCAGGAGGGTGACGCAAATGATTAATTGCGGCAGCGGGATGTGCAGAATCCGCCAATCTCTCCGTGAGAGGAAGGACGCATTTTGCAACACGTCCACATCCATGATAGCACAACATAAATGTGTAACTATTCAGTATTGATCCCTGGCTATCTATTCGGCTTGTTCAAACGTAACGATGCCATGAAATTTGCCCGCGGAGAAATAGCGCATGAAGAGCTTCTGACGCTACAAGATCGAATCCGCTTACCGCCATTCATTCCCGGATATGTTATCCGGCATATAAAATCCCGCCTCGGGTATAAGTTGTTATCACCAGACCATTTTTTGGGTTATGTTTTGGGCAGAATGAGTGAGCGTGTGATTCCCGGGTTTTCGCAAAAGCGAACCCTCCCAATTTCCGGAGTTCTTGAAATTGTGGGAGAATGGTCCCCATCCTGGGTTTTTTGCTTGCAGGACTGACAAAGGTTATTTCCTTACCAGCCAAGCGAAATAATATCTTGAACAGGGTCTTGATGGCCATTAGCGATAGTCTCAGTCAGCGAGTTAAAGAAACAACCTGTGTGGATTCAGCGAAGATACAGACAATGAAAATTGCCACATGGAATGTCAATTCCCTCAAAGTACGCCTTCCACAGGTACTCGATTGGCTCGCGGCAAATCAACCCGATGTATTGTGTCTACAGGAAACCAAGCTGCAGGACGAGAATTTCCCCATAGCGGCAATTGCTGCGGCGGGATATCAGACAATCCATACCGGTCAAAAAACTTATAACGGCGTCGCCTTGCTCAGCAAGCAACCGGGCACCGAAGTTATTACGGCCATCCCCGGATTCGACGATCCTCAGAAACGCATCCTGTCGGCGATTTACGGGGATATGCGGGTCGTTTGCATCTATGTTCCCAATGGGGAGAGCATCGAGTCGGAAAAGTATCAATACAAGTTGAAATGGCTGGCCGCGCTCAATGGCTGGCTACGGGACATGTTAAGCAGACACCAGAAGCTGGTGCTGCTGGGTGACTTCAACATTGCGCCGGAAGACTGCGATGTGCATGACCCCAAATTATGGGAAGGGCAGGTGCTGTTCAGTCTGCCGGAGCGCGATGCGTTTCGCGAAGTACTCAACCTGGGTCTTCTGGACAGCTTTCGTTTGTTTGATCAGCCGGAAAAATCCTATACATGGTGGGACTACCGCATGATGGCGTTTCGCCGTAATATGGGCTTGCGAATAGACCATATTTTGCTGAGTGATGCGCTTGCAAAACTATGCACCACGTGTGTCATAGATAAGGCAACACGCAAGCTTGACCGGCCTTCCGATCATGCTCCCGTAATGGTGGAGCTCCGGACGGAGTCGTCGGAACTTGAAACAGATCTGTAATGCCTTTCTTTTTCTTCGCGGCTAGCGCGGCTTCACGTAATAGTGCAGGGCGCGATAAGCCCCATGGAGAGGGCGCGGGAGATTGCCTGCTGACGGTTGACCACCCCCATTTTCTGCGCTGCGTTCTGGAGATGAAAAGTCACCGTTCGCTCCGAAATACTGACGATGTTGGCGATCTCCCAGCCCGTTTTACCTTCCGCCGCCCATAATAAACATTCCCTTTCCCGCTCTGTCAGGCTGATTTGCTTCAGGGGCAGGGGACCTTGGCTAAGCACGATACGCTGCACCGCCTCATGCAGATAACAGGTTAACAGTTGAGCACGGCCCATCGTCGCCAAAATGTCATCCTGTGCTTCGCGGGATTCCCGTGAGGTGGCAAGACTCAGCATTGCGGCTTCCCCGCGTCCGCCGTGTACTGAGAAACTGGCGCCGCTCACCAGGCCGGAATCCTTTGCTTCGCTCCTTACCCGGGCTTCCTTGCGTCCCTTGAAAACCTCGTTTTTCCAGATAATGGGAATGGTGGTTCTGGCGCAATGTGCCACGGTAGGATCGATACCGGCATAACCCTCTTCATCATAATGCTTGCGCCATGCTTCCGGATAACAACTGAGGATAAATCGATAAGGACGGGTAAGCGAAGTATTCACTTGCACGCCGTAAAGAAAATGCTCAAAACCCATCTGGCCGATGATGGCCGTCGTATTGGTATGCAATTCCTCCACTGTGTTGCAATTTAGCAACGATTCGAACAGGCTTAAATCAGTCATGACTTCTTCCTTTCATGAGTCATTCTCCTTTCTTCTCGAGAATCCCTTCAAGGCCACTTCATTCAGTTGGGGAAATTCTATCAAAACTTCCAATATTACAATATGTTAATTACAGATTTGTTACAGAGGCCGGAAAATTCGTAACAATCTGCTTGTTAATCATACCTTCATTCATCGCTTCTACAATATGACTATTCATCCAAATAAGATAGTCCAAATAGCCCAAAATAGCTATTTACGTAAAGTATATACTGTGGAAAGCATTTATACAGCGGGGTGGGGATTTTTATGAATACTAGGAGAATCATTCAACCTAGGGCCTGTTAACATTTATTTCGCGCCCGCGTTACTACAAAAACGCGGAGGCAAGGCGCGAAGCGCAGGCCATAGTAGGTCTATGGGCAAACGCGGCATCCGCTTTTTTTGTGCGCAACCCAAAGGGACGGGACGGATTTCATCCAGCCCTTCGTTACTCGCCGCTTACGGAGGTCTGCTCCGCCGCGCGGCTCATGCCTCGTCCTGGATGAAATCCGTCGCCGTCGCGGGTGCAAAATAAGTGTTAACAGGCCCTAGATCCTGTAGGTTTCATCGAGCATAATCGGCAAGTAATTTCGTACTACGCCAGAATTTTCTCGTATCACCACGTTTAAGGGTGAAACTTTGTGTATTGCGGCTGCCGGTACTTGTCAGCGTTAGCTGATTGAATTTGCCTTGCCTGCACATTGCCCATAAGGGCATGAACCAGTTACGCTCCAATTCTTTTAAGCTCTCACGCCAACCATAGGCATCCGCATACTGGGATTTTCCATGCAGGGAATCAAGTACGACCAGATGATTGCCGCTCACGGCGGATTGATGCCATGTCGCCGCATCCGGCGGCAGCCATAGCTGGTCAGCGCCGGACGCCAATGCGAGGGAAGCGGCAAGAACCTCATCGGTCCATACATGGGTATAGCGACTTGTCATGGATTGCGGCAGGATTCCTCCGCCCCAGAACCAGGTGCCGTTAATGGCTGGCTCGCCGTGGGCCTCGCGTGACTGGTTAAGCGGATGCTCATGCAGCAGCATCTGAATTTCGTTGAAGAGGCCGCGCCAGATTTTATTGTTCGTGCCGAATGGCAATAATTCACGCAGTCCTTTATTGGCAACCTCACTGAGCAAACGCGTTTCCACCGGTGGTATTGCCGTCACGCGTAAATACCAGCGATCAGGCCGCAGCGGCATAAATACCATCTCCTGGCCATTTTCTTCAAAATGCCGGTTAAGCAAACGGGTAAGCTGGTCTGCTTCTTCCATCGAAATTCGAAACACACGGCTGTCAGCCAGTAGGATTTGATCGTGCTCTATGTGCAGATGCACGGGATCGGCACGAACCCAGTAATCGTCTCCAGCTATTACGCTTCCCGCACCATCGGTTTCCAGGGTAATGGGGGCCACCGGCCAATCCCGCTGCTTTGACACGCCAAAAGCGCAGCAAAGCCACGCTTCGACCTCGTGCGATTTATCGTCAATGCGCAAACTTTTTGCCAGCAGATTTTCCAACCCGGGCAATGATAAATCGCGGTAAATCTCGGGCAGGGACGCATCCGGCCAGAAAAGGGAAGGTATGAATAAATGTAGATTCATTATCCTGAATCCGGCAGTCGGAGATGGGGGTGCGGAAGTGGGAGAAGGCTGATAGTGGATGGTTGCCGGATTAATGCGGGAACCCGGATGAGATAACGGTGGCGATCCGCATGGAAATCAATTGGGGGGAAACCACGCCATTCCGTGCCGGGACTTTTAGCCGCCCGCCACTGTCATCCGATCTATCAGAAGTGATCCGCACTGTTTTGAGCCACGTACTATTACATCGTTACCCACTGCGGAAATACCGAGCAGCATGTCCTTGAGGTTACCTGCAATCGTGATTTCCTCGACTGCATAACAGATTTCCCCTCCTTCAACCCAATAGCCGGCAGCTCCTCGCGAATAGTCGCCAGTAACAGGGTTCACGCCATGGCCAAGCAATTCGGTTACCAGCAGCCCTCTGCCCATTTTCTTGAGCAATGCGGAGAATTCAAGGGCGGCACCGTTATCCAGAATCAGGTTGTGATTGCCACCGGCGTTGCCCGTAGTGCGCAACCCAAGTTTACGAGCGGAATAGCTGCTGAGAAAATAACCTTGTACCACGCCATTCTCTATCAACTGGCGTTCACGGGTGGCAACCCCCTCATCATCGAACACCCCGCTCGCCAGTCCTTTCTTCAGGTGAGGCAATTCCCGGATCTGTATATCCGGCGCGAATACCTGTTTGCCAACGCTATCCAGCAGGAATGACGACTTCCGGTAAAGGCTGCCACCGCTCACGGCGCTGACAAAATGTCCCATCAGGCTCGAGGCGATCGGTGCCTCGAACAGCACCGGTACTTCACAGGTAGCAATTTTTCTTGCGCCCAGCCGCGCGACACTACGCATTCCCGCTTTCCTGCCGACACTGTCGGCCTGCTCCAGATCGACGGCATCGCGCACCGTGCTGTACCAATAATCGCGCTGCATGGTGTCATCGTGGCTTGCGATTACTGCACAACTGATGCTATGGCGAGAGGAAGGGTAGCCGCCCATGAAACCGAGACTGTTTGCATAAACAAACTGAGATTCATTCAGCGAAACACTTGCCCCCTCGGAGTTGGTGATACGCTTGTCAACCGAGAACGCGGCCGCTTCGCAGGCCTGGGCAAGCTGTATTGCCTGCTCCACTGGCAATTCCCATGGGAAGTACAAATCGAGATCGGGAAATTCCCGCGCCAATAAGTCGGCATCGGCCAATCCCGCGCAATCATCGGCGGCGGTGTACCCCGCGATGGACAGTGCCGCCGCCACGGTGTCGTTTACCGCTTGGGGCGAGAAATCCGAAGTACTCGCATGACCACGCTTCTGGCCAATATATACCGTTACCGACAGCCCTTTATCCCGGTTGTATTCAATGGTTTCCACCTCACCCCGGCGCACCGTGACATTCTGGCCGAATCCATCCGAGACATCGGTTTCGCAGGCGGTAGCGCCAGCCTTCCTGGCATGATCCAGCACATCACGCGCGATATTCTGGAGCACGGTAAAAGGATAGGAAAAATGTGGCGAAGACTTGGTGTTCTCGTTCATGGCGACTTTACGGAAGTAACATTGGATTGACTATCGAAGGGCACATCATTTTCTGGCCAAAAAGACAAGTTCGACGCGATTAAATAAGAACATCCTAAATCCAGCAGTTGACCGCTCATTTTTCAGTTTGGCGCTATGATCCACAAAGACTTCCTTTACCTTTGATCTTTGATGATTCGCTACAGAGCGGGTTGGATGATTTTTCATGGCTACGTTGCAACTCATTGGAATGGAAAGACTATTCCGCGTCGTGGCGCCTTGCTCCGCGCCCCAGAAACCATCCACTCCGCCCTGTCCAACTGCCGGATTCAGGATAATGTGTTGAATGCGCTATGATAGCAGTTTCTGATTGCCATTGAGGAACCTCTGAATAAGTCCGCCGTGGAGCGCATTGCTGGTAAAATTGGGATGATCACAAGGCGCACGACGCAGGTCGTAGTCTACGATGCCAAGGAGTGTAACGCAGTGAGCGCCCGATTTTACCAGCAACCGAAGGGGACGGGGCTTTGCGGGCGGCCCGCTTTGTCAGGCTCCTAGCGAAGGGGAGCACCATTCACGTCTTCGCCTTTCGCGCATTCCATCCCGCAAAGCCGTCGTCGTGCCCACGTGGGACTTATTCAGAGATTCCTAACAAGCCGCCATGCAAAAAAAGCCGATCAACGATTTTGGGCAGAATTCAGAGCCCGATCTCTTGCCCAGCAAGACCCGCCGCAAGCAAGAAATGCATGCCCTGCAGGACATTGGCGAACAATTGGTGCTGCTCGATGTCAAGCGACTGACCGAGTTGGCTTTGCCGGAAGCGCTCACAGACGCCATACTCGAAGCCAGACGGATACATAAGCATGAAGCCCGCCGCCGGCAGATGCAATATATCGGCAAATTGATGCGCGACGTTGATGCGGTACCTATTCTGGAAAAGTTTAATGTATGGAACGGCGCAACCGTGCAACATACCGTACGGCTTCACCTGCTGGAACGCTGGCGCGACCGCCTGCTTGCGGATGAGCAGGCCTTCGCAGAACTTGCGCGAAACTATCCTCACGCTGACTTGCAGCATTTGCGCGCGCTCGCGCGCAACGCTCCTAAGGAGAAACTCGCGAACAAGCCGCCCAGGAGCTTTCGTGCGTTATTTCAAGAATTGCAGAAGATCATTCCGGAAGAATCCGGGAAAGTCGATACAGACAATGTGGCGGCAGATGAAGGATGGGGGCACTGAGCGGACGGCAGTATTGCATGTGCCATACTCGTTGCAGCGTGCGCAGGATGGGTGGCGCGCAGCGTAACCCATCAAACCCCCACGGCGCCCCACCAATATTCCTGCCACTGGCGCGCATTAACGCGCTGTTTTCCCAGGGTTTACCGGCTTACAATGCCGGCGGTATGGAATAAAAGCCAAATGATGTATTGCGCTGCGCGCCACCCATCCTGCGTTGTGGCAAGTGCTAGAATTTGACGCCGGTGCCGACCAGTTCCGACGAAACAATCTTGTAAACGAATTCCGCTGGCTCAAGGCTATCCTGTAGATGACCGGCGACCTCAGCCTGGGGGTACATAAAAAACGGGAGTTCGCCCAACATGCTATCTTTCGCCAGGGTGACATCCCTGGCATGATTGAACGCTACCCAATTCATTTCCCATGCACCAAACAATTTCTCGCGCAGCGCGGCCACGCGCGGATTAGTAATGGGCAAATCTTCATCCAGCGCCAATTGGCGCACATCAGCGGGGTCCACAGGCACCCACCCCAGACCGGCAAGATAGAATTCAGGACGGCAGTGCTGGGCGGTGGAGACATCGCCTGATTGACCGAGCGTCTTATGCGCCGCAGACTCATCGATGCGAATTCCGTAATTATCCCTCGCGGGAACGCCTGCGGCCCGTGTGAGACCCACAAACAGGGCGTTAAGGTCGGCGCATTTTCCACCCAGATTGCCGGATTCCAGCATGGATTTGATATCACCCCGCCCGCATCCCCGCGTTGCCGGATCGCGATAGGAGTTCTCCACCACCCAATCGTATACCGCCTGGGCTTTCTTCAGCGACGTTTGGGCATTGGCTCCCTTGACGATGGATAAAGCGGTCTTGCGCACGATGCCATCCAGCGGAATATGCCTGGTCGGCTGCAAATAACGTTTCACCTCCGCGGGGATGCTGGCGGTACCATGCTCCGCATAGCGGCTCAAATCGACCACGCGATCGGTTGTCTTTATAACGCTGCTTACCGCGACGCTGCGTGGACCGGTGCCCCGCCACTCAGCATAAAACATCGGGGAGGTTGTTCCTGGTATGTTGTCAAACCGGGCGATGTCCGCGTTACCGCTCCATACACTGCCCTGGGAAAACTGATGGGCGGTATCGTTGGTATCCGGTAACGGCAGCCATAGACGCGCTTTTTTGCCTTCACTGGGAAGGTCGACTTTATAGGTCAGACGGTAGCTGCGCGATCGCGGCCGGACAGCCTGCTGACCGAATACGGATGACGGAATCGGAAATAATGCGGCGCTTACCCCACTGACCCCTGCTAGTTTGATAAAATCCCTACGCTTCATGATCTTTCCCCGCTATTCGTGCAATCTTAACAATCGAAAGCGCGAATCTAATCCTGCCTTTCGGCTAAGTCAACCGACATTTTCAACCCTCATTCCAAATTCCTTTTTTATCAATGACTCCTCCTCCCGCCGGACTGCTTCCCGCCATTGAACTCGAAACCGGGGTTCGTCCCAGTCACACGATCTTGTGGATGCATGGTCTCGGAGCCGATGGCCGCGATTTTGTTCCCATCGTGGATGAACTCGGGTTGCCTTCAAATCTTCACGTCCGCTTCGTGTTTCCACACGCGCCCATGCGGCCGGTAAGCATCAACCGGGGCTTGGTGATGCGGGCATGGCATGACTATGATGTAGTCGATCCAGATTCCGGCCTTCATGAAGAAATGACAAGCCTGCGCGATTCACAACGGGCCATCGAAGCACTGATCGACCGCGAGAAGCAGCGCGGTGTCGAGCCGGGGAATATCGTTCTGGCGGGCTTTTCCCAAGGTGGAGCCATGGCGCTGCATACCGGTCTGCGTTACCCTGAAGAACTCGCCGGCGTCATGGCATTATCGTGTTATCTGCCGGCGTCACAAACGCTCGCGGCGGAGGCGCATCGAGCCAATTCCGGCATATCGATTTTCATGGCGCACGGGAGCGCGGACAATATCGTACCCATGGCACTGGCGGCGGCTGCAAGGCGGAAGCTGCAAGAATCAGGCTACGCCGTGGAGTGGCACGAATATCCGATGGCGCATTCTGTTTGCGCAAACGAAATAGCCGATATCGGTGGTTGGCTGAAGCGGGTTCTGATATAGGCGTAGGGCACAACAAGCGCAGCGCATTACGCCGCATGTCAATCAGTCCCCTATGCAAGCATATCGCCATCATTCCCTCTTCAATCCGCTCGCTGGGTGCTCTTTTTAACTATCAGGTGAGAAGCCGAATGCGATTTCGTTTACCGGTCCAACGACTTGCGGCGCAATGCGTTTCACTTATTGGCTTCCTACAGTTTACATAGATTCCCGGCGCCGGCGCTTTGAGCGCGAAACCTGCCGCAATACGCCGTAGAGTGTGCCGCCTTTGTATTTCACTTAACCCCCGGTTCGCTGCAATCTTAACGAATTCTTGACTTGCGCCTGACGCTGCCTTCACACATACTATATTACCCTGCTAACAATAGGGTATTTCTACACATATATATATAACAGAAACGGAGGGGACTAAAATGCATGCAACCATTCACCACCTGGAACCCGGCAAACTGACGGGTCAACGGTCGAATTCCGTACTCGCAAAAGAAAATGGCACAAAACAACGGATTGCCCATGTCGATGACGATCCGGATATCCGGGATACGGTCGCGCGTATCCTGAGCGCCAATGGATATATAGTTGATAGCTACCAGACAATGGGTGATTTTGTCGAATCCTTGCGGGAATCGGGAAATCCGCCTGATCTGGCAATTCTCGATGTGATGGTCGAGACCATGGATGCCGGTTTGGAGGCCTTTGTTGAAATCCGGAAACGCCTTCCACAGCTTCACATGATATTCATGACTTCTCTCGGGGAAGAGATCCGTCCTTATTTTACAGGCATATCCGACGAATGGATTCTGATCGTGGAGAAGCCGGTGGAACCGGCCAGTTTCTTATCAATTATTCGTAACCGTCTGGATAGTGCAAGTAACGCAAAAGTTTAAAGTGGATTTTTCCTAGAGAACTTAATCATGGCGCTTGCCGAATTTTCCTGGGACACCTCGAGGAATCGTTTTGCGTTCTCCAATATCGGGGTGACCGGCTCGAAGCTCAGTGACGAAGTATTAATCGGCAACGCTCGCTGGTTTATCATTTTTCGATGGGGCGTGATTGGTATTCTCATTCTTTTTCAGATAGTAGCGGTTATTGCCTCAGATACGCTCACCGAAGCGGGCATCACTCATCAACAGGGCTGGCCGCTTGCTATCACATTGATATTATGCCTGGCAAACATTGCTTGCATCTATGCTCTGGATTCACGCCGGCAATCCCGGTACAACTCTCCGTCAATCAATATCTGGGCGCAGATTATCATCGACCTTCTATGCCTTTCGGTTGTCGTACATTTTGTTGGCAGTATCGCGACACCGGCTCCATTCTTTTATGTGCTGCACATTGCCTTATCGTGTATTTTTTTCTCGGCAATGGAAAGCCTGATCGTGGCGATCCTGGTTTGCCTCATGTATGCAATCGTTTTACTGATAGAAACTCCCCTTCTTTTTCTCTCTCCCCAATCCGTGCTGATCGCTTCCGGTACATCCGGCATAAATCCGCATAAAATTGATATCCTTTCATGGATGTTTACCCTTGATGTACTGTTTGTCATTGTCTGGTATGTGGTTTCACGGCTTGCTATCGTCGTGCGTACACGCGAGCACCAGCTCCTGGATGCTTACGAACAGATCAGCCGGGCTCAGGTCGAGAAAGACCGGTACGCGGTTCTGATGACACACCAGCTCAAGGCGCCACTCGATGCCATTCGCAGTAAAATAAACCTGATAAAGGGCGATTATTGCGGGGAAGTTTCACCTGAAATAAAGGATGTCATATTAAAGATCGATTACCGTGCTTCCGGTATGGCAGGCTTGATTCTGGATGTGCTCAAACTTGAGCGATTGAAAGCGGCTGCCCGAAGTGAAAATGCGCGGGAACATGTCAATATCGCAGCGGTCATTCACAAGTGCGTTGACAAATTAAGCCCCATCGCCAGTTCACGACAAATCGACGTCAAGGTGTCGATTGAGGATTTCGTGGTTGAAGGTATTCGCAATCAGATGGAAATTCTCTTCGAGAATATCATTTCAAATGCCATCGCCTATTCATATAATGGCGCATCCATAGAGATCGCATCGAGCATTGACAGGCAAACCTTGTCCACTGTGGTGACAGTCACCGATCACGGAATTGGAATCGGAGAAAAAGACTTGCCCCATATTTTCGATGAATATTTTTATACGCCCAGAGCCGTGCTCCACAATAGAACATCAAGCGGGATAGGGTTATCGATAGTAAAAACCGTCGCGGAAAATAACAAACTGCAAATCAAGGTTTCCAGCGAGCCCAATAGGGGGACAGCCTTTTCCGTCGTCTTTCAGGGCGTGAGAAGCGCATCGGTTGCGGAAAAAAGCGTGCAAAAACCTGGAAGTCCGGTTGTGCATCCAGCCACCCCGCAGGCGGGGTCGCTGGAACCAACCGGATAAAAAGGGGATGTTCGCTCGGAGCTATCTACTCATTCGCGGTACAGTTTGTTTGCCTGCCCTCATGAGCCGTCCCGGCCAGGTTCGGTCGGTAATTTTTTTCTCGACGTCTTAAGCTGTCCCCGCTGTATTTTGCTGTCGAGCCTCTTTGCTTGCGAGCTACGGGTGGGTTTAGTGGGTTTACGTATCTGGGGGACTTTGGCTACGCTATCAATAAGCTCATACAATCGTCTCCATGCCTCTTCGCGGTTTTTCTCCTGACTACGATACCGCTGCGCCTTGATAACGACAATCCCTTCTTTGGTAATACGCTGATCGCTCAGCTTCACAAGCCGTTCCTTGAAGATATCGGGCAGCGATGAAGCGCCAATATCGAAGCGTAAATGAATAGCGCTGGAAACCTTGTTTACATTTTGCCCGCCAGATCCCTGGGCCCGAATCGCACTTATCTCGACCTCGTTTTCGGGAATGGTAATATCCATATGAAGTTTTCTCGCTACCTTCGGGTAATTCGCGGCAGATGCAAGATCAGGGACCACAACACGTTGCGCACCTTCTGTATGCATGATCCATTATGCCTCTATATGGTCAGTGGTAGGATGGAGAGGCGGGGCGCAACCCATCATTCGGCTTTGGGCCTGGCGAGACTCACTCCTTTGGATCCTCCCAACACGGTAAAAACGGTCTCGGCGAAAATCCGAAATCCCGCGTCGCATCAGTGTGATCGAAACACAGATCGACATTCATGCGCAGCGCCATTTCCGGCGTCATGTTCCGCTTGCCGGGCATTAGCATGATGACACGTATCGCACTACGAAACAGCCACGCGGGGATACTCAGAAAACGTACGGATTTGCCAAGGGAATTAAATATTCTTTCAACCATCCGGCGGTAACTCAACGTCTCGCCGCCGCTCAGGTTATATGCCTTACAAAACGTAATAGGCTGATCAAGCGCCATGATGCATGCCCCCGCCAGATCATCGGCATGGACCGGTTGCCGTAATCCCAAGGCCTTCCCCAATAGTGGAAAGAAACCATAGCGCTGGATAAAGCGTGCGATCACCGCAATATTCTTATCGTGCACGCAATCATAAACCAGCGTCGGGCGAAATATCGTCCAATTCATTTTCAAGGCGCTGCCACGACACATAATGTCTTCTTCCGCCGTAACAAAGCGCGCTACCAACTGCTTTTCACCATCATTGGCAGACTTGGCCTTGCTGAACAGGCTGGTTGAACCAAAGCCAATCACCCGCTTGATCTGGAAGGAACTTAAAATGGGTAAAAGCGGCGGCAGCAGCCAAAGCGGGGCAAGATGAATGAGCGCCTGCGCATTAATCCTGGGCAACTGATCTGGATGACTGATATCCAC
Organism: Nitrosospira lacus; assembly: GCF_000355765.4. Taxonomy (NCBI): domain Bacteria; kingdom Pseudomonadati; phylum Pseudomonadota; class Betaproteobacteria; order Nitrosomonadales; family Nitrosomonadaceae; genus Nitrosospira; species Nitrosospira lacus. The sequence continues at coordinate 101,167 of NZ_CP021106.3, read as the reverse complement.
CGGATGCCAAAACACCTTCTTATCAGTCTCGCCTGGCTTCTCGCGGCGATTGCGGCTGATGGCATGCACTTCGTAACCCGCATTCACCAGCCGGGGCAGCAAGAAATATCCGATGATACTGGTTGCCCCAGTCACAACGATTTTAGGAGAAGCGGGGCCAGGCATCGATTATTGATCCCGAAAAGTACCAAAGCCATACTGGCGCAAGCCGGGAATGATGAAATTCATCAGATTTTCTCGCCGGATAAATAACTAAATGCAGACTGAGCCATGAATATCATTTCCGCACAAGGACCACAGGGAAGGCAGGGGGATGCCGCTCATCCTCGCCTAGGCCCGGCGGCGTGACGCATGGAGTAATATAACGCCACAGCAGCAAAGCGCAACCAGACTCCCAGCGCCACCAGCCACATCAAAACACCGGGATACTGATGCCGGAAGAATTTGCGGTAGAACCGCATCATTCCCTTATGCTTGTGCCATTCCACAAAGATGGGACGAGATCGGCTGCATATTCCCTTATGATGCATAACCGGGGCATCGGGCACAAATAGAATCTTCCACCCTTTCTGCCGAAAGCGCATGCACCAGTCAAAGTCTTCGCAGTGCAGAAAATAGCCTTCATCCCAAAGGCCAACATCCTCAATCGCCTCTCGTCGCACCAGCATGAGGGCGCCTGAAACAGCTTCTACTTCGACCGGGTGATCGGGTAAGGCCTGCTTGTGCAGATGAAAATCAAAAAACAAGCGAGGCCAATATTCTGCAAACCGATACAGCCCAAAGGCACGGACAAACGAACGCCATGGAGTGGGCACCGCGCGGCGCCCGCCCGCCTGCTCGGTGCCATCCTCATTGGTTAAAAGTCCCCCCACCATGCCTGCCTCAGGGTGCGCCTCCATCACCTGGAACATGCGCAGCAACGAATCCGCACCCAAAACACAATCAGGATTCAGGAACAGCACATAAGCACCCGTAGCCCGCGTGATGCCAATATTGCAGGCCGCCGCAAAACCGAGATTAGTTGTATTGCGAATGATCTTGAGTTTTGGTTCTTCAGGAAAATGCTCCGTGCAAAGCTCAAGACTCAAATCTGTGGAGGCATTGTCCACCACCAGCACCTCACTTACCTGTGACACCTGTGCCAATGCTGAATCAATGCAAGCGGTCAGGAATTGCCCGGCGTTGTAATTGACAATCACGACTGAGATCGATGGCATATCGGTGTGCAAATCCATCTCAATAACCATCTATATCGTCTATTTGGCTTTGTGACTGGGGTCTTAACAGAATGAGTGGAATAAAGCGCAATTATTATAGTTTTTCAATGAGAACGGAAATTTTTGCCAGCACTTGGGATAATTCGCTGCGCGAGACCTTGCCTTTGTAGCGGGCTTTACGTGCAACCCAATCGAGACTTTTAATTTGGTCGGCTAGAACAGCACTGGGACGATCTTCAGAAAGCAGAACCTCGAAAGGGTACCCCTTAACCCGCGTCGTTATTGGGCAACACAACATAAGGCCGGTTTTGCCATTATAGGACGATGGGCTAACCACGAGCGCCGGGCGGTGCCCAGCCTGCTCGTGTCCAGCTTGCGGGTCGAAGTGTAGCCACACAATGTCGCCAGCCTCAGGGACACGGCGATGAACCATTACAAAAGCTCTTTGCCGACAGGCACCCCGAAATCAACTTCGCCATGCAGATTTTCTGGCGTTATGCCGGCAAGCAACTGAGCGAGGTCGTATTTATGTGTGCAAATCGGTTCGATGATGATGCGCCCTTCCTCTTCACGAATGTCAACCGGGTCATCCAGGCTTAAATGTGCAGCTTCCATGACCCCGGCAGGGATGCGAACGGATGCACTATTTCCCCATTTCTTCACGATTACGCGCATGACTGTCTCCTATAGAACAATGTCAATACAATAACGGCGAAACTGGAGCGTGTCAACATTGTTGATACTCCATGGGTACTTGAGCCCGATTGGATCAGGTGGTGCGGTAAGTCCCCATGGAAATGATGTGCGCTTCGACTACCAAGGCACCGCGCCGATGCCCCAACTTTTATGACTTAGCTACCGTACGCCGGATTAAAGCGAGCCTGCTAATTTAGCCCTTTATCCAGAACACGCCAGATATCAATAATGGATGCACGTCGACCGATCTGAATACTGTGTCGTTTGCGCCACATTTTTGGGATGCCTTTGATCGCATCCTGTTTTGCTTTCCATATCACCTTACCTTGCCCGCGGCTGATAAAATATATTATGGTTACAAAATTCAGAAGCACATGCAATGGAAGTAATATCCAGAACAGAACTCCAGGCATATTCTTGATGAATGTCCAAACCAGATTTCTATGGCCGTAATACACGGAAAAATCGCTATGCTGGCCGCCTGTGGTTGCTGAACCTATATGATGCACGACCGCGCCTGGGACGTATCTGGCTTTATGTCCGGCCAAACGGAGGCGAAATCCTAAATCTACATCCTCCAAGTAACAAAAAAAATCTTCATCGAATCCCCCTACGTCAACCAGAATCTGCCGGCGATACAAATCGGCTGCCGCACATGGAGAAAATATTTCTCGATCTACTAAGTCATCTTGTCGTTGTTGCTCCCCACGTCGTTCGCGCCAAACCCGTCCGCTGATGTGGTAGCAGTCACCAATACCGTCTAAAATGTTTGGATTATCATGGCGCAACTGGCGGGATCCGAATGCCGCTACTTCTGGGTAAGCGTTAGCAGCTGTCAGCAATTGCTCGAGCCAATCTGGTTCTGGAAAAGCGTCAGGATTAAGAAGAGCTAGATACTTGAAGTCACAACATCGGTCAATGGCAATATTGTTGGCGGAAGCAAATCCCGTATTTTTCTGCATACGAAGTAACTCGCAAAATGAGTATTTTTTCGTAATCTTCATAACTTCATCGACATCCTTACTATTGTTATCAATGATTAGTACTTTATCTGGATATAAAGTTTGGTGATTCAATGCGTTGAGAACATTACCCAGTAATCGGGATGAGTTCCACGTTACTATTACTACCGCAATTTGCATGAGTTACGTACAAACTTCAATAATAGGGGAAGACTCTGTTGCCAACCCCACAGAAATTAAGGTAGTGTGACTATATTTCATCTTTGAAAATAGTCATGTTTTTTTCTAGGAATGGATATTCTAATGAAGAAAAGTAAAAAGCTAATTATCTTCGGCATTGAGGATTTTGCGCAATTGGCATATGAATATTTCACATATGATTCGGACTATGAAGTAGTGGCATTTACAGTTGATGGTGCTTATTGTTCCATTTCCGAGTTATTCGGTTTGCCCGTTGTGCGTTTTGAAGAGTTAGAACAACGATTCCCCGCCATCGGTTATGAAGTTTACGCAGCCATAGTTTATGGCAAGCTTAACAGGGTTCGGCAAGAAACTTGCATTCGCATTAAGGATAAAGGTTACAGACTTGCAAGCTATATTAGTTCACGCGCTTTTATTTGGCGTAACGTAAGTGTGGGGGAGCATTGCTTTATTTTCGAGGACAATACCATACAGCCCTTCGTTAAAATTGGAGACAACGTCGTAATGTGGAGCGGGAATCATATTGGTCACCATTCATTCATTGGGAATCATTGCTTCCTCACATCACATGTAGTGGTATCTGGGTGGTGTAATATTGGTACACATTGCTTTCTAGGCGTAAACAGCACATTAGCTAACAACTGTCGGGTTGGTGATGCATCCTGGATTGGGCACGGAACTGTACTGAGTGGGGATATTCCTGAACATTCCTTGGTAAAATCTATAAACAGCGAAATAGTTGAGTTAAACGAGGCTGTGCTTTTTCGCAGTCTTTCCAGGTCAAGCCGTAATCGTCAGAAAAATCAATCGGGACAATGATCTCGGAGGAAATTTATTCCATCACTGCATCTGGACAGAAGACCAAAGTAATTTGTCACCTAGACATAATATAATTTACGCGAGCAAATTTTTATGAATCTCTGCCGCTATCAGATTAGGGCCATTGTCAATCACTCTTTCTAGTATGCTGGCGAAGCCTCCCCGATAATCAGGTAGAAAATCTAGGGTTAACCCGGCTTTTTTAAACGCTGCCTCATCATACAGATCTTTCCCCCCTGGGGCATTGATGTAGCCTGTTGCCCCGACCCGTGTAGCTATCTCAATAATTCGCTGTTGTGCTTTAAATTGGGGGTCTATATTGAGCGCGCTTGAGCGGATAACCGGGCGGTGAAGACCGAGTATCCCTGCCATTTTCGTCAATGTTGAGATAAGGTAATCAGTAGGATCGTTACCCAAATCAAAAAGTAGATCTGCCAAGTCGCTATGAGTCTCCCCTATGCACTTAAGCGCGGAGAATCTCCTCGTCTCCTCAAGTAACATCATTTTCGCATTGTCCTGAAATCTTAGGTCACAAATACGCGTAGTATCACGGTCGCCCTTTTTTAGCGATATCGTAAGCCATTGTGCTTCTCCATTCGCATCTGTGAATCGATTTCGGTGAACCCATCCCCGCCTGGGAAATTGCACACAATCTAGGGCAACGAAGAGATCCGCTGCAGCGAATAATCTGAAATACCCTGCATATGGCATAAAATAAGGTTGCATTATCGCAACTTTCATTGATATTCTCTTCCAAAGATATCTACTTTATCAGGGTGATCATTCATAAATAATTATGAGATTATTTTGGGAAAATCTTTGCGACCTGTTCCCGGGAGGGGAATCCCTTAAAATATTGTTCTCTTTGAATGGTTCTTATATACGCTGTAGGATAGCAGCGATCTATGAAAGTCGCTTCATTTGCATTATCGAAACGAGTTGATAGCGCAATTCTTAATTGCCCCGCAGTGCCTCGTTGAGAACTGCGATGAATCGTAAATAGAGTCATAAAGACAACGTCACCCACGTTAACTTCAACTGGAAGATAGTCGTCCTCGGTATATTGGCTGGTATCTGTTTCCCAAGTCGAGCTATTATTTTCTATGGCAGGTAATACTCCTTCGTAATGGCTGCGGGGTATGATCTCCAGCGGGTAGTTGTCGCGCCCCACATCAACTAGGGGAAGCCAGACTACCACGCCATCCAAACTACCCTGAACAGAAGGGAAGTCCTGATGAGGCACAAAACCAAAATACCCATTGGGAATCTTCAACTCCTCAGCCATGATCACCGCTACTTGCCCTCCCGGCATAAAAATATCTTGCCACCCGAATTGTTCCCGTAGTAGGCCCACAATATTATTGTGATGCATGAGATTATAGATTTCCAATTTTCTCCACAGAGCTCCAATCAGCCTTTTATATCTGTCGATGTCTTTGTTATAAAGCAGTAACATGGAATTAAAGAGATCGTTCCCATTCTCCGGAAATCCAAGGTGAGCCAATTGATCGTTGAAACTTTTATGAATGCTATTCCTGACGGTGATAACTTCATCATTTTGCAGAAGATTTCTTGCGATATAGAAACCTTCCTTCTTGAATTGTTCTAATGCTTCACTTATCATCTTCTGCTCCAATTAAATAAGTTAATACATACCCGAGTCTAACTCAGACATGGGAAAATTGAAGAGGGCAATACTTGAACAAACCTTTCATCAGTGTATTGACCACTCTTTATAATCATGAATACTACATTCATGAAACCTTAATGAGTGCTATTAATCAGACCCTTGTCCCGGATGAGATAATAGTTATTGATGATGCATCGTCTGATAATTCGGTATTTGTAGCCTCTAAAATATTACATCCTTCAATCCATCTCTTTTGCCAACCTAATAACCTTGGCGGTGCTACAACAATAAAGGGATTACTCGCTTGTAAGGGGGATTTCATTGCAATATTGAATTCTGACGACTATTGGCGAGGCAGCAAATTACAGAGCCAAGTTGACTATATGCAAGCCAATCCGAATTGTGGTGCTGTTTTTACCCGCGTAGCACTGGTCGATGAAAAGGGAGGGTGTTGGGAAGAAAACTCCCATCAGTTGCAGTCGGTATTTAGTGCGAAAAATCGAGACCGGCCATCGTGGTTGAAGTACATGTTCAGTAGGGGAAATCCATTTTGTGCCTCTAGTGCGCTTATCCGTAGGGAGTGTCTGACTAGTCTTGGTCCCTTTGATGGCCGTTATATTCAACTGCAAGACTTGGAAATGTGGTTGAGAATTGCTATTAATGGCTTCGATCTTCACATTTTAGATGATGAGCTAACTCATTATCGAGTAGCGCGAAATAGATCTAATATGAGCGCAGGTTCAGGAATAAGCCGATCAATTTATACGTATGAATATTCCAGATTACTCCGACACTTCTGGCAAGTGCGTACCTTAAAGGAATTGCAGGAAATTTTTCCAGAGATAGAGATATCAATTAATGCCGATAATTTGCTTATAATGTTTTATTTAGCACATTTTGCGAGTAAACAAGGCTCCCTTCATCACCTGCAATTCGCTGTAGACACCATGTTTGAGTGGGGGGCTGATGAGATCTCAATGAATCAGGCATATAATTGTCATCGTTTTACGCATGTTGACTATAGGCATTTTATTGCCCAAAATCCATTGGGCTCAATTGATGAGGGTAGATTTTCGCGCAAACTTAAATCGTTAGCGGGAGTCATATTACCGCCTCGTGCACACTATATGTTGCACCGGATGTCCAAAAAAATATTGAGAGGGTGATAGAAGATCATGCAGATATCCAATGCCGTCATATTTCCTGAGTTTAATACGATACTCTTGTGTAGGATAAAATTTCCCAATCAGGCCATTTAGGATATAGCGTAATTTCTCTCGATGATGGATTCGCCAACCGGTGCTCATCTCCTGAAATAGTGAATCATCATAAGGCTCAGGTTCTGGGCCACGTGACATCACATCCCAATTATCTGAATAGTCATTTTTCTTATTAATATTAAATTCTTTCAAAAGCTCTGCACTAAATTTCATGTTCGATCATCTAATTACAAAAAATGATCGCCCTTGTTTTTCCCCAAATATGCAATCATTTCAGCAATTCTCGCGATTGCCTCGATTTCTATCTCACCATAGAACGGGAGGCACAATAGCTGATTGGCTGCCCGGCGAGCAGCAGGAACACCATCATTAACCGCTTCCTTGTAACATTCATAATCGGTACATAGTGGAAAAAAATACCTGCGTGGGAAGACATTAAAATTGTTAAGTCCTTCTTGCAATTGATCCCGAGAAAGGCCGAACTTATTTTCATCTACACGTATAGCCATGTATTGAAGACTATCGCTGACTCCGTCAGGTAATACTATGCAATCGATACCCTCGATCTCAGACAGCAATTCGACATATTTTTTACGTAGAGGTTTTCTGCGCTCCCGTTCCACTCCAGCTTCCTTAAGCATCTCAATACCCATCGCGCACTGAATTTCATTCATTTTTGCATTTAAGCCTGGCATCACAACCGCCTCTCCATCCTTGATGCCGAAGTTCTTCAGTAAATTAAGGATTTCTCCCAGTTCTGTATTGTTGAAAGCAAGACATCCTCCCTCAATGGTATGGAAGAGTTTCGTTGCATGAAAACTGAACATTGTCATATCACCAAAACTGGCAATTGGGATATCGTCAATCTCTGTAAGAAAAGCATGCGCCGCATCATATATAACCTTTAAGCTATATTTGTTGGCAATTGCCTGTATGGCCTCCACGTCGCATGGGATCCCGTACACATGAACGCCTAGGATTGCTTCTGTCCTTGGCGTAATTAGAGCCTCGATACGATTTGGATCGATACATAACGACATCGGGTCAATATCGCAAAAAACAGGTGTTGCTCCCGCCCATACTAATGAATGTGGCGTGGCGGGGAACGTAAATGGAGTGGTGATTACCTCACCACGAATACCCAATGCTTTCAATCCCAATATTAGCGCCAATGTACCATTATTAAAAAGACGGACGTTTCTCGTTCCAAGTATAGTTGTCAGATTGTTTTCTAACTGCCTATGCTTAGAGCCTTGATTGGTCAGCACCCGATTAAACCAAACTTCTTTAAGGTGTGCTTCAAATCGTTCGATGGGGGGCAGTGTTGGTCGAGTGATCAAAATGGGGCTGGCGAATGGGGCCGGGGTCATCTTCGTTTTAGTTAAAAGTGAAGGTTGCATGATTAGCATGAAGTCAGCGAATGGTAATAATTGCTTTGGATGGATAAAGTTTGCACTTCTCAATTCTTACCTCATCGCGGGAGAAAACCTCTTTGAATGCAATAGCTTCACCGGGAGACTCTTCCCACGTTAGTTCATCCAATAACAGAATGCTGCCCGAAACTAAATGTGGCTTGATTGCTTCCAAGGCCGCTTTAGTAGGCATATACAACGCCATATCAAAATAGGCAAAAGCAACAATTGCCTCAGGATGTTCGTTGAAATATTCAGGTGCGGTTATTTCTACATTGCCTTCTATCAGTTTATGACGCCCTCGAACGTGCCCTAGTACGTTACATCCCTCATGAATCTCCAGTAGATCGCGTAAATACTGAATATAATTTGTACCCGTCCTATAGGAGTTTTCTTTCCAGACGTCACTCTTCTTGTCTTGATTGCTTATCGGCGTGTAGCCGCTAAAGGTATCAAAGCCGATAATGGTACGTTGCTTATTGAACGGCTCGTGGATAGCACGCAGGTTCTCAAGAAGAATCAGGTTCTGACCCCACCATGTCCCAAATTCGACCAAGCAACCAGGAACATGCAGGATCCGCTGGTATATTTCGCTCATCACTAAAAATTTAACCAACACGGAACTGCGTGTGAACATGCCAATATTGAACAACCTATCCTCTAAGGATAGCGGGCTACTACCAAACATTTCTTGCAATCGCTCCCGGAAAGAGAGTTGCTCACGGGATGCGGTGGTTTCAATTTGATATGTAAGTTCCTGTTGCGAGCTTAGCTTTTCCATAGAACCTTTCCCAAATAAGCAATGATTGGATTGATTATTTCTTCACAATATAAGCATTCGGCATCCAGCTCCAAGGTAGGCGCTCGATTCTCTGATCTCCAAGCAATTCCATGATTGCTCTAGTTTCCCCAGGCGCTAATTCATGAGCAAACTGATCGAATATTAAGATGCCACCAGGAACGATTCGATTCATAAAGTTCTCGATACAGTGTTTAACAACTTTATAAACGCCTGCATCCAGAAATACCAATTTAAAGACTAAGTGTCTATTCTCAGAAAAGAAATTTCCCAGCTCGTTAGCTGCGTCCAGATTATGAATCTTCAGCGTATTAGTGAGTCCTTGCAAGTCAATAAGCATTCTGAGGTCGGTATAAGAGGCGCGATATCCCCCCACCGGCATTAATTTAGATTCGTCTTCATTCGGAATGTTTCCTTTAAACCAATCGAACCCATGAACCATAGTGAGTGACATCGGCTCAAATATGTTGATAAGCTTTGCGAAGAAAATCGATCCCGCCCCTTTATAAACCCCCACTTCGGCTATATGTCCCGAAAGTTCCAGTGTGCGTTTGTATAACTCATATAAAGTCAAATAACGGTTAAGGGTCATGTCACCTACATATGCGGGGAAATAGTGCAATAAATCCTCAAGTGGGATTTGCAAATTCTTTAATCCTTCTAATGCCTCATTATATGCTGGTCTACGATCGTCGAACTTCATGCTCTCCAAGCAACCATATGTATGCTCAGTCATTACTCCCTCCTAATTTTCTTCTTGTGAACGCTGTGAGAATCTTTTCAAACGTAGCCTTAGATCGCGCACAGCGGGGATTCGTGTTTCAAGAATGAGATAAATTCGAATCAAGGAATTCGGTATTAATGATTCTATCCGAGGATAATTATTTTTTAGCCGACCGCGTATATGTTCAATTACATAAACATATTCAAAGCCATATCCTTGACCACGCTTTGTGAATAAATCTATGGGCTTAGTAATAATGAAAACCAAACCCGCTACCAATAAATGGGCAACAAAAATCATCCGGGTCTTAAGTCGTAATGGGCATTCCCCTTTCCGATGAGCCAATAACGCATGTCTTGAGAACCCTATGACAGACCTGGAAAACAATACCCAATAGCGCGCACCCATATAAAATGCGAATCGGCGATATCCGTGCATATGAAAAAGCCATATGCTCTCTAAGTTTCGTGTTGAGAAAACCCCTGCCCCATGAACTCGATAGGCAGACATGTATTTATTTATGCAATAAAAATCACCAAACTGACCGTAAAGCATATTTATTATGACTTCGCAGCTGTATGGGTCAGCCAGACATTGGGGAGGATTCAGTCCAAATTTGTTTCGATACACAATACTGCTAAGATGAAATACTCCAGCCATACTGACCAGGTCAGGCATTTTTGCCCGATTACGTCCAAATGCTTTAAATGGGAGAAAATGCTCAGAAGGGCGACCATCCTCAAAGATTTTGAGGGTGTCGTGAGCGCAAGCGACATACTCGGTGTTGCCTTCCAAAAATGCCACTTGCTCCTTAAGTTTTTTGGGATCAGTCCAGTAATCATCACCCTCTAACAGGGCAAAATATTCACCTCTCAATGTCTGAAATCCACGGTAAGTATTTAATTGCGTTGCGATATACCCTACATTATGTTCATTGAAATAACAGTTGATTACTTCAGGGTAGCGTCCTTGATAGTCTCGCACAATATTTTGGGTGCTATCAGTGGAACAATCATCAATCACATTAATTTCGATGTCGAAGTCACGTTCCTGCATTAAAATACTGTCAAGTGCTTCGCTGATATATTTTTCATGGTTGTAGGTTATCAACATCACGCTAACTTTAGGTGCGCCCGGATCCACTAGTCTGATATCAGTATTTGTAGAGAATGCTGTATGTGCTTGGCGTAGTCGGCTTCGGGTATGAGCTAATCTCCTCAAGAAGCCACTGTTTTTAAGAGGACGCGGATTTTCTAGTGGTTCTAGCATATACTTTGACCAACCATATAAATCAAAATCAGGGTAAAGTTCCTTCCCAAATAGCACACCCAATCCCGGTTTGCCCGAAACTATTGCCGTTGTAGAACATAATAGGTACGCCTTCAACCTCTATTACATAGGGGTAGCACAGCATCTTCGAATCCCAGCCCTCATCGGATGGCTCGATGCCTGCCAGCTTATCATTACGCTGCCACGCCATACCATCGGTAGAATTAGCATAGCCAATGCGATAGCTTCCTTTTCCATCCCTGAAGTCCAAGCTATCACGATGGCAAAACCACATATGATATTTATTACCGTAATGTATAACCGTTGGACGCGCTATTGCTTCCATCGCGTGTTGCTGCGAAATGGCGAGGAGATTGGGGCGATGCCAACCGATGCCATCACTAGAATCCGCATACTTAATTCCATAGATCGGCTCTAGGGAACCCTCCACATTTTGCCAACTCAGACCCGAGACATACCACATACGCCAGATGTTGTTCTCCCGCAATACCCATGGGGTAACTGCCATATAGGGTTCGTCCGGAGTTCTTTCCAGAATTGGTCCATCAAAAGCTCTCTGGAAAGACCCGCCGTTGTCGCAACTTATCGCCAGTCCCGTTGTATTGTGATATGGGATAGATACCCTTCGATTCCACCCACTATAGTACAGCCATAGCTTGTCACCAACTGAAATTGCGCATGCAGGCATTTGCCCATCATCGTCAAATGTGCCCAACGGAGCGGGGGATATTACAGATTGTTCGTGTACATATAGAAGTCGTCGAGGATCAGTTTTATCTACATCTATGTATGCCGCATAGCTCCTGCCATTAATATCTCGCGCAGCGAAATAAATTCTTATGCTTCCGTTTAGGATTGTCGCTACCGGACCCTGCATATGCGTTGTTTTCCGCCTGTCAGATGTTCCGAGATACGCAATCCTTCCAAGTTTTTTCCAAGTCATTTTATTGGGCAGGCGTTATACGTAAAGAAATCCTGTTAAGCCACGGCTTGAAATAGACATATCCTACCCAAACTGATTGCGCATTGTGCATAGGGCTCAAGACGATGGCACAGATACCGACATTTGTTCAGCGATATAAGTTGTTATTATCACATCAACTTCGCCAAACGCCCGGATGCGCCCGCGATCCATCCAGAGCACTTTGTTGCACATCTGACGAATCACCTCATGTCCATGAGAGGCAAGCACCACAATTTTCGCCCGGTTATGCAGATCCAGCATGCGTTCCTCGGCTTTTTTCATGAAGGATGCGTCACCCACACCAATCACTTCATCCAGTAGCAGGATATCCGCATCCACTGCGGTGGAAACCGCAAACGCCAGTCGCAGCCGCATTCCGCTGGAGTAGGTGCGCAGGGGTAAATCCAAGTGGTCGCCGAGCTCGGTAAATGCGGAGATCTCCTCTGTTTTGCGTCGAATCTCAGCATCGCTCATGCCAAGTAGTAGGCCACGGAGGCGGACATTCTGTCGGCCGGTGGAGAGTTCATCCATGCCCAGGCTAATGTCAAGTAATGGCACGATACGGCCACTGGTATATATTTGTCCGGATGTGGGGGGGTAAATGCCGGCCAGCACCCGCAGTAGAGTACTCTTGCCCGCCCCATTACGGCCTATCAGCCCCACGCGGTCCCCCTCTTGCAGAGATAAATTCAAATCGTCCAGCGCTCGTACTACCACAACCCCATCGCTGTCTTCGGCAATGCGGTTGCGGCGCCCCAACCCGGCAAGTCTTTTTTTCAGGGAACGTCCGCCCATTTCAAACACCGGCAGGTCCACGCTAACGTTTTGTAAGTTTATTACGCTCATGGCGCTATACCCAGTAAGGGATTCGCTTGAGATAGCGTTCGGTCAGCGCCAGTGCCAGCAGCCAGCCTAGCACCGCCATAGCGGCTGTTACACCCCAGGTCAGGAGGCTGGGTGCATTGCCGGTCAGGGGGCCACGGACCAGGTCAAGCAGGTGTGCGAAGGGGTTATAGTCCAGAATCCACCGATGCTTATTGAGCATGCTGGGAGGGAACAAAATAGGCGTCACGTAGAATGCCATTTGCAGCATTGACGAAATAATTTGTGGCAGATCCCGGAATCGCGCTGAAATAATGCCAGCCACTTGTCCGATCCATAACGCATTGAGAATAAATAGCATCAAGCCCGGTATGAATAGAGGAAACGTAGACCAATCCTCTGAGCCAAAAACAGCCAGCAATATTATTACTATAACAAAATTATGAATAAAAATCAGGAAGTTGCGCCAACCTGCCTGGAGCATGAAGAGCAGTTTGGGCGTCACGGTCTGCCGGATATAGCCCGCCGAGTTGATGTAGGCCATGCAGCTTTCATTAATAATGCTGGTAAGAAGACTCCAGAAAACCAGTCCGATTCCCATCATCGGCAAATAGACCGCGATATTCTGATTGAAGAGTGTGCCGTACACCATGCCAATTGAACCTACTATCACTCCCATGCTGATGGTAAGCCAGAAGGGACCGAGTTGGGACCGGGCATAACGCTGGCGAATTTCCAGCCAACCCAGCAGAGACCAGAGCCGCCACGCGGCAAGGCTTGCGCTCAAATCTTGTAATGCAGTTGAGAACATTTAAATACCAGAAGTAGGCGCATTCTCAGACAAATCAAATAGAGGAAATTCTGCGGGCCTGGGTCCCCGAAAACCCGCGATCGTATCCTCTTGGCAAATTTCCGATGAATTCCGGAATCGGAGGATAAAAGGTCTTAAGCATTCATACGATTTTCAAACATGGATGCTCTTGTGAAGATTCGGCCATGGATAGCGATGCCATCATCAGCCATCCAAAAGGCCTGAGAAGGACTATTTAACGCTGGCGGATATCCCGATACTATTGATTATTCCACATAACACTTTTCGGGTACATTCCGCCGGGTCCCCAATAGATGTGTCAACTGTCATATAAGGCGAGCCAGGCGGTTCGTAAGGTGCGCTTACGCCCGTGAATTCCCGGATTTCACCTTCGATCCTCGGGGTGAACCCTTCCGCCATACCATACGACATTAGGGGATTTTTTCGAATGGATGCCATCCATGACCGCTCCGTCAGGTGCTGGCGGAAGGGTTGGGTGCTTCAAAGAACATTTATGCCCTATAGGTTTTCAGCGGGATGGGTGGGTCGAGGCGTAACAATTGCTATCTTACGTTTCATCATAACATAAATAATTTCTCTGAAGCCCCGCGCGCTTACGCTCAGGAAATTTCAAAATCCCGCTTGCTGCTATCCCGGATAAGCCGGTCTTCCATCTTTTTGATGCCATTTTCAGTAACTTTGCCAAATTTTTTTATTAGGTATTGCATTTCCCTTAGAAGTGAATATAATTACGAATCATTCTCATTAATAGTCGCAGAAGGAGCACCGAATGGAAAAGTCAGGCATAGTTCCGGAAGTGGATGTTAATAAAAGAAATTTTCCCGTGCTGGAGCAGAACGAGCGCATCTACAGCGATACCTTGTTTCAGCATGGGGATGAAGTGTTTATCCAGCATCAGGGTGCGCAATATCGTTTGCGCCGCACCCGTAACGGCAAACTGATCTTAACCAAATAGTAGACTTGGGGCGCTTATCATGTATATTTGTGTCTGCAAAGGTGTAACCGATAGCGCAATCCGCGAGGCTGTCTATAAAGGCGCTGACCGGATGCGGGACTTGAAAACCTGCCTGGGCGTGAGCGAGCAATGCGGAATATGCGCCTGCCACGCGAAGGAGGTATTGGAGCAAACACTGATGCAGAGAACGCTGGCGCAATGCCAGCCCACATAACCCACTCGTTAATTCGAGATTCCGCCTGAGGAGGCAAACATGAAAAGCAGCGCAGATATCATCCAGTGGCTAAACCGCCAACTGCAGCACGAGTTGACGGCCATCAATCAGTATTTCCTCCATGCCCGCATGTATAAAAGCTGGGGCTTCAACAGCCTGGGCAAGCACGAATACGACGAATCCATCGAGGAAATGAAACATGCCGACGCATTGATCGAACGAATCCTGTTTCTGGAGGGGCTGCCTAATCTGCAGGAACTCGGCAAGCTCATGATCGGGGAAAAGG
Organism: Nitrosospira lacus; assembly: GCF_000355765.4. Lineage (NCBI taxonomy): Bacteria > Pseudomonadati > Pseudomonadota > Betaproteobacteria > Nitrosomonadales > Nitrosomonadaceae > Nitrosospira > Nitrosospira lacus. The sequence continues at coordinate 86,124 of NZ_CP021106.3, read as the reverse complement.
CGGAAGAATGTGTCGCTTGTGACCTCAAGCTGGAAGTAATCTCCCGTGAAACGCTGGTCGCCGCCATTGCCGCGTGCGAAACCGCCAAGGATTACGTATCGCGGGAGATTTTCGAGGATATTCTGGTGGATACAGAAGAGCATATCGACTGGCTGGAGACGCAGCTGGATGTGTTGCAAAAAATTGGGACCCAGAACTGGCTGCAGAGCCAGATATAGATTCATTCATTACCGCTGATCTCTCATCAGCGGCATTTAGCCAGCCAGCCCATGCCGGGCAAGCCAGCCACTTTTGTTGACTTGCCGGGAATATGGGCTGTGAAGCGGCTAAAAAAAATAACTTCGGGCATTATCGCCCCGTTTCCCATTGGAACGGCTCCACGCGCCGGCGAAATCTTGCTTGCCTGTCTTCACGGCGTGAAAGCCATGTCCACTCATCCGTTACCTGGGTTGCTATGTAACCCGGTTGATGAGGCCCCGGGCCCTGATCTCCATAATCCTTTGGTCAGCCGTGTCCAGGCACTGCTGGAAAATAAATTTGATCTCATCAAACAATTCCTAAGGGCTAACAGCAACGCCTTTTTTCCAGGGCGCAGCGGGTTAACCAAGGTTGCGCGCTGCTTTAAGGAAGACAGGCGGAAATCACCAGCACGGGAACCCAGGCAGGAGGCCGGGCTTTGCGCTGCTGGACCCACATCAGCTCATCGGCAACAGTCGTTACATGACTGCACCACTTTGCCGGAGTGCAAACTCGCCGATACTGGAACGCCTACACAGCATGAGACAGACTGGATTCCACTGATCAAGGCTGCCGTCCCACCTGGAGCGCCATCTGCTCCAGCCCGCACACTGGGTTGCAACGCGTCGAAATGCGATGCTCGTGACGAAACGCCACCCGGCGCAGGTGATTTTGATCTTGCGGGAAATTGCGTTCTCTGCGTGGGCGGGCGCGCCGGGCTGTATTCGGAATACCGTCGTCTGATAGAGGCGTCGGGTGGTAGCTTGTTAATTTACCGAGGCGATCATCAGAGTGATGAGGACCCTCTGCCTCTACTGCTTGCTCATGCCGATATGGTGGTTTGTCCGGTGGATTGCGTAAACCATCATACCTATTTCACCGTGAAGCGCTACTGCAAACGTTCCGGCAAGGCCTGTGTATTGCTTGATCGTTCTGGTTTGCCGACGTTTCGCAAGGGAGTGGAGTCACTGGCTGCACGGGTCGTGCGGTCAGCCGCAGGCGGTAATTCCGCTCAATCGATGAGTTCTAACCTTGCTTGATAGCAAACATGACTGGTTTTCTAAAAAATTACCGCTTTTTACCATGTCGCGCATAAACCGATCCGGTCTTGGCCGGATGGGTGGAGTAAAACACAATCCATCCTCGGTTTTTTCCCTGTCCAATCAAACCGCAATAGTAGCCGCCTGTGGTTTGATACATCGTTTTTTACCGGGTTTTGAGCTACGCTTCATCCATTCTGCGACCTCGGGCAGGGTTTATGGGTATATTTAATATTGATTCGAGGTTCATGGCGTCGGCCTCCCAAACATATAAGGATGATGGAGTATTTTTATGATTAATCGTTGCAGTTACTATGTCAATCGGGTAGTCGATGTGGAGAGAAACTCCAATTACGCAAGCAGATTTACCGCGCTGACAGCTTTTATTGTGAGCTGCTGGATGGTTTTTCCGGCACAGGCGGCGGTGAGGGAATATTGGATCGCTGCCGAAAAAACGACATGGAATTACGCGCCTTCAGGACTAAACCTGATCAAGCCTGATGCCGGACTTGGCGTGTGGGGGGAAACGCTCGCATACACCAAGTACCGCTATATCGGCTATACGGATGCCAGCTATGCCAAGCCGCTGGCCCAGCCTGAGTGGATGGGGATTCTGGGGCCGCAGCTTCGGGCCGTGGTGGGAGACACCCTCAAAATTCATTTTTTGAACAGGACAGACAGGCCGCTTTCCATGCATCCCCACGGAATGCTTTACGACAAAAACAGCGAAGGTGCGGATGGGAACGGTGCGGGAGCAAGCGTCCCGCCGGGCAAGTCCCATACTTATACCTGGGTTGCGGACGAGGACGCAGGCCCCGGACCTGCTGATCCCTCGTCGATTGTCTGGCTTTATCATTCGCATGTAATGGAGGAAGAGGAGCCGAATCTTGGCCTGATAGGCACCATCGTCATTACACGCAAAGGGATGGCGCATTCCGCCCATGATCCCGCGCCGCGCGACGTGGACCAGGAATTCACTGCTCTCTATATGATTTTTAATGAAGAGGAAGGAAAAGAAAGCGGCGTGAAACATACGATCAACGGCCGTATTTTTGGCAATCTGGCCGGGTATGAAACCCGGCTTGGCAAGCGTGTCCGCTGGCACGTCGTCGCCCTGGGTAACGAAACGGATAATCATACCGTGCACTGGCATGGGCAGACGGTGCTCAATCACGGGCGCCGCACCGATGTGGTTGAAGTCCTGCCCGCCAGCATGACCTCGGTCGATATGGTTCCCCGCTCCCCGGGCCACTGGCTCTTTCACTGCCATGTTGACGATCACATGATGGCGGGCATGTCCACTCGCTGGCGCGTCCTCCCATAAAAGATATGCATGAGCCGGATTTTGCATCCCGGGTGTAAAAGGAATCAAACATTAAAACTCACCGATAAGGAAAAGATTTATGAAATTCACACAAATGACACTCGCCGCCGTTGCCGCTATTGTTAGCGGTTTTCTCAGCCTTGATGCGTCGGCTCATGCGTTGTGGCTGGAGAACGATGCCAAGGCTGTCAAGCTTTATTTCGGTGAATATAGCGAGAATCTGCGTGAAACCTCACCCGGCAGGCTCGACGGCATTGTCGAGCCGACGGCGGTGGTGATTGACGCGACAGGTAAGGAGAGTCCGGTCAAACCCATCCGCGAGAATGGTTATTTTGCGATACCCGGTAGTACCACGGGCAATGCGGTGTTGGTGCAGGCACTTAAACAGCCTATACGTGAACCACAAGGCGAGAATCCCGCCCCTGTTTCAAAACGCTTTTTGTACGCGCGCTTTGGCAAAGGCGGCAGTTTACCGCTGGATATAGAGAACACCGGCAATTTGCTGCGCTTGAGCTTCATGGGCAAGCCTGCGGCAAAAACCGAGGTCATCATTATTGCGCCGAATGGTTGGGAGAAGCATCTGACGACTGATGAGAAAGGGGAAGTTTCTTTTTCGCTGCCTGAATCCGGCCTTTATGTGATCGAGGCGAAATATGAGCTTAGGAATCCAGGGGAATTCGAGGGCAAGGCTTACGCCATCGAGAGCCATAAAGTCACGTTTAGTATTTATAAATGAGTACACCGCAATCCGGTACAAGCGAGCCTGAGCCGCGGTCAACCGGGGCGCGTCTGGCTGAGGCACACATCGCCCAGTCGCCTGCAATCGACCTGCGCCGACCGCCTCCTGTTGAGCCGCGCGGCTATCTGTTTCTGTCGCAAGGCATGAAGCGCGGCCGTTTTCTTGTCTGGCTGCGCCGCACGCATGCCTGGATGGGGTTATGGGGAGCGGTGATGGGCTTGATGTTTGGCGTGTCCGGTATTCTGCTCAATCACCGCAGCGAGATGAAAATCCCGCTCGCCAAGCAGGAAGAAACCCGCCAGCTATTCACGCCACCCGCTGCCAGCCTGCAAACCCCGGAAGCCCTGGAAACATGGTTACGGGCGGAATTCAAGCTGCCTGACGCCAAGTCCCGCGTCCAGAAAAAACCTGCCAGCCCTGTTCCCTGGGGGGGAGGCCAGATCGAGCAACCGGAAAACTGGCGAATTATGCTCATAGCACCCAACCTGAGCGTCACGGCGGAGTATTGGAAAGGCGATACGGATACGCATATTGAGCAGAAAGAAGCCAACCTCTGGGCAACTCTCGCCAATTTTCACAAAGGGAGCGGGATGTCCAATGCGTGGATATTGCTCACCGATACCCTGGCAGGCGCCCTCCTTATTCTGGCGATAACCGGAACACTGCTATGGAGCCGCCTGCACGGGCCGCGACTGCTGGCGGCGGGCCTGATCGGCACCACGCTTTCCGCTTTACTCGTTCTTATACTCAACACGCTCGCGCTATCATGAAATTGCACCTTTTTATCAATCGAAGCATTGGTATTGCGATGCCTATATAAACTGTGTTCTTCCGCCTCCCGCGTTCGCCGGGAGGCATCCCCAGCCAGCCAGTAAGCCTCGCAGCCTGTAGTCAGCAGCTTGTAGCCAGCCAATAACATTAAAAATAGAGACGTTACCAATGAAACGTGTGGCTGGATTCAGATTGAGGCGTGCCCATATGGGCCTAATGGCATTCTTATCAACATGGGTATTGTTGCCGCTGCATGCAACGGCTCAGGATAACACCGGTAAAGAGGCAAAGAACGAGGTAAAAAGTGAGGCAAAAAGCACAGCGTTGCCTGAAATCAAGATTACCACCGGGCGGGTCCGTCCCGGTACCCTGGAGGATATAGCGCGAACGGGAAGCAAGACAGATACGCCGTTACGCGACATTCCCGCCAGCATTGCCGTCGTGCCGGCAGCGTTGCTGCAAGAGCAAGGCGTCACCGACATGAATGACGCCATGCGCAACGTCAGCAGTGTGCAGCCTTTGATGGGGGGCGGATATGGCTTCGGCAACAGCTTCACTTCACGCGGACTGGCGCTGAGCTATTTACGCGACGATCTGCCCGACGGGGGGGCGCAAAACAGCTATTTCCGCACCATGTACGATGTCGACCGCATCGAGGTATTAAAGGGTCCGGGCTCCGCTCTATTCGGTGTGGCCGGTCCCGGCGGCAGTATCAACATGATTACCAAGAAACCCCAGTATAATTTTGACCTGTCCGTGGGCACCATGCTCGGCAGTTTCGGTACGCGTAATGGCTTTCTCGACCTGACTGGCGTTATCCCGTACATGCCAAACCTGGCGGGACGCGTGATTGCCAATATGGAGCATACCGATGGTTTCCGCGGGCTTGAGCGCAATATCGTCGAGGCTTCCCCCAGCTTCATCTGGCGTCTGGCGCCGGACAAAACCCTCTTGATAGACTTTGATCATCGGGAGATGAAAATCAAGCCGGATAATTACGGGATACTTTTCGATGGCAACTCCCATTTAGCCAATGTCTCCCGGGAAACCCGCTACTACACGCCTTTCAATAAAACAGATCACACGATCAATCGTCTCGGCCTTATCCATAATTGGGCGATATCCGATGTTTTAAGCATGCGCACAGCCTTCACATACGATGCGCGGACTCTTGAGATCATACGAAATGGCGGGGGTAATCAGGGGAATGCGGCGGGTATTGTTACCGGGCGCGACGCCCGCTCGCAATTCGATATCGCGGGCTATACGCAATTGCAAAACGAGTTTATCTGGAAAACGAATACCGGTCCGGTCAAGCATACGTTCCTGGGCGGATTTGAATACAAGAATACGGACATCACCACCACTCGCGCTGACTTTACATTACCCAACGTCAATCTTTTAAGCCCGGTGATACTGGAAACTTCATTGAACGGGCTTGTCCGCAGGCCAATCTTCGACCGCAGGATCAGCAGCGATCAAACGTCTTTCTACGCCCAGGATCAGATTGATTTAACCGACAAATTCAAGCTTCGTCTCGGCATCCGCAACGATTTGGTAAAGTACAGCGACAAGGGTTTTCAATTTGTTTCGGGTAATTATGGGTATCGCGAAATTGTGCAGACGAAGTCGTTGACCACTTATTCGACCGGAGGGGTATATCAACCCACCAAGTTTCTGGCTTTTTACGCGGGTTATAGCACGGGCGCTTTCATCAACCTTGCAACCGAAGCTCAAAATGTATCCACAGCACCTGAAACCTCGGATCAGATAGAGGTGGGCGCCAAAACCACATTACTGGATGGCAAAGCTGATTTTAACGTGGCACTGTTCCAAACCAGCCGCAACAACTATTTCATCACGTTGCCTGGTTCAGGGGGGCAAGCCACTCAGGATGGCAATGACCGGTCGCGTGGGGTAGAAATGTCTCTCGGCGTGCGTCCCATGCCCGGCCTGAATATTATCGGTAACGGGGTGTGGATGGATCCTGAAACATTGTCACGCAATGTGGCCACCAATAGTGTACTTGGCGTAACGAGAAGTGTTTTTGGAACCCGCCCGGCCGGCGTTGCGACCCATATGGGCAGCTTATGGGGAACCTATACGCTGCAAAGCGGCTTGGCGCGTGGCTTGATGTTCGGTTTCGGCGTTACATACAAAGGCGATAGTTTCGCTGACACCTTGAATCTTCTGAAGATACCGTCTTACGTCGTGCTTGACGCCGCCGTTTCCTATCGCATCAAAAGGATGGATCTCGCCGTCAATATAAAGAATCTGACGGATGCAACCTATTATACCAATCCCACATTTGCCGGGGCATTGCCGGGAAATCCACTTAGCGCATTCGGTTCTATCCGCTTTAATTTTAATTAGCGGAATCATCTTCGCCAGAAGTCGGCCATAGTCGCGGTCATGCCGCCGCATGGCCGGGGTTCCGCGCCTGCAAACGACTTATCCAAGACGTAAGGCGTAATATCTGAAACCCATAATGCCAAATGAAATTTATTATTCATATGGTATATATTTATTCGACGTTACCCTGCCGCGACGGCAGGGTAACGTCTATATAGAATTGCTTCGCGAGGCGGTGAGACTTCAAGCGCGGTTTAGTGAGGCGGGTAAGTGAGTGGCCATATTCGACTTTTCGCCGAATGGTTGAGAAGAATGGTTATCCAGACATTCGGCATAATGTGCTTTGCTTATAGCGTCCTACGGTTTATGCGCCTTACCTGTGTCGAAGAAAAAAGTACAAAAAGAACTGAACGTTACCCCTGTTCGAACCTATTATTTCCCGGAAATATCACCAAAAATCCGGTTCAAATTGATCCGGTGCGGAGGCCTGTAATCCGCTACAGATAACGGTTACAGCGAGTATCTGGCATTTTTTCCTGTAAGATTCTACAGCTATCGGAAGCCTCCATTCCGTTGTTTCATAGCACCGTCATTAACAACCAGGACGGGGCCAGAAATGGGACAGATCATGCTTGCGCAGCACGGAAATGCTTCACTGGATCAACGGGCGGTGATTGGAATGTATCGACTGAGACACGAAGTTTTTCATGATCGGCTGGGGTGGGAGGTAACCAACGATAATGGAATGGAGCATGATGAGTTCGATCATGCAAATCCGGTATATGTCCTGGCAAAAGGCGATGAGGATGAGATACTGGGCTGTTGGCGGCTGCTTCCCACTACCGGTCCCAACATGCTGAAGGATACGTTTCCACAGCTATTGCATGGGCAGCCGGCACCCCGGCAAACCGATGTGTGGGAATTGAGCCGGTTTGCCGTGGCGGTTCCCAAGTATGAAAGTGCGGGATTCGGGTTTAGCGATATTCCCATCCAAATGATGCGAACCTTGTTTCTTTTTGCGCAAAACAACGGAATAAAGCGCTACGTGACCGTAACTACCGTTGCCGTGGAGAGGCTGATACGCAAACTTGGTGTCAACGTTTCCAGACTGGGAGCACCTATCAAGATTGGACGGGTTTTAACCGTAGCCTGCTACATCGAGATCGACGCCATGACGGAGTTTGCCCTGTTCGGTACGCTTCCCGAGGATGCGCAAAGGAAGGCCGCATGAATATTCTTCTGGTTGGAGAAAAACAGGATGCGCGTCGAATCCTGCAACTGCTGCTTGAGAAATCAAAGCACAGGCTGGAACGAAAATCGCTGGAAAGCTTTCCTGAGCCAGACCTGGAAGATTACGACATGGTTCTTGTTGACGGCAACGTATACGATTGCGCTCAACAGGCAAGTCTGTTGCGATGGATTCGGGAAGCCCGGCGGCGCTATCCCCATTTGCCCGTGGCAATCATGAACGATGTGGGGTCTCACGCAGCATCCGAAGGCTATCGGGCGGATGGTGAGACCTCGCGTACCTGCGGCGTCTTCGAGTCCAGCGATGGCGTATTGAATATGCGCTGCCGCCTGCAGGAAATAGCCTTGGGAGAAACGGCCGCGTTGATGCGTGATGGGTGCGAGCGGACGCCGCTCGAGCCGGTTACTTTTGAATATTCGGGTCCCAAATGGAACATGATGGAAATTTCAAAGAAGCAAAGCTGAAACATATTCCATTCCCACTCGATCTGTACTCAATCGATTGTAAAACCTTCATAAATCCTTCATTGAAACGCCATCTATTTTAGTTAGCCTGAACACATCGATCAAATTTACGAATTTATCCTGGTTTAGTTCCTACATTCACAGGAGGCAACATGAAACCCGAACTATCCGCGTTGGTGATGCCCGCATCATCAGTGAGCCAGGCTGATCAGCCTTCACTTGACAGGCAGTCTGGGCAGGAATTGCCAGCCATGAAAAATGAGGTCGATCACGTGATTGATCCCCATGGCATATTCAATGACCCCGGCGTCTTCAAAGACTCGCATCGCGGCAGAACCATCGGCTTATGGGATTCCGCCAGTTTCAACCGGCGTACCGGACATGCCGCGTTGTCCGTTGTGACCAGGAAAAAGCGCTTTGGGTAGGATTTATGCGACGTGCGCCCGCATGAAGAACGCCAGGTTGATTCACTATATGTACATAACCGGTTTTTGATGATTATCCGCATTAAAGAGGCGGGCATGAACCCTGTTGAAATTACCTTGCAGCCAGGTGAGCAGGCTGACATCTTTGATGCGAATCCTGTCGATGCTCTCCGCTCGTTAATGGAGCTCTACGAGTCTGGCGAGACTCTCGAGGAAGAGGAAAGCGAGGTTGAGCTGATGATTCAGTTAAGCGGCATGGTATACAACGATTTGCGAAGCGACGAATAATTCCGCTCCGCATCAGGGAAACCAGAGGCCGGGAACCCCGGCCCACATTGAAAAGCGGTTACCTGGCGGGCTCGTACACGCCCGTTTTACCCGTTCGTCGCAGCATCTTGTTAACTTCGTCGGCATGCATCTCTTCAGCGACAATGAGACTTCGTGCGTAATCTTCAAGCAGTACCGATTTGCCTTGAGTCAGTTCCAGCAGTTCATAGTAAGCCGTACAGGCTTCGCCTTCATGCGCCAGGGATTCCCGAAGGATATCGCCGATGTCATGATGATGGGTCTCCAGCAGCGGGCCTATGGAAAGTGAAGGATATCCTCCCAGCAAGGTAACGAGCTCGCCCGCTTTGTGGGCGTGCATCAATCCCTCTTCAGCCTCTTTTTTAAGCCATTCCACGACAGGGATGCGATTGTAACCGAAGACCATCAATGAATAATGCGTATAACGCACCACGCCGGCGAGCTCAAGTTCCATGATCTTGTTCAACAACGCGATGGCCTTGTCTTTATCGAAGTTCATGTTTTTCTCCTTTTGATTTGCAAATCATCCGCGCGGCACAGGTCTCTCATAGAGACAGTCATTAAACAGGGAGCTTTGTTTTTTCCCGGAAGTGGTAATTCAGGGGGCCTTCTCCAAGCATTTGACGGTCAATTGCATAATAATCACCTGTATTCGCTCTCCGGTCGTCGTGCTTTATGGGCTCATCAAATCAAAGCGCCTCGGCGTGCGCGCCCAGATATTCCGCTACGCCCTCGGGAGATGCCTTCATCCCAGGGTCTCCCGTCTTCCAGCCGGCTGGGCATAGCTCGCCATGGCTTTCGTAGAACTGCAATGCGTCCACCATGCGCAGCATTTCGTCCACGTCGCGTCCCAGCGGCAGGTCGTTGACCACCTGGTGGCGCACAATGCCGTGTTTATCAATCAGGAAAGAAGCGCGCAGGGCGACGTGATCCGGATGAGCGACCCCATAGGCATGCATGACCTCCCCACCCACGTCGGCCACCAGAGTAATGCCTACCGGGCCGATCCCTCCTTTGTCCACAGTGGTATTGCGCCAGGCATAGTGGGTGAACTGGGAGTCCACCGAAACTCCGATTACTTCCACATTGCGTTTGCGGAACTCTTCCGCCCTGTGGGAGTGAGCGATGATTTCGGAAGGGCAGACGAAGGTGAAATCCAGCGGATAAAAAAACAGCACAGCGTACCTGCCCGAAATTTCGGTATGAAAATTGAAAGCGTCATTGAAACTTCCGTTCGGCAGGACAGCGGGCTTGGTGAAGTCAGGTGCGAGATGGGTGACGAGCACGGACATTGGTATTTCTCCTTTGTGATGGAAATGGGAATCTGCCTCAATACTTTATAACATACATAAAAAAAAACATCTCATCTGTGCGCTGCCGCGCATGAAATGAAATTTGTAGGAAATATCTTATGAAAGCAAGAACCTCTGGTATCCATGGGCCCCTATTAGTATATCCGCGGGTTAAAAAGGCTGTGTGCTCCCGAGTTATCCTTCGATCGAGGCAATCCGGCAATCCGACCCCTGTACGAACCTAATTTCGGGAAGGCTCTATGCTATAAAGAAAGTTGTGACACACGATCATTGACCTCTGAGAGGGAAATTGAGGAGATCACATCATGCTCAAAGGTAAATTGATGCCCGCAGGGGGCAGTGTGAATTTATACCGCGGGGGAAATCAGGCTTGATTGGAGAGCGGCCAACAGGACAGGCGGTAAGCGCGGAAGATGCGGCTGGCGTTCTGCTGGAAACCGCGCGGCAGCTGGCAGCTGAATTGCATCGACGCTCCAGTGGGGAAATTTCGGCAACGCTGGACAACTCTCTGGAGCAGGATCTGGGTTTTGACAGTCTCGCGAGGGTAGAACTGCTCGCTCGCATTGAGCGTGTCTTCGGGATCAGTCTACCCGAACAGGTGCTGGCCAATGCCGAGACACCACGCGATCTGTTGCGAGCGGTATTGACGGCCGCGCCCGCCGCGGCAGCGCTGAAGGGAATACAGCGAAGTGAAGCTCCACTTCAGGTATCGGCGGAACCAGCCGATGCGCTGACGCTGCCAGGAGTTCTTGATTGGCACGTGCGCGCCCATCCGCACCGCACGCATATCACGTTGCTGGATGAAGCGGGCAGGGAAGACGTCATCTCCTACGTCGCATTGCAGCAAGGCGCCATGAAAATAGCGGCGGGACTGGTGGAATTCGGGTTGCAGCCCGGACAGTCCGTGGCGATCATGCTGCCGACCAGCCATGACTACTTCTGCTGCTTCTTTGGGACACTGCTCGCGGGCGGGGTTCCTGTGCCAATTTATCCCCCCGTTCGCGTCTCACAGATCGAGGATCATCTGCGCCGGCATGCGGGCATTCTGTCCAATGCGCTCGCCACGATCCTGATTACGGTGCCCGAGGCGAAACCGGTGGCTCGACTGCTCCGGGCTCAGGTGGAGACACTGCGCGCAATTACGACTGCGGCGGAGTTGTCCGTTTCCGGACAGGCGGCGGAGTATCCCGTCCAGGCCGATAATATCGCGCTGTTGCAGTACACCTCCGGGAGTACCGCCAATCCGAAGGGCGTTGCCTTGACTCATGCCAATTTACTCACCAATATCCGCGCGATGGGACAGGCGGCGGGGGTCACTTCCACGGACGTGTTTGTCAGCTGGCTGCCGCTCTATCATGACATGGGCTTGATCGGGGCCTGGCTGGGCAGCCTGTACTACGCGTGTCCGCTGGTGGTGATGTCACCCATCACCTTTCTGGCGCGGCCGGAACGCTGGCTGTGGGCGATCCATCAGCACCGCGGCACCCTTTCGGCATCTCCCAACTTTGGCTATGAGTTGTGCCTGCACAAGATCCCGGACGATGTTATCGATGGATTGGATCTGTCGAGCTGGCGTATGGCTTTTAACGGTGCCGAGCCGGTGAGTCCCGCGACTGTCGTCAATTTCACGCAGCGCTTTGCCCGCTACGGGCTGCGGCCGGAAGCGATGGCGCCGGTATACGGGTTGGCAGAATGCTCGGTTGGGCTCGCCTTTCCGCCGCCGGGCCGCGGGCCGTTGATCGACTGTATCAAGCGGGAAGAATTCACACGTTCCGGTCGGGCGGATCCAGCGGGAGGCGAAAATGCGGAGGTATTGCGCTTTGTGGCCTGTGGCCGGCCGCTTCCGGGCCACCAAATCAAAATTGTTGATGCCACAGGCAATGAAGTGGGGGAGCGGGTGGAAGGATACCTGAAATTCAAAGGACCGTCCGCTACCAGTGGTTACTTCCGCAACCCGGAGCAGAATCGCCTGTTGTTTCGCGAAGGGTGGCTGGATTCCGGCGATTTTGCTTACCTTGCTGCAGGTGATATTTATCTGACCGGACGTGCAAAGGACATTATCATTCGTGCCGGGCGCAATATCCACCCCCATGAGCTGGAAGAGGCGGTCGGTAATATCTCCGGCATTCGTAAGGGGTGCGTCGCGGTTTTTGGCAGCCCGGACCCGGCTTCCGGTACAGAGCGACTGGTGGTGCTGGCCGAGATGCGCGATATCGATTCCGGAAAGCAGGAGGAGTTGCGCGGTCAGATCAACGCCCTGACTCTGGATATGCTGGGAATGCCGGCAGACGATATTGTGCTGGCGCCTGTCCATAGCGTGCTCAAAACCTCGAGCGGCAAGATCCGCCGGGCAGCCTGCCGTGAGTTGTATGAAAAGGGGGCGCCCCCCCCGCGCCCGGTATGGTGGCAGGTGGTGCGGCTGGCGTGGGCCGGTGCGCTGCCTCAGTTGCGCCGCGGCAGCAGGGTGGCATCCGGCATTTTATATGCTGCATATGTATGGGTCCTGTTCTGCCTGCTGGCACCCGTGACCTGGCTGGCAACCGCATTGCTACCCCGCCCCGCCTGGGGGTGGGCATTAAGCAGGGGAAGCGCACGCCTCCTTGCACGTTTGTCGGGAACGCCATTAGTGGTTCGCGGGTTGGAAAATCTGCCCTGCAAGGCGCCGTTTGTGCTGGTGGCAAACCATGCCAGCTATCTCGACGGAATCATGCTGGTAGCAGCCCTGCCGGGCGGATTCCATGCCAAGGAGCATTTCAGTTTTGTAGCCAAACGGGAGCTGCTGGACAGTATTGTTTCGCGCGTATATCTACGGCATATCGGGTCGAATTTCGTCGATCGCTTCGATCCGGAACGCGGTGTGGAGGAATTAAAGCAGGTGTCCCGCTCATTGCGGTCTGGTAGCCGTCCGATATTTTTTCCCGAGGGCACATTCACCCGCATGCCCGGCTTGCTGCCTTTCCGGATGGGTGCATTTATGGTGGCTGCCGAAGCGGGAGTGCCGATAGTGCCCGTAACCATTCGTGGTACTCGCTCCATCCTTCGCGCCGGACATTGGTTGCCTCGCCGCGGGATTATTACCATCACGATCAGCAAGCCTATCTTGCCGGATACCAAGGATTGGGCTGCCGCCATTCATTTGAGGGACTCCGCTCGTGCGGAAATCTTGCGGCTTTGCGGAGAACCTGATCTCATGAGGGGAACACTGCAAGAGCAGGATGCTCAACCCGGGGAGGAAATTTAGGCCGGGCTTGTAAAGCTGTTTGACCAAAACGGAGCGTCCGCTTTGCCCTGAAGGCATCTTGCCGTGACAAAGTGCCTTTTTTATAATTCGTCCAAGACCCGCGAATAATGAGCGCGTGCCTTTTTTTGTGCTGGCGGCAGCGCAATATCCAACTTCTTTCCGCTGGCCATCAGGAATTGTGGATCCACTGATTCAACAGGTAGCGTGCAGCATTCGGGATTTCCGAGGCGGTCATTCCCACCGGCCCGCCCTGTTGTTTGAGCAGCATATCCGCCGCGGCTCCGTGCAGATAAACCGCCAGCAAGAGTGCATTGTCCGAACTTAATCCCTGCGCCAGCAAAGCGCCCGTGATGCCGGACAATACATCGCCCGTTCCCGCGCTGCTTAAGCCAGGATTGCCGCTGGTATTGATATAGCGTTTGCCGCCGGACACAGCGCAAATGCTGCCCCCGCCTTTCAATACCGCGCGGCAATTGAAGCGCTTCGCCAGATCCGCCGCAGCGGCCATGCGGTCATTTTGAATCGTCGGGGTGTCCGTGTTCAGAAGACGTGCGGCTTCGGCGGGATGTGGTGTGAGGATGGACGGACCCTTGCGCTCCCGTAACAGATTGGCAATGCTGGAATGGGCGGCGATGAGATTCAGCGCGTCGGCATCCAGCACCAGGGGCAGAGTGGATTCCAGCGCGGAACTCAGCCAGAAACGCGCATCGGCTTTCATTCCCAGCCCTGGGCCGACAACAAGGCAGCTCAGCTGATCGAGCTTGAACATTTCATGCACGGGGCGCAGCATCAGCTCAGGCTGCGCAGTGTCCACCTCAAGCGCCTTGCCGGCAATCAAACCGAGATAGACGCGCCCCGCGCCCGATTTCAATGCCGCTGCGCCCGCCAGAAGTGCCGCACCCATCATCCCTGTTGAGCCGCCAATTATGCCGACGCTGCCATACGTGCCCTTGTGGCTGCTGGCGAGGCGGGGTGGCGGCAATAACTTTTGAGCCAAAATCTGATCCATCATCCATGAGCCGGGTTCTTTCAGCGAAAGCGTATTGAGGTCGAGATCGTGCAGGCAAATTTCCCCGCAATATTCGGGACCCTGATGAGTCATGAGGCCGGGTTTGAGGCCAATGAACGTGACCGTCATGACTGCCCGGATCGCTGCGCCACGAACCCGGCCGCTGTCGCTGCCCAAGCCGCTGGGAATATCGATGGCAAGCACTGGCAGGTTCATGCGGTTGACGGCGTTGACCAGAGCCAGGTATCTACCCTCGAGTTCTCGACCCTCGTGGCGATCGAGACCAATGCCAAATAATCCGTCTATCACCGCATCCCATTTTTCATTTTTCGGGATTTCGGCATATATTTTGCCCCCCGCAGCAAGCCATGCGTCCAGCATGTGCCGCGCATCGCTGGACAAGGTTGAGCGTTCGCCGGTGAACACAAGCGTTACTTTGAACCACCACGCTTGCAGATGGCGTGCCACTGCGAAAGCATCGCCACCATTATTACCCGGACCTGCGAGTACCAGCACCCGGATCCGCCCGTGGATCAGCAACCTGTCCCGCGCTTCTTCAGCTGCGGCAAGACCGGCTTTTTCCATCAAGGCGGGGGGGTCAGGCAATGCAGCCGCGAGTTGCTCGATTTCGCGGATCTCGGCAGTGGTATAAATAGCGGTGGAGTAATTACGCATATTATCGTTTATCAAACGCTTATCAGGCTGCGGCCAGCTTGTCTTCTCGTGTAAAATTGCATTTTCAACCTCTTGACCCATTTCGCCGGATGCTTCGACTTCGTGGTGGCAGCGCGCTTTCTCCATTCCGCCTGGAAAAATTGGCGAGCGCACTCAAGATTGCCGCTCCGCAAGTTTCCCACATTTACGCGGAATATTGGCATTTTTGCGCGCTCAAGCGCGATCTTGGGCCGGCTGAAAGCGCCGTTCTTGAAAGGCTGCTCAAGTCTGCGCCGGAAGAAATCTTTCTGAGGAGCGATATCGAACGGCAGGCCCGTCATGCCCCGGGTGAGTTGCTCTTGGTCCTGCCCCGGCCCGGTACCATATCTCCATGGTCATCCAAAGCCACCGATATTGCCCGTCATTGCGGACTCGAAGCGGTGGAGCGGCTGGAACGCGGCGTGGCATTTTATATTCAGACGGGAGGCACGCCCACCCCCGGACTTTCCACCGATGGCAGGATTGCGCTGCTTGCGCTGATACATGACCGCATGACCGAAGCGGTATTCGGCTCATTCGATGATGCGGAGAAATTGTTCAGACATTTTGAGCCCGCGCCATTCACCACCGTGGATGTGCGGACAGGCGGAAGCGATGCATTGCAGAGTGCCAATAGCGCGATGGGACTTGCATTGTCGCAGGACGAAATCGACTATTTTGCGGCCTACTTCACCCGGATCGGACGCAATCCTACCGATGTGGAATTGATGATGTTTGCCCAGGCCAATTCCGAGCATTGCCGCCACAAGATTTTCAACGCTGACTGGGTGATAGACGGCGAGCCGCGGGCGAAGTCGCTGTTCTCGATGATACGCAATACTCACCAGCAGAATCCGCAAGGCACCGTGGTGGCTTATGCGGATAATTCTTCCATTATCGAAGGAGCAAAGGTCGCCCGTTTTTATCCCGGCGAGGATGACGCTTACGGTTATGGAGAGGAGTCAACGCATATCCTGATGAAAGTGGAAACGCACAATCATCCCACCGCGATTTCGCCTTATCCGGGCGCCGCCACCGGGGTAGGCGGGGAAATCCGCGATGAAGGGGCGACTGGCCGGGGCGCCAAACCCAGGGCCGGACTTGGCGGTTTCTCGGTTTCCAACCTGAACATTCCCGGATTTATTCAGCCTTGGGAAGTGCACCGATCAGGAAAGGAGCATTCTTACGGCAAGCCATCGCGCATTGCATCGGCCCTGCAAATCATGCTGGAGGGCCCCATTGGCGGCGCGGCGTTCAACAATGAATTCGGGCGGCCCAATCTGGCGGGGTATTTCCGTACCTTCGAGGAGCTCGTCGCTGGCGAAATGCGCGGTTATCACAAGCCCATCATGCTGGCTGGAGGCATAGGCCATATCGCCGAACGCCATTCATTCAAGGAAGAGTTCTCAGCCGGTGCGCTGCTGATTCAACTGGGCGGACCCGGGATGCTGATCGGTCTGGGCGGCGGTGCGGCTTCCAGCATGGATACCGGGGTGAACGCGGAGCGTCTCGATTTCGATTCGGTGCAGCGCGGCAATGCGGAAATGGAGCGGCGCGCGCAAGAAGTCATCGACTGTTGCTGGCAGATGGAGAGACGGGGCGAACCTAATCCGGTTCTTTCGATTCACGATGTTGGCGCCGGCGGCTTGTCGAATGCGCTGCCCGAGCTGTTGCATGGTTCCGGACGCGGGGGCTGTTTCAATTTGCGCGATATCCCCTTGGAAGAGCCGGGGATGTCGCCCATGCAAATTTGGAGCAACGAGGCGCAAGAACGCTATGTGCTCGCAATCAGGCCGGAGTCGATGGCACTGTTCCAGTCAATTTGTGAGCGTGAACGCTGTCCGTTCGCGGTAGTGGGCACAGCGACGGCGCAGCAGCAACTCACCGTGGCCGACCCTGTATTCGGCAATCAGCCGGTTGATATGGATCTCTCCGTATTATTGGGCAAGCCGCCTAAAATGATCCGTGATGTGATGCATATCGGGAGAACGCTGTTGCCGTTCGATACGGCGGAATTGAATCTGCGGGAAGCAGCCTATCGGGTGCTGCGGCTGCCCGCAGTGGCGGACAAGACCTTTCTCATAAGCATCGGCGATCGCACCGTCGGCGGTATGACCGCGCGTGACCAAATGGTGGGGCCGTGGCAGGTGCCAGTAGCGGATGTGGCGGTGACACTGATGGGTTACCGGACTTGCCTGGGTGAAGCTTTCGCTGTGGGCGAGCGCACCCCGGTGGCACTAATAGATCCCGCCGCTTCAGCACGCATGGCGGTGGGCGAAGCCATCACCAACATTGCGGCCGCGAGAATTGAGCATATCGGAGAGATCAAGCTTTCCGCCAACTGGATGGCTGCGGCGGGGCATCCAGGCGAAGATGCGGCACTGTTCGACGCCGTGCACGCGGTAGGCATGGAATTCTGCCCCCAATTGGGAATCAGCATCCCGGTGGGCAAGGATTCCATGTCGATGAAGACCATATGGGAATCGGAATCCGGCCATGGCGGCGCGGGGATCAGAAAAGAGGTGACTGCGCCGCTTTCGTTGATCGTTTCCGCCTTTGCGAGAGTAACGGATGCGCGCAAAACGCTCACGCCGCAGTTATGCAAGGATTGTGGCGAGACGGCACTTGTACTGATCGATCTGGGTGGCGGCAGGAACCGCTTGGGCGGTTCGGCGCTGGCACAAGTCTACAAGCAGGTGGGAGATGACGCGCCGGACATGGCGGGCCTGGAGGGAGCGGAGAAACTCCGGGGCTTTTTCACCGCGATACAGCGTATGAATCATGAGAACAAAATAATTGCCTATCATGACCGCTCCGATGGAGGTGTATTTGCAACATTGTGTGAAATGGCATTCGCCAGCCACGTTGGCATAACCATCAACCTGGATCAGCTATGTTTCGATGTGCTCGCGAACGACGTCGATGGCCATGAGTTGCGCCCGGAGGCGCTGGGCGGAAGATTCATGGAGCGCATCCTCTCCGTCCTGTTCAATGAGGAATTGGGGGCGGTAATCCAGGTAAAAACGGAACACCGCCGTGATGTGATGGCTATCCTGGCGGAAGCGGGCTTGCGCGATGCGTGTTTTGTTATTGGTGAGATCAATGACAAGGATGAGGTTCAGTTCCTGCGCAACAATAAGCCGGTGTTCGCCGAGAAACGCGTTGACCTGCATCGTGCCTGGTCGGAGACCACTTATCGGATGCAGGCGCTGCGCGACAATCCGGAATGCGCGCTGCAGGAATATGATCGCATTCTCGATATCACCGATCCTGGTCTGCATGCACGCCTGAATTTCGACGTGGACGATGATATTTCCGCGCCTTACATCCATAGCGGCATCCGGCCCCGAATCGCCATTTTGCGCGAGCAAGGCGTGAACGGTCACGTGGAAATGGCTGCCGCGTTTGATCGGGCGGGATTTTTGGCCACCGACGTGCACATGAGCGATATCGTCGAAGGACGTGCATCTCTCGGGGACTACAAGGGATTCGCCGCATGCGGTGGATTTTCATACGGCGACGTGCTGGGAGCAGGGGAAGGCTGGGCCAACTCGATACTGTTCAATCCTCGCGCACGTGATGAATTTGAGGCGTTCTTCGAGCGCACCGACAGCTTTGCGCTGGGTGTCTGCAACGGATGCCAGATGATGAGTAATCTGCATGAAATCATTCCCGGCACCGAACATTGGCCGCGATTTGCGCGCAATAAATCGGAGCAGTTCGAGGCGCGATTCGTCATGGTGGAAATCCAGGAGAGTCCATCGCTCTTTTTTGACGGCATGGCCGGGAGCCGAATGCCTGTTGTCGTTGCGCACGGGGAGGGCCGTGCTGAATTTACCGGATCGAACAGGGTCTCAGCTATTGCATCTCTGGTTGCATTGCGTTTCGTCGATAATCGGGGCCAGCCCACCGAGATTTACCCACTCAATCCCAGCGGCTCTCCCCATGGCATGGCCGGCGTGACCACCCCGGATGGACGCTTCAGCATACTCATGCCACACCCGGAGCGCGGGTTTCGCGCCGTCCAGCATTCCTGGCATCCCGGCTGGCGGGGCGACGCGCCGTGGATGCGCATGTTCAGGAACGCCAGAAAATGGGTGGGGTGATACCGTCAAGGTAGCCTGGTGCGACTATAATAATCCGGATACGGATGAGATGAGTTCGATAATTCACGATAAGGGAGTATCCAGCTTGACAATTTTTCAATGCGCCCCGCTCCGGCATGCCCTGTACAAAGGGGGATTCCTGGCTGTCATGCTATTCGCATTCGTCGCCGGTCCGCATATCGCATGGGCTCAAACCAAGGCGGGCAACAAGGAAAATGAGGGGTGTGTGCCGGTCGGAAGCTGGACCCTGCCTGGCGGCGGGAAGATATCCGGCCCTGATGTCATTGCCCGCGCCGCAAGGAACTCGGTGGTGTTGCTGGGTGAAATGCACGATAACCCTGAACATCACCGATGGCAATTGCAGGTGCTGGCTGCGCTGCATGCAATGCGCCCCGACATGGTAATCGGTTTCGAGATGTTTCCGCGCAGGGTACAGAAGGCGCTCGATCAGTGGGTGGCCGGGGAGTTTTCGGAAGCGCAATTTCTCGCCGCCGCGGACTGGAACGCCGTCTGGGGTACGGACGCGAGCCTTTACCTGCCGCTGTTTCATTTTGCACGCATGAATCGTGTGCCAATGGTGGCGCTCAATATCGACGCGCGCTTGCGTCGAGCGACTACCCAGAAGGGTTTCGAGGGGGTTCCGGAGAATGAGCGTGAAGGCGTGATGCCACCCGCCGCGCCAAGCACGGCTTATCTTGATTACCTACTGCCGTTTTACGGTGAGCATGAGCGCGGCGGCAAGAAGAAGGGTGAAGCCAATCGGGATGACCCGGATTTTCGGCGCTTTGTGGAGAGCCAGCAGCTCTGGGACAGGGCAATGGCACAAGCCATACACTCGGCGCTGGACCGGCCGGGGCGTCCCCTGGTAGTCGGCATTATGGGTTCGGGACATATCAAATATGGTTACGGGGTCCCCCACCAGTTGAAGGACCTGCGCGTTACGGACGTCGGCACGCTGTTGCCATGGAATAGCGGCACCCATTGCGGACAGGTTGTCGGAGGACTGGCCGATGCGGTATTTGGCGTTGGTTCGTTGGCATTCGTTTCGCATGAGCTGCCGCGGCAGCGCCTGGGTATCCGCTTCGAAGTGGCACAGGATGGCGGTGCCCGCGTGCTGCAGGTGGAGAAGGGCAGTATCGCCGAAACAGCCGGTATCCGCGACAGTGATCTCATCATGGAGGCCGCCGGCGTCGCACTCAAGCGCATCAACGATATTGTGGATATCGTCAAACGCCAGGCCCCGGGGACATGGCTGCCGCTCAAGGTAAAACGTGGTAGCGAGACGATGGAAATTATTGCCAGGTTTCCGGCGGTGCCGAAATGAGGCAGCTGACAAGGGGGGCGCGCATTCCGGGTGTCAGTAGGGATATTGTCTGCATTCTACTTTCGTTTTTTATGGCAACCGCCACATCCGCCGAATCTGCCCCGGCAGCGGATGCCGAGATCCACTATGACATTACAGTGCGCATTGATCCGGTTGCACGCACCATAGAGGGGCGCAGTGTCATAACAGCAAAGACATCAGAGGAGTTGACCCTGGTAATGGGCCGTCGTTTCGAGATGATGCGCGGACGTATTGACGCCATGTCGCTCGGTCCGTCCGCGATTACCGGCAGGATGCGTGCCTGGCGTATCCCGGGCGACAAGCAGATGCCACGCCGTATCGAGGTTCACTGGCGTGGCGAACTTGCGGCACTTGATACCTCGCTCGATCACCCGCAGACACTGGGAAGGAGCGAACCGGCAAGTAGCGGCGAGGGTACTTTCCTGCCGGACTCGAGCGGCTGGTATCCTTATATAGCGGACAAACTCGCAAGCTACCGGGTGAGTATCGAACTTCCCGGCGGCCAGCGCGGTATTGTCGCGGGCCGCCTTGCCGAGGAATCTGAAACGGATGAGGGATATCGTGCACGTTTCGAGTTTCTTGCACCGACCGGCGGCATCGATCTCATGGCCGGTCCGTACAAAGTGGAAACAAGTACAATGCGCGGCGCGGGCGGCAAGCCAATCCAGTTGCGGACTTACTTCCATCCCCAGATTGCAGACCTCGCGCCCGCCTATCTCAGGTCGGTAAAGGGCTATATCGAATTCTACGAGTCATGGATCGGGAAGTATCCGTTTACTGAGTTCAGCGTCGTATCGAGTCCAACGCCGACGGGTTTCGGCATGCCGACGCTCACCTATCTCGGCATCGAGGTGCTGCGGCTGCCGTTCATCCGTTCCACGTCGCTCGGCCACGAAGTGCTGCATAACTGGTGGGGAAACGGTGTGTATCCCGATTACGCTCAGGGTAACTGGTCCGAGGGGTTGACCACGTTCATGGCGGATTATGCGTACAAGGAGCGTGAAGGTCCCGATGCCGCGCGAGAAATGCGCCGCGGCTGGCTGCGCGATTTCGCCGCACTGTCACCCGGTCAGGACGCGCCGCTTACGACTTTTACCTCGCGTACTCATGGGGCTTCCCAGATCGTGGGTTACAACAAGGCTGCGATGATGTTCCTCATGCTGCGCGACCTGCTCGGACGCGAGACCTTCGATCATGCATTGCAGGCATTCTGGCGCGAGCAACGCTTCCGTATCGCTTCGTGGGCGGATCTACGGAGCACATTCCAGACAGTGTCCAAACAGGATTTACATGGTTTCTTCGACCAGTGGCTCACGCGCGCGGGAGCACCTGTCGTGCGCATTGCGGAAGCCGGACGTACGAAGTCCGACTCCGGTTATCGCATCAGCGTCACGCTTGAACAAACGGAGCCCGAATACCGGTTGCGTGTGCCCGTTGCGATTCGTACCGGGGAAGGTGAAGAGATGCACATGCTCGATTTGGAGCGCGGACGCCAGACTTTTACACTTGAGGTACGCACCCTTCCGCTGGAAGTGATCCTGGATCCGGATCTGCGGTTATTCCGGCGCTTGACACCCGACGAGGCGCCGCCGATTCTGCGCCAGATCATGGTTGACCGGACAGCGATGGCCATTCTACTGCCGGAAAGCGGCGAGCTGCGCAGTACCGCCGAGACGCTTGCCGGCAAACTTCAAAATCGATCCCTGAAACTGGTCCCGGCGACAGATAACCTGCCGTCTGTGCCTGCACTGGTGATTGGGTTGGAGGAACAAGTCGATGCGTGGCTTGCGCGGCATCAGTTGCCTGGCCGGCCGGAGATCGTGCGGGGCAAAGGCTCGGCGCAGGCCTGGACGATCAGCCGTTCCGATGGCGTGACGCTGGCGATGGTGTCCGCGCGGGATGCGGCCTCGCTCACTGCGCTGATACGGCCTCTGCCGCACTACGGCCGTCAGAGTTATGTCATTTTTGAGGGAGCCAAGGCGATCGGGCGGGGCGCGTGGCCCACACGTGCGCAGGTGTTGAAGCTCGATTGAAGGTATCGCAAGAATGCCTGAAACTGTACGCAAGCTTACCGTGAAAATCATTACGTAACCGAGCGGTCGTGCATTTCTCGGCTCAAAGCCCGGTCAACACCGGGCTTTTTGCTTTTTCCGACTTCGGAATCGGTTTTTTTGTTAAAATACAAAAAGGAACCTCTGAATAAGTCCCATATGGGCGTCCCTTCAGTTGCGGCAAGTTGGGTGCTCATTGCGTTGCGCGCTTCGCTTTGGTATCGCAGGTCAAATTACGACTCGTGCTACCTTCGTGACGTGCCTTGTGATCCTTCCGATTTTGCCGCAGCGCGCTCGACGGAGGACTTATTCAGAGGTTTTTTCATTTCTTAATTTAGTGGAGTGTTTGATGGCTGTCGAAAGAACATTGTCTATTATCAAGCCGGATGCGGTGGCTAAAAACGTGATTGGAGAAATCTATTCCCGTTTTGAAACCAGCGGACTGAAAGTAATTGCAGCCCGCATGCTGCATCTTTCACAGGCGGAGGCCGAGGGCTTTTACGCTGTGCATCGCAGCCGCCCATTTTTTAGTGATCTGGTGAAATTCATGATTTCCGGGCCTGTCATGGTGCAGGTGCTCGAAGGCGAAGACGCGATCAGGAAGAACCGGGACCTGATGGGTGCAACCGACCCAAAAAAAGCGGAAAAAGGAACCATTCGCGCAGATTTTGCCGACAGTATAGATGCCAACGCCGTGCATGGTTCCGATGCGCCGGAAACCGCGGCGGTTGAAATTGCCTATTATTTTCCGGCGCTGAACATTTATTCCAGATAAGAATGGTTTCTAGTTCAACATCATGAGTGTCAACCTGCTGGATTTTGATGCGAATGCTCTTGCCGGTTTCTGTGCTGAAATAGGTGAGAAGCCATTTCGTGCCAAGCAGTTGCTGCGCTGGATACACCGGTTCGGCGAGGCCGATTTCGCGAGTATGAGTGATTTGGCGAAGGGATTGCGGGACAAGCTTTCCACAGGCGCGGTGATTGAGCCTCCCAAGGTAATCAGCGATCATATCGCCGCGGACGGCACCCGAAAGTGGCTGTTGTCAGTAGGTGCGGGTAATGGCATCGAGACTGTTTTCATACCCGAAACCAGTCGCGGCACACTATGTATTTCCAGCCAGGTGGGTTGTGCGCTGGCATGTACCTTTTGCTCCACCGGCAGGCAGGGATTTAATCGCAATCTGACGGTTGCGGAAATCATCGGCCAGTTGTGGTGGGCGAATAAAACGCTGGCGGGAGCCTCCGCTGGCAAGTCCATCACGGAACTTGAGGGGATCGCGAGCGGTCAGAAAGGTGTGAGTCCTCCAAGCCACCCCAATTTTCAGAACCATAGTCGTGCCGTCACGAATGTAGTCATGATGGGTATGGGCGAGCCACTGGCCAATTTTGAGAACGTGGTGACCGCGCTCCATCTGATGCTGGATGGCAATGCCTATGGGCTGTCGCGGCGGCGCGTGACGGTGAGTACTTCGGGCCTGGTTCCGGCGATGGACCGGCTGCGGGAACGTTGCCCGGTGGCGCTTGCGGTGTCGCTGCATGCGTCGAACGATGCGCTGCGTGACGAGCTGGTGCCCATTAACAAGAAATATCCGATCAGGGAATTGCTGGCGGCCTGCCAGCGCTACCTTCAGTCCGCACCGCGGGATTTCATCACTTTTGAATATGTCATGCTGGATGGTGTCAATGACAGCTTGGCCCATGCGCGTGAATTGGTCCAACTGGTACGGGATACGCCTTGTAAATTCAATCTGATCCCGTTTAATCCTTTTCCCAATTCGGGGTACAGGCGCTCATCGCAGGAGGCGGTGCATCGCTTCCGCGATGTGCTGATGCAGGCTGGATTGATAACGACCGTGCGCAAGACCCGCGGTGACGATATTGCCGCTGCCTGCGGGCAACTCGCCGGAAAAGTGCATGACAAGACCCGGCGGACTAGCCGCGCAATTGTGGAAGCGGCGAGATGAAGCAAAGACGGATGGATATCTTCACAGTGCCATTGGCCCCGTGCATGTCATGGAAACAGTTTCCGAATTCCAAACAGGCATTGGCGCTGCATGATCGCGGATTCGAGTAATGAACGCCACTGACAGCAACAGCGGTGCCGGCCATGGTGCGGAAGCGGGCCAGGCCGAGGTAGGAACAGGCGTGGGGCACGAATTTCGCGCTGTGCGGCTGGCGCGCGGAATGAATATTGAAGACGTAGCACGACAGCTGCGGTTATCGGTGCGACAGGTTACGGCGCTGGAGCAGGATGATTACGACAATCTTGCAAGCGGAACATTTTTGCGCGGCTTCGTACGGAACTACGCCAAGCTGTTGCAGATGGATGCTGGACCGTTATTGCAGCGGCTGGAGCAATCGCTTCCGCCCACTCCTGCCCCAACCATCTCGTATCAGACCGAGGGCATCCCTTTTCCCTCAAATCAGGGAGGCGGGAAACGTAATCTGATCATTGCGGGAGTGGCCATTCTGGTGCTGCTGCTGATTTTTGAAATTTATGATGGCAGCGAAGGCAATAAAGGGAAGCAACCGCAACCGGAGGTGAAAACGGAAACCCGAACCGGGGCTGACCGGGCTGACGCGCTACCTCAAAATCAACCGCCATCCGCAAAAACGACCGGCGACACGGGGGCATCCACTGACAAAGCCGTGGTAGCTGAACAAAAACGCGAAGTGCCCGCTCCTCTTCCTGTTCCCATTCCTGCTGCGCCGCTCGCACCGCAAGGTGCGCCAGCGGTCATCGTCCCTGAAGCGGCAAGCGTCCCTGCCCGTGAATCAGTGAATATTGCCGCTCCTGAACCGGCAAGCAGCGGAGATGTTCTTCGTCTCGTATTTGAGGGAGAATCATGGACTGAAGTCAGGGATAATGGAGGCAGGCTGCTTCTTTCGCGGATTAATCCCCGAGGCACCGAGCAGGTGTTACACGGCAAGCCGCCATTCTCCCTTACGATAGGCAACGCCGCCGAAGTCAAGCTGGTCTACAATAACAAGCCGGTGGATCTGGCACCGTATACCAATGCTTATGGGGGAACAGCACGTCTGTCACTCAAATGAAACCTTTACATTTATAAGATTCTCATACTTATCATGACTATGTCACAAAATATTTTTCCGCCGCGCCGAAACAGCGTCGGCGTCCGTGTAGGTCCCATTACAGTTGGCGGCGGTGCGCCGGTGGTGGTGCAATCCATGACCAATACCGATACGGAAAATGAAATCGCCACCACGGTCCAGGTGGCCCAACTCGCGCGGGCGGGATCGGAACTGGTGCGTATAACCGTCAATACCGCCGCCGCCGCTAAAGCAGTGCCGGGTATCCGCGCGCGTCTCGATGACATGGACTGTCACGTGCCGCTGATAGGCGATTTTCATTTTAACGGTCACAAACTGGTGACTGAATATCCCGATTGCGCGAAGGCGCTTGCCAAATACCGTATCAACCCGGGCAACGTGGGGCATGGAAAAAAACGCGACGAGCAATTTTCCATCCTGATAGAAGCTGCCTGTAAATATGGTAAGCCGGTACGTATCGGCGTCAACTGGGGGAGTCTCGATCCCGAACTGCTGGCCCGCCTCATGGATGAGAATGCCCGGTCCGGTGATCCGAAGGACGCGGTGCTGGTCATGCGTGAGGCATTGATCACCTCCGCACTGGAAAGTGCGGCCAGGGCTGAAGAGATCGGACTGGGGCGCGACAGGATCATATTGTCCTGCAAGGTAAGCGGCGTACAGGACTTGATTGCCGTTTATCGCGACTTGGCATCGCGTTGCGATTATGCCTTGCATCTTGGACTGACCGAAGCCGGTATGGGTTCGAAAGGAATCGTTGCCTCCACCGCCGCGCTGTCGGTGCTGCTTCTTGATGGCATTGGCGACACCATCCGCATATCGCTTACACCGGAGCCTGGCGGTGACCGCTCTCGCGAAGTGGTGGTGGCGCAGGAGATTCTGCAAACCACGGGTCTGCGCGCGTTTGTCCCGCTGGTGGCGGCATGTCCCGGTTGCGGGCGTACCACCAGCACCTATTTCCAGGAACTGGCGGAAAGTATTCAGGGCTATGTACGCACCCAGATGCTGGTGTGGCGCGAGGAATACGAAGGCGTGGAAAACATGACGCTGGCGGTGATGGGGTGCGTGGTCAACGGCCCGGGGGAAAGCAAGCATGCCAACATCGGTATCAGTCTGCCCGGTTCAGGTGAGAGGCCGGTGGCGCCGGTATATGTGGATGGGCAGAAATCGGTGACCTTGAAAGGCGATAATATTGCGGGCGAATTCCGCCAGATAGTCGATGAATATGTACAGATGAAATACCCGAAGAAGTCAGGCGCCGCAGAAATCAGTCAATGACCAGAACCATTCAGGCCATCCGCGGGATGAATGACATCCTGCCTGATCAGATATACCTTTGGGAATTTTTTGAGCAGACCGTGCGTGATTGGATGACGGCGTATGGTTACCGTAACATCCGCATGCCGATTGTCGAGCAGACTGATCTGTTCGTGCGCTCCATAGGCGCGGTGACCGATATCGTCGAGAAGGAGATGTATTCCTTTCTGGATAGCCTCAACGGCGACAGTCTGGCACTGCGGCCTGAAGGGACCGCTTCCTGTGTGCGTGCAGTGCTGGAACATAACCTGCTCTACGCGGGGCCGCAGAGGCTGTACTATTCCGGGCCCATGTTTCGCCACGAGCGTCCGCAAAAGGGACGTTACCGACAGTTCCACCAAGTGGGTGTCGAAGCACTGGGTTACTCCGGACCTGATATTGACGCCGAGCTCATCGTCATGTGTGCGGAATTATGGAAGAAGCTGGGTATTTCTGATGTGCGCCTGGAAATCGGCACGCTGGGTAGTGCCGAATCGCGCGCCTTGCACCGAACGCGGTTAATCGGGTATCTGGAGCGGCATCTGGGCAGGCTCGATGATGATGCTCGCCGGCGGCTGCACAGCAATCCATTACGGATACTCGATAGCAAGAATTCGGAGATGAGAGAGATTATTGATGGGGCGCCACGGTTGCTGGATGACCTCGACGAGGACTCGCTGGCGCATTTTGAAACGTTACAGCGGCTTCTGCGTGACCAAGGAGTAGACTTCGAGATCAATCCGCGGCTGGTAAGAGGGCTGGATTATTACAACCGCACCGTATTCGAATGGATCACCGGGAAGCTTGGTGCGCAAGGCGCCATATGCGCCGGCGGCCGGTATGACGGACTGGTGGAGCAGATTGGCGGCAAACCGGCATCAGCGGCGCCAGCGTGCGGTTTTGCCATGGGCGTGGAGCGTGTGCTGGCGCTGATGGTGGAATGCGGCAGTGAAATACTGCGCCCGGTACCGGATGTGTATGTGATACATCAGGGCGAGGCCGCGAATGGAGCCGCGTGGAAGACCGTCAGATATTTGCGCGATAGCGGACTCAGGGCAATCCTGCATTGTGGCGCAGGCGGTTTCAAGGCGCAAATGAAAAAGGCGGATGTCAGTGGTGCGCGTTTTGCCGTTATTATTGGCGATGACGAGGTACAAGCGGGTGAGATAAGCATCAAGCCGCTGCGCGAGGCAGCCGGGCAGGTGAGAGTCGGAATGGCGGAAGCGGTGGATCTGCTTAAGAGAACTTGAATCGGAAAATTCTTATCAGGAAATCAAATGGCAACCTATGATCTGGAAGAGCAGGAAAAAATAGATGGGCTTAAATCCTGGTGGGAAGCCTATGGCACACTGGTGATCATAATTGTGGCGATTTTAATCGCCGGGATGGCGGGTCAGCAGGCGTGGAAATACTATAAGACACAACAGACCGAGCAGGCAGCGGAATTGTATGCATCGCTGTTGCAAGTCGAGGCGAGCGGTGATCCCAAGAAGATTAGCGATGCCGCACATTTACTGATGGAAGGCTTCCCTGCCAGCGGGTACGCGGCGCGCGCCGCCTTGATTTCAGCACGTGCAAGCTTTGAAAGCGGCGACATGCAAAATGCCAAAAGTCGCTTGCAATGGACGCTGGATAACACCAAGGAAGAGGAGTTGAAGGATCTCGTGCGGTTGCGGTTGGCGGGCATATTACTGGATGAGAGAAAATACGACGATGCCGTGAGACTGCTGGATACCAAGCATGGTGAATCCTTTGATGGCCTTTATGCGGATCTCAAAGGCGATATTCTCACTTCGGCGGGTAAGATTCCCGAGGCGCGTGCCGCTTATCAAACAGCGCTTGGCAAGCTGGGCAAAAAAGGCACCTATCATAGCATTGTTCAAATGAAGCTCGATGCCCTGGCGGAAGGCAAATAGGCAAATATCTCGAATTGCAATGATGCACCAAGCAAGACCGAGAAAATGGGGGTGTAGCTGGCGGAATCATTCATGGAGAATTTATGCAGAGCTTCTCCAGGATTACACGCATGATCCTGAATCCGGCGGTTGATCGTTCATTTCTTTGTTTAATATCATGATCCATAATGAATCTTTTCCATATTTGACCTTCACCTTTCTGGTGAGCTCGCTACAACTGCCGGATTTAGGATGATTCGGCGGCATATCCTGCTGCTGGTGCCGCTGCTGGCGTTTTCCGGATGCGTAAGTGTGGTCGATATGGCACGCGACCTCGCACGCGACCTGTCGGATATCGATGTGGCGGGTATCAGCGGCGGGCTCCTTGGCGGCGAGACCTTTGAGATGAGCCCGGAACAGGCTGCCCAATTAAAGACAGTTCCGGAAGTGCGTCTATTGTGGCAGAACGGCATCGAAGAAAGTAAAGCGATGGGGTTTATGCCGGTATTCGAGAACGGCGCCGTTTATGCCGCGGGCCTGAATGGATTCCTTGTGCGTTTTGATCCCACCACAGGCAAACAAGCGGGAAGTGTCAATACCAAGCATAATCTGTCGGGCGGCGTAGGTGCAGGTGACGGAATGTTGCTGCTTGGAACCTTCAAAGGTGAGGTTCTGACATATGGCAGCAAAGACGGTAAAGCCCTGTGGACGGCCCAGGTATCCACCGAGGTATTAAGTCCCCCGCGAGCGGAGAGCGGCACGGTAGTGGTTCGCACTGGAGATGGCCGGATTTTCAGTCTGGATGCCGGCAGCGGCAAACGTAAGTGGATATATCAGGGTGCAACTCCTCCCTTGACGGTTCGGAGCTTTGCTGGTGTGCTGATCTCGCGAGGCATGGTATTTGCCGGATTTGCAGGCGGAAAGCTGGTGGCGATAAATCTGGCCAACGGCGGGGTCGTCTGGGAAGCGGTCGTATCGCGGCCGCGGGGAGCGACAGAACTGGAGCGAATAACCGATGTCGCCAGTCTGCCGGTGGCTGACGAACAACAGATATGCGCTGTAGCCTATCAGGGGCGTGTTGCCTGCTTTGAAATCGCCAACGGAAATCAGATTTGGGCGCGAGACGCGTCGAGCAGCGCAGGTCTTGCCATGAATGATGATTACATATATGTGAGCGATGCTCAAGGCGCAGTAGTGGCTTACAATAAAAAAAATGGTACCAGTATCTGGAAACAGGATTTGCTCAGCGGCGTCCAGTTATCTCCCCCCCTCATCCAGGGCACGCATGTGGTGGTGGGTGATTCTCTGGGCTATGTAAATCTCATCAGGAATGACACCGGTAGTATTGTCGCGCGCTCTGCCACTGACGGGAGCGCCATCACTGCCCGCCCCGTCTCTCTGCCTAATGGCTTCGTGGTGCAGACCATGAAAGGTGGGCTTTATGCGTTCAGCATGTAACCGAGAAAATTCGGCAAATTCATTTATTTTAGAAAGTGCTTGCTGTTATCCTTCCGGGCAGAAGGATTGGCGGTCTCCACATAAGAACCAGAAGCCATGAAACCCACCCTCGTACTGGTCGGGCGGCCCAATGTCGGCAAATCAACACTTTTTAACCGCCTGACCCGCAGCCGTGACGCAATTGTGGCGGATATTCCCGGATTGACGCGGGATCGCCATTACGGCCATGGCAGGCTGGGCGATAAGCCTTATCTGGTGGTCGACACCGGTGGCTTCGAGCCAATGGTGAAGGAAGGCATTTTGCATGAGATGGCCAAGCAGACTCGACAAGCGGTGGACGAAGCGGACAGGGTGCTGTTCATCGTCGATGGCAGAACCGGTTTGGCGCCGCATGATAAGGTAATTGCGGAGCAACTGCGCAAGACCGGACGAAAAATCATGCTGGTGGTGAATAAAACCGAAGGCATGGCGTCCTCCGTCGTTACTGCAGAATTTCACCAACTGGGCCTGGGGGAACCCTGCGCGATCTCCGCCGCGCACGGCGACAATGTGAATGAGCTGGTGGAGTTGGCGCTAGCGGATTTCCCTCTGCCGCAAGCAGAAGAAAAAGAAGACAGGCATCCAAAAATTGCCATCGTGGGACGCCCCAATGTTGGCAAATCCACGCTGGTGAATGCACTGCTGGGCGAGGAACGCGTCATCGCGTTTGATCAGCCGGGTACCACCCGCGACAGTATCTATATTGACTTTCATCGCAACGGCCGTCCGTACACGCTGATCGATACCGCCGGTTTGCGCCGGCGTGGCAAGGTATTTGAAACCGTGGAAAAATTCTCGGTGGTAAAGACCTTGCAGTCGGTGGAAGACGCCAACGTGGTGGTCCTGGTACTGGACGCGGGAAACGAAATTTCCGATCAGGATGCCCACATCGCCGGGTTCATCCTGGAAACGGGGCGCGCACTGGTGGTGGCGGTTAACAAATGGGATGGCCTGGATAATTATCAGCGCGATACCATCAAGAACGATATCGCCCGCAAACTCTCTTTCTTGCTGAATTTCGCGAAACTCCACTATATCTCGGCATTGCGAGGCAGTGGCATGAAAGGATTGCTTCCGTCGATTGATGCCGCTTATGCGGCCGCGATGGCGAATCTATCCACCCCCCGGCTTACCCGCACCCTGCTGGCGGCGGTAGAGAAGCAGCAGCCTCCGCGTGCTGGCCTGTCACGCCCCAAACTGCGCTATGCCCATCAGGGCGGCTCCAACCCGCCATTGATCGTAATCCATGGCAGTGCTCTGGATAAGGTTCCCGAAACCTATCAGCGTTATCTCGAAAACACCTTCCGCGAGGCCTTTCAGCTGGAAGGTACGCCATTGAGAGTTGTGTTCCGGTCGGGTCACAATCCCTATGCCGAAAAAGGTGCAGCACCTCTCAGCGAAGCGGAAGCAAAACGTGCCCATCGCCGCCGCATGGTCGGAAGGAAGAAATATGGTTGAGCAGTAGCAGCAATCAGCCTGATGGGCTTAAGGAATGAAAAAAAACAACACCGAACTCGGCAGAGCAGGAGCCAACGAACCTCCGGACGGATCCTCCATTTCCGCAGAAAAGCGTGCAGCGATTCCTTAGTGCAATACCCTGGGCACGCTCAAGATGAATTCAGGGATGGTTGCATCGAAGCGCAGGCCGTCTTCAGCCACCATTTGATAGCTACCTTTCATCGACCCAACCGGTGTGGAAATGGCGGTACCACTTGTATATTCGAAATTGTCTCCGGGTTTTAGCAACGGCTGCTCACCGACCACTCCCAGGCCCCGTACCTCTTGCACACCGCCAGTCCCATCCGCAATGATCCAGTGGCGGCTGATGAGCTGTGCCGAAACTGTACCTGTGTTGGCAAGCGAGATGGTGTACGCAAAAACGTAACGGTCGAGCGCTTCATCCGACTGTTCCGGGAGGTAGGTAGTGTGAACCGTTACAATAATTTCGTATTTTTTACTATCGGCCATCCCCGCATTGCACACTATTTTTCGAGTCACGGCAAGGGTGGTGGCTACAAAATATGGTGCCGCATGCTCCCAAGTCCAGTCGCCGACGGCAATCTCTTAGTATAGTGACCTGATCAAAAAAAGGATTTTGCAAAATTCGATCTCCGCCTTTCATGACGAGGTCTACCCGACGGATTGCGCAGTTTTGTAGCAGCGGGGTTGCATTACATCACCCTGGAGTTGACGTATCATCTCGCGCCGCTACGCATTGACCTGAGTCCCAAAAAACCGGGCACTCCATACTGTTCAGCTGCCGGACTCAAAATAATAAAAGTTAGAACGATCGCTGCGGCATGAAGCTGTTAGCGCGAAAGACCATTTGCGGTTAAAATGGCGCTTTTTGATTATAAGGACGCCTTCATGGCTAATTATCGCATCGCTCCGAGCATCCTTTCCGCCAATTTCGCCAAGCTGGGTGAGGAAATAACCGCCGTCATCGATTCAGGCGCGGACATCATTCATTTTGATGTGATGGATAATCACTATGTGCCTAATCTCACCATCGGTCCGCTCGTGTGTGAGGCTATTCGTCCCCTGACCCAGGCAGTTATCGATGTGCACTTGATGGTCGAGCCGGTCGACCGCATTGTTCCGGATTTTGCCAAGGCCGGAGCCAATATTATTTCCTTTCATCCCGAAGCATCCAGGCATATCGACCGCACCATCGGGCTGATCAAGGAACAGGGCTGCAAGGCAGGGCTGGTATTCAACCCGGCGACGCCTTTATATTATCTCGACCATGTACTCGATAAGCTGGATCTGGTGTTGATCATGTCGGTAAACCCAGGCTTCGGTGGACAGAAATTCATCCCTGAAGCACTGGAAAAATTAAAAGCCGTGCGCAAACGCATTGATGCAACGGGCAAAGATATCATGCTGGAGATTGATGGTGGCGTAAAAGTGGATAACATCGCCGAGATCGCCCGCGCGGGAGCCGATACCTTTGTTGCCGGGTCCGCCATTTATGGTGCGGGCAAGGACAGCGATCCGCACCGCTATGATAGCGTCGTAGCAGCGCTGCGGGCGGAATTGGCGAACGCTTGATTTCAGTTTGCGAACGAAACGACGTCTCCAGAAATCCTGATTTGCGAGCGCGTCGCGGAATACGAGACTTTATTAATGTTAGGGGATAACTTTACGTGAACAAAAGCGCTTCCCGGCTTGGGGACACTGTTGTGGTCGGCAGCGAATATCCACTGTCGGTCAAGGCCGTGATGATCGATCTGGATGGTACACTTCTCGATACGGCGGGCGATCTGGCCGCGGCGGCCAATATGATGTTACGGGAGCTGGGGAGGGCCGAGCTCCCGCTGGAGACTATCCAATCCTACATTGGCAAGGGCATACAGAAGCTGGTGAAGCGCTCGCTTACCGGCAGCCTCGATGATGAGCCCGATGTTGAGTTATTCGACAAAGCGATGCCGCTCTACGAGCGCGATTACGCGAAAACATTGTGCGTTAGTACTCGGCCCTATCCAGGCGTAATAGAGGGATTGAACGCCTTGCTGGAAGCGGATTTTCGCCTGGCCTGCATAACCAACAAGGCTGAGGCGTTTACCTTGCCACTACTTCGTGCCACCGGCTTGCTGGATTATTTTGATATCGTCCTGTCAGGCGACAGCCTCCCCAAAAAGAAGCCTGATCCGATGCCCCTCCTGCATGCCTGCAAGCATTTCGGCATTCTACCCCGTGAAATGCTGCTGATCGGCGACTCCCTCAATGACGCCGAAGCGGCGCGTGCGGCGGGTTGTCATGTCTTTTGCGTACCCTATGGCTACAATGAGGGGCGCGACGTGCGCGAACTGAATTGCGATGCCATCGTTACGTCCGTATACGATGCTACAAAATTAATTCAGAAATTGTCATGATCCCCGAAAACACCGGAATCGAGGAATACGCGATAAATGCCTGGCGTCCCTAGCGTCCTGGCCTCGATCGCTGGCGGACCTAGCACTCACACGCTACCGCACTTTCTTTCCTTCCTGTTTTCTTGTGGAGTCACATCATGACCGAAGCTGAATTCAATAACCTTGTGGCGCAAGGCTATAACCGCATCCCGGTAGTGCTGGAAACGTTTGCCGATCTCGATACCCCGCTGTCGGTTTATCTCAAGCTTGCCAACCAACCGTACTCGTATTTATTGGAATCGGTACAGGGTGGCGAGCGCTTCGGACGTTATTCCTTTATCGGCCTGCCCGCCGTGACTCGCATAGAGGCGCGGGGCGGTCTTGTCAGGATCATCAATGGTGCGGGAACGCGGGAATCCGAGGTGGAAGATCCGCTGGCTTTCGTGGAATCCTACCTGTCTCGCTTCAAAGCCGCGCCATGCCCCGGTTTACCCCGTTTCTGCGGCGGCCTCGTGGGCTATTTTGCCTACGATGCCGTGCGATATATCGAGCGTAAACTGGCCGGTCATGCCTGCCCCGACACACTCAATACGCCCGATATGCTGTTACTCCTGTCTGAGGAGCTGGCGGTGGTGGATAATCTTTCCGGCAAACTCTATCTCATCGTGTATGCAGCGCCTGGGGACGCAGGTCCAACGGAAGCAACGGAAGCGTATAAAGCTGCAAAAAAACGCTTGAAGGAGTTGCTCGTCAATCTCCGTGAACCGGTGGAAATTCCGCTTGAAACGCCCAGCAAACCGGCCGAGGCCATCTCGGAATTCAGTGAAACAGGTTATATTGAAGCGGTGGAGCGCGCCAAGCGCTATATTTTTGATGGCGACATCATGCAGGTGGTTTTATCGCAGCGCACCAGCAAGCCGTATGGCGCGTCGCCGCTGGCGCTTTATCGCGCGCTGCGCAGTCTCAATCCCTCTCCGTACATGTTTTATTATCACTTTGGCGAGTTTCACGTGATCGGCGCGTCGCCGGAAATCCTGGTCCGACTGGAAAGCGGCACCGTGACCGTACGTCCCATTGCCGGCACCCGCCCGCGCGGTAAGACCATTCAGGAAGATGCCACGCTGGCGGACGATCTGCTGGCCGATCCGAAGGAGCGTGCGGAACATTTGATGCTGATGGATCTCGGGCGTAATGATGTCGGCCGCGTCGCGCAGACCGGAACGGTCAAGGTCACGGAGAACATGCAGATCGAGCATTATTCCCATGTCATGCACATTGTTTCCAATGTGGATGGCAAGCTCAAACCCGGCTTGAATGCGATGGATGTACTGCGCGCCACTTTCCCTGCGGGTACCGTGAGCGGCGCCCCGAAAGTGCGGGCGATGGAAATCATCGATGAGCTGGAAGTGTCCAAGCGCGGTATCTACGCTGGCGCGGTAGGTTACCTGGGATTCGATGGCGATATGGATCTGGCCATCGCTATTCGCACCGGTGTCATCAAAGACGGTAAGCTGCATATACAGGCCGGCGCGGGCATCGTGGCCGATTCCGTGCCGCAAAGCGAATGGATCGAGACTCAGAACAAGGCCAAGGCACTGCTGCGGGCGGCGGAGATTGCGGAGGGTGGGTTGGACAGTAAGATCGAATAGAGAATGATCTGATAGAAAGTTTTCTTGTTTCCCGTGCAATCACTGACGTCTGAAAATCCGCGTGGATTCTAGAGCGACATGATGCGACGCTGACAGCAAAAATGATCGCCTGTTAGCGAAGTTTTTCAAGCAGTCAGAAGGTCGACAGAAATACTATATTAATCGGTAGCTTGAAAGCTCGCCCCGTACCAGCACCCAATCTCCAACTCGTACCTTGCTGCATCCACCGAAAGCGAAAGATCCCAATATAATGATTTTTATGCAATCATCGCAGGCGCCAGATTCAATCTCTGGATCCAGTGGTGTGCTTTGCAATTGATTGAATCTAAAAACGCATCTTTCCGTGTCATGCGTCGTTGCAAATCCTCGCGATATATCGCTTGATTTTACGCGTAGCCTGCACAAAAACTCATCGCTTTTATTCAATTACAAGCACACTACTAGAATGCCAGCCAGCCATTCAAATAGAGCGTGTCGTTACCCGCCGCATTGCGCCCAAAACCATCATAATTGCGAATACCTCCGTTAAACTGAAAGTAGTGGACGTATTGGAGTGTAAGCCGCAGGTTGGTCAAGGTGGAATACGCTGATGTGGATTTCCCGAACGGTATATAGCTCACCTCGGCGGTAATTGCCTGATTATCGGGTTTTCCTGAGCGGCTGCCGGTGATAGGGTCTGCAAAGCTGTATATGATGTTGTCCGCTGTTCCTGAAGTTTGTCCATAAGCCAGGGTAAGACCGTAGGTCTGCAGGAACGTGTACGCGCCCCTGATACGGACGGTGTCGAGAC
This sequence comes from Nitrosospira lacus, assembly GCF_000355765.4. Classification (NCBI taxonomy): domain Bacteria; kingdom Pseudomonadati; phylum Pseudomonadota; class Betaproteobacteria; order Nitrosomonadales; family Nitrosomonadaceae; genus Nitrosospira; species Nitrosospira lacus. Next base: position 49,409 of record NZ_CP021106.3, on the reverse strand, counting down.
TGCTGCTCTGTTTCTCCGCGAACCCTAATGCCAAGCTGGCGTTCATGTCCCGGTTCTCGCGAATATAAGTGGCATTGAATTCAAGAATGTGTTTTGGATTTACCAGATACTGATAGGTGGCATCAAATCCAAAATCGGTAAACTGATCAGTGCCTGCGCCTTGCAGTCGCTGCGGGTTGACATTCGCGTGCATGCCAAAAGAGCCGATTGCGCCATAGTGCCCGTGCCAATTGTGCTGGAGCGCAACCCGCCAATAAGGTGCGCCTCCATCAATTTTGTTTTGCGCAGCATCGAATGTTCCCACTGTCTGCTGCACGTTACGGGCAAGACTTGTATACCCGCCGCCCTCGATATACAAGAAGTCATTCCACATCATATAAGCCGTCGCACCGCCTACCTGGCCCCCGAGTGACTCGATAAGCGTGCCCGCTGACTGGGTCGGAGCCAAAGGCGATGCTGCCCAGGGAAAACCCCATACAGGCGTCGTATTCCACAGGTCTGAAACCGTGGGGGAATTATTCAATGATACGCCGTAAACAAACCGGTTTCCTGCCAGGTCTGCATAATCGGCAAAACGAATATCGGTATTATCAAGCAATACCTTCTTTTCCACGCCATCGTAAGTTCCTTCAATAAAAGCACCCGCTTTGGAGCTGATACGGCCGGCATAAAAAATCGCAGCTTCATCAATGGTTGCATTATTGTTAGACCCAAAATGTTCGGCCGCACCATCAGGCTGGCCTCTTTGGGTATGTGTGAATGAACCTCTGATCATTGCACTCAACGGAATCAGCTGTGTGCTTTCTTCGCTTTTGTCGGTATAACCGTAAAGCTTGAAATTCCTGCCGGTAGGAGTCAGGCCGGGGCCAAAGGCCTGCACATGACAGGCACTGCATGGCATGGCGGTCTGACGCGCAAAAGCAGGCAAGGCACTCGCCTCATTACTAAATATGGTGAGGAATAACATCAGGAAGAGGGGGAGTAAAAGTACCGCGTTTCGAAATAGAACCATGGCTTGGCTTATTCTCCCTCAGGGCTCCCAGTTTTGCCTGTTCCGGTCTAGAAGAATATCCGCTAGGTGCAGCCGTTCAGGCGTGTCGCAGTATAAGAATTCCCCTGTACACTCATCGGAACGACACAGAATTTGTGCGGGTTTGTAATATCCTGGGTCCGGATGGATACCTCCTGCTCACTTGGGATATTTATATCAGGGAGCAGAGCATTGAAACGAGTCTCTCCGATATCAGCTTCCATAAGAATTGTGATGCTCATCAGTGTACCAATTTCGGTTCTTAGCACCATGAATCTGATCACCAGTGAAACCCAGTGACCGTGACAGATCCTGGCCGCTGAAATGGGGTTTCCATTTGTCGTCCGATGAGTGTTTTCATCATTTCGACAGTACGTCTGACGTAAGAAACCCACCTGTGTATTTTTATAGACTATAGACGAGAAAGTTCAAGTACCACCCAGTGTGCCCAGGTCGGGCTATTCAAAGGAGCGGAGTGAAGCGCAAGCGTTGCCGATCTTATAGCCCCACCCTGCTACTTGGCCGGTATTCATATTTTTCCGGCAGAACCAAACCAAGAAAGTCCACACTTCGTTAGGCCTACTCTGCAATGCCAGGTGCTCGCGCTTAACCGCCAGATTACACCGCTTGCGTCGAGCCTTAGTGTCAAGCCGGCGCAGGTAGGGAATGGGTCATGGTGAGCGCCAATAACTTATCTTTAGTTTGTCATGGTCTTTCATAAGCCCAATGCAGCAGCGCATCCATTGCTGGTTGCGCAATTCCCGATTTTGGATGATTGATGAACATGACCACAGCTACGCGCCTGCCGGATTTATCGAGCACATAACCTGCCATGGTTCTCACGCCATCCAGAAAACCGGTCTTGATATGGGCCTGTCCCGCGGTAGCGCTGCCATTCAGGCGCTTCTTCATGGTTCCATCCACCGCTGCGATCGGCAGGGAGGAAATGAATTCGGGCATGACCGGGCTCTGGAACGCCGCCAGCAAAAGTGCCCCCAGGTGACCGGTACTGATGCGCTCATTGCGTGATAGCCCCGAGCCGTTTTCGATAACCAATTCAGGAAAACTGAGCCGTTTGGACGTAAGCCAGCGCCGTAGGGCCATATCCGATTTGGCGAGCGTTGCGGGCGGCCTGTCATGGCCATTTGCTGCGTCGCCGGCAGCCATGCTCGGAGACGAGCCAGGAGTCAGTCCCGTGGTCAGCCCTAATGCGAGATATAGCTGCCGCGCCGCGGTGTTGTTACTGAATTTGTTGATATCCCGAACGATGTCGGCAAGTGGGGGCGATTGATGGGTTTCCAGCGGCGTCATTCCTTCCGGAGCCGTGCCGGTGCGCACCTTGCCGCGGAATATTCCACCCTGTTCTTCCCATAATTGCCTGAACAGGCCGAAGATATAATCGGCGGTATCATGCACGCTGAGATATAAGGTCTTTTCGTCACAGTCAGTGGAATAACTGCCATTAAGCGCAATTGATACGCGGATGTCGCCATTGACGGCAGTGCGAATATCGGCGGCGAGCGTGTCGCGCCATTCATTGCAGGGGCCATTGGTAAGCGTCAGGCCATTTTTGAGGTCCAGTGATGGCAGAGGCGGATCGACTACAACGCGAATGGTCTTGCTCGCAGGCTGCGGGATCAGGCGTAGCGCCAGTGTACGGTAGTTCACCAGCAGCGCTTCGGGAAGCACATTGTATGCACGGTGGGGCTTGCCGTCGAAGGCGGCCGGATTGCCGCCGGGCAAATCGAAATGGCTGCTATCCAGCACCAGGTCACCCGTAATTTCGCGTAACCCGGTCTGACGCAGGCGTCGCACAAGCAGCCAGAAATTTTCCAGATTCAGCTTGGGGTCGCCGTAACCCTTGATCACCAGATTACCTCGCAGTGTATCGCCTTCAAGCATGCCACTGGCGTATAATTCGGTTTTCCAGGTATACGCCGGTCCCAGCAGTTCCAGTCCGGCAAAAGTCGTGACCAGCTTCATTACCGACGCGGGATTCATCGCCGTGCCGGCATTGACGGCGAGCAGTGGCTTGGCTGCACCAATTTCCTGAACATACATACCTACCGCAGACTCGGGAATGCCTGCCTGCTTGAGCGCCTGACCGACGGCGATCGGCATGTTGTATGAAAACGCAGGGAGCGGCGCGGCAGCCAGCGAGATGCACAGGGAAACGGTTTTGAGGAACCTCGCGCCCGCGCAGGACTTATTCAAAGGTTCCATAAGTCGAATCATGGTCAGAACGTAACCGATGTGTATTGCGCCGGGATGCTCACATTCCATTTTAATTGTCGCTGGATAACTTCAGCCAGGGTTGCGGCATTCAACGGTTCGCCATGAACCAGGAATGTTTGCCGGGGAGCAGCCCGGAAATGACTCAACCAACCCATCAGGCCAGCTTGATCGGCATGGGCGGAGAGGCCGCCTATGGTATAGATATCCGCGCGCACGGGTACCTCCTCACCAAAGATTTTCACGTATTTGGCTCCATCCACCAGGCGCCGTCCCAGCGTTCCCGCTGCCTGAAAACCGGTAATGAGGATACTACATTCGGGTCTTCCCAGATTGTACTTGAGGTGATGCTTGATCCGTCCCGCATCGCACATACCGCTTGCCGAAATAATAACTGCGCCATGCCGCACGCTATTGATCCGTATGGATTCCTCGACATCCTGTACGAAATGAATCTGCAGTTTTTCACCGTTCTTATTCAACCACTGCAGCGTGCTGGCAGCTTCCTTGTCGAGTAATCCCATGTGCTTCAGCGTGATGTCGGTTGCTGCCAGCGCCATGGGCGAATCCACATAAATGCCCATCTTTCCGAGCTTACTCTGGCGAGAGAGATCGACCAGCAAAAACAGTAAATCCTGGGTTCGCCCCACAGCGAAAGCGGGCACTATAACGTTGCCGCCCTTGCGCTCCAGTGTATCGCTGATGGCGTGAACCAGTTCATCCAGCGTGTCCGGCATGCTTCGGTGCAAACGATTGCCGTATGTTGATTCCACAAGCAGCACATCTGCTTCCTGGATAGGTGTCGGATCGCGCACGACGGGATGGCCTGGCTGACCCAGATCGCCGGAGAACACCAGTTTCTTATGCCCGGTGCCGGACTCTACCCATACCTCGATGATGGCGGAGCCCAGGATGTGCCCGGCATCGCGGAAGATGCAGCGTACTGACCGATGAGGTGTGATCTCCGTGTCGTATTCGATATTTCTGATCTGTCTGAGAAAATCAGTTGCCTGGGTCACGGTATAAAGCGGGGCGGTTTCGTGAAGCGAACGGTGTGATTTGTGCTGCTCGTGGTAGTGCGCCTTATTTTGCCACTCGGCTTCTTTTTCCTGGATATGCGCGCTATCCCTGAGCAACACCTTGAGCAGGTCGGCGGTCGCGGTCGTGGTGTACACCGGCCCTCTGAAACCCAGTGCACCAAGCCGAGGCAGCAGTCCGGAGTGATCGATATGGGCGTGAGTCAGCAGGACGAAATCGAGCGTCTCAGGGCTGAAACCAAACGCTCCACGATTTTTTCGCTCCGCTTCGCGCCCGCCCTGGAACATGCCGCAGTCAACCAGAAAGCGTATATCGCGGGTTTCGATCAGATAGCGCGAGCCGGTGACTTCGCCGGCTGCGCCTAGAAAAGTAAGCTGCATGAATTGCGGCGTGCGCAGATGGTCAACATGAATCAAGCGCCCGCAAAGTACCCGCTGCCAGCAAATCCATTTCCTGCTCATTAATGATATACGGCGGCATGAAATAAACAGTGTTTCCCAGCGGGCGCAGCACCAATTCCTGCGCAAGTGCTGCCTGGAAGAATCTCCCGGCAAAAGCAGGGTCATTGGTTTCCACTTCGAATGCCCATATCATTCCGCAGTTTCTAAAATTCTTGACCGTGGGATGGGATGCGATCGGCTGTACCGCATGATTGAGATAATTTGCTTTAACACGGTTAGTATTAATGATATCGTCATGCTCGAAAATATCTAGCGTAGCCAGCGCGGCACGGCAGGCAAGTGCATTGCCTGCGTGGGTATGGGAATGCAGGAAGCCGTGCGTGGTTTCGTCGTGATAAAACGCCTGGTATATCGAATCCGTAGTCATCACTACGGATAAGGGCAGATAGCCGCCGCTCAAGCCTTTTGCCAGGCACAAAAAATCCGGTGTGATATGGGCCTGTTCGCAGGCAAACATGGTGCCGGTCCTGCCAAAGCCGACCGCGATTTCGTCGGCGATCAGATGTACCCGGTATTTATCGCATATCTGTCTCGCAAGCTTCAGATAATCGGGATGATACATGCCCATGCCCGCCGCGCCCTGCACCAGCGGCTCGACAATGAGTGCCGCGGTTTCGGCATGGTGTTGCGCGAGATGCGCTTCCAGCGCGGCCGCGGCACGTTGGGTATAGTCTTCGGCGGACTCTCCCGCCGCCGCATAGCGCCAGTCCGGGGTAAGAACGTGCGCGCTGTGGCGCAACAGCGGAGCGTAGGTATCCCTGAACAGTGCCACATCGGTCACTGACAGTGTACCCAGTGTTTCACCGTGATAGCCATTTTGCAGGCTGACAAAATCATTTTTTTCCGGATGACCGCTATTGTGCCAGTAATGGAAACTCATTTTCAATGCGATTTCTATCGCGGATGCGCCATCGCTGCCATAGAAGCAATGGCCGAGCTTGCCCGATACGAGATTGCCCAGGCGTTCCGATAATTCGATCACGGGTTCATGGGTGAAACCCGCGAGCATGACATGCTCCAGTTTATCGAGCTGCTCGCGGATGGCGGCATTGATGCGCGGATTGGTATGACCAAACAGATTGACCCACCAGGAACCGATGGCGTCAAGGTAGCGTTCGCCTTGGAAGCCATAAAGCCACGCGCCTTCCCCGCGGGCTATGGGAACGAGTGGCAGCACCTCGTGTTGTTTCATCTGGGTGCAGGGGTGCCAGACGGTCTTTAAGCTGCGTTCCATCAGGTATTTATTGTTCATCGATCTAATATTAGCAGCCTGTCGGAATTAAAGGAAATCGACTGCAAAAGCACCCGACCAATTCATATTTCGCCGTTTTTTTCGCATCTGCATCAAATTCCCGAAATAGCGCGCTTTTTCCCGTTTATTCCTCGCACGGTCGGTACATTATTCCATCGATAATCATTTCAACACCGCGCAATCGGGAGCGTCATGGTAGGCAGACTAGATAAACCGCATGAAGATTTCGAGGGAGAAGATCGTGGGGGTGCGGTGAGTGTTGATGTGGTGCGCCCACGTCCAGCAATCCACCGGCATACGTGCACCAGTACCTTATGAAGTAACTGGTACCTTGGTACAGCCTGTACCACCGTACGATAGACGAGGCGCTTGCAGATTTCCTAAAATGAAATCGTAATATTTGGGAAAGCAGTCTCCGCCATATTCTGGTGGAATTTTATTTTAACGACATAAACAAGGAAAAGCATCATGAACAAAATTGTACAAGATGTAAAACAGTTTCTGAACGACGAAGAAGGCGTGACCGCCATTGAGTATGGACTGATCGCAGCTCTGATCGCGGTGTTTATTATTGGTGCACTGCAATTGCTTGGGCCTCAGTTGGTTGCCGTGTTTACTGCTATTACCACTGCACTCTCGACGGCACTGTAAAAAAACCTTCAACGATTGCCAAGTGCGTGGTTTTCTTTAATCGCCCTGGCAGTCGGAATTGAAGTTTTATATGCCGCCCGGTCGCTTGGCCGGGCGGCGTTAAGCGAAATGATCAAATGTATTCATTAAACACAGGGTTTTTGCTGCCACTGCTGCTTGTCGCAGCTTGGCACGATATCCGCAGCCGCCGAATTCCGAACGCCCTGGTTTTTCCGGGCACGGTTGCAGGGGTGCTGTCGAATGCCTTGCTGCCCCAGGAAATGGGGGGACTGGGAGTTCTCGATTCCCTGGCGGGGCTGGGAATGGGTCTGGTGCTGTTGCTGCCACTTTACCTCCTGCGCGCCATGGCTGCGGGGGACGTGAAACTCATGGCCATGACTGGCGCCTTTCTGGGCGCGCGTGGTGTGAGTGGCGCATTGCTGTGCGTACTGCTTGCGGGCGGGGTGCTGGCGTTGGGGATTGCGTGGCGTCAGGGCACGCTGCACAGACTGTTGCGCAAACTCACGATGATGCTGTTCACCCGCGCGGCTGGGAGTTCACTGGAGAGTCGTCCCATGACCGGCTATCTCCCAGGGTCTGCCGCAGACGCCGCGGAATCCATGGGCAAGCTACCTTATGGCGTGGCGATCGCAACCGGAACGTTGGTGTATCTGGCCGTTGCCCAATGGGGCGGATGACCAGCTGCAGATACACATTAATAGATTAATCGGGTTTATTGAGCTGAGTGATCGGACTGTAAGAATAATCGAATGCCGCATAGTCTGGGATAACAGTCGGCAAAAAGGAATGATTAAATGAAGAATGTAAGAGCCATATGGATGATCGTGATCTCGCTGCTGTTGGGTCTGGCTGCCGTCGTGGTGGCGGGTAAATGGGTCGTCGATCGGGCGAGTGTGGATGCATCCAAGGTTATTACCGCTTCGCGGGACATTGATGTCGGCACATCGCTGACCCCGGATATGCTGCAGTCGACGGATTGGCCACGCGCCAGCATGCCTCCGGGATCGTTCGAGGATGCGAAGCTGCTCGCTTCCCGTGTAGTCAAAATCAATCTGGTGCGCGGTGAACCGCTGATGGAATCCAAACTGGCGCCGGAGGGCGCCATGGGCGGATTATCCGGCGTGATTACGGAGGGCAAGCGCGCCATTACCGTGAAAGTGAATGAGGTCATCGGCCTCGCCGGATTAGCTTTGCCGGGAAACAATGTGGACATTCTGGTAAACGCGAAGGACGAAAGTGATAAACCCATCTCCAAGATCGTGCTGGAGCGCATTCTGGTGTTGGCAGTGGGCCAGGATCTCGGTCGCGACGAAACCAAGCCCAAGGCGGTAACCGCCGTCACGCTGGAAGTGACCCCGGAGGAAGCAGAAAAACTCGATCTCGCGCGCAGCATCGGTACGCTGTCGCTGGTGCTGCGCAACCAGATCGATAAGAGCCCGGGCACGACGGACGGAGTGCGCACCAAAGATCTGCTGAGGCTGAGTGTCGAAACCGGAACAGCACCCGCTTACCGGGGCAAACCCGCTGCACCGAAGCCGACGATCGAAATCATCCGAGGCATTCAGAAAACCGAAACAATACTGGCGCCGAAGGAGATCAGATGAAGCCGCGACAATCCATGGACAGCTATCCTGTCCCCCCTGCGGAAAGACACCTTTTCTCGCGAACCGTCAATTCAGATTTACTCCCGGGGGGTGGCCCGCTCCACTCATTGCCATTACTTCTCGCTGCAATGGCGATATGTGCCGTTGCGGCGCTGACGACTGGGGTTCCGGTTGCGACAGCCCAGGTGGTTGCAGCGAAACCGGCCGAGGGCTTGCTGGTGGGCATCTCCAGCATGAATGTGACATTGGGCAAATCTGCCCTGCTTAAAATGTCGGCGCCGGTCACACGTCTATCGGTGGGGAATCCCGAGGTCGCCGATGTGACACTGATTAGTCCGGGCGAGATCTATGTGCTGGGCAAATCCATCGGGACAACCAATATCATCCTGTGGACCCGGGGGGGGCAGGCTGCTGTCATCGACGTGACCGTCATCATGGACGCAGCCGCCCTGCAAAGCAAGTTGCAGGAACTCTTGCCTGGTGAGAAAAATATCCGGGTAAGCGCGGCAGGGGATTCCCTCGCGATGTCCGGCACGGTATCCGATACGCTCAAGGCGGATCGGGCGGTGGCGCTGGCGGATGCTTATGTGCGCGCCTCGTCCGGCACCCAGGGAGGGCAACGTGCCGGCACGCAAGGAGCGGGTATGCAAGGAGGGGGGCAAGGTGGTGAATCACCGGGTGCCGGCCAGGGGTTGGGCAGTGTTCAGGTGATCAATCTTCTTCAGGTAGGCAGCAACCAGCAGGTCATGCTGGAAGTGAAAATAGTTGAGATCAACCGGACGGTTGCGGAAAAACTTGGTTTTGATTTTCAGAGAGCGGCCAGAAAAGCCGGAAGCGCATTTACGCAGATCATGACCGGCATCATTGGCGGTGCGCCCGGACAGCTATTCCAGTCCCTGGGTACTCCGAATACGGGTGACTCCTTTCTCATCGATGCCGAGAAAAAGGACGACCTGATAAAGATTCTGGCCGAACCCACTATCGTGGCAATCAGTGGCCAGGAGGCCAGCTTCCTTGTGGGCGGCGAAGTCATGATTCCCGTCCCCCAGTTTGCCGGCGTGGTCACCCTCCAGTCCAGGCAATTCGGCGTGGGGTTGAAGTTTACGCCAACAGTACTCGAGGAGGGCCGGATCAACCTCGTAGTATCCCCGGAAGTGACGGAACTGGTCAGCTTCAACACCATAGCCACGACTGGCCTCGGTGGCGTGCTGGCGGTGCCGACCTTCACCACCCGGCGCATATCGACAACGGTGCAGTTGCGGGACGGGCAGTCGCTCGCTGTCGGCGGATTGTTGCAGGACAACATCAAGGAGCATGCCAAGCGTTTTCCGGTACTGGGGGAACTGCCGATACTTGGCGCGCTGTTCCGCAGCAGCGATTTTCAGACGGACAAGACGGAGCTCATGATCGTGGTGACACCGCGCCTGGTAAAACCATTACAGCCCGTTTACCAACTACCGATAGACAATTTCGTCCCGCCCAGCCGGCCAGAGTTCCTGATAGACGGGAAAATGGAAGGTTCACCCAAAGAACTGCCCGCAAAAGAAATACCCGGTACAGGGGCTCAACCTCAGGCAGAACCCTCGGCCAATCCCGCGAATGCCGGCGGCTTTCAGATGAAATAAGGAGACGGAAAATATGAAAACGACATCACTGAAGAATATCCCGGGAAGGCTGCCTGTGATTCTGATCGCAATTTTGACGACGGCCTGTGTGCCGATCACCCCAAGGTTGGACGCGCAATTCGGCAGTTCCGTAGCTATTGCCCGCACCCAGCAGACTGCCAACCCGGAACCCTCGCGCAAGGACCCCGTGCAGGGGATCGACGGTCAGGCCGGCGACGCGGCTCTGGATAACTACCGCGAATCATTCGTCAATCCCAGGCCGGCGCTGTCGGGCGGCGTGGTTAACGTCGGTTCCGGCAGGGCGGGAAGCGGGGGTGGAGGCGGGAGTGGAATGGGGATGGGAAGATAACATGTTCACCGCGCGAAGATATGCGAAGCTTGGATAAAAACCAATGAGATCCCTTCCAGTCATATTGCTCAGTCGCCGCAGTTGTCCGAGTCTCCGAAGAGAAAGAGGCACAATCGCGATCATTGTGGCACTGTCGATGGTTGTCCTGGTTGGTTTTGCCGGCTTGGCGCTTGATCTGGGCAAGCTCTATGTTGCGAAATCCGAACTGCAAAACAGTGCGGATGCATGCGCACTGGCCGCAGTACGCGAACTTACCGGCGCCAGCACAAATCAGCTCATACTCGCCGAAGCAGCGGGTATCGCGGCAGGCATGCGTCACGACGTCCTCTTTCAAGGCGAAGCAATTTCTCTTTCTGTCGATAACAGCGTGACATTCAGCCAGACACTCAACGGCACCTATCAGCCAAAGATCGCTTTCACTGCCGCAGAAGCACTCCTGGCGCAGTTCGCACGTTGCACGGTGGATCGCACCGGCATTGCCAACTGGTTCATGCAGGTCATGAACCTTATGCCGGGAATTTCAATCGGCAACCAGGCGGTCGCCGCCGGGGCGGTGGCCACTCGCTCGCCGTCACAAACTGTTTCCTGCGCCATCCCCGTGGGGATCTGCAGCAGCGCGCTCGCTCCTACTCCCCCACCATCCGGAACGTGGTTGCAAAGCGTAATCGGCACTGGCGGAAGCGGCGGAAGCGGTAACCTGACGGGGAATTTCATGTGGGTGGATTATTCCCCTCCTGGCGGCGGGGCGGCCGAGCTTGGCGGAAACCTGACCGGCGCAGGTGTCTGCAATCTACCCGCGATCGGCTCCCAGGTGGGGCAGTCGGGTGTCATATCGTCGTTGGCAGCCAGCTGGAACAGCCGTTTCGGTATCTACAAGGGCAGTGTCAAGCAAGGCGAGTCGATTCCCGATTACACCGGTTACGCCTATACCGACGCAGCGGGAAGTTGGCCCACAAAGTTCAACGCTTTTGCCGATTTCAGGAACAGGAGAGGAACCTACGCGCAATATCAGGGGGATGGGACAACCGGCTTGAGCACGAATGGAACGGTCGCGAATCCCGGTTATCTCCAGACAGCGGGTGGCGACCGGAGAATAGCGATTGCTGCCGTGGTGGATTGTGTTGGCTTTACCAGCGGATCGACCGTTGCGCCGGTACTGTCATGGGCGTGTGTTCTGATGCTGCATCCGCTCAACAACAGTGCCGGCGGCGGCGGGACGGGCGCGGCCCGGATGTATCTCGAGTACCTCGGCTGGGCGGATGACCCTGCCAGTCCTTGCGTGACATCGGGTGTACCCGGCGGCTCCACGAGCGGAGGGCCGCTTGTTCCGACCCTGGTGCGATGAGAGCTGTCATGCACAAGCAAACATACACAATGGAGACATCTCTCGGTATCAGTCAAGGCTTGAAGCGCAGCGGGATGCGTGGCGCGGTTGCCGTGGAGTTTGCCCTGCTACTGATACCCATGCTGCTGCTGGCGTTCGGCGTGGTTGAATACGGCCGCGCCCTCTACCAGTACAACACCCTTGTGAAGACGGTGCGTGATTCGGCACGTCTGTTGTCGCAATATAATCCCACGGATACGGCTTCCTACTCGGTCGCGCTGACCGACGCCAGATGCCTGGCCGTGCATGGCAACACTACCTGTTCCGGGCCGTCTCTTGCACCGGGGCTGACGACGGGTATGGTAGGGATTGCGTCCACAACCACGACTACTGCGGCCGGAACGCCGGTTACACTGGTTGAAGTCAGCATCACTGGCTATGTATTCAACTTTGTATTCAATCCCGCGAACCTTTTGGCCAACGCCGCGAATACCATCCCATTCAGTGAAATTCACGCGACGATGAGGCAGCTATGATGAATGCGCGACCATATCGTGCGGCATCCAGCCCGGGGGGGCTGCTTAAGCAGCGTGGAGCCGCCGCCGTCGAATTCGCGCTCGTTGCGTCGCTCCTGTTCACCCTGCTGCTCGGCATTATGGAGATGGGTCGTGTCCTGTTCTACTGGAATACTGCAACCGAGGTCACGCGCCTGGGCGCACGGCTGGCAGTGGTGTGCAATAAGGACGCAGCTATCATCAAGACCCGGATGAGCGACATGCTCGGTATCCTGACCCCCGGCAATATCGACCTGACTTATACGCCCGGTGGCTGCGACATCAATTCTTGCCGGGCGGTCACGGTAAGCATCACGGGATTGAGTGTCTCGACTTTCATTCCGCTTGTGCCGTTAAATATCAGCATGCCGTCATTTTCCACCACCCTGCCGCGCGAAAGTATGGATATGGATAACACCAATCCGGATTGCAGTTGAGTGAGCCGGGCTGGAAAAAAGTTCTACCACGAACGAATATAAAGGAAAAAAAGTGAAGATCGCTGTCGTCGCCCAGGACTCGCAATATCCGAACAATATCCAGAGATTTCTCACCGAAGCCGACAAGCCCTATCCGTTTATCGCGATGATCGGCGGTGTGCACCAGGTGGTGGCGGTGGCGGAGCAGGAGCAACCCGATCTGCTGATGCTGGAAGGGCAGCACTTCAATCCGATGGAACTGCAGATTCTCCATGGTGTCACTTCACGTTTTCCCGACTTGGGAGTGGTTATGCTGTGCCCGGCCCAATCGCCGGAACGCCTCATCGAAGTCATGCGCGCTGGCGTTCGCGAGGTGTTGCAGACGCCGCTGACCCGCAATGTCGTGATTGAGGCTGTTGAGCGCTTTCAGCAACGAATCACGCTGGCACGGATGCCCGTCAATCAATGCAAAGTGTTGGCATTCATTCCCTGCAAAGGTGGCAGCGGGGCAACGTTCCTGGCCACCAATATTGCTTATGCTCTGGCCGCGCTGGAGAATAAGCGGGTTGCATTGTTCGATTTCAATCTGCAGTTTGGCGATGCCTCGCTGTTCGTGCACGATAGTCCGCCCACGACCTCGATTGCCGATGTGGCGCGCCAGATCCAGCGATTGGACGGATCATTCCTGGCTTCCAGCATGCTCCAGGTATTGCCCAACTTCGGTGTGCTGGCCGCGCCGGAAGAGCCGGAAAAGGCTGCGGAGATAAAGCCGGAGCACATCAATCCGCTGTTCGAGGTAGCGACGAGACACTACGACTTCGTGGTTCTGGACGTAGGGCGCGGGCTGGATGCGATTTCGATACAGGCGCTGGACCGGGCCGATCTGGTTTTCCCGGTCATGCAGCAAACCCTACCCTCCATCCGGGATGCCAAACGCATGTCGAATGCGTTTAGCGCGTTAAACTATCCAGACGATAAGCTCCGGTTTGTCGTGAATCGTTACAAGAAAAATGCCGATATCACGCTCGCTGATATGGAGAACACCTTGAATCTGAAGATATTCAAAGTGATACCAAACGATCACACCGTGGTCACCGCATCGGTGAACCAGGGCATACCTGCAATAAAACTCGACCGGCGCAGTCCGGTGGCGAAGTCGCTGCAGGAGATTGCGCACGAATTGTCCCGCGGTGCCGGCCAGGGAGGCATGCTCAGAAAATTTTTTACATTTTAGGAAAAATTGAAGAATACTGAATTGAAGCCATGAAAAACTATAACCCTGATTTTATGGAATGCCGACCATGTCGATAAGAGACCGCCTTCAAAGCGTGAGGCAAACCGGGGCTGCGGAGCAATACCCGGCATCCCTTACAGCGCTGCACGATATCCCGGCATATCAGGAATTGAAGGCACGTATCCATCGGAAGTTGCTCGACCGGGTCGATCTGACGGTCATGGAAAGTCTGCCACCCGAACGTCTGCTGATAGAAATCAAGAACCTGGTGGAACGCCTGCTGGTTGAGGAAAGCACCCCGATCAACGAGGTGGAGCGCCAGGGCATCGTCCGGGACATCCAGAACGAAGTGCTCGGCCTGGGCCCCCTGGAACCCCTGCTGGCGGATCCAACCATCTCCGATATTCTGGTCAACACTCACCGCCAGGTGTATGTCGAACGCCGCGGCCGACTGGAAATGACCGATATTCACTTCGCCAACGAAGGGCACTTGAGAAAGATCATAGACCGGATCGTGTCGCGTGTCGGGCGCCGCGTGGACGAATCGAGTCCCATGGTGGATGCGCGCCTGCCCGATGGCTCCCGCGTCAATGCCATTATTCCGCCACTGGCGATCGACGGGTCGATGCTTTCGATCCGGCGCTTTTCCGTGAGCCCGCTCAAAATGAACGATCTGATAGGTTTTAAGTCCCTGACGCCGGAAATGGGCGAAATCATCGGCGGCCTGGTCAAGGGCAAGTGCAGCATACTCATTTCCGGTGGTACAGGTAGCGGCAAGACGACGCTGCTCAACATCATGTCCAGCTTCATTCCATTATCGGAACGTATCGTCACCATCGAAGACGCGGCCGAGCTGCAGTTGCAGCAACCGCACGTGGTGCGCCTGGAGACACGTCCACCCAACGTCGAAGGCAAGGGTGAAATTTCCCAGCGTGCACTGGTGAGGAACAGCCTGCGCATGCGCCCCGACCGGGTCATCATCGGCGAAGTGCGCGGCGCTGAAGCGCTGGATATGCTACAGGCCATGAACACCGGCCATGAAGGCTCCATGGCCACGGTTCATGCCAATACACCCAGAGATGCTTTGGGCAGGATCGAGAACATGGTGAACATGGGCGGGTTGAACCTGCCGATCAAGGCGGTGCGTCAGCAGATCAGCTCGGCCATATGGGTGGTGATCCAGGTCTTGCGCCTGACCGACGGCAAGCGCAAATTGACCAGTATCCAGGAGATCACCGGCATGGAAGGCGATATCATCACCATGCAGGAAATTTATGCTTTCGAGCAGACCGGCATGTCAGCGGACGGAACGGTGCAGGGGCATTTCCGCGCCACCGGCATTCGCCCTAAATTCGCCGAGCGCTTGCGTATACATGGCATACCATTGCGCGAGGAGTTGTTCGACCCATCCCGCCGGTACGCGTAGCGAAGGGGCGGCGATGGATTCTCTCTACTACCTGTTTCTCCTGTTCTTCTTTCTTGCCGTGGTGCTGTTTTTGGAAGGGGGCTATCTGGCCTGGTATGCTCACAAGGGTCCGGAAGCAAAACGCATCCAGGAACGTTTGCAGGCGGTTTCCGCCGGATGGAACGGCGCCGAGACGGCGCTACTGAAGCAACGGCTGCTGAGCAGCTCGCCCGCCTTGGGACGCTTCCTGCTGCGGGTTCCGCGCATTCACAGCCTCGACCGGCTGCTGCAGCAATCGGGTATGTCGCTCATGGTGACCCATTTCCTCGGCTACACTGCCATGGCGGCGTTGGGTGGAATGGCGAGCGCGGCGTTGCTGGGCCTGCCGTTTATTGTCACACTGCTTGGGGCTGCGGCTGGAAGCGTGCTGCCCTTGTTCTTTGTGCGCAGCGCGAAACGCAAGCGCCTGGAGAAAATCGAACGGCAGTTGCCGGAAGCGATTGATTTGATGGCCCGTGCGCTAAAGGCTGGCCATGCTTTTTCCGGTGCGTTGCAGATGGTGTCCACCGATGGACCCGAGCCGGCTGCAGGCGAGTTCCGCCTGACATTCGATGAAATCAACTTTGGCGTCTCGGTGCAGGATGCGTTGATGAACCTCGCCTTCCGGGTCCCCATCACCGATCTGCGTTACTTTGTGATCGCGGTGCTGATCCAGCGCGAGAGTGGTGGCAACCTGGCGGAATTGCTCGATAAAATCAGCGGGCTGATCCGTGATCGCCTCACGTTACTGGGAAGAATTCGCGTGCTTTCGGCCGAGGGACGGCTTTCGGCCTGGATTCTTTCCTGTCTGCCATTTGCAACGGGCTTAACGATCCATATCGTCAATCCCGGATTTCTGAGTATATTGTGGACGGATCCAGCAGGAATAATAATGGTCGGTACCGCGCTGGGAATGATGGTGATGGGTATCTTCATCATGTCGCGCATCATCAAGATCCGGGTATGAAGCGGTTTTTTAATTAATAACGGACTCAGCCCAAGTATGACAACAGTTCAGATTGCCTATCTGGCGGTTATTTTTATCATGGTGGCGGGAGCCGCCTTTGCGGTGATGCGGGCACTTGCGCCGCGTCCCACCAAAACTCGCCTGGACCAGATTGCCGCTGAAGGTGCCTCGCCGCAGGAAAAAGTGGACAGCCAGTGGAATAAGAGCGTTATCGATCTGGCCGGGCCGTTGGCGAAGCTGGCGCTGCCGAGCGAGGGATGGGAAAACTCTGTTCTGCGCACTCGCTTCATGCATGCAGGCTATCATGCCAGGTCGGTGCCGATGGTTTATTTCGCCGCCAAGACGTTGCTGGCTTTGGCTTTGCCGGGGATTTTCCTGCTCTATGCCGGTATCGGCCGCCTCGAACTGGATACCAGCGTTGCCTTGGCGGCGTTGCTGGGATTGGCGGCATCCGGCTACTACCTGCCGAATGTGATACTGGCGCGTTTGATTGCGCTACGCCAGCGTGAACTGTTCGAGAGTTTTCCGGACGCTATCGATCTTATGACAGTATGCATTGAGGCCGGATTGGGGTTGGATGCCGCAATGGTCCGAGTAGGAGAAGAGATGCGGTTGAGGAGCCGAGTCCTGGCTGGCGAGCTTCATCTGGTAAGCCTGGAGCTTCGTGCCGGCCGAACCCGGGAGCAGGCGTTGCGCAACCTTGCCCTGCGAACGGGGGTGGAAGAAATCGACGCCTTGGTCTCCATGCTGGTGCAGGCTGACCGCTTCGGTACGAGCATCGCAACTTCCTTGCGTGTGCATTCGGACACGTTGCGCACCACGCGCCGGCTGCGGGCGGAGGAGGCTGCCGCAAAAATAGCGCTGAAACTGCTTTTCCCTCTGATTTTCTTTATCTTTCCGTCGCTCCTGTTGGTGCTGATGGGACCGGCTTTCATCAACATTTATCGTATATTGCTACCCACCCTTGCGGGCCAATGAATAAAGAGGTGTATGACATGTTTAAAGTAAAACGGCTGGTATGGGTGATGAGCTGCGTGTCCGTCATGGGGGGATGTGCATTGTATCAAAGCAGCGATAAGCAGGCTTTGAGCATCAAGCCAGTGATGGATGTAAAGCACGCAACCGGGGGGGCCGAGGCAATGTATTGGCTGGGCCGGTACTACCAGGGCAAGATGAATTACACGGAAGCTGCCGCCGCATACGAAAAGGCGTTGGCGGCAGACCCAGCTCATGCCGAGGCGCACAACGGACTGGGCGTCTCTTATTCCCTGCTGGGGCGGCATGAGCTGGCGCTGCAGCACTTCCGAAAAGCGATCGAACTATTGCCGATGGCGGCACACTTGCACAATAATCTCGGTTATGCCCATTTCGCGCGGGGACAGGAAAGCGAGGCCGTTGCCGCATTCGAGCAAGCACTGCGGCTCGATCCGGAAAACCGCCAAGCGCGCAGCAACCTGGCGGCTGCTTACGAAAAAGCGGAATTGCACGATGAGGCTGCCATGCTGAGAATGGCAAGACCGGAACCCACCGCGGCACCTGACACTTTTTCCGCCACCATACCCGCCGCTCCTTCTCGGCTTGTGCAGGTAACCCCTAATGTATTCGAGCTCAGGATGACCGACGCCGATTCAATGACGGCTCTCCGTACAGGTAGATCTACCGGCAAGACTGCCGTGTCGCAGGATGCCGGTAATCTTGACAGCAAGGATGTCCGTATTGAAGTTTCAAATGGCAACGGCATGAGCGGCATGGCCGCGCAGGTATCCGGCTTTCTGCAGCGAAGCGGGTTTGCCAAGGCACGTCTGACCGACCGGCCGCCGTACCAGCAGGTACAGACCGAGATTCACTACCGGCCTGGCAATTCGGTACTTGCCGGCCAGATCAGCCAGATGATGCCGAAGCAGGCTCCGGTGGTGGAGAGCTACAATCTGCGTCGGGAAGTCCAGGTTCGGGTGCTGCTGGGCAAGGATTTCGCCCGTGAGGCTGCCTACTTCGATAACCGGGGTAAGATACAGGTTGCCCTAAGTGCCGGCAAGGCGGCAGACGCTGAAGAACCTCGGGAATAGTATGAACCCCCGGAAAGTTCTGAATGAGTCCCACGCGGGCACGGCAGCGGCTTTGCGGGGCGATCCGCTTCGTCAGGCTCGTAGCGAAAATGAGTCATTCGCATCCTTACCTTGTGCATCCCATTCCACTATCCGCCCCATGCGGGACTTATTCAGAAGTTCCTGGCAGAATGCGGCAATTGCATCACATCTCCACGAAATAGCTGGCCGCTGCCATATCCACGCTCTCGATTGTTAATTCGGGACGCCTCTTCATGAAGCGCGCGCGGTCCACGATGTGCTCCATCAAATCGCGCGGGTGACTCCCCGTCAGCGGCCGTATGGGCTTACGGTAATAATTGTCCAGCAGATATTCGGCTACTATCGCATCGTAGGCGATTCCCTGTGTGACACAAACCCGGCGCAGGATTTCCCTGAATTCGTCCTCGGTCTGGTATTGCACCTGGATCTTGTGGCGGATGCGGCGCAAGAATGCCTCATCAACCAGATCCCCGGGACGCATATTGGTACAAAAAACGGTGATCTGGTCGAAGGGTATCTCAAACTTCAGACCGGTATGCAGGGTCGGGAAATCGGTGCCGCGTTCCAGAGGTATGATCCAGCGGTTGAGCAACTGGCGCGGCTCCACCTGCTGCCGGCCAAAGTCATCGAGGATGAATACCCCGTTCCCGGCTTTCATGTGTATCGGAGCCTCATAGAATTTGCTGCTGCTATCGTAGCGCAGGTCGAGCATATCCAGTGTCAGTTCGCCGCCCACCATCACCACTGGGCGACGGCATTTTTTCCAGCGCGGGTCATACTTCAGATTCATTCTCAAATCAAGCTGAGGACTCTCAGCCGTTCCCTCCGCCACGCTAAAATGAATTGCGGGATCGAACAGCCGAATTACTTGGCCGCTCACCTCAATCGCTTGCGGAATGTAAACATGCCCCGGCAGTGCGCGTCCCAATATTTCGGCGATACTCGTTTTTCCCGTTCCAGGCGGGCCATAAAAGAAGATCGAACGTCCCGAGCTAAATGCCGGCCCCAACTGGTTAAGCATTCTTTCTCCAATAACCATGTGCTTCAGGGAATGGCGTATCCATTCATTATCCACCTCGATCTGCCGGATACCTTGGCGCACCAGGGCGCGTGTATAGTCCTGCAGCGGCACCGGAGCCGCCCCCACGTAAAGACTGGTTTCGAGCGCCGCTTTTGCTCTTTCGCGCCCACGCTGGGTCAGCTCGAAAACCTGGGCCGCCCGGCTATAGCCGGTGGCTGAGCGGATGGAAGCCAGTTGGTCAGTCGTGACCAGTTCCGCCAGTTCATCGACGACACTGAATGGGAGCGAGAGTATGTCCGAGATCTGCTGCAAGGAGAATGTGCCGGCTTCCAGATGCGCGGCCTTGAGCAACAAGTCGGTGAGAAATGCTTCACTCAGGCCAGTATTGACCACCTTTAGCGGGGCGGATGGGACAGGGGAGAAGAACTGGCTAAACTGGTTTGCGGTGAGAAAACCAAGGGAGACGAGGATATCCCCCAGACGGTCACTGCTCCCCTTCTGGCAGGCCAGCGCCTCTGCCAGTTGTGCGGGTGATATCAGACCTTCGCGAACCAGCAGTTCACCGATTGGATTTGCCATGGTGGGTTCCTTGAATTTGAATCCAGCGGTGGATTGTTCTGCATTGATAGATTAGGGCGTGATCCGTTCTGAGCCAATGTTGTTTTAATGGAGATAGAAATCAATAAGATCAATGGCCTTAGTCGGGTTTCATATCGCCACAGACTGCAGGGCTAAAACACGAACGGGACAAGCCGATGACGCACTTCAAGCATGTAAGCGCGATATGCCGGGTCAAGGGCAAGGTGCCTTTCTTCGCGGAAGATTCGCACACAGAGGAACCCCATCGTTATCGTATAGACGAGCAGATTCGCGAGCGTCGTATGCACCAGCACGTAGCCGCCAAATAACAGGAAGTAGCTGGCATAGAGCGGATGGCGCACGATGTGGTACATCCATGAGGTCTTGATTTCACGTTTGGCCGCGACTATCGCAAAGCTGCGATTGAGGGATAGCAGGCTGATTATCTGAAGCATCGTGCCGAGCACAATCACGATGCTCGCCGGGGGAAACATTCCCCACGTTGCAGGGCGGAAAAACAGCGGCGCGAAGGAACCGCCAATTGCCACCAGCCAGTCGGATGGAGCCAGCGAAACGGTCTTCGGATTGCTGCGGAAGATAAAAAATCCTGCCGTCAGAGTTTCAGAAATAACCACCAGCAACAGCGCCCATTCCCGCGTTTCCTGAAACTTGCCGAAATGCGCATGGGCAAAGTATCCAAAGAGGGTTGCCAGCAGCATTCCGCTGTAAACATTAGCCCGCCGGGATTGCAGTATTTCTGATAATGAATTCATGCTGTCCAGGGCGAGAAAGCGCGGGTTACTCATAATGTGTCCTTATAGGTCTAGCAAACCGTGGCCCCACGAATTGCTGCATTCCTGAATACTACAATTTCATTTTAGGAAACCCACAAGTGTCTTGTCCATCGTACCGAAGTACAACGAATTGCCTAAATGAAAACATGGCTGCAGGATGCACTGGGAAGATACGTTGCCTCAAATTGTTGGTAATCAAGCTAACGGCGGGGTTATCGGCGCAAGTCCACCATTCGGTTGAGACGCTCTTCGGTCGCTGGATGAATTGCCCGGATTGAGACTTACGGTGATTTCGCCAGGCAGTATTGATTGTTTGCAGCAAGTATTTATTGCTTCTTTACTTGAAACTTCCGGTGACAGTCCGTATTATTAGCACTCGTTGGCAGTGAGTGCTAATAGGTTTTTGTGGTAAATTCGGAAATCTGAACACAAAAATATCAGTTTTTCCATAGATTTCATTGTATTAATTTCAAAACAGGAGAAAGAAAACATGCAGATTCGTCCGTTACACGACCGCGTTATTGTCAAGCGGCTGGAAGAAGAACGCAAGACTTCATCCGGTATCGTCATCCCTGACAGCGCGGCGGAAAAGCCCGATCAAGGCGAAATCATTGCTGTAGGCAAAGGCAAGGTTGGTGACGACGGCAAGGTCCGTCCGCTGGATGTGAAGGTTGGCGACAAAGTGCTATTCGGAAAATACTCCGGACAGACGGTGAAAGTGTCGGGGGAAGAGCTTCTGGTGATGCGCGAAGAGGACCTAATGGGGGTCATCGAAAGTTAATTTGCTCACTACGGTTAAACAATATTTCTGGAAATTAGGAGAAAGAGATTATGGCAGCGAAAGAAGTGAAATTTGGCGATTCAGCCCGCCACAAAATGGTGGCCGGGGTCAACATTCTGGCCGATGCGGTTAAAGTTACCCTTGGCCCCAAGGGGCGCAATGTTGTCCTGGAGCGTTCTTATGGCGCACCCACTATTACCAAGGATGGTGTCTCGGTAGCGAAAGAAATCGAACTGAAAGACAAGTTCGAGAATATGGGCGCACAAATGGTGAAGGAAGTAGCCAGCAAGACGTCTGATGTCGCGGGCGACGGCACGACCACTGCCACGGTTCTGGCGCAGTCCATCGTCAAGGAAGGCATGAAGTATGTCGCCGCCGGGATGAACCCGATGGACCTGAAGCGTGGTATCGATAAAGCCGTTGCCGCAACTGTTGAGGAACTCAAGAAACTGTCCAAACCCTGTACCACCGGCAAGGAAATTGCGCAGGTGGGAAGCATATCCGCCAATTCGGATCCGGAAATCGGCAAGATCATTGCGGACGCGATGGAAAAAGTGGGTAAGGAAGGCGTGATTACGGTGGAAGATGGTTCCGGGCTGCAAAATGAGCTGGAGGTGGTCGAGGGCATGCAGTTCGACCGTGGTTATCTTTCCCCGTATTTCATAAACAATCCCGACAGGCAGATCGCATTGCTGGAAAATCCTTTTGTCTTGCTGCACGACAAGAAGATTTCCAATATCCGCGAATTGCTGCCGGTGCTGGAGCTCGTAGCCAAAGCCGGTAAACCGCTATTGATCATTGCTGAAGATGTGGACGGCGAGGCACTCGCCACCCTGGTTGTGAACAATATCCGCGGCATCCTGAAAACCTGTGCAGTCAAAGCGCCTGGCTTTGGTGATCGCCGCAAGGCCATGCTTGAAGACATCGCCATTCTCACGGGCGGCACAGTGATTGCCGAAGAAGTAGGTTTATCGCTGGAAAAAGCTACCCTGAAGGAGTTGGGACAGGCCAAGCGCATAGAAGTTGGCAAGGAAGAAACCACTGTCATTGATGGCGCTGGAGATGCCGCAAACATTGAAGGCCGTGTCAAGCAGGTCCGCAAGCAAATCGACGAAGCCACGAGCGACTACGACAAGGAAAAATTGCAGGAGCGTGTGGCAAAGCTGGCTGGCGGTGTAGCGTTGATCAAAGTCGGTGCGGCCACTGAAGTGGAAATGAAAGAGAAGAAAGCGCGTGTTGAAGACGCCCTGCATGCTACCCGCGCCGCAGTGGAAGAAGGTATCGTTCCCGGTGGTGGCGTGGCGTTATTGCGTACCTTGAGTGCGGTGGCCAGCCTCAAAGGCGACAATCATGATCAGGACGCCGGCATCAAGATTGTTCTGCGTGCGCTGGAAGAGCCCCTGCGCCAGATCGTTGCTAACTGCGGCGATGAGCCTTCGGTAGTAATCAACAAGGTATTGGAAGGCAAGGGTAATTTTGGTTACAATGCCGCCACCAGCGAATATGGCGACATGGTGGAAATGGGTGTTCTGGATCCTACCAAGGTTACGCGTTATGCATTGCAGCATGCCGCCTCCGTGGCGAGTCTGATGCTTACCACTGATGCTCTGGTGGCTGAATCACCAAAGGAAGAATCCGGTGGAGGCGGTGGCATGGGCGGCATGGGTGGTATGGGTGGTATGGGTGGTATGGGCGGCATGGATATGTAGGATTTGCTGTATCGGTCTTGGTAGAAATGAAGTACGATAAAAAACCCCGCCACGGTGGGGTTTTTTATTATCACAACCCGGTCTAAGCCATTGCTGGCCGGGTTTCATTTTGAGGTGCATGATGTGCGCCACATCCCTTTATAATTGCTTCATTAAAAAAATTTGTTTTTTCCATCCATGCCAGAAGCGCGAAGCGCACTCCCTCAAGTTGTGGAGGCTCGCTTCGAAACCGTGGGGCGGTGGCGGCCAGATGTTTTCTTTATCATAAATTTATGACTCCAGATCAGTACTGTCAGGAAAAAGCGATTCAAAGCGGTTCCAGTTTCTATTACAGCTTTCTCTATCTGCCAACGGAGAGACGCCGCGCCATTACTGCCTTATATGCTTTCTGCCGCGAGGTGGACGATGTGGTGGATGAGTGCACCGATGCGTCGGTGGCGCGAACGAAACTTGCGTGGTGGCGGCAGGAAGTTGCCGCCATATTTGATGCCGGACATGGAAATGAACCCAGCCATCCGGTGGCTAAAGCGCTGGTTAACGTGTCGAAAATATTCAATCTCACCGCTGAGCGATTGAATGAGATCATTGATGGCATGGAAATGGATCTTAATTATAATCGCTATGCTGATTTCGAAACCTTGCGGCTATATTGCTATCATGTGGCGAGCGTGGTGGGATTATGTTCGGCGGAGATTTTTGGCTATCGCAATCCCGATACCCTGAAGTATGCGCAGGATTTGGGGCTCGCATTCCAGCTCACCAACATCATACGCGACGTCGGCGAAGACGCACGTCGCGACCGTATCTATCTGCCCCAGGATGAATTGGTACGTTTTGGCGTATCGAACGAGGACATCCTTCATTCGCGTGAAACCGACAGCTTCAAACGGCTGATGGAGTTTCAGATTGAGCGTGCGGAAAGTTATTACGCTCGGGCTTTCGCAGCATTGCCTGCGGAGGACCGAAAAAACCAGCGCCCCGGCATTGTCATGGCGGCGATTTATCAAGCTCTGCTAAAGGAGATCAAGGAGGACGGTTGTCGTATTATGCGGCAACGCGTAAGTCTTACGCCGATGCGTAAATTGTGGATAGCATGGACGACCTGGATCAAGGGGTGAGCCAGGGGGCTTTGCCCCGATTGTATATCCTCCAGCTACCGGATTCAGGATGAATAATTTTAAAAATTACCGCGCGTCGCCTGATTTGCTCAAGGATCGTGTGATTCTCGTTACTGGTGCAGGCCAGGGCATAGGCCGTATTGCAGCGTTAACCTATGCCGCTCACGGTGCTACCGTAATTCTGCATGGGCGCCGGGTTGAGAAGCTGGAACGTGTGTATGATGAAATTGAAGCCGGAGGCGGGGTGCAGCCGTCAATTTTTCCGCTTGACCTGGAAAAGGCGGGAGACAAGGATTTTCAGGCGATTGCTCATGCCATCAAGCTGCAGTTGGGCAAACTGGATGGCATCCTGCACAATGCGGCATTGATATTCAGTCTGACTCCACTAGAGAATCAGACACTGGAACAATGGCTATCGATGCTACGCGTCAATCTGGTTGCGCCCTTTGCGCTGACACGCGCCTGTCTGCCACTGCTGAAAGCGTCGCCGGATGCAAGCGTGATAATGACCTCGGAAACGCATGGTCATGATCCCGCGGCCTATTGGGGCGGATTTGCGGTGGCCAAGGCGGGACTGGAGGTGCTGGCGAAAATTCAGGCACAGGAATGGGAAATGCTGCCGAACCTGCGTGTCAATGTGATAATTCCGGGGCCGGTGCACACGCCCCAGCGGACGAGGACTCATCCCGGTGAGGTCAAGCAGGATTTGCGTCCACCGGAGGATCTGATGCCTGGTTATCTATATTTGATGGGCCCGGACAGTAACGCTGTCAGAGGCCAGACCCTATTTTGCTAGCTCACCCCGGTACGGGCTGCCGCAGCTGGGAGAAACAGGTATAATTGGCCCGGAGCGGCGCGCGAAAGTGGCGGAATTGGTAGACGCACCAGATTTAGGTTCTGGCGCCGAAAGGTGTGGGGGTTCGAGTCCCCCCTTTCGCACCAGGAAGTGATAGCGGTGCGAGTGATGTCGCGCGAGTCGTGGATTGACGGCCACATGTCAGATGTCCGTTGGCTGCTCCCGTTATTATAACGCTGCATGAATGTTATCAACCAGTCGGGAAATGGAATGCAATCGAATGTCGAAGACCTGGGTGCGCTAGAGCGTCGCCTTAACGTTTCGATTCCTCAGGAAAAAATCGAAACGGAAATTGAAAGCCGCCTGAAGCGTTTGGCGCGTACCGCAAAAATACACGGTTTTCGGCCCGGCAAGGTGCCGCTGAAAATTGTCATGCAGCAATACGGCCCGCAGGTGCGCCAGGAGGTCATGGGTGATGTGCTGCAGAGGAATTTCAGCGAAGCTGTGCGTGAGCAAAAGCTGCGGGTTGCAGGTTATCCGCATTTTGAACCGAAGCAGGGGGCGGAAAACGCTGCTCAATTTGAATTCAGTGCGACATTTGAGGTCTATCCAGATGTGATCCTCGGTGATTTAAGCGGAGCCCGAATCGACCGGCCTGTAGTCAGCGTGATTGGCTCCGACGTCGATAAGACGCTGGAGATTCTGCGCAAGCAGCGCGTTCAATACGAGCCGGCGGCGCGGCCCGCGGTAACAGGTGATCGTGTCACCATCGATTATCGTGGCGTCATCGATGGAGTAGAATTTGACGGCGGCAAAGCCGAGAATTTTGCCCTCGTGCTGGGGGAAGGCAGGCTCCTCAAAGACTTTGAAGAACCTCTTGTGGGCATGAGCGCCGGGCAGAGCAAAACGTTTGAAGTAACCTTTCCGGCGGATTATCATGGAAAGGAGGTTGCCGGAAAGACGGCCACCTTTGAGGCGAAGCTCAACAGCGTGGAAGCGGCGAAACTGCCGGAAGTGGATGCTGAATTCGCCAGATCGCTCGGCGTTGGGGATGGCAGTATCGAAAAAATGCGCGAGGAAATCGAGGGCAACCTTGAGCGAGAAGTATCCAAACGGGTAAAAGCCAGAGTCAAGGAACAAGTCATGCAGGCATTGCTGGATGCGACCGCGATTCAGGCACCCAAAGCGCTGGTGGAGCAGGAACTGGAGCGGCTCATGCAGGATGCGCGTAATGATCTCGAATCGCGGGGCATGAGCTCTAAAAACGTGCCGTTACCCCGGGATTTGTTTTACGAGCGGGCGCAACGCCGGGTGAATCTGGGATTGATCCTGGGTGAAGTGGTAAGGATTAATGGCCTGCATGCAAAGCCTGAACAGGTGCGAACAGTGGTGGAGGATCTTGCACAAAGCTACGAGAATCCTGCTGAGGTGGTTAAATGGCATTATGCTTCACGGGATCGCCTTAACGAGGCGGAGTCGGCGGTGCTGGAAGATAACGTGGTAACGTGGGTGCTGGAAAAAGTTGCAGTCGCGGACAAGCCAATGACGCTGGATGAATTGATGGGAAAATCATGACATGATGCAACAACTCGATTGGAAACAGCGTAACCTTGATCCGAACAATCTGGGATTGATTCCCATGGTGATCGAAACGAGCGGGAGGGGTGAGCGCGCTTACGATATATATTCCCGCTTGCTGAAGGAGCGGGTGATATTTCTGGTAGGGCCAGTGACCGAAATTTCCGCCAACCTGATTGTGGCGCAGCTATTGTTCCTGGAATCCGAAAATGCGGACAAGGATATTCATTTCTATATCAATTCCCCCGGGGGGCTGGTATCCGCTGGAATGGCGATATACGATACCATGCAATTCATTAAACCTGATGTCAGCACGCTATGCATAGGTCAAGCCGCGAGTATGGGATCGCTGCTGCTGACGGCGGGTGCAAACGGCAAGCGTTTTTGCCTTCCCAATTCACGTGTTATGATTCATCAGCCGCTGGGTGGTTTTCAGGGTCAGGCTTCAGATATCGAAATACATGCCAAAGAAATCCTGTTTCTTAAAGGCCGATTGAATGCGCTCATGGCAAAGCATACGGGCCAAAGCATAGAGACTATCGAGAGAGACACCGATCGGGATAACTTTCTCAGCGCGGAGGACTCCGTAAAATACGGTTTGGTGGATGCTGTGCTTACCGCCAGAAATGAGAGTGCGGGCTAAGTGATACAGAGTGACCTATAATGATCATAGATGGAGATATAATTTTAAGCTACGAGCGCACTGGCTCGGATAATGCGGGATAAAACTATGTCAGAGAAAACTGGCGGCGAAAAACTGCTTTATTGTTCCTTCTGCGGCAAAAGCCAGCATGAAGTGAAGAAGCTCATTGCGGGTCCATCGGTATTCATTTGCGACGAATGTATAGAGCTTTGCAATGACATCATTCGTGAGGAGATACAAGGCGCTGAGGCTGCCAAGCTCACCAAGTCGGATTTGCCCGTGCCGCATGAGATCTGCCAGATTCTCGATCAATATGTAATTGGTCAGGAACCGGCAAAAAAGATCCTGTCGGTAGCGGTATACAATCATTACAAGCGTCTGAGGAGCCTGGCAAAAAGTACGGATGCCGACGACATCGAGTTGGCGAAAAGCAACATACTGCTTATCGGTCCTACCGGTTCAGGCAAGACGCTGCTTGCGCAGACGCTGGCTCGCTTGCTGGATGTGCCCTTTGTCATGGCCGATGCGACAACGCTGACCGAAGCGGGTTATGTCGGCGAGGATGTGGAAAACATCATCCAGAAGCTACTGCAAAAATGTAATTACGACGCAGAAAAGGCGCAGCAGGGGATTGTTTATATTGACGAGATCGATAAGATTTCGCGTAAATCGGATAACCCGTCAATTACCCGGGATGTATCGGGGGAAGGGGTGCAGCAGGCGTTGCTGAAGCTGATCGAAGGAACGATCGCCTCGGTGCCCCCCCAAGGCGGGAGAAAGCATCCTAATCAGGAATTTGTTCAGGTGGACACCACCAATATTCTTTTCATTTGCGGGGGTGCATTTGACGGTCTCGAGAAGGTGATACGTGCCCGCTCCGAGAAAGGTGGAATAGGTTTTAGCGCCAATGTGAGAAGTCAGGACAATCGCAAAAATTTCGGTGCTGTACTGCGGGGTGTGGAGCCGGAAGATCTGGTCAAGTATGGTCTGATTCCGGAATTTGTCGGCCGCCTGCCAGTAGTTGCCACCCTCGAAGAGTTGGACGAGTCGGCCCTGATTCAAATTTTGACCGAGCCCAAAAACGCGCTTATCAAGCAGTACCAGAAAATGTTTCACATGGAAGGCGGCGTCGATCTCGAGTTCCGCGAGCAGGCGCTCAGGGCGATTGCCAAAAAAGCGCTGGCGCGCAAGACTGGCGCACGCGGGTTGCGCTCCATTCTGGAGAGTACACTGCTGGATACCATGTTCGATCTGCCATCGCTGGAAAACGTCGCCAAGGTGGTCATTGATCATGGCTCGGTAAGTGGTGATATCAAACCCATTCTGATTTACTCGGATAAGCCGAAAGTGGCCAAAAGCTTTTAGCCCCGGGTCTCGACCGTTGCCTGGTCCGTTGCCTTGAATTTTCTCGCGGCGTCCCCATAACCTTTGTTCGTCTTTTATAGGTGAGCCGATATGTCTTCCCCAGTTAACGATCCCACTCAGGTGTCATTGCCGTTATTGCCGTTGCGCGACGTAGTAGTGTTTCCGCATATGGTAATTCCCTTATTCGTCGGGCGGCCCAAGTCTATCAAGGCGCTGGAAATTGCCATGGAGTCCGGTAAGAGTATCCTTCTGGTCGCGCAAAAGTTTGCTGCCAAGGATGAACCGGCTCCTGACGATCTCTATGGTGTATGCAGCGTGGCAAACCTGCTGCAAATGCTTAAATTACCGGATGGCACCGTCAAGGTGCTGGTTGAAGGGAGCCGCCGCGCACGCATCATGAAGGTGATTGATGATGGCAACTACTTTTCCGGCCAGGCTGCATTGCTGCCTCCGGATGCTGTTGACAACCACGAAGTCGAGGCAATGCGGCGCGCAATGCTGGCTCAGTTCGACCAGTATGTGAAGCTCAACAAGAAAATCCCCCCCGAGATACTGACTTCGCTCAGCGGGATAGACGAAGCCGGGCGCCTGGCTGATACGATCGCAGCCCACTTGCCGTTGAAGCTTGAGCAAAAGCAGGAAGTACTGGAGATTTCAGATGTTCCAAAACGTTTGGAACACCTGCTGGGGCTGCTTGAAACCGAACTGGACATACTTCAGGTGGAGAAACGTATCCGCGGGAGAGTCAAGCGCCAGATGGAGAAAAGCCAGCGCGATTACTATCTCAACGAGCAGGTGAAGGCTATACAGAAGGAGCTCGGTGAAGGTGAAGATGGGGCCGATCTGGAAGAGATCGACAGGAAGATCAAGGCCGCACAGATGTCCAGGGAGGGTCGCGCCAAGGCAGAATCGGAGTTGAAGAAGCTGCGTTTGATGTCTCCCATGTCGGCTGAGGCGACTGTGGTTCGCAATTACATTGACGCGCTGGTAGCATTGCCGTGGAAGAAAAAAAATAAAATCAGCAAGGACCTTAATGCCGCTGAAGTGGTGCTGGAGCAGGATCATTATGGCCTGGACAAGGTCAAGGAGCGTATTGTCGAATATCTGGCCGTGCAGCAGCGTGTTGATAAGCTGAAAGCGCCTATTCTTTGCCTGGTGGGACCCCCTGGCGTGGGCAAGACATCGTTGGGGCAATCCATCGCCCGTGCCACCAACCGCAAATTCGTGCGCATGTCCTTGGGTGGTGTGCGCGACGAGGCGGAGATACGCGGTCACCGTCGTACCTACATTGGTTCGATGCCGGGCAAGATCTTGCAGAACATGACCAAGGTGGGTGTCAAAAATCCATTATTCCTGCTCGATGAAGTGGACAAAATGGGTATGGATTTCCGGGGTGATCCATCATCCGCATTACTGGAAGTGCTGGACCCGGAGCAGAATCACTCATTCGTGGATCACTACATCGAGGTCGAGTATGATTTGTCGGACGTCATGTTTGTTGCTACCGCCAACACCCTGAATATCCCCCCGGCATTGCTGGATCGCATGGAGGTGATCAGGTTGTCGGGTTATACCGAGGATGAGAAACTCAATATCGCGACGCGTTACCTGTTGCCTAAGCAGATAAAAAATCACGGGCTCAAGGAAGATGAACTGGCGGTATCCGAATCCGCTTTGCGTGATATTACCCGCTATTACACGCGGGAAGCCGGCGTGCGGGCTATGGAGCGGGAAATTTCAAAAATATGCCGCAAAGTGGTCAAGGCATTGCTGCTCAAAGGTGATCAGAAAAAAATTACCATCAGCGGACGCAATCTGGATAAATACCTTGGGGTAAGACGTTACACCTATGGCGTTGCGGAAGAGAAAAATCAGGTAGGACAGGTTACGGGTCTGGCATGGACCGAGGTAGGTGGAGAATTGTTGACCATCGAGGCGGTCGTCTTACCGGGCAAGGGAAAAACCATCACTACCGGAAAATTGGGGGAGGTAATGCAGGAATCGGTCCAGGCTGCGCTGTCGGTGGTACGCAGCCGTTCAAGAACGTTGGGTATTGCCGATGATTTTTATCAGAAGAACGATATTCATATCCACCTGCCGGAGGGTGCGACGCCCAAAGACGGCCCCAGCGCCGGAATCGGCATCTGCATCGCGATGGTATCGGCGCTGACGGGCATTGCGGCTCGGGCAAATGTGGCGATGACGGGAGAAATAACACTGCGCGGTGAGGTGCTGCCTATCGGTGGTCTCAAGGAAAAACTTTTGGCCGCGCACCGTGGTGGTATAAAGATAGTGCTGATTCCAGAGGATAACGTCAAGGATTTGACCGAAATTCCGGAGAATATCAAGAATCGGCTGGATATTCATCCGGTTAAATGGATAGATCAGGTGCTGGACCTGGCATTGGAGCGCAAGCCGGAAGCGCTTCCTGTTACACCCGCGCCCGTGCCTGGTCCCGTGGGGGTTGAGGGGGGTACTGCCACCACCACGGTTATCAAGCACTAAATTCCGAAAAAAGAACTCTCGTGAGTTTTTATTTTTCGGTCTCTGGTTATTCCGTTTCACTAAACAGGACTTGGATTGCGGGAGACAGCAAGATTTTCACGCGTTGAGTTTATGTACAAAATGTTTCTGAAATATTTTCACAATTGCTTGACCAAGCACAAACGGCTTGATATAAAACCAATTGCAAGGGTTTTTCTGTAACTAAAATAACGAAAGGGGAATCACCGTGAATAAATCTGAACTCATCGATGCCATCGCCAAGTCTTCCGATATTTCCAAGGCCTCTGCAGGTAACGCGCTGGATGGAGCATTATCCGCCATTAAAGCCGCTCTAAAAAAAGGTCAGAGTGTAACGCTCGTCGGATTTGGAACTTTTAAAGTGGGTAAACGCGCGGCCCGCACCGGCCGCAATCCTCGTACTGGTGCGGCAATCAAGATAAAGGCCGCAAAAGTTCCGAAATTCAGCGCTGGCAAGGCGCTCAAGGATGCAGTAAACTAGCATTCTTCGGACGGGGTGCTTAGCTCAGTTGGTAGAGCGTCGCCCTTACAAGGCGAATGTCGGCGGTTCGACCCCGTCAGCACCCACCAGCAGAAACTTATAGATCTTTGGAGTGGTAGTTCAGTTGGTTAGAATACCGGCCTGTCACGCCGGGGGTCGCGGGTTCGAGTCCCGTCCACTCCGCCAGATTTTGTGCTAAACCAGGGCGAACGCGAGTTCGCCTTTTTTATGCGTTGCCTGAATTTATTGATCCTGAATCTGGCCATTGGCCGTTTATTTTTTAGTCCGGCAGCTATGATCCATAAAGACTCTTCTCATCACCCAGCCTTCATCCTTTTGATTATACGACGCATGATTGCGTTGCGACTTGCCCTGCACCCCAAAAACCGCACATTCCTTCCTGCCCAACTGTCGGATTTAGGCTAATGTTTGATTTTGTTCACAGGAAAAAACGTATCGTCCAGGTGATCCTGGCGCTCGCCACATTACCATTTCTATTCTGGGGAATCGAGTCGTATAACAGTGGCGACGGCAAAGACTACCTCGCATTGGCGGCTGGCGAGAAGATACCGCGTCAGGAATTTGAGCAGGCGTTGCGCAATCAGCAGGAAAGCATGCGGGCGACCATGGGAGAAAATTTTAACGATGCGATGCTGGATAACCCGGAACTGCGGTCCGCGGTATTGGAGGGACTGATCCAGCAGCGGCTGCTGAAGCATGAGGCTGCGCGCCTTGGATTGACCGTGCCGGATTCGCAATTGATATTGGTCATACAGGATATCTCCGCGTTTCAGGAGGATGGTAAATTCTCCAAGCAGCGTTATGAAGAGCTGCTGCGTGGTCAGGGAATGAATCCACGAACATTTGAAGGGCGTGTGCGCCAGGAAATGATGCGTCAGCAATTGACGGACGCATACACCGGGAATGGTTTCGTTCCTGTCTCGGTGGCGGAAAGAATTATGCGGTTGGGCAGCGAGAAGCGCGAAATCAGCCTGATTCAAATACAACCGGAGCAATTCCTGTCGCAGATGAAACCCGATGATGCCGCCATCAAATCATATTACGATAGCCACCAAGCCGAGTTTCGGGTGCCGGAGCAAGTACGTGTTGAATACCTTGTGCTATCTCTGGACGATTTGACTAAAGACTTGCAGGTGACCGCTGATGAAGCAATAAAGTATTTTGAGGAACATCGCAGTGAGTTTGAGCAGCCCGAGGAGCGCCGCGCGAGCCACATACTGATAACGGTCCCCGCTACGGCATCCGATGTGGAGAAAGCCGCGGCGCGCGCCAAGGCCGAGCAATTGCTTGTTCAGGTAAGGCAGGCCCCGCAAAGCTTTGCGGAACTTGCCAAGCAGCATTCCCAAGATCCGGGTTCGGCAATCAATGGCGGTGACCTCGGATTTTTCGCACGCAATATGATGGTCAAGGCGTTCGAAGACGCGGTTTTTCAGATGAAACCGGATGAGATCAGTAATCTGGTCGAAACAGATCACGGTTTCCATATCATCAAGCTCTCTGCGATAAAACCTGTAAAACTTGTTCATTTTGATGAAGTAAAGAACCAGGTCGAGCAGGAGCTGAAGAAGCAAAAAGCCGGGAAAATTTTTGGTGAAACGGCCGAAGGCTTCAGCAACATGGTATATGAGCAGAGTGACAGCCTGCGGCCCGCCGCGGAGAAGTTCAGCCTGCGCGTTCAGCAGAGTGATTGGATTGGCAGAAGCGCAGGTGAACCCCCCTATTTCACTAATGGAAGATTGCTGCAGGCGATATTTTCGGAAGATGCGCTCAAGAACAAGCGTAACACCGAAGCGGTGGAAGTGGTGCCCAATACGCTTGTTTCAGCCAGGGTTCTGGAACATAGGCCGGAGACGACGCCTTCCATTACGGTGTTGCGGGATAAAATTAGCGAGCGGGTAGCCCGTAAGGAAGCTGCGGAAGCGGCCCAAAAATCAGGCAGGGAAAAACTTGCGCAGCTGCAGGAAGGAAAGGGTGGAATCCTTGCGTGGGGCATAACCCAGCAAGTTTCCAGGAAAGAGCCCCAAGGTCTGGATAACGAAACCCTGCGTACGGTTTTCAAAGCTGAAGCGACGAGACTTCCATCCTATGCCGGTATGGAGAATTCCCAGGGCGGTTTTACCTTAATCCGCATCAGCCGTGTCATTGAACCGGTTCCAGCGGAGGTATCCGAACGCAAGACCTTTGCCCGGCAATTGCAGCAGGTACATGCCCAGGAGGAGCTCACATCTTATCTTGCCGCGGTTAGAAAGCAGTACGACGTGACGGTCAGGAATGAGAGCCTGGAGAAGAAATAAGAAGCCCTTTATTTATTGTCGCCAGGGAACCTCTGAATGAATTCTTCCCGGAGTGCTTTGCCGGCAACTCTGCGGAATTTGCTCAGAGTTTTTTCAAAGATCAAGCTTCGCTGATATCAAAAGCGATTATGTTAAATCCTGCATCGACGTGGGTAATTTCGCCGGTAATGCCGCTAGCCAGATCGCTACACAGAAAGGCTGCGACGTTGCCGACTTCTGCAATGGAAAC
The DNA here is from genome assembly GCF_000355765.4 of Nitrosospira lacus. Taxonomy (NCBI): domain Bacteria; kingdom Pseudomonadati; phylum Pseudomonadota; class Betaproteobacteria; order Nitrosomonadales; family Nitrosomonadaceae; genus Nitrosospira; species Nitrosospira lacus. The sequence goes on along the minus strand of NZ_CP021106.3, from coordinate 15,209 downwards.
ATTACGTCGTAATGGCGCGGCTTTCTCCGTATAGTTCAGCAGTTTTCCGAAATTACCAATTCCTGCCGCCGCCAGGGTTTTGATCGGGCCGGCGGAAATTGCGTTGACGCGTATTCCCTTGGGCCCAAGGCTGGATGCCATGAAGCGCACATTAGCCTCAAGACTGGCTTTCGCCAAGCCCATTACATTGTAATTCGGCATAACCCTGACCGCGCCGAGGTAAGTAAGCGTAAGCAGCGAGCCATTCCTGCCTTGCATCAACGGCATCGCCGCTTTTGCCAGGGCTGCAAAACTGTAGGAACTGACATCGTGAGCAATGCGGAAGGCTTCACGGTTTACGCTTTCGAGATAATCTCCACTCAATGCCTCTCGCGGGGCAAAGGCGATCGAATGAACGATGCCATCGAGGCCATCCCAATATTTTCCTAAATCATCAAAACAGCGGGTGATCTCATCATCGCTGGAAACGTCACAGGGAAACAGCAAATCACTCTCGAATTCAGTGATTATTTTTTCCACTCGTTCGCGTATCCCTTCTCCCTGATAGGTAAAGGCCAGTTGCGCGCCCTCGCGATGCATGGCTTTTGCAATGCCATAGGCAATGGAGCGGTTACTGAGCAGTCCGGTGATGAGGATGCGTTTACCAGCGAGAAGTTTCATGTCATATCCTTGGAGTAGTGAAGTTTGGGGAATTTATCCTAAATCCGGCAGTTGGACGAAGGAGAGTGCATGGTTTCTGAGGTGCAGGGCAAGGCACAATGACGCGGAATGGTTATTCCATTCCAAGAATTGCAACGCAGCCCTCTGCCGCAAAAATCATGCAACCCACTCACTAGCGAACTCACCAAAAAGATGAAGGCCAAATGGCGCAAAAAACTTTGTGGATCATGGTGCCCAGCTGAAAAATGAGTGAGAAATGAATGGTCAACTGCTGGATTGGGATTATAGCTTCAAGTCTCTCCTGCTTGTAGAATCATGAAAGTCGCCGGAGTTGAAGCGTCATTTCCGTTTCTGATATTTACGCTACACTATCGCATCAATGAAGGCTCTATCCAAATATCTGCCGGTATCGCTTGTGGTCTTCATTTGCGCCTGCAGCGGTAATTCGTGGAACAGTCCCTATCCGGCGGCCGATGCGGGGAAGAATATTCTCTACACCGCTTTTGCCGAACGTCCAAAGCACCTTGATCCCGTGCAGTCATACAGCTCCAACGAAATCCTGCTGACGGCGCAGATCTATGAACCGCCGCTGCAATATCATTACCTCAAACGTCCCTATACGCTCATTCCATCGGCGGCTGCGGAAATGCCCGTTGCGCAATATTTCGACAAGGATGGAAAGCGTCTGCACGACAGCGTGGATGCCGCACAAATCGCCTATACGATTTATGAAATCTCGATCAAGCCCGGCATCCAGTATCAGCCTCACCCGGCCTTCGCCAAGAATGAGCAGGGAGGATTTCTTTATCACAGTCTCACCGCAGAGGATCTGACCGGGGTTTATAAGCTGTCCGATTTTCGTCACACCGGTTCCCGCGAATTGACGGCCGAAGATTATGTTTTCGAAATCAAGCGACTGGCGCATCCCAAATTGCATTCGCCAATTTTCGGCCTGATGGCGGACTACATCGTAGGTCTCAAGGAGTACTCCATAACGCTTCAGAGTGCCGTCGTGGCGCGGCTCGACGGGCAGGCCGGCGATGCCTATCTGGATTTGAACAATTATTCGCTGGAAGGCGCGGAAGCGGTGAGCCGTTACACCTATCGAATCAAGATCAAGGGTAAATATCCCCAGTTCATATACTGGTTGGCAATGCCTTTTTTCGCGCCCATCCCATGGGAGGCGGAGCGTTTCTATACCCAAAAAGGGCTGGCTGAAAAAAATATCACCTTTGATTGGTATCCTGTGGGTACCGGTCCTTATATGCTCACCGAAAATGATCCCAACCGCATGATGGTATTGGAAAAAAATCCCAATTTCCACGGCGAGGCCTATCCCTCGGAAGGCATGCCGGAGGATGTGCAGGCAGGGTTGCTCGCGGATGCGGGCAAGCCCCTGCCCTTTATCGACAAGGTTATATCCAGTCGTGATAAGGAAAGTATCCCGCGCTGGAACAAATTCCTTCAGGGGTACTATGATGCTTCGGGCATTGGCTCCGACAGTTTCGATCAGGCGGTGCAACTGACGGGCCAGGGGGAAGCGTCCGTAACGGAGGCGATGAAGCAACAGGGTATCCGGCTCGAAACCGCTATAGCGACTTCCACGAACTACATGGGTTTCAATATGTTGGACCCGGTGGTCGGCGGCGTGACCCGGCAAGAGCGCGAGTCCGCCAGAAAATTGCGCCAGGCCATTTCAATCGCGGTGGATTACGAAGAATATGTTTCGATATTTGCCAATGGCCGCGGTATCCCGGCCCAAAGCCCTATTCCACCGGGTATTGCCGGCCATCGTGAGGGCAAGGACGGAATTAACCCGGTGGTCTACGATTGGCTAAACGGGCGGCCGCGGCGCAAACCGATCGAAGCCGCCAAGGCGTTGCTGGCCGAGGCGGGCTATCCCAACGGTATGAACGCGAAAACCGGCGCACCGCTGGTGCTGTATTTCGATGTGACCGCCCGAGGTGTCGACGATAAATCCAGTCTCGACTGGATGCGTAAACAATTCCAGAAACTCAACATCCAGCTGGTGGTTCGCAGCACCGATTACAACCGCTTCCAGGACAAGATACGCAAGGGCAATGCACAAATCTTCGAGTGGGGCTGGAATGTTGATTATCCCGATCCCGAGAATGTCCTGTTCCTGTTGTACGGTCCGCAACAGAAAGTCGGCAATGAAGGCGAGAATGCCTCCAATTACTCCAATCCCGAGTATAACCGGTTGTTCGAGAAAATGAAGAATATGGAAAACAGTCCCGAACGCCAGCAAATCATCGATCGTATGATCGACATCCTGCGGCACGATGCGCCTTGGCTTTGGGGATATCACCCCAAGGACTATGGGCTTTATCACGCCTGGTACGGCAATGTTAAGCCGAACAGACTATCGCACAACAACATCAAGTACTTCCGGGTAGATGCGGGGTTGCGGGATCAGAAGCGGCGCGAATGGAATGAGCCGGTGTTGTGGCCCATTGTGCTGGGATTGATCGTGCTGGCGGTAGGCTTGGTCCCGGCCGTGGCCGTTTACCGCCGCAGGGAGCGAAGCGCAGGAATCAGGAGTAGGGAATCACAGGCCGGGATTCCGGAGTCAAGAGGCGGCGTTGCTTAATTACATCATTCGGCGCGTGCTTTATGCCATTCCCATCCTGATCGGTGTGAATCTGATCACTTTTACGCTGTTCTTTGTGGTTAACAGCCCCGACGATATGGCGAGGATGCAACTGGGAATCAAGCGCGTCACACCCGAGGCCATTACCAAATGGAAGCAGGAGCGTGGGTATGATAAGCCGCTCATGTTTAACGATACGATGCCAGGTGTGGCAAAATTCACGCGCACTATTTTCTTCGAGAAGTCGGTGGCCATGTTTGCCTTTGATTTTGGACGGGCCGACGACGGACGTGACATTGCTCATGAAATCAAGACACGCATGATGCCCAGCCTCGCCATCGCGCTGCCCGTGTTCCTGCTGGGATTGGTGGTCTACATATTTTTTGCGCTGGCAATGGTATTTTTCCGGGCCACCTACGTGGATTTCTGGGGTGTGGTACTATGCGTCGCCCTGATGTCCATCTCCAGTTTGTTCTATATCATTGGCGGCCAGTTTTTGATCAGCAAGATGTGGCATCTGGTGCCCATTTCAGGTTATGGGAGCGGCCTGAATGCCGTTAAATTCCTGCTGCTGCCGGTTATCGTCGGCGTGATTAGCGGTGCGGGCGCCAGCACCCGCTGGTATCGCACCATTTTCCTTGAGGAAATGGGCAAGGATTACGTTCGCACCGCGCGCGCCAAGGGATTGTCTGAAAGCCTTGTGCTATTCAGGCATGTGCTCAGGAATGCAATGATTCCGATACTTACCGGCGCGGTGGTACTGATTCCGCTGCTATTTCTGGGAAGCCTGATCGCCGAGTCATTTTTCGGCATTCCCGGATTGGGCAGCTATACCATCGATGCAATCAACTCACAGGACTTTGCCGTGGTGCGCGCCATGGTCTTTCTGGGATCGCTGCTCTATATCGTCGGACTGATATTGACGGATATTTCCTATACGCTGGTAGATCCCAGGGTGAGATTGGCATGATGACTCTATAATCCTAAATCTGGCAGTTGATCGCCATTTTTCAGTTTAATATTATGATTTACAAAGCTGTTTCGTCTCAATCAATCTTCACCTGGGTGAGTTCACTACGGGGCAGATTACACGATTTTTGCGACGCAGGGCTGCGTTGCAACTCCTTGGAATGGAATGGCCCCCCGAAGCGTCGCACGAGGGGCCCCGTGAAGCGGGGATCGGGCAGCGTAGGGGATGCCCGCGCTCTCGTTGGGCGCCCTACATCCCGCTATGGGGTCGCATCTTCCTTCGGAAGGAACCGCTCCGCCCTGCGCGGTCGCATTCCGCATCGTTGCGCCTTACCCTGTACCCTAAAAACCGCAGGCTTCATCCCGTCCAACCGCCGGATTTAGGATAATGTCCTTCAAACCGGTAATTCTCTGGACAGACGCACTCGTCTACCTGCTGGTGGCGGTGATAATCGTCTTTGTCTGGCACGTGCGGCGCAACGAGTATCTTCTGGCGCCATGGCGGCGTGTGGGGCACAGTGCGAGCGGAATGGCGGCGCTTACGGTTCTGGTATTCTTTATTGCCGTGGGATTACTCGATACGGTACATATGCGTCCCGCCATCGAGAATAGTCACAGCGGCAACGGCGAAAAAGCATACGGCGTGGAAGTGCTAAGCCTGCTTGATGTGATTGCAGCCCCTTTGCGGACGCGCGTGGAGAAAACTTATTCCGCGCCCTTTGCCGCATTTCTTTATGCCAGGGAAACAACAGAGCTTCCGGACGGCCGGCAGGTGCGGGAATTTCCCCGGTTGCAATTCGGCGGCGCGCATTTGCAGGATCCCGAGTCTGAGCTTGCCGCCGATGTGGCCCGGAAGGCAGGAGTGGGTGGAGGTTTGGGCCTTCTCCTATGGGGTATCGTGGTGGTTTCCTTGACCAGGCTGCTGGCGCGCCGTAGCGGTGAAAAATTCTCGTCAGTGTTTTCCGCCGTCTGGCGCGGCACCACCCTGGTTCCATGGAACGCGGTATACATCACGCTTGCGTTCATATTACTGTTCTGCGGTGCTGCGCTGGCATTGTCCGGCAGTTACCATATATTTGGCACCGATAAGGTGGGGCAGGACGTATTTTATCAGTCGCTCAAAAGCATCCGCACGGGTTTGGTGATTGGAACGCTCACCACGCTGATGATGCTGCCGTTCGCGCTGCTCCTGGGCATTATGGCTGGCTATTTTCGTGGCTGGGTGGATGATGTCATTCAATACCTGTACACCACGCTGAGCTCAATCCCGAGCGTCCTGCTGATTGCAGCCACGGTATTGATGATGCAGGTCTATATAGAAACACGCCCCGAGTTGTTCGATACCATTGCCGCGCGCGCCGACCTGCGCCTGCTGTTTCTTTGCATCATACTCGGAGTCACCAGCTGGACCGGCTTATGCCGGTTGCTGCGCGGTGAAACCCTGAAGCTGCGAGAGATGGAATATATTCAGGCGGCCCATGCCTTCGGCGTCTCCCATTGGCGTATCATCAGCCGCCACATCCTTCCCAATGTGATGCATATCGTGCTGATTGCCACCGTGATGGATTTCAGCGGATTGGTTCTGGCGGAGGCTGTACTGTCTTATGTGGGCGTCGGCGTCGACCCTTCCATGATCAGTTTTGGCACCATGATCAACGCCGCGCGACTGGAAATGGCGCGTGAACCGATGGTGTGGTGGGCATTGCTTGCGGCCTTCAGTTTCATGTTCGCGCTGGTATTGAGCGCCAATCTTTTTGCTGATGCGGTACAGAATGCCTTTGATCCACGAGCGAAAACGTGGCCGGCAAAGGCGGTAATATCGCGTCGCCGGGGACGTGGGAAGAAATCGGAGCCCCAATCCGTTTCCTCTACGGTTGAAGGTTCCTCCCAGCCATGAATCCCCTGTTACAGATTGATAATCTCGAGACCGTCCTCCACACAGGAGAGGCACCGATATGGGCGGTAGATGGGCTTACGCTGCGAATCCTGAGGGGCGAGACCTTTGCATTACTGGGGGAGTCCGGTTGTGGAAAATCCATGACGGCCCTCTCGGTTATGCGGCTGTTGCCAGATGCGGGAGAGATTGTGGCGGGGTCCGTCAGGATCGGCGAGGAGGATCTGCTTCTGTTGCCGGAAGCCGCTATGCGCGATATCCGCGGGAAGCGCATCAGCATGATATTTCAGGAGCCGATGCTAAGTTTGAATCCGGTAATGACGGTGGCGGACCAGATTGGCGAGGTATTGCGGCGGCATTTCAATTTAAGCGGTATGGCGGTACAAGAACGCGTACTGAAGATATTGAACCAGGTGGGTATACCGGATGCGGCACGCCGCATGAATGAATATCCCTTCCAGTTTTCGGGTGGAATGAAGCAGCGGATGATGATTGCCATGGCGCTGGCTGGAGAGCCTGAGCTACTCATTGCCGATGAGCCGACTACCGCGCTGGACGTCACCATTCAGGCCCAGGTGCTGGATCTGATGCGCGGTTTGCAGAAACGCGATGGCATGGCGATCCTGCTCATCACTCACGATCTCGCGGTGGCGGCGCAAATGGCGCATCGAGTGGCGGTCATGTACGCGGGTGAAATTGTAGAGACAGCGACTCGCGAAGATTTTTTTAGCGGGCCGGCACATCCTTATTCGCAGAAATTATTCGCTTCCCTGCCGGGCAAGGTCGTGCGCAAGCGAGGACTGCGGCTGGCGGCGATTGGCGGAAATGTCCCCCCGCTGTCACGCGAATTTACCGGCTGTCGTTTTGCCGACCGATGTGACCGTGCGTGGGAACTGTGTCATGAGATCGCGCCGAGGTGGAACGTCGTGGCCGGCGGACACCAGGTGAGATGTCATCTCTTTAACGAGGATACCAGTCCCAGCGTTCAGGGCCCGGAATTCGGGAATCAGCGCTTCAAAGCCACAGCTCAGGACGCTGAGAGACCAGCGGAGTCAAGTCCTCAACCGGCATTGGTTTTTGAATCACTGGATTCCAGCTCCTGCTTACTGTCCGTTACCGGTCTCAAGGTTTATTTCCCGATACATAAGGGGCTGATGAGAAGTATTACCGGATATGTCAAGGCGGTGGATGGCGTCTCGCTGGCGATTCAGCAGGGCAAGACGCTGGCGCTGGTGGGAGAATCCGGCTGTGGCAAGACGACGGCCGGCAAGGGTATTCTGCAGTTGATTCCGCCATCCGCGGGCAGTGTGCGCTATAACGGGCTTGAACTCGTGGGGATGGAACGCAATCGCTTGCGGAAGATGCGTGCTGAACTTCAGCTCATCTTTCAGGACCCCTATTCGTCACTCAACCCGCGGATGCGTATCGTGGACATCATTGAAGAAGGCATGAATGCTCTGGGTGCAGAAAGCGGCAGCGCAACAAGTCATCCGGAGTATCATTCCACCGGCAAGAAAGGAAGAGTGGATGCACTGCTGGAAAGTGTCGGGTTGCCGCCAGAGACCAAATGGCGCTATCCGCACGAGTTCTCCGGGGGCCAGCGCCAGCGTATCGCCATTGCCCGCGCCCTGGCGGTCAATCCTCGGCTGATTGTTTGCGACGAGCCCACCAGTGCGCTGGATGTATCGGTACAGGCACAGATCCTGAATCTGCTGAAGGATTTGCAGGGCAACCTGGGACTGGCATATCTATTCATCACTCATAATATCTCGGTGGTGGAGTATGTCGCCGACGAGGTGGCGGTGATGTATCTGGGAAGAATCGTGGAACAGGGGCGGGTGGATGAAGTATTGGATCATCCCAGGCATCCCTATACTCAGGCGCTGCTGTCGGCGGTACCTGTCATTGATCTCGCATCAAAGCGCCAGATCATCCACCTGCATGGAGATCTGCCTTCTCCAGCCAATCCGCCATCCGGCTGCCACTTTCATCCTCGTTGTCCGCACGTCATGCCGATATGCCGGGAGCATTACCCCGGAACAAGCGCATTCAGTCCAACGCACACGGCGCGGTGCTACCTTTACCCACAGGAACAAGATTCAGCATGAGGAATATTTGATGGCGGTCGATCAGGAAGTGGCGCGTCGGCGCACGTTTGCCATAATTTCGCACCCGGATGCGGGTAAAACGACGCTGACGGAAAAGTTGTTGCTGTTTGCCGGCGCCATTCATATCGCCGGCAGCGTCAAGGCGCGCAAAGCGAGCCGTCATGCCACCTCGGACTGGATGGAGATCGAGAAGCAAAGGGGTATTTCAGTCGCCAGCTCCGTGATGCAGATGGAGTACCGGGGTTGCGTCATCAATTTGCTGGATACGCCGGGTCACCAGGATTTTTCCGAAGATACCTACCGGGTGCTGACCGCGGTGGACGCGGCGTTGATGGTGATCGATGCCGCCAATGGCGTGGAGGCCCAGACATTGCGTCTGCTGGAAGTGTGCCGTGCGCGTAATACGCCCATCCTCACTTTCGTGAACAAAATGGATCGTGAAGTACGGGAACCGCTCGACCTCATTGACGAAATCGAACGGACGTTGAATATGACGGCGGTACCTTTTACCTGGCCGCTGGGTATGGGCCGCAGTTTTCATGGTGTATTCGACTTGCGGCGCGACCGCATGCGCGTTTTTCGCCCAGGTGCGGATAGACTGGATGAACAGGACGAAATTATCGAAGGCCTGGATAATCCCGAAATCGCGCTACGTTTCACGGAGAATGTTGCCCAGGCTCGGCAGGAAATTGAGCTGATACGTGGCGCCTCGCCAGAATTCAGTCACGTGGCTTTCCTCGCCGGTGAGCAGACCCCGGTATTTTTTGGCTCGGCCATCAACAATTTTGGCGTACGCGAAGTACTTGACGCACTGGTCGATCTTGCGCCATCACCCGGATCGCGCCAAGCCTTACAGCGTCAGGTGCAACCTGCGGAATCGATGTTTTCAGGTGTTGTATTCAAAATTCAGGCGAACATGAATCCCGCACACCGGGATCGCATCGCCTTCGTGCGGATCTGTTCGGGCCGCTTCGAGCGCGGAATGAACCTCAGGGTTGTACGTAGCGATAAGGATATCCGTACCAACGGCGTAGTATCCTTTCTCTCACAGCGGCGCGAGTTGCTTGATATCGCCTACTCCGGCGATATTATTGGCATTCCCAATCATGGAACGTTGCAGTTGGGAGATACACTGACGCAAGGTGAGCGCTTGCAGTTTACCGGTTTGCCATTTTTCGCACCTGAAATCTTCCAGACGGTGGAAATTGCCGATCCAATGCGCAGCAAGCAGCTCAAATTGGGACTTACCCAGTTGGGTGAAGAGGGGGCGATCCAGGTATTTCGGCCCCATGCCGGAGGTGCTTTGCTGTTGGGTGCGGTGGGCACATTGCAGTTTGAAGTGGTGGCGCACCGGCTCAAGCACGAGTATGGCGTAGATGCCCGTCTCGCTTCGGCAAAGTACCAGATGGCGCGCTGGGTCACGTCCGATGATCCACGCGAACTGAAGCGGTTCATTGATACCAACGCGCACCGGGTGGCCTATGATGCGGTGGACGCGCCTACCTTTCTGGCCTCATTCGGAGCGGAACTGAGTGTCGCGCAGGAGAGCTGGAGGCTGATTCAGTTCCATAGGCTGCGAGAGCATGCCGGACTGGTATTCCAGACCCATCTGGATGGGTAATGCGCCATCCCTTGTCACATGGATATTTTGAATGCCGCAAAGTCCCCCGATATGGAAATCCTGCAGGACGTAAGGAAAGTTATTTTGATTTATACTCGTTCTTCGGCCTGAATCCAGCGGCTGAATACCATGTGGCGCGGTCGCCCAGAAGATGAAGATCGATTTAGGTAAGCATATTTATAAATCATAATATTAAACTGAAGAATATGCGATCAACTGCCGAATTTAGGATGATAAGCGGCAACTGCCGGATTTAGGATATGGCAACTTCAAAAAAGAAAAGCACATCGGCTGAAAAAAAAGGGAACACCTGGTCGGGGCGGTTCGATGAGCCGGTTTCGGAACTGGTGCAGCGTTATACCGCATCGGTTGGTTTTGATCGCAGGCTGGCGGAATACGATATCCAGGGATCGCTTGCTCACGCCCGGATGCTTTCTGGCGCAGGCATCATCGATGCGGGGGATTTGGCTGCCATCGAATCCGGCCTTGGCTTGATTCGTGACGAAATCCGCAGCGGTGAATTCGTCTGGCTCCTGGAACTGGAAGACGTACATCTCAATATCGAGAAACGGCTCACTACGCTGATCGGCGATGCCGGCAAACGGCTGCATACCGCGCGATCACGTAACGATCAGGTCGCCACCGATGTGCGGCTTTATCTGCGTGCCGCGATAGACGATATCATCGGGCTTATCCAGGGTATGCAGCGCGCATTGCTTGACCTCGCCGAACGGCATGTGGATACCGTGATGCCTGGTTTCACTCATTTGCAGGTGGCGCAGCCGGTTGTCTTCGGTCATCATCTCATGGCATATTTTGAAATGCTGAAGCGCGATGTCGAACGATTATCCGATTGCCGGAGGCGCGTGAACAAGCTGCCGTTGGGCGCGGCGGCGCTGGCGGGGACCAGTTATCCCATCAATCGCAAGGCGGTGGCGCAACAACTGGGATTTGACGGGGTTTGCGAAAATTCGCTGGACGCGGTTTCCGACCGGGATTTTGCCATCGAGTTCTGTGCCGGCGCGGCGCTGATCATGACGCATCTGTCCCGGCTATCGGAAGAATTGATTTTATGGATGAATCCATCATTTGGCTTCATTGATCTCGCCGACCGGTTCTGTACCGGCTCATCCATCATGCCGCAAAAAAAGAATCCGGACGTGCCGGAACTGGTGCGGGGCAAAACCGGGCGCGTCAACGGGCACCTGGTTGCCTTGCTGACGCTGATGAAAGGTCAGCCGCTGGCTTACAATAAAGACAACCAGGAAGACAAGGAACCTCTTTTTGACACGGTGGAAACGCTTATTGACACGCTGCGCATCTACGCCGATATGCTGACCGGCGTGCGCGTCAACCAGGAGGTAATGCGCAACGCCGCAATGCGTGGTTACGCCACGGCTACCGATCTGGCCGACTACCTGACAAAAAAAGGATTGCCTTTTCGCGAAGCGCACGAGGCGGTAGCCCAAGCGGTGCGCTTCGCCGACAAGAGCGGCCGGGACCTGAGCGCGCTGTCTCTCCCGGAATTGCAAAAATTCTCGCGGTTGATCGATAGCGATATCTACGCTGTACTAACCCTGGAGGGCTCGATAAATAGTCGTAGTCATATTGGCGGAACAGCACCGGCACAGGTGAGGGCAGCCATCCGGCGGGCAAGGAAGTGGTTGTCCTGAAACGATACTCCGGCATTCGCTTATGCTACCTTGGGCTGATGTTGCCGCACAAATCTCAAATTCCACCGGCCTTCCGTTCGTTGTGGAGAAAACCGCTTCCATTGGCGGCGGTTGCATCAACGAAACGCATCGGATTGAAGGTGCAGGCCGGCAATTTTTCGTCAAACTGAACAATGCCGACAGCCTGTCAATATTTCAGGCGGAAGCGGCAGGCCTGCAAGAAATTCAACGCTCCCATACATTGCGTGTTCCAGTACCGGTCTGCTGTGGGAAAAATAAATCCAGAGCATGGCTGGTGCTGGAGTATTTGGAAATGGGTAATGTTTCCAGTAGCGGCGCTGCAGCCTTGGGCGCACAACTGGCTGCGATGCATCGTGTCTCTTTTGAAAAATTCGGATGGATGCGTGATAACGTCATCGGCGCCACGCCGCAAATCAATAGCTATTCTCCCAACTGGATACAGTTCTGGCGCGAGCAACGTTTGGGCTATCAATTACAACTTGCCCGGATTAATGGCTACACCGGAAAATTGCAGACTCAGGGTGAGCAACTGCTGACGCAGCTGGATTTCTTTTTTCCAGGAACGGGGCCGGCTGCCTCACTTCTTCACGGTGACTTGTGGGGTGGCAACTATAGTTTTGATTGTACGGGTCAGCCGGTGTTATTTGACCCAGCCGTCTATTATGGGGATCGCGAGACGGATATTGCCATGACGGAACTTTTTGGAGGATTCCCTGCGGTCTTCTATGCAGCCTACCGGGAAGCCTATCCCCTCGATTCCGGCTACTCCATACGGAAGACACTGTATAACCTGTATCACGTCCTGAACCATCTCAACTTGTTCGGCGGCGGATATCTTCGCCAGGCGGAACAAATGACAAGCAGATTACTCGCCGAAATTCACTAAGCCGTGGGGACAGGCGGACGTCGAAAAATGAGCAATCAACCGCCGGATTCTAGTCCATCGATTCCCGGTCAAAACTCCAGCGGATCGACATCCAGCGTCCATCGTACCTTGTGTGTTGAAAGCGCGTCGAGTTTCGACCGCCACCCAGAGAGAAATTCCTGTAATTGTTTGCGCGAGCCGGATTGTATAAGCAGGTGCGCGCGCTCCATTCCTTTTAACCGGGACATCTGCGCCGGAACCGGATCGAATATCTCAACTTGCTCAGGGGCTTTCGCTATGGCTGCCGCCCTGGCAAGGAAAGCCAGCGCAGCTGCAATCTGCAGCGCTTCCGCCCGCAATAACGCCTGGTAGACATACGGTGGAAATCCCGCTGTTTTCCTTTCTGCCAGGAGTGTTTGCGCGAGCGCATCATAATCGTGCCGCCGCAGCGCCTGATATAGGGGATGATCAGGAAATTCGGTTTGAATCAGAACTTCTCCCGAAATAGTGGCTCGCCCGGCTCGACCCGCTACCTGCATCAATTGAGCAAACAGGCGCTCCGGCGCGCGAAAATCGGTACTGAATAGTGAAGCATCGGAATTCAGGATGCTAACCAGCGACAGATTCGGAAAATCATGTCCTTTCGCCAGAATTTGTGTTCCAACAAGGATATCCACACGCCGTTCCTGAATGTCTTTCAATATTTTTTGCCATGCATTCTTTCGGCGCATGCTGTCGCGATCGATGCGTACAATTCGTGCCTTGGGGAAACGCTCGGCCAACGCGGCTTCTACCCGCTGCGTGCCGTGGCCAAAAGGCGCGATATCCTGGTCGCCGCACTTGGGGCAGGCGGAGGGGAAGCGCTCCTGGTGACCGCAATGGTGGCATCGCAATTGTTTTTCTCGCAGATGTACCACCAGACGGCTGGCGCAACGATGACAGGTTGCTGTCCATGCGCACGACTTGCACAGCAGTACCGGTGCGTAACCACGCCGATTGATGAAGACCAGGCTTTGCTGGTGTAAGGCGAGGCACTTCTCCAGCGCGGCGATCAACGGGACGGAAAAACCTTCTTTTGTTCTGGCGGAGCGGGTATCGAGACACCGCACGACCGGCAGCGCTGCATTCTTTACCGCGCGGGATTGCAGGCGCAATCTGAGGTAGCGGCCATTAATCGCGTTGTAATAACTTTCAAGCGAAGGAGTGGCGGAACCCAGTATCACTGGTGCATTGGCATGCTTCGCGCGAAAGATTGCCACGTCCCGGGCTGAATAGCGCAAGCCCTCCTGCTGTTTGAATGAAGTATCCTGCTCCTCATCCACAATGACCAGACCAAGTTTTGGCAGCGGCGTGAAGACCGCCAGGCGCGTACCCAGTATTATCCTGGCTTCACCCCGCTGAGCCTGCAGCCAGGCATTCACGCGCTCACCGGGAGTGAGTCCGCTGTGGAGACTGACCAGCTGTATGGCGGGAAAGCGTGTGCGGAAGATCGCTTCCAGTTGCGGCGTCAGATTGATTTCAGGAACCAGCACCAGCGTTTGCCGGCCTTGACGTAACAGCAGCGAAATCAGCCGCAGATAGACCTCTGTTTTGCCGCTGCCGGTAATGCCATGTAACAGCCAGGTATTGAAGTCATTTATTTTGGCGGCAACGTCATTGACGGCACTTTCCTGATCTGCTGTAAGGACAGGACCTGGTGATGTTATTTCAATAAGTGAATCTGCGGTCAAGGGAGGGGCAATCAATGTTTCCTCAACCCAGCGCAGCGTAATGAATTCCTGCAATGCGGCGGGTGCACGCCGCGAAAGCCGTTTTACCTCCTCAATATTCATGCCGCCGGATTCTTGCAGTCCCGCCAGTAAACGACGCTTGATGATACTGCGGGCGGAAATGGCTGATAGGTTGATTGCGTGTCCTGCAGGGGTGAGGCAATATCGGGAGGCGGCAACGGAGGCCACCGCCACGGGTTTGGTCCTGCGTAGCCTGCCGGGGAGGCCGTTCATTACCACCTCGCCCAGCGGATGATGATAATAGGTGCTGCAAAACCGGAACAGATCAAGCAACGACGCAGGCAGCGGGGGAATATCCTGAAATACGTGAGTGGCCTGCCTGAGTCTGGATGGCGAAATCAAAGAGTGAGTAGTTACTTCCATGATTACCCCTATCACCTGCTTTTTTCCAAACGGAACGCATACACGAACGCCGATATCCTGTGCCGTTACATCCTGTGCAAGATAGTCGAATAAAGTATTGACAGGAACGTCGAGTGCGACGCGAATGATAGGCATATCGGGATGGAGGGTTTATGGGAAATTCGGGAATATTATCCCCCGAAAGTCCATCGCTGATTTATCTTCCGCTGATTGGGGCAACAACAAGGCAGCATTTCCATAGAACCGGCATCATGTATGACATATAATTTATCATCAGGATGGGAGAGTGGCGGTTTGCGTTATGCATCCATACCTTGCGCAGGTTCTAAAAAAAACAACAGAGTGTATCGGAAATAAGGACACCGCTTACCCCTCCCGTGGTGATTCCTGATTTGTCGGATTTCTTTACATATTTTATTCAGCGGGCAGAAAGTGATATTCAACTCACTGATTCTAAATATGTGCATGGACTGGCATGAGATATGCTTGCAACTCAAACGATGCGTGTCCCGTAATTGAAGTTGGACTAAGGACAGGGAATCCGTTCCCTGCCATTTTCCTGAATCAATGGATTGAACCGCAAATAAAGCATAAGCCGGCGCGCTGTACTGGCCGTGGTTGAGGCCTTTGGTGT